>NZ_JBPKBH010000064.1:0-621 GCF_051388915.1 Yinghuangia sp. YIM S09857 | reverse complement strand
GGCGGCGCCCGACCCGGGCGCCGCCGCGGACCAGGACCGCATGGACGCGCGGGGCGCCGTAGCTGCCACGCGAGTGTTCGTGAATGCCGGTGATCTGTTCGGTCAGGTCCGCGTCCTGGACGGCGCGCGGGCCGGGGGCCGCGGTGCGGCGGTGGTAGTAGGCAGCTCGGGAGACCTTGAGGAGTTCACAGGCGCGTTTCACGCTGTGACCTGCGACGTTCTCCGCCTCGATGAACGGGTGCACCGTCACCGGGTCTCCTTCGCGAAGAAAGCCGTGGCCCGCTTGAGGATCTCCACGTCCTGCTGCAACCGGGCGTTCTCCCGCCGCAGCCGGGCCAGTTCCTCCCGCTCGGACGAGGTCAGGCCCTCACGTTCGCCTGCGTCGACCTCGGCCTGCCTGACCCACTCGCGGACCGCGGTCTCGGTCAGGTCGAAGTCCTTCGCGACCTGACCGACGGAACGGTCGCCTTGGCGGCACAGCGCGACGATCTCGGCCTTGAACTCCTGCGTGAACGAGCGGCGAGGCCGAGGCTTCTTCTTCCCCATGCTCTCCATGATGGACATCCTCTCGAGGGCGCGTGCCCTTCATCCAAGGTGTCCGTCAAAGTGGATCAAGCCCAC
>NZ_JBPKBH010000063.1:0-680 GCF_051388915.1 Yinghuangia sp. YIM S09857 | reverse complement strand
GGTCGGGCGCCGCCGCGTCGCCCGCCTGATGCGCCAGGCCGGACTGGCTGGCCGGCACCGCAGACGCGGGCGCCGCACCACCGTCCCCGACCCGCACGCGGCCCAACGTCCGGACCTGGTCGCCCGGGACTTCGCCCCCGGCCCGACCGGTGCCGGGACACGCTGGTGCGGCGACGTGACCTACCTGCGGACCGACCAGGGCTGGGTGTTCCTGGCCACCGTCATCGACATCGCCACCCGCAAGGTCGTCGGCTGGGCCGCGGCCGACCACCTGCGCACGTCCCTGGTCGCCGACGCCCTGCGCGACGCCGTCCACCGCCAGCACCCGAAGCCCGGAACGATCTTCCATTCGGACCGCGGCTGCCAATACACCAGCTACGAATTCGCCCTGACAGCAAGCAAGTTCGGTATTCGACTGTCCGTCGGACGGACTGGAGTGTGCTGGGACAACGCGGTCGCCGAGTCGTTCTTTGCGACCCTCAAAAGCGACCTCGGAGCCGACCGGCCCTGGCTCACCAGAGCCGCCGCCCGCCGCGAGGTCTTCGAGTACATCGAAGCCTGGTACAACAACCGCAGGCTGCACAGCAGCCTCGGCTACCGCACACCCGTCGAATACGAAGCCGCACTCACCGCGGCCTGACCACCACAACGACGGTGTCCGTCAAAGCGAAGCAAGCTCA
>NZ_JBPKBH010000062.1:0-851 GCF_051388915.1 Yinghuangia sp. YIM S09857 | reverse complement strand
AAGGCCGTCGTCCCGGCGGCGGGGCTGGGGACGCGGTTCCTGCCCGCGACGAAGGCGACGCCGAAGGAGATGCTGCCGGTTGTGGACAAACCGGCGATCCAGTATGTGGTGGAGGAGGCGGTCGCGGCCGGTCTCCACGACGTGTTGATGGTGACGGGGCGGAACAAGCGGCCGCTGGAGGACCACTTCGACCGGGCGTACGAGTTGGAGGAGGCTCTGGCGGCCAAGGGCGACGCGGAGCGGCTGCGTCGCGTGCGCGAGTCGAGTGCGCTCGCCGCGATCCACTATGTGCGGCAGGGGGATCCGCGGGGGCTGGGGCATGCGGTGCTGTGTGCGCAGCCGCATGTCGGTGACGAGCCGTTCGCGGTGCTGTTGGGGGACGACCTGATCGATCCCCGGGATCCGCTGCTGGCGCGCATGCTGGAGGTGCGCGAGCAGCTCGGCGGGAGTGTGGTGGCGCTGATCGAGGTGGATCCGTCGCAGATCCATTTGTACGGGTGTGCGGCGGTCAAGCCGACGGAGCTTGCGGATGTGGTGCGGGTGACGGATCTGGTGGAGAAGCCGGATGCGGTGTCGGCGCCGAGTGCGTTCGCGGTGATCGGGCGTTATCTGCTGGATCCGGAGGTGTTCGCGGTGTTGGAGTCGACGCCGCCGGGGCGCGGTGGGGAGATCCAGTTGACGGACGCGCTGCGCGAGTTGGCTTTGCGTGATGCGGGGGCGGGCGGGCCGGTGCACGGCGTACTGTTCACCGGGCGCCGGTACGACACAGGCGATCGCGGGGACTATCTGCGGGCTATCGTCAGACTTGCGTGCGAGCGTGAAGACCTGGGGCCGGAATTCCGGGCCTGGCT
>NZ_JBPKBH010000061.1:0-917 GCF_051388915.1 Yinghuangia sp. YIM S09857 | reverse complement strand
TCACGGCCCCGTGAGCGGCACAAAGATCCGAGAGACGCGGCCTAAAGCGTGTTGCAGAACGCTGTGAGCTGGGCATCTCGCTTATATGGGCGGGGTGTTGCGGGTAGAGCGTGTCTGGGTGGAGACGTTCTCGGGTTTGCCGATGAGCCGGTTTCAACGGCTGGTGAGGGTGGTCCGTGAACGTGGCGGGGAGGGACCGCGGACGGGTCGTCCGTGGTGTTTGCCGTTGGACATGCGGGTGTTGTTGGTGGCGGTGTACTACCGCACGAACCTGACGATGCGGCAGATCGCGCCGCTGTTCGGGGTCTCCCCGGCGACGGTGTGCCGGGTGGTCCAGCGCCTCAGTCCGCTGCTCGCGATCGAGCCGGTCCGACGACCGATCGAGGCCGCGGACCGGCTGTGGATCGTGGACGGCACCCTCGTCCCGGTCCGCGACCGCAAGGTCGCTGCGTCCAGCCGCAACTACCGCTACTCGGCGAACGTGCAGGTCATCGTAGACGCCGACACCCGGCTGGTGATCGCCACCGGACGCCCCGTCCCGGGCAACCGCTCGGACGCGCAGGCCTGGCGGGCCAGCGGCCTGGCCGACGAGTGCCGCGGTGTCCCGTTGATCGCCGACGGCGCGTACATCAACACCGGCATGGCCGTCCCGCACCGCAAACGCCCCGGCCGGCCGCTCCTGGCGGCCGAGGAGGACGACAATGCCGACCACCGACATGTGCGGGTACGCGTCGAACACGCCATCGGCCGGATGAAGAACTGGAAGATCCTCCGCGACTGCCGCCAGCACGGCGACGGCCTCCACCACGCCGCACAGGCCGTCGCCCAACTCCACAACCTCGTCTACGCAGCGTGATCCAAAGCAGTCCGAACCGGAGCTGAACACGCAGCTCACAGCGTTGTGCAACACGCTTTAG
>NZ_JBPKBH010000060.1:0-944 GCF_051388915.1 Yinghuangia sp. YIM S09857 | reverse complement strand
ATCGGCACGCCGTTCCTGTGGTGGGCGGGCTGCTTCGCCGCGATCTACCTGCTCTTCCGCTGGGCCGCCCGCCGCGACTGGCGCGCCGGCGCCATCCTCTGCGGCCTCGCCGCCGGACTCGGCCCCTGGATGTTCAAACAGGACCGCACCATCTTCCTGTTCTACGCCGTCGTCTTCGTCCCGTACATCGCCCTCGCCGTCACCATGATGATCGGCGCCATCCTCGGCCCACCCGGCGCCACCCACCGACGCAAAGCCTGGGGCACCGCCGGAGCCGTCGCCCTCATCGCCCTCATCGCCTGGAACTTCCTCTACTTCTACCCGATCTACACCGGCACCACGATCCCGCTCTCCGACTGGCAGGACCGCATGTGGTGGACGACATGGATCTGACTCCGGCCCGCGCGGGGGCGGGCACCAGAGAGGGCGACATCCGGCGGCGCGCCATCGAGGCGACGCGCGCGCTGGCCGCCGAGGGCGGGTACGACAGCGTGCAGATGCGCGACGTCGTCCGGATGTCCGGGTTGTCGTCGGCGACCATCTACCGGCACTTCTCGTCCAAGGACCACCTGCTCGCGGCCACCCACCTCGACTGGATCGAGTCCCTGGAACGCAGCCGGGCGGCCCGTCCGCGCGGCGGCGACGCGGCGGAGCGGGTGGGAGCGATCCTGTCCAACACCTGCCGGGCGATGGGCCGCAATCCGCGCCTCGCGGGCGCGCTGATCCACGCGCTCGGTTCGTCGGACCCGGGCGTACGCGAATGCCACCGCGAGACCAACCGGATCATGCACGACATGTTCCGCGCGGCCGTCCAGGACGAGGTGGAGAACGTCGACGAGTTCATCCGCCTCATCGGCATCGCCTGGGAAGGCGCCCTGTTCAGCTGGGCGTTCGGGCGCATGACGATGGACGACGTCGAACATCTCGTCACCCGCAGCGCGGGG
>NZ_JBPKBH010000059.1:0-1208 GCF_051388915.1 Yinghuangia sp. YIM S09857 | reverse complement strand
GTGGCGACCGACAACCCCACCCGCAAGCGCTCCTCGGAAGGGGGCGGCGGGGCCGCGCCCGCGCCTCCGGACGCGGACGTGTGGTCGCGTACGCTCGCGCGGTTCTCCTTCCGCCCCCGCCCCCGCGTCTCCCTGCGCGAGCGCCTGGTCCCGCACTTCACCGACAACACCCCCTACACCGGGGGCGGCTGGCTGCCGTGCGTCCTGGTGACGCTGATGGCCGGGTTCCTGCGCTTCTTCAAGCTCGGGCAGCCGGACGCGGTGATATTCGACGAGACGTACTACGCCAAGGACGGCTGGTCGCTCGTCCACTACGGCTACGAGGGCACCTGGCGCGACCTGAGCGAGCAGGACAAGGCCAACGACGCGTTCGTCAACGGCAGCTACGGCGACTACCTCAGCCCCGACGGCTCCTACATCGTCCACCCCCCGATCGGGAAGTGGACCATCGGCCTGGGCGAGTGGATGTTCGGCATCAACCCCTTCGGCTGGCGCTTCATGGTCGCCCTGCTCGGCACCGTCTCGGTGCTGATGCTGTGCCGGATCGCACGGCGCCTGTTCCGCTCCACCCTGCTGGGCTGCATCGCCGGAGTACTGCTCGCCCTGGACGGCCTGCACTTCGTGATGTCCCGCACCGCCCTGCTCGACCTCGTCCTGATGTTCTGGGTCCTGGCCGCCTTCGGCGCCCTGGTCATCGACCGCGACGACACCCGCGCCGGCGTCGCCCGCACCATGCGCGACGGCATCGACCCGCACCGCGCCGTCCGCATGGGCCTGGGCCTGCGCCCCTGGCGCATCATCGCCGGGGTCTGCATGGGCCTGGCCTGCGGCACCAAGTGGTCCGGCGTCCCCGTCGTCCTGCTCTTCCTCGCCCTGACCCTGTTCTGGGACGCGGGCACCCGCCGCGCCGCGGGCGCGGTCGGCTGGCGCGTCTACACCGCGGTCCTGCGCCGGGACCTGCCGTTCGCGGCGCTGTCCGTCGTGCTGGTCGCCGTCGTGGTGTACGTGTGGTCGTGGTCGGGGTGGCTGCTGACCGACGGCGGCTACAACCGCCAGTGGGCCCACGGCCGCGACGGACTGTCCCCCGACACCTTCAAGTTCGGCCCGCTGAAGATCACCGGGATCCCCCAGTTCGACATGACCTGGGTCCCCGAGGCCTTCCGCAGCCTGTGGCACTACCACGGCGAAATGTGGAAATTCCACAACGG
>NZ_JBPKBH010000058.1:0-1264 GCF_051388915.1 Yinghuangia sp. YIM S09857 | reverse complement strand
CTAGTGCTGTGACCGGAAACGTTGACCGGGTTGCCGGTTGGCTTCGGGGTGCCTGACGCCGGTTGGATGTCTTCAATATCCGGCTGGCGTTTGGGGGTTCGGTGGCAGAGCCGGTCAAGGTCCGCAGGCTGACCGAGGACGAGGGGCGCAGGCTTCAGCGGATCGTGCGTCGCGGGACGACGAGCGCGGTGCGGTTCCGTCGGGCGATGATCGTGCTGGCGTCGGCGGGCGGGAACACGGTCCCGGTGATCGCGCGGCTGGTCCAGGCGGACGAGGACACCGTCCGCGACGTGGTCCACCGGTTCAACGAGACGGGCATGGCCAGTCTGGACCCTCGGTGGGCGGGAGGCCGTCCCCGCCGACTTGAGCCTGACGACGAAGAGTTCGTCGCGCAGACGGCCGCCACGCGCCCGACCACGCTCGGCCAGCCGTTCACCCGCTGGTCGATCCGCAAACTCGCCGCCTACCTCCGCACAGTCCACGGCCGCGTCATACGCCTCGGCCGCGAGGCGTTACGCACCCTGCTGGCCCGCCGCGGCATCACCTTCCAGCGCACGAAGACCTGGAAGGACTCCAACGACCCGGACTTCGACGCCAAGCTCGACCGCATCGAGCACGTCCTGGAACGGTTCCCGGACCGCGTCTTCGCGTTCGACGAGTTCGGCCCGCTCGGCATCCGACCGACCCCCGGATCCGGCTGGGCGCCCGCCGGACACCCGGACCGGCTGCCGGCGACCTACCGCCGCACCCACGGGATCACCTACTTCCACGGCTGCTACTCGGTCGGCGACGACACCCTCTGGGGCGTCAACCGCCGACGGAAAGGCATCGACCACACCTGGGCCGCGCTCCGCTCGATCCGCAAGGCCCGCCCCGACGGCGCCCCGATCTACGTGATCCTGGACAACCTGTCCGCGCACAAGAACTGGCGCATCCGCAACTGGGCGAGCCGCAACCGGGTCGAACTGTGCTTCACCCCGACCTACACGTCCTGGGCCAACCCGATCGAGGCGCACTTCGGACCGCTGCGGCAGTTCACCATCGCGAACTCCCACCACGCGAACCACACCGTCCAGACCCGCGCGCTGCACGCCTACCTGCGCTGGCGCAACACCCACACCCGCGACCCCGAACTCCTCGAAGCCCAGCGCCGCGAACGCGCCCGCGTCCGCAGCGAAAAGGGCGTCCGCTACGGCGGACGCCCTCTCCTCAACGCAGCCTGATCACCCGGCAACCCGGTCAACGTTTCCGGTCACAGCACTAG
>NZ_JBPKBH010000057.1:0-1384 GCF_051388915.1 Yinghuangia sp. YIM S09857 | reverse complement strand
GCCGGGTTTGGGGACGACGACGGCGGTGACGGCTTCGATCCAGTAGGGGTGGGTGATGCCGAAGACGGCGGCTTCGGCGACGGCGGGGTGGGTGTGGATGACTTCTTCGACTTCGCGTCCGGCGACGTTCTCGCCGCCGGTCTTCACCATGTCCTTCTTGCGGTCGACGACGGTGAGGTAGCCCTCCTCGTCCAGGACGCCGAGGTCGCCGCTGTGGAACCACTGGTTGCGGAAGGCCTCTTCGGTGCGCTGGGGGTCGTTCCAGTAGCCGAGCATGGTGTGCGGGCCGCGGTGCACGATCTCCCCGACCACGCCGGGCGGGACGGGCTGGTCGTGGTCGTCGACGACGCGGGTTTCGACGTTGAGGCCGGCGCGTCCGGCGGAGCCGGCTTTGCGCTGCTGGTCGGCGGGTCCGAGGATCGTCGCGACGGGGGACATCTCGGTCTGGCCGTAGAAGTTGTAGAGCGCCAGCTGCGGCAGGCGGCGGCGTAGTTCGGCGAGGACCTCGACGGGCATGGCGGCGGCGCCGTTGTAGCCCTTGCGCAGCGAGGACAGGTCGCGGGTGTCGAAGTCGGGGTGCCGCAGCAGCGCGATCCACACCGTCGGGGGGCAGAACAGCTTGGTGACCTTCTCCGCCTCGACGGTCGCCAGGATCGTGGCGGCGTCGGGGGCGGGCAGGATGACCGAGGTGGCGCCGAGGTAGACGTCCGGGGTCAGGAAGCAGTGCAGCTGCGCGCAGTGGTAGAGCGGCAGCGCGTGGATCTCGGTGTCGTCCGCGGCCATGCCGCCGTCGACGATCGCGGTGGTGTACTGGGCGAGGAGGTTCCGGCTGGTCATCACCGCGCCCTTGGGCCGGGACTCGGTGCCGGAGGTGTACATGATCTGCACCGGGTCGTCGTCGTCCAGGTCCACCTGCGGACAGTCGGCCGCCGACTCGCCGAGCGCGGCGAACGGCTCCCAGCCGTCGGCCTCGCCGATCACCGCACGCACCGTCAGCGCGGTGTCGTCCAGGCCGGCCTCGGCCAGCGCCGCGTCCGCGGTGCCGGCCAGGTCCGCGCCGGCGATCACGCCGACCGCGCCGCAGTGCTCCAGGACGTAGGCGACCTCGGGCGGGGTGAGCATGAAGTTCACCGGCACCGAGACCGCACCGATCCGCGCCAGCGCGAAGTACGCCACCACGAACCCGTGCGAGTTCCGGGCCAGCAGCACCACCCGGTCGCCCTTGCCCACCCCGCGCTCCGCCAACCCGGCGGCGGTCCGCGAGACCAAAGCGTCCAACTCCGCGAACGACTGCCGCAACGCCCCGAACACGACCGCCGTCTTGTCCGGAGTCCGCACCGCAGAACGCGCCAACAGGTCCGCAAGCCCGTGACGCCGCGCGCGT
>NZ_JBPKBH010000056.1:0-1653 GCF_051388915.1 Yinghuangia sp. YIM S09857 | reverse complement strand
AGAAGCCGTTGTCTTATCGAATGTGATCGCTGAGTTTCCGCTGGTCAGGCATGAAGTCCGGTGCTGTGCGGGAGGGATGACCGCGTCGGGTTGTCTGTCTCGTGGGGGTTGATGGTGCCGTCGGTGATGGGGTTGCTGGAAGAGCGGGAGACCGCGGCTCGGGTGCGGGTGGAGGAGTTGCGGGCGGAGGCGGATCGGGTGCTGGCCGCGTTGCGGGACGCCGAGGCGGTGCTGGAACGTCGGGTGATCGCGGTGGTGGAGTTGGCGGAGGCCCTCGACACGCCGGGCGGGCGGGAAGCGGCAGGTGGGCTGCCGGAGCCGCCGGTCGTCGAGGTCGCGGTGGCCGGTTCGGTGGTGCCGCATCGGCGGGACGGGACGTCGGTGGACGTGCTGGCGCCGGTCTATCGGCGGATCGTGGAGTTGGTGGACGCTCCCGGGGGTGCGGCCGGATTGCGGGTGAAGCACCTGGCCCGCGGGCTGGGGCTGGAGCTGGTGCCCGGGAAGCTGGAGGGGGTGCGGTCGAAGGCGAAGCGGCTGGTGGCGCGGGGGTGGCTGGCCGAGCCGGAACCGGGGGTGTTCACGCCGCGGCCCGCAGACGGGCCGCGGCGCGGCGGGCCAGGCGCCGGGTCATGAGCATCGTCATCGACCAGTGGACGATCGCTTCGCTGCTGGTCGGGAGGGTCTCGTAGTCGCGGGCCAGGCGGCGTGAGCGCATCAGCCAGCCCAGAGTGCGCTCTACCACCCAGCGCCGCGGCAGCACGGTGAACCCCCGGGCGCCGTGGGGTCGTTGGACCACCGTCAAGGCGATGCCGAGTGCCTCGGCGGCCCAGTCGACCAAAGGGCCGGTGTAGGAGCCGTCCGCCCAGACCCGGCGGATGCGGCGGTGCCGGGCCCGGATCCGCGCGAGCAGAATGCGGGCTGCTGCGCGGTCGGTGACGTCGGCTGCGGTGACCAGCACCGCGAGCAGCAGGCCGAGGGTGTCGACGACGATGTGCCGTTTGCGGCCGTTGATCAGTTTGCCGCCGTCGAAGCCGCGTGTGTCGGCGTGGACCGTGGCGGCGGCCTTGACCGACTGGGAGTCGACGATCCCCGCGGTCGGGTCGGGGTCCCGGCCGACCGCGGCGCGGCAGCGCGAGCGCAGCCGGTCGTGCAGTTCGCCGGCCAGGCCCTGGTCGCGCCAGCGGCGGAAGAACGCGTAGACCCGGTCCCAGGGCGGGAAATCGGCGGGCATCGCCCGCCACTTGACGCCGTTGTCGACCAGGTAGCGGACCGCATCGAGCATCTCGCGGTGGCAGTACGCCTCCGGCTGCCCGCCCCGGCCCTCCAACCACGCCGGCACCGGCAGCGACGCGCGGACTACGCGCCACTCGACGTCGGTCATGTCCGACGGATACGCGGGCGCCCGGCCCGGCCGGGCGCCCGCGTTCCCGTACACGTGCGCGAGGCAGTCACACTCCCGGGTGGTCGAACTGGACTCGGCCGCCGTGAGCGCGTACAACCGTGGCAACAGGGCCTCCTGGACATCTCGTTCGGCGTCAACAACCACCGAGATTCCAAGAGGCCCTGCTCTCATGCGCCCACAGCGACCGAATCACCCCAACGAGAAGCCAAGTCCTATAACCCGACGCCAAGTTCGGTACGACAACGGCTTCT
>NZ_JBPKBH010000055.1:0-2441 GCF_051388915.1 Yinghuangia sp. YIM S09857 | reverse complement strand
GGCCCTCCCGAGCGCAGGGCCGAAGCTCGTACTCGTCGTACTCGCGAGGTCCTGCAACGCGGCCCTGGGAGGGCTGCTAGGCCCGGATGCCGTACTGGGCGGCGAGAACCGGTGAAGGCTTGTGATCACCGCACTAGTTGCCCGGGGCTGCCGCCGATACCGGCTCCGAGGATGACGACGCGCCGTTGTCGGACGTCCCCTCTGACGCGTCCGCGGTCGCCGACTCGGTCGCGGGGGCACCCGCCGGACGGGTCGCCCGGCGCGGGGCCTTGCGGGTGCGCTTGGCCGGGGCGGGCGTCTCGTCGGCCGACGGCGCCGCGGGCGCTGCCGGGGCTTCCGCTGCCGCGGTCTGCTCCGCGCTCGCTGCCGGGGCGGGCTCCGTCGACGACGTGTCCTCTGCGGGAGCGGATTCCGGCTCGGCCTCCGCGGCGGCCTTGCGCGTCGACTTCTTGGCGGCGGTCTTCTTGGCCGCCGTCTTCTTCGCCGCGGTCTTCTTGGCAGCCGTCTTGCGCGGGGCACGCTTGGCGGCCTTCTTCGGCGCCTCCTCGGCCTCCTCGGCTCCCTCCGCCGGTTCGGCCGCCTCGGAACCAGGGGCCTCGACCGGCTCCTCGCCCTGCCCGGCGACCGGTTCCGGAGTGCCCGGGACCACGAGGACGACCTCGGCCTCGACCGGCGCGCCGGGCTCCGCGGACGTGTCGGTGTCCGCGTCCCGCCGCTCGACGACCTCGACCACGTCGACGACGTCGACCGTCTCGTCCGGCTCGACGATCTCCAGCGGCTCCAGCGCCTCGACCGGCTCGGGCGCGTCCTCGGCCACCGCCTCGGCGACCGTCTCCTCGACCGGCTCGTCGTGGGTGTGCTCGTGAGCGCCGTTGCCGTTGCCGTTCGCCCCGCCGCCGCCCTTGCCGCGGCGGCGGCGCGAGGACCCGCCGGACTTCTGCTCGGGCGTGTCCATGCGCACCAGCACGCCGCGCCCGTTGCACTTGTCGCAGGTCTCGGAGAACGCCTCCAGCAGCCCCTGGCCGACCCGCTTGCGCGTCATCTGCACGAGGCCGAGCGAGGTCACCTCGGCGACCTGGTGCTTCGTACGGTCGCGGCCCAGGCACTCCAGCAGGCGCCGCAGCACCAGTTCGCGGTTGCTCTCCAGCACCATGTCGATGAAGTCGATGACGATGATGCCGCCGAGGTCCCGCAGCCGGAGCTGGCGGACGATCTCCTCCGCCGCCTCCAGGTTGTTGCGGGTGACCGTCTCCTCCAGGTTGCCGCCCTGGCCGGTGAACTTGCCGGTGTTGACGTCCACCACGACCATCGCCTCGGTGCGGTCGATGACCAGCGAACCGCCGCTGGGCAGCCACACCTTGCGGTCGAGCGCCTTCATCAACTGCTCGTCGACGCGGTACGTCGCGAAGACGTCCCCCTCGCCGGTCCACTTCGACAGGCGCGGGGCCAGGTCGGGCGCGACGTGCGAGACGTAGTTGTGCACCGTCTCCCACGCCTCGTCGCCGGAGACGACGAGCTTGGTGAAGTCCTCGTTGAAGATGTCGCGGATGACCCGGACCGTCATGTCGGGCTCGCCGTACAGCAGCGCCGGCGCGTTGGCCGTCGCGGCCTTCTTCTTGATGTCCTCCCACTGCGCCTGCAAGCGGGTGACGTCGCGCGCCAGCTCCTCCTCGCTCGCGCCCTCGGCGGCGGTGCGCACGATCACGCCCGCGTCCTCGGGGACGATCTTCTTGAGGATGGTCTTGAGGCGCGCGCGCTCGGTGTCCGGCAGTTTGCGGCTGATGCCGGTCATCGTGCCCTCGGGCACGTACACGAGATAGCGGCCCGGCAGCGAGACCTGGCTCGTCAGCCGCGCGCCCTTGTGGCCGATCGGGTCTTTGGTGACCTGCACCAGGACGGACTGGCCGCCCTTCAGGACCGCCTCGATACGGCGCGGCGAGCCCGCGTCGAAGTTGACCTCGCCCGCGTAGAGCACCGCGTTGCGGCCCTTGCCGATGTCGACGAAGGCGGCCTCCATCGACGGCAGGACGTTCTGCACCTTGCCCAGGTAGACGTTGCCGACGTACGAGGTGGCCTGCTCTTTGTTGACGTAGTGCTCGACGAGCACGCCGTCCTCAAGGACGCCGATCTGCGTGCGCTCGCCCGTCTGCCGCACCACCATGACCCGTTCGACCGCCTCGCGGCGGGCCAGGAACTCGGCCTCGGTGATGATCGGCACGCGGCGGCGGCCCTGCTCGCGCCCCTCGCGGCGGCGCTGCTTCTTGGCCTCCAGGCGCGTGGAGCCCTTGACGCTCTGCACGCCGTCGCCCGCGTCCTCGCCCTCCACGGCGCGGTCGGACCGGCGGGCACGCGGCTCGCGGACCTTGACGACCGTACGCTCCGGGTCGTCGGCGCCGGGGGTCTCGCCGCTCTCGGCGCCGTCGCGACGGCGGCGGCGACGG
>NZ_JBPKBH010000054.1:0-2927 GCF_051388915.1 Yinghuangia sp. YIM S09857 | reverse complement strand
GGAGGCGCCGCGCGGCCCGGGGCCGGAGCGCCTCCACCAGACCGTACCCAACTGCGTGCGTACGGCGCAGCTTCGCGGTACGCGGTCAGCCGGTGCGGCGGCGCCGTGCGGCCGCCACGGCGGTCGCACCGCCTGCGGCCAGGAGTCCGGCACCGGAGGCGAGGTACGGCCACGTCGGCGATCCGCCGCCGGTGCGGGCGAGTTCGGGTTGTGCGGCGGGTTGCGGGGCGGTCGTCGGCGAGGCCGCCGGGGTCCGCGTCGCCGGCGGTGCGGGGGTGGACGGGGCGGGTGTCGCGGTCGACGTCGGCGCAGGCGTGCGCGGCGCGGGGGTTCCCGGGCGCGGCGGGCAGGCCTTCTCCCCGACCGTCAGATTCACCGGTACGGGTCCGGCGGGAAGGAGGTGGAGTTCGAGGGCGACGGCGCGGCCGGGGTACTGCGAGCCGATGCCGATCCAGCCGAGCGGCCCGAGGTCGATCTTGGGGAGTCCGGTGGACTTGACCTCGACGCCGATGGTGCGCAGCGCCTGGAGCGCGGCGACGGTGAGGGCGCCGCGCTCGCCGCAGGTGGGTTGGAGGAGCTGGAGGTCGACGACCTCGCGGAGAGCGGCTTCCACACGTTCGGCCTCGGCCTTTCCGGGCCGCCCCGTGGGGGTTGTGGGCACGGAGGCCTTCGGCGCCGAGTCGGCGACCGGGGGCGGCGTGGTCGGCGCCGGGGTGGTGGTGGCCCGGGCGGGGGCGGCGGCCGCGAGCAGGGCGGCCAGCGCGGCGGCCGGAAGAAGCACGGCGGCGGAGACCCGCGCGGACGCGGCGGCGCGGGTGCTCCTGACGGAGCGGGTTGCCGTGGCGGCGGTTGCCGGGCGCGTACGGCGGCTGGTGGCGGGAGTTGGTGCGGACACGTCTGTGGACCCCTCGTCGTGGAGTGCGCGCGCCACGGGACGGTGGGCGCGCAGGAGCGACTGTCCGGGGAGGGCGCGGAGGGGTGACGCCTCGGATGATGATCCGATGACCGGACCCGGTGAGTCTGGCACCGGGCACCGGTGGTTGGGTCCGGTTTCGGGAATCTTGACCCTTTGAGGCGGGGTCGGGCGGGTCGGCCGGTGGCGGTCGGATCCGCGTGGTTGCACGCGTGGCACGCGCGGCTACGTCAGGAGGAAGCCGCGGCGCGGCGGTGGGTCAGCCGGTCGAGGACGCCACGACCAGCGGACGCAGCGGGGTGGACTCGACCCCGCGTACGACCGGCAGCAGGGCGCGCAGCGCGAGCGGCGACAGGGCGAGGGCGATGAGGGCGCCCAGCGCGAAGCCGCCGAGGATGTCCGTCGGGTAGTGCACTCCTACATATAGGCGTGCGAAGCCCTGCATAACGGCGACCAGCACGGCGATGGCGCCGAGCCGCCGGTCGACCAGGAGCAGCGCGACCGCGAGGGACATCGTGAGCAGGGCGTGGTCGGACGCGAAGGACGGGTCCTCCTTGCCCTGCACGAGGACGGTGACGTCGGGATGGGTCAGGAAGGGGCGGGGGCGGTCCACCCACTCGCGCAGCGGCATGTTGGCCAGCTCGGCGAGGACGGCGGCGATCGGGGCCCAGACGAGGCCGGCCACCGCGACGTCGTGGTCGGGGCGGCGGCGGGCGCGGAACCAGGCGATGCCGAGGAGGGCCGCGAGGATGGCGAGCAGGCCGTACTCCCCCATGAACTCCATGAAGCCGTGCGCCCATGTCGTGTCGTCGGCGAGGCCGTTGACCCCCTGGAGGACGTCGACGTCGATGTTGTCCCCGGCGGCGAGTGGCACCGCGGGCTCGGCCGCGGCGGGCAAGGCGTACACGGACACGCGAGGACCTCCCGAGAAAATCGTCCTTCAAGATCACGCCTGGGAGGTCTGCGCGGTTCCCGATATCGAAGGATTCCCCTGATCGGGGCCCTGAGGGGGAGGTGCACCGAGCGGATAATCCGGACGAATGATGGCGAAGCGCCCGTCAGGTCATCCGATCGAAGGACAAGCGAGCCGATGACCTGTCGAACAAAGGTTGATGTCGGACATTTCGGATCTCGCCTCCGGAATGTCGGACAGGTCACACTGATCTGACGTTCGATCACCGCATGTGCGCGTAGCGTGGCGATTTCTCACAAACCGTCAGTTACTCGGTACCGAAGGTAGGAATTCGGACACATTCGGACGCCCGAATGTGACGTGGAGTTACCTCTTGCCCACCACAAAACGGTCGTAAACCTGTTCTTACGATGAGTCGCTTGTGATCTCAGGATCCGTCTGCCTAACGTGCTCCGCGTCGGTCCCCACACCGGCCCCTCTCACCGGAACGCCTAGTTCTGCCGCCGGTCGGGACGGGAAGCTGAGAAGCAACCACGGCAGAAGCGGGGGAACCAGGTGAAATGCGCCGGACTGGCAACAGACCAGGACGGCTAGGGGTGAAGCCGTACCGATGACCCTCCTACCGGGGTCGCAGCGGGCGGCCGGGCAACTCCAGCCCGAATCCGACAGCTCACCTCGCAGGCGTGGGAGAGGAAACGCTTCATGCTGTCCGGAACCGGGCGTCATCGCCGTACCCGTCTGTCCACGACCTCGCGCATCGCGGTCGCCGCCGGTGTCACCGGTGCCGCGATCGCCACCCCGATCATCGGGGCGACCAGCGCGTCCGCCGCGTCGGTGAGCACCTGGGACAAGGTCGCCCAGTGCGAGAGCACCGGCAACTGGTCCATCAACACCGGCAACGGCTTCTACGGTGGGCTTCAGTTCACCAGCTCCACCTGGCGCGAGTTCGGCGGCACGCAGTTCGCCCCGCGCGCCGACCTGGCCACCAAGGACCAGCAGATCGCGATCGCCGAGAAGGTGCTCGCGGGCCAGGGCCCCGGCGCCTGGCCGGTCTGCTCCGTCAAGGCGGGCCTGACCAAGAACAGCGGCACCCCGTCCATC
>NZ_JBPKBH010000053.1:0-3263 GCF_051388915.1 Yinghuangia sp. YIM S09857 | reverse complement strand
GGTCCCCAGGGGTCCGGATCCGCGCCCGCCCCGCCGCGCTGGGCGGGTCAGCGCAGGAATGCCGCGGCGACCCCGGCGTCCACGGGGATGTGGAGCCCCGTGGTGTGGGACAGGTCTCCGCCGGTGAGGGCGAAGACGGCGTTGGCGACGTGCTCGGGGAGGACTTCGCGCTTGAGAATGGTGCGCTGGGCGTAGAACTCGCCGAGCTTTTCCTCCTCGACGCCGTAGACGGCGGCGCGCTGGGCGCCCCAGCCGCCGGCGAAGATGCCGGACCCGCGCACCACGCCGTCCGGGTTGACGCCGTTGACGCGGATGCCGTGCTCGCCCAACTCGGCGGCCAGCAGCCGGACTTGGTGGGCCTGGTCGGCTTTGGTCGCGCTGTAGGCGATGTTGTTCGGGCCGGCGAACACCGCGTTCTTGGACGCGATGTAGACGATGTCGCCGCCCATGCCCTGCGCGAGCATCGTCCGGGCCGCCTCGCGGGAGACGAGGAAGGAGCCGCGGGCCATGATGTCGTGCTGGAGGTCCCAGTCACGGGCCGAAGTCTCCAGCAGCGGCTTGGAGATGGAGATGCCGGCGTTGTTCACGATGAGGTCGACCCCGCCGAACGCGAGTGCGGCCGCGGCGAACGCCGCGGTGATCTGCTCCTCGTCGGTGACGTCGACCGTGACGGCGACGGCCTTGTCCGGGCCGCCGAGCGCGTCCGCGACCGCGGCGGCGTTCTCCGCGTTCAGGTCGGCGATCACGACGCACGCGCCCTCGGCGACCAGGCGTTCGGCGACGGCCTTCCCGATCCCGCTGCCGGCGCCGGTCACCAGTGCGACGCGCGAGGCGAGCGCCTTGGGCTTGGGGAGCCGGGCGAGCTTGGCCTCCTCCAAGGCCCAGTACTCGATGCGGAACTTCTCGGACTCCTCGATCGGGGCGTACGTCGAGACGGTCTCGGCCCCGCGCATCACGTTGACGGCGTTGACGTAGAACTCGCCCGCCACGCGGGCGGTCTGCTTGTCCTTGCCGAACGAGAACATCCCGATCCCCGGTACCAGCACGATCGCCGGGTCCGCCCCGCGCATCGCGGGCGAGTCGGCGGTCGCGTGCCGGGTGTAGTACGCCGCGTACTCCTCGCGGTAGGCCGCGTGCAGTTCGCGCAGCCGGGCGGTCACCTCGTCGAGCGGCGCGTCCGGTGCGGTGTCCAGGACCAGCGGGGCGACCTTGGTGCGCAGGAAGTGGTCCGGGCAGGACGTGCCGAGTGCGGCGAGCCGGGGGTGCTCGGCACGGGAGAGGAAGTCCAGCACCACGTCCGGGTCGGAGAAGTGCCCCACCTGCGGGCGGTCGGCCGACGCCAAACCCCGGATCAGCGGCGCGAGTTCCGCCGCCCGGGTACGGCGCCTCCCCTCCTCAAGGGGCGCGTACCCGGGCAGTTCGGGGCCGAACGGGTGTGCGGCCGCGTCGAACCGCGCCGCGATGAACTCCTCCGCCGTCCGGATGATCCGCAGCGAATTGGCCCGGCACTCCTCGGAGGTGTCGCCCCACGCGGTGATGCCGTGGCCGCCCAGGATGCAGCCGATCGCCTGCGGGTTCGCCGCCTTGATCGCCGCGATGTCCAGCCCGAGCTGGAAGCCCGGACGCCGCCACGGCACCCACACCACCGCGTCGCCGAAGCACTCGGCGGTCAGCTTCTCCCCGTCCGCAGCCGTCGCCAGCGCGATCCCCGAGTCGGGGTGCAGGTGGTCGACGTGGGCGGCGTCGACCAGGCCGTGCATGGCCGTGTCGATCGACGGCGCGGCACCGCCCTTGCCGTGCGCGCAGAAGTCGAACGCCGCGACCATCTCGTCCTCGCGCTCGACGCCCGGGTACACGTCCACCATCGCGCGCAGCCGGTCCAGCCGCAGCACGGCCAAGCCGCCCTCGGTGAGCGTGCCCAGGTCGCCGCCCGAGCCCTTGACCCACATCAACTCGACGTCGGTCCCGGTGACCGGGTCGCGGTCGGTGCCCTTCGCCGAGGTGTTGCCCCCGGCGTAGTTCGTGTTGCGCGGATCGGCGCCCAACGTGTGCGAGCGGTCCAGCAGTGCTTCCACCGCCGGGTTGGTCGGTGGCTTCATGTGTATGCCCCTTGGGAGAGAAGGAGGTTGCTCTTACCGGGAGTTGTGGATGTTGCTCTTAACGGTAGTTGCCGGGGAAGTCGGGTGCTCTCACCGGGACTTGCCCGGAGATGGGCCCTGCGGTAGACGGAGGTCGCCCGGGGATGGGAGCACCGGCCGCGGTCAGGCCCCCCAGCCTGCCTGCGTCCCTCCGATCCGCTCCGCGCGGATGCGCTCGGCGTAGCCGGAGGCGGCGTAGGCGGTCATCGGATCGGCCGCGAGGCCCATGTCACCGCGGAGTTCGGCCAGCAGCGGCCGCACGTCCGTGTTGTACGCGTCCATCAGCACCGCGTTCGCGCCCAGCACGTCCCCGGCCTGCTGCGCCGCGGCCAGCGCGCCCGCGTCCACCAGCAGCGCCTTGGCCGTCGCCTCCTGGACGTTCATCACCGACCGGATCTGACCGGGCACCTTCGGCTCGATGTTGTGGCACTGGTCCAACATGAACGCCACCTCCGCCACCTCCTCCAGCCCTCCCCCACGCACCACCTCGTGCATGATGCGGAAGAGCTGGAACGGATCGGCCGCACCCACCATCAGATCGTCGTCCGCGTAGAACCGGGAGTTGAAGTCGAACGCCCCCAACCTCCCCTCCCGCAACAGGAACGCCACGATGAACTCGATGTTCGTGCCCGGCGCGTGGTGCCCGGTGTCCACCACCACCTTCGCCCGCTCGCCCAGCCTGAGGCAGTGCGCGTACGCCGTCCCCCAGTCCGGCACATCGGTGGTGTAGAACGCCGGCTCGAACAACTTGTACTCCAGGATGACCCGCTGATCACCCGTCAGCCGCGCGTACACCTCCGCCAACGCCTCCGCCAGCCGGTCCTGCCGCTCACGGATACTGTCCTGCCCCGGATAGTTCGTCCCGTCCGAGAACCACAGCTTCAAATCCCGCGAACCCGTCGCGTCCATGACATCCACACACTCCAACAGGTGATCGGTCGCCTTGCGGCGCACCCGCGCGTCCGGGTGCGTCACCGACCCCAGCATGTAGTCGTCGTCCTGGAACACATTCGAGTTGATCGCCCCGATCGACACACCGAGATCACAAGCGTGCCTGGCCAGCGCACCGTAGTCCCCGACCCTGTCCCACGGAATATGCAACGACACCGACGGCGCCACACCCGT
>NZ_JBPKBH010000052.1:0-4254 GCF_051388915.1 Yinghuangia sp. YIM S09857 | reverse complement strand
CACCGACCTGTCCTCACTCGGCGGCGACGAACTCCTCGACCAACTCATCGCCGGCGGGTTCCTGCTGTGCGGCACGCCCGAAGAGGTCTGCGAGCAGGTCGCGCAGTACCAGGAAGTCGGCTGCGACCAACTGGTCTTCGGCCTCAGCGCCACCATGTCCCAGGACGAGAACCTCGAAATGATCGAGCTGTTCGGGGACCACGTGATCCCCGAGTTCGACAAGAACCCGGAGCACTCCACCTCGGTCTACCGCCGCAACGCGCCGGGCCCGAAGTACCCGCCGTTCAACGGCCCGGTCAACCCGGACCTGAAGCACACGGTTCTGCCGATCAACGCGATCAAGCAGATCGGGGAATAGCCTTCGCCGTGCCCAACAGCCCCCACCGCCGTGGCGCCCGCCGACGCCACGGTGGTGGGATACGCCGCGGGATCAGCGACTGCCCGGCACTGTCTCCAGCACGACAACGGGGATCGAACGGTCGGTTTTGGCCTGGTAGTCCGCGTATTCGGGGTATGCGTCGACGGCCCGGGTCCACCACAGGGCCTTCTCGTCACCGACCACCTCACGGGCGAGCATGTCCTGGCGCTTCGGCCCATCCTGGAGTTCCACCCGGCGGTCGGCCGTCACGTTGCGGTACCACTGCGGGTGCGTCGGGGCGCCCCCTTGGGAGGCGATGAGCGCGTACGCGCCGTCATGTTCAACACGCATGACGGGTGTCTTGCGGACGGCACCGCTGACGGCTCCTCGGGTGGTGAGCACGACGATAGGCAGGCCCCGGAAGGTCGCCCCGTCGACTCCGTCGGAGCTTTCGTACGCGTCGACTTGCTCGCGCACCCACTTGTGCGGACTGGGGACGTACTGACCGTCCAGCGGCATGGGGTCTCCCATCAGTATCAAACTCGGGATGCTTCGACGATCGCCTTGTGGCGGGCACAACCTTGCCCGCGCACGGCGAGCCACGGCGAGCCACGGCGAGCCACGGCGAGCCACGGCGAGCCACGGCGGCCGTATAATATACGCTATACGATAATTACGTCCGTGCCGCGAAGGCCGCAGGCGGCTTCCCTCCGATCGCTTGGGTGATTCGGCCGCAGCCCTCAAGCAGGCGCCGCCCGGCGCGCTCGATGTCACGCGTGCTCATTTCCCGGTGCGGTTGCAGCGAAAGGTTCATCTGCGTGCGACCCTCGCCATCGAACACCGGAGCGCTCAGGGCGCTGACAGCATGCCGCCCATGGTCTTGAAGGTCGCCGGGCATGTACTCGGCCTGACGGAGTTCGGCGAGCAAAGCCATCACCATCGGCCTCAGGCCGTCGGCGAGCGGATCGTCGCCGAGATCGGCGAGGGCATGACGCAGCTGCACCACAGCCGGGGTCAGGCGCTCCACGCTGTAGCCGCGCATCCGGATCGCGGCAAGCGAGTCGAGCAATTGCTCGCGCGGAGCGGTCCGTTCGGTGCGTGTTGCCCAGTCATCGATGACGGCCCGACCGGCCCAGGCCACGAAGACACCCCCAAAGGGCGGGGCCAGCGGGATCCGGCGGCCGATGCGGACGGACGCGGCTTCCGCGCCGGTGCCCGCCCGCGCAACGATCACCAGCCGGCCTTCGCTGCGGATGGCGGCCGTTGCCTGCATCCCGAGTTCCTCCGCCAGCGCCACCACTTCGGCATTCGCCAGGTGGACGGCCGGATATGCCTTCTCGGCCGCGCGTCCGGCCGCCACCAGTGCCGGACCCAGCATGAACGTCTTGTCGATGGGGTTGCGAGTCAGGTAGTCGGCGCCGGCGAGACTGGCGGTCACCGCGTGACAGGTGGCCTTGTTCATACCCAGCGCGCGGGCGATGTCGCTGAGACTGAGCGCCTGCTCGGGGCGACTGGCCAGCAACTCCAGTATGCCGAGAACCCTGTCGGTCGGCGGCGACGGAGTGGCCTTCACCAGTGGCTCCGAGCTGTGGGCACCATCGAGGCCGAGCATGTCCCTTCCCATCTTTCGCATCCGGCTTCGGATGTGGTCACTCTCCCTGCGGTCTCGCCGGAGCATCCACGCACACGGCGGACGCTGCCGACACGGGTGGTCGCGGGCGCAACCGCCCGAAGCATCCGAACCATTACGCCACCACCGATCCGTTGCGGAGATGTTGCTCACGACCTCTGGCGCAACCTCGTCAACTTTCGAATAATCGCACATACAGTTCGTATATTCGAGGAGTTCGCATCATGAGCGGCCAGGCACGGGCGGCAGTCTTTCTCGGGAACGGCTCTTACGAGGTACGGGAGTTCCCCATCCCCGACCCGCCTGCGGGCGGGGCGGTGCTCAAGGTGGAGGCTGTGGGTATGTGTGGCAGCGATGTCATGCAGTTCCATGGCCAGAGCCACGTTCCCGGTGAGGCCAGCCCGGTGATCCCCGGCCACGAGATCGTCGGTCGGCTGACCGCGGTGACACCGGAGGCGGCAGCCAACTGGGGTGTGACCGAGGGCGATCGGGTCTGCGTCGACGAGATCGTCAAATGCGGCCGCTGCGCGTCCTGTCTGGCCGGCGGCGTCGGGCTTTGCGCGAATCTCCAGCTGTACGGCTACACCATGGGTCCGGACCACGAGGGCGGCCTCTGGGGTGGCTACGGGGAGTACCTCCGGCTCCTCCCCAACACCCACCTGATGAAGGCGCCCGAGGGACTGACGCCGGCGGAGCTGACCGTCTTCGAACCACTGGCGAACTCCCTCAACTGGGTGTCGTCAGTGCGGGTGGGGCCGGGCGACATCGTCGTCGTACAGGGTCCGGGCCATCAGGGCCTTCTCTGCGCGGCCGCCGCTCTGGCCTGCGGTGCCAGCCAGGTCATCGTCACCGGAACCGGCGCCGACGGTCTGCGTCTGAAGACGGCCACGGCACTGGGCGCACACGAGGTGATCGACGCCGAGGCCGAGGACGTCGTGGCCAGGGTCGGCGAGTTGACCGGCGGACGTATGGCCTCCGTGGTCATGGACCTGACGCCGGTCACCTCGACTGTGCGCACCTCGCTCGAATTGACGGGCATGTCCGGCGCTCGCATCGCGTTCGCCGGCCTCAAGCACTTCACCCCGGTCGACGGCCTGCTCACCGACCTCATCACGCTGAAGAACATCACCATCCAGGGTTGCGCAGGATCCACCCCGGGCTCGATGGAGCAGGCCGTCCGGCTGCTCGCCGACCATCCCGACATCGCGCGCAACATGTCCGGCACGCACGTCACACTCGACACCGTCGAGCACGGCATCGCCCTCCTCGAACGCCGTGCGGAGGGAGAGGACGCGGTTCACGTGAGCCTGGTGCACGAAGACTGAGGCCACTCGTCGTCGCTGCCGTCGACGAGCGTCCGGGGGTGGTTGGCACCGTGCCGAGGGACCAGCCACACCCGGGGGCCGAGAGAGATGCAGTCTCGCGCCCATGGGCAGCTCTCAGGCACCGCCCCGTGCAAACCAGAGGCGACGGGCTGTTCCACGGAGAATCGCAGAACGTCCGGGCATGCTGCGCCTACGCACGGCCTTGTGCCAACGCCAACATCTCGGGGTAGGTCGTTCAGAAGGCGAGCACGCCGCGGGCGATGCGGCCGTTGTGCATGTCGTCGAGAACGTCGGTGAATGCGTTCGACGGATAGACCTTGGACACCAAGGCGTCGAGGTCGAACTTCCCCTGCCGGTAGAGCTCGACGATCGCCCGGATGTCCTCGTGCGGCCGGATTCCGCCCGCACGGGTACCCAGGATTCCGCGGTCGCACTGGAGGAGATTGGCGATTCGGATGTTCGCGGTGGCGGTCTGCGAAGGCTGCCCGACCGCGATCAGCGTGCCGCCCCAGTCGAGGGCTTCGAGGGCGTTCTCCAGAACCGCCGGAACACCGGTGCATTCGAAGATCCAGTCCACGCCGCCCGCCCCGGCGGGGCCGACATGTGCATTGTCGCTGTGGGGCAGGAGGGTGCGGATCTCGTCCGCGACGTCGACGCCCTTGCCGGCCTGTACGAAGTCGGTCGCGCCGAACTGCCGGGCCAGGTCGAACTTCCCCGGGACGGTGTCGACGCCGACGACCCGCCCGGCGCCCTTGAGGCGCAGCGCCTGCACCGCGGACAGCCCGACTCCGCCCAGTCCGATCACCGCGGCCGTCTGGCCGGGTTGGATACTGGCTCGGTTGAATACCGCTCCGGCGCCCGTCGTGACGCCGCAGGGGACCAGGCAGGCGGAGGTCAGCGGCACGTCCTTGGGGATCGTGACGCACTGGATCTCCTTGACC
>NZ_JBPKBH010000051.1:0-4326 GCF_051388915.1 Yinghuangia sp. YIM S09857 | reverse complement strand
GGGCCGTCCCGATCCACCTCGCCCGGCGCCGTCGCCGACCGGGTGACGGCCGGTGGCCCGGACCCGGTTTGACCGGGTGCGGAGGCGATCCGTACTCTTGACCCTCGGCATGTTTATGCCAAGTTCCTGAGCACCCACCTCCCGGCGTCTCGCCCGGGGGAGGCCGCCCGGCATCGGTCGGGGTCGGCTGGCGTCAGGGACTCCGATCGAACAGAGAGCGAGTTCGCGGTGTACGCGATCATTCGCGCCGGCGGTAGGCAGCACAAGGTTGCCGTCGGCGATGTCTTCCAGGCCGACCGGGTGCAGAGCGCGGCCGGCGAGACCGTCGAGCTTCCCGTGCTGCTCCTGGTCGACGGCGAGTCCGTGACGAGTGACCCGTGGGTCCTCGCCGGTGTGAAGGTGACGGCCGAGGTCGTCGACCACACCAAGGGCAAGAAGATCGACATCCTGAAGTACAAGAACAAGACCGGCTACCGCAAGCGCATGGGTCACCGCCAGCAGCACACCCAGCTCAAGGTCACCGGCATCGAGACCGGGAAGTAGAGGACATGGCACACAAAAAGGGCGCATCGTCCACCCGTAACGGCCGTGACTCCAATGCCCAGCGGCTCGGCGTGAAGCGCTTCGGCGGCCAGGTCGTCAACGCGGGCGAGATCCTCGTCCGCCAGCGCGGCACGCACTTCCACCCGGGTGCCAACGTCGGCCGTGGCGGCGACGACACCCTGTTCGCGCTCGCCGCCGGTGCGGTGGAGTTCGGCACGCGTCGCGGTCGCCGCGTCGTCAACATCGTCCCGGCGGCCTGACCACAGGGACCCCCTTGCTCGACCCGAAGGCGGACCGGATCCACGGTCCGCCTTCGGCCTTTGCCGCAAAAACTGCTGGAGGTACAAGTGACCACCTTCGTCGACCGCGTGGTTCTGCACGTAGCCGCGGGTAACGGGGGCCACGGGTGTGCCTCCGTCCACCGTGAGAAGTTCAAGCCGCTCGGCGGACCCGACGGCGGCAACGGCGGACGCGGCGGGGACGTCTCCCTGGTCGTCGACCCCAACGTCACGACCCTCCTGGAGTACCACCACTCGCCGCACCGCAAGGCCACCTCCGGCAAGCCCGGCGCGGGCGGCCACCGCAGCGGGGCCGACGGCACCGATCTGGTGCTGTCCGTGCCCGACGGCACCGTGGTCAAGCGCCTGCTGCCCGGCGGCAAGGAGGAGGTCGTCGAGGACCTGGTCGGCAACGGCACGCGCTTCGTGCTGGCCCAGGGCGGCCGCGGCGGCCTCGGCAACGCCGCGCTGGCCTCGCCGCGCCGCAAGGCCCCCGGTTTCGCGCTGCTCGGCGAGCCCGGTGAGGGCGGCGACTACGTCCTCGAACTCAAGACCGTCGCGGACATCGCGCTCGTCGGCTACCCGAGCGCCGGCAAGTCGAGCCTGATCGCGGCGCTGAGCGCGGCCCGCCCCAAAATCGCCGACTACCCGTTCACCACCCTCGTGCCGAACCTCGGCGTGGTGACCGCGGGCGACGTCGTCTACACCGTCGCGGACGTGCCCGGCCTCATCCCCGGCGCGAGCCAGGGCAAGGGCCTCGGCCTGGAGTTCCTGCGGCACGTGGAGCGCTGCAAGGCGCTCGTGCACGTGCTCGACTGCGCGACGCTCGAACCGGGTCGCGACCCGATCAGCGACCTCGACACGATCGAGGCGGAACTCGCCGCGTACGGCGGCCTCGACGACCGGCCGCGCATCGTCGCCCTCAACAAGACCGACATCCCCGACGGCCACGACCTCGCCGACCTGGTGCGCGCCGAGCTCGAAGGCCGCGGCCTCAAGGTGTACGAGGTCTCCGCGGTCAGCCACAAGGGCCTGCGCGAGTTGTCCTTCGCAATGGCCGCCCTCGTCCAGCAGGCCCGCGACGCCGCCCCGCCGCCGGAGGCGACCCGCATCGTGCTGCGCCCGGCCGCCGTCGACGACAGCGGCTTCACCGTCACGCGGCGCGGGGACGCGTTCATCGTGCGGGGCGCCAAGCCCGAGCGCTGGGTGCGCCAGACCGACTTCGCCAACGACGAGGCGGTCGGCTACCTCGCCGACCGGCTCGCCCGGCTCGGCGTCGAGGAGGCGCTGTTCGACGCGGGGGCACGCCCCGGCGCCGAGGTCGTCATCGGCGACGACGAGACCGGCGTGGTGTTCGACTGGGAGCCGACCGTGGCGACCGGTGCGGAGATGCTGGGCCGCCGCGGCGAGGACCACCGCTTCGACGAGCAGCGCCCCGCCGTGCAGCGCCGCCGTGAGCGCGAGTCCATCCGCGGCCAGTACGAGGAATTCGACCCCTTCGGCAACGAATGACGCCCGGCCCGCCGGGGCCGGGGGAGTGGAGCAGCGCGCATGTCAGTCCCGGATCGGCGTGAGGACGTCACCTCCGCACGCCGTGTCGTGGTCAAGGTCGGCTCGTCCTCCCTGACCACCGCCGCCGGCGGCCTCGACGCGGACCGCGTCGACGCGCTCGTCGACGTGATCGCCGCGAAGCGCGCCGAGGGGACGGAGATAGTCCTCGTCTCGTCCGGCGCCATCGCGGCCGGCCTCGCGCCGCTGGGACTGGACCGCCGACCGCGCGACCTCGCCACCGCCCAGGCGGCGGCCAGCGTCGGGCAGGGCCTGCTGGTGGCTCGCTACACCGCGTCGTTCGCGCGGTACGCCCTGCGGGTCGGCCAGGTGCTGCTGACCGTGGACGACATGACGCGGCGCACGCACTACCGGAACGCTTACCAGACCCTGGACCGGCTGCTGAACCTCGGCGTGCTGCCCGTCGTCAACGAGAACGACACGGTGGCCACCGAGGAGATCCGGTTCGGCGACAACGACCGCCTCGCGGCGCTGGTCGCCCACCTGGTGCGCGCCGATCTGCTGGTGCTGCTGTCCGACGTGGACGGGCTGTACGACGGCGATCCGGTGCGGCACACCTCGTCCCGCATCGCCGAGGTCCGCAGCGCCGCGGACCTCGAAGGCGTGGAGATCGGCAAGGCCGGCCGCGCGGGCGTCGGCACCGGCGGCATGGTCACCAAGGTCGAGGCCGCGCGCATCGCCACCACCGCGGGCATCCCCGTCGTGCTGACCGCCGCGCGGCACGCGTCCGAGGCGCTGACCGGCAAGCAGACCGGGACCTTCTTCCACCGCACCGGAGTACGCGGCGCCGACCGGCTGCTCTGGCTGGCCCACGCGACCACCGCCCGCGGCCGCCTGGTGCTCGACGACGGTGCCGTCGACGCGGTCGCCGAGCGGCACAAGTCGCTGCTGCCGGCCGGGATCACCGCGGTGGAGGGCGGGTTCGTCGCGGGCGACCCGGTGGACCTTGTCGACGAAAACGGCCACATCATCGCCCGCGGGCTGGTCAACTTTGATGCTAAGGAACTCCCCGGGCTCCTGGGCCGCTCCACCCACGAGCTGGCCCGGGAAATGGGGCCGGCGTATGAGCGCGAGGTCGTGCACCGCGACGACCTGGTGCTGTTGCGCCGCTGACGCACGCGACGCGGGGGCGGCACTGTGCAGGCCCCGGCGGCAGGGACCACGCCGCCGGGGAGCCGCCCCGCGTCATCGACGGGAGGCGGACCAGTGCAGGGACGCGGCAGGGAACTGCCCTGGGAGGCCGCACCGTCGGTGCGCCCGAAGGCGAGTTCGACACCCGAGGGCGGCCTCGGCCGGGACGAGCCCATAAGGGTCGAGGAGACCCGGATGTGGCACATCACCCTGACCGTCGCGGGCGGCGCCGTACCGCCCGACGAAATACGCAGAGCTCTCGAACACCTCGCCCACGACCACCCGTTCCTGCTCGCCGGCCGCTACGCCGCCGACCACGCCGAGATCCGCTACTGGGAAGAGGCCCGCGACCTCCAGGACGCGGCGGCGCTCGCCCTGCGCCTGTGGGGCGAACACCGCCGCTCGGCGGGCCTGCCGCCGTGGGAGATCATCGGTCTGGAGGTCGTCGACCGCGGCACGTGGCAGCAGCGCGCGAAGTCCCCCGGCGGCGGCCCGGTGGTGCCGGGCGGCGTGCAGCCCTTCTAGCGCGGTGGCAGGTCGGACTCGGCCCGCGTCAGGAGCCGTTGTCCGATTCCGCCAAGTGCGCGTACGTGCCCCGGAGTTCGCGTTTGAGGATTTTGCCGCTGGGGTTTTTGGGGAGGGCGTCGGTGACCACGACGTACTTGGGGACCTTGAACCCGGCGAGGTGTGCGCGGCAGTGTGTGGTGACGTCGTCGGGGTCGATCTTCTCGCCGGGTTTGGGGACGACGACGGCGGTGACGGCTTCGATCCAGTAGGGGTGGGTGATGCCGAAGACGGCGGCTTC
>NZ_JBPKBH010000050.1:0-5602 GCF_051388915.1 Yinghuangia sp. YIM S09857 | reverse complement strand
GCAGAAAGAAAAGCAAGACAAAGCAAGACCAGTAAAACCAGCAGTACCGATGAGCGTAACGCCCGGAGAGACCGGTGAAAGGGTCTCGAAGGAAGCGTCCGTTCCTTGAGAACTCAACAGCGTGCCAAAAGTCAACGCCAAATAACAACCCCGGCGTGAGGCAGTGTGACGGAACCGCCTGGTTCCTGATCGTCTTGCGTAGGGATTCCTTTGGTAACACGAAATCCTCCGGCTCTGTCAGCGCCGGGGGTCACAGCAGGGACGCATGCGCTGGCCGGACTATTCCTCCGGCGGGGCGCGGCTCCTTCGTATGTTGTGTGACCGGATTACCGGTAGGCATCTACGGAGAGTTTGATCCTGGCTCAGGACGAACGCTGGCGGCGTGCTTAACACATGCAAGTCGAACGGTGAACCGCTTTCGGGTGGGGATCAGTGGCGAACGGGTGAGTAACACGTGGGCAATCTGCCCTGCACTCTGGGATAAGCCCGGGAAACTGGGTCTAATACCGGATAATACTTTCCGCCGCATGGTGGGGGGTTGAAAGTTCCGGCGGTGCAGGATGAGCCCGCGGCCTATCAGCTTGTTGGTGGGGTAGTGGCCTACCAAGGCGACGACGGGTAGCCGGCCTGAGAGGGCGACCGGCCACACTGGGACTGAGACACGGCCCAGACTCCTACGGGAGGCAGCAGTGGGGAATATTGCGCAATGGGCGAAAGCCTGACGCAGCGACGCCGCGTGAGGGATGACGGCCTTCGGGTTGTAAACCTCTTTCAGCAGGGAAGAAGCGCAAGTGACGGTACCTGCAGAAGAAGCACCGGCTAACTACGTGCCAGCAGCCGCGGTAATACGTAGGGTGCGAGCGTTGTCCGGAATTATTGGGCGTAAAGAGCTCGTAGGCGGCCTGTCACGTCGGATGTGAAAACCCGGGGCTCAACCCCGGGCCTGCATTCGATACGGGCAGGCTAGAGTTCGGCAGGGGAGACTGGAATTCCTGGTGTAGCGGTGAAATGCGCAGATATCAGGAGGAACACCGGTGGCGAAGGCGGGTCTCTGGGCCGATACTGACGCTGAGGAGCGAAAGCGTGGGGAGCGAACAGGATTAGATACCCTGGTAGTCCACGCCGTAAACGTTGGGCACTAGGTGTGGGCGTCATTCCACGATGTCCGTGCCGCAGCTAACGCATTAAGTGCCCCGCCTGGGGAGTACGGCCGCAAGGCTAAAACTCAAAGGAATTGACGGGGGCCCGCACAAGCGGCGGAGCATGTGGCTTAATTCGACGCAACGCGAAGAACCTTACCAAGGCTTGACATCGCCGGAAAACTCGCAGAGATGCGGGGTCCTTTTGGGCCGGTGACAGGTGGTGCATGGCTGTCGTCAGCTCGTGTCGTGAGATGTTGGGTTAAGTCCCGCAACGAGCGCAACCCTCGTTCTGTGTTGCCAGCATGCCCTTCGGGGTGATGGGGACTCACAGGAGACTGCCGGGGTCAACTCGGAGGAAGGTGGGGACGACGTCAAGTCATCATGCCCCTTATGTCTTGGGCTGCACACGTGCTACAATGGCCGGTACAATGGGCTGCGATACCGCGAGGTGGAGCGAATCCCAAAAAGCCGGTCTCAGTTCGGATTGGGGTCTGCAACTCGACCCCATGAAGTCGGAGTCGCTAGTAATCGCAGATCAGCATTGCTGCGGTGAATACGTTCCCGGGCCTTGTACACACCGCCCGTCACGTCACGAAAGTCGGTAACACCCGAAGCCGGTGGCCCAACCCTTGTGGGGGGAGCCGTCGAAGGTGGGACCAGCGATTGGGACGAAGTCGTAACAAGGTAGCCGTACCGGAAGGTGCGGCTGGATCACCTCCTTTCTAAGGAGCACAGTTCCACGCCAGACCCGAATGCGGTCTGGGTGGCAGCTCAAGGGTGGAACGTTGACTATTCGGCGGTTCGGGGTCGGATCCCCTGGCTAGTACTGCTTCTTCGGGAGCGTGGAACGCGAGGTTGGTTCGCTCTGGATCGCCGGGCACGTTGTTGGGTCCTGAGGGAACGGACCCGGTGGCCCCTTCCGTCCAGTCGTGGACGGCGGGGGCCCTGGTACGTCCCCCTCTGGATCATCCGGTTGCAGCCGTCCGTTGCGAACCGCTGGGGTTGTCCCTGGTAGGCGTCGGTAGAAGGTTGTTGTTTCCGGTTGTTGTTTGAGAACTGCACAGTGGACGCGAGCATCTGTGGCCAAGTTAGTAAGGGCGCACGGTGGATGCCTGGGCACCAGGAACCGATGAAGGACGTGGGAGGCCGCGATAGGCCCCGGGGAGCTGTCAACCGAGCTGTGATCCGGGGGTGTCCGAATGGGGAAACCCGGCAGTCGTCATGGGCTGTCACCCGCACCTGAATGTATAGGGTGTGTGGAGGGAACGCGGGGAAGTGAAACATCTCAGTACCCGCAGGAAGAGAAAACAACCGTGATTCCGCGAGTAGTGGCGAGCGAAAGCGGATGAGGCTAAACCGAGTAGGTGTGATACCCGGCAGGGGTTGCTTATTCGGGGTCGTGGGACGGCACTTCAGTTGTCTGCCGGCAGCTGGGCGAGTCAGAAACCGTATGGGTAGTCGAAGGACATGCGAAAGGTCCGGCGTAGAGGGTAAGACCCCCGTAGACGAAATCTGTACGGCTTGCTTGTGTTGTTCCCAAGTAGCACGGGGCCCGAGAAATCCCGTGTGAATCTGGCGGGACCACCCGCTAAGCCTAAATATTCCCTGGTGACCGATAGCGGACTAGTACCGTGAGGGAAAGGTGAAAAGTACCCCGGGAGGGGAGTGAAATAGTACCTGAAACCGTGTGCCTACAAGCCGTGGGAGCGTCGCCATCCGGGTTTTGTCTCGGGTGGTCGTGACTGCGTGCCTTTTGAAGAATGAGCCTGCGAGTTTGCGGTGTGTGGCGAGGTTAACCCGTGTGGGGTAGCCGTAGCGAAAGCGAGTCCGAAGAGGGCGACCCAGTCGCGCGCCCAAGACCCGAAGCGGAGTGATCTAGCCATGGGCAGGGTGAAGCGGAGGTAAGACTTCGTGGAGGCCCGAACCCACCAGGGTTGAAAACCTGGGGGATGACCTGTGGTTAGGGGTGAAAGGCCAATCAAACTCCGTGATAGCTGGTTCTCCCCGAAATGCATTTAGGTGCAGCGTCGTGTGTTTCTTGCCGGAGGTAGAGCACTGGATGGTTGATGGGCCTCACCGGGTTACTGAGATCAGCCAAACTCCGAATGCCGGTAAGTGAGAGCGCGGCAGTGAGACTGCGGGGGATAAGCTCCGTGGTCGAGAGGGAAACAGCCCAGAGCACCGACTAAGGCCCCCAAGCGTGCGCTAAGTGGGAAAGGATGTGGAGTCGCAGAGACAACCAGGAGGTTGGCTTAGAAGCAGCCACCCTTGAAAGAGTGCGTAATAGCTCACTGGTCAAGTGATTCCGCGCCGATAATGTAGCGGGGCTCAAGCGCACCGCCGAAGTCGTGTCATTCGTGCATTAGCCAAGCCTTTGTGGTTCAGGCGCACGGATGGGTAGGGGAGCGTCGTGCAGCGGGTGAAGCCGCGGTGGAAGCCAGTGGTGGATGCTGCACGAGTGAGAATGCAGGCATGAGTAGCGAATCACACGTGAGAAACGTGTGCGCCGGATGACCAAGGGTTCCTGGGGCAGGCTAATCCGCCCAGGGTAAGTCGGGACCTAAGGCGAGGCCGACAGGCGTAGTCGATGGACAACGGGTTGATATTCCCGTACCCGCTACGATGCGCCAGCGCTGAACCCTCTGATGCTAAGGCCGTGAAGCGCCTCCCGGAGTCTTCGGACGATGGGGGAACGTGGAGCCGCTGATCCAAGGTGGTAGTAGGTGAGCGATGGGGTGACGCAGGAAGGTAGTCCAGCCCGGGCGGTGGTTGTCCCGGGGTAAGGGTGTAGGGCGTGGTGTAGGCAAATCCGCACCGCATGTGCCTGAGACCTGATGCCGACCCGATTGAGGGGAAGTGGATGATCCTATGCTGCCGAGAAAAGCCTCTAGCGAGTGTCGTGGCGGCCCGTACCCCAAACCGACTCAGGTGGTCAGGTAGAGAATACTAAGGCGTTCGGGTGAACTGTGGTTAAGGAACTCGGCAAAATGCCCCCGTAACTTCGGGAGAAGGGGGGCCAGTCCTGGTGATGAGCTTTGCGCTCTGAGCTGGGGGTGGCCGCAGAGACCAGCGAGAAGCGACTGTTTACTAAAAACACAGGTCCGTGCGAAGTCGTAAGACGATGTATACGGACTGACGCCTGCCCGGTGCTGGAACGTTAAGGGGACCGGTTAGTCTTTCGGGGCGAAGCTGAGAACTTAAGCGCCAGTAAACGGCGGTGGTAACTATAACCATCCTAAGGTAGCGAAATTCCTTGTCGGGTAAGTTCCGACCTGCACGAATGGCGTAACGACTTCTCGACTGTCTCAACCACAGGCCCGGTGAAATTGCACTACGAGTAAAGATGCTCGTTTCGCGCAGCAGGACGGAAAGACCCCGGGACCTTTACTACAGCTTGATATTGGTGTTCGGTTCGGCTTGTGTAGGATAGGTGGGAGCCGGTGATCCCGTGACGCCAGTCATGTGGGGAGGCGTCGTTGAAATACCACTCTGGTCGTGCTGGATGTCTAACCTGGGTCCGTGATCCGGATCAGGGACAGTGTCTGGTGGGTAGTTTAACTGGGGCGGTTGCCTCCTAAAGGGTAACGGAGGCGCCCAAAGGTTCCCTCAGCCTGGTTGGCAATCAGGTGTCGAGTGTAAGTGCACAAGGGAGCTTGACTGTGAGACCGACGGGTCGAGCAGGTGCGAAAGCAGGGACTAGTGATCCGGCGGTGGCTTGTGGAAGCGCCGTCGCTCAACGGATAAAAGGTACCCCGGGGATAACAGGCTGATCTTCCCCAAGAGTCCATATCGACGGGATGGTTTGGCACCTCGATGTCGGCTCGTCGCATCCTGGGGCTGGAGTAGGTCCCAAGGGTTGGGCTGTTCGCCCATTAAAGCGGTACGCGAGCTGGGTTTAGAACGTCGTGAGACAGTTCGGTCCCTATCCGCTGTGCGCGTAGGAGTCTTGAGAAGGGCTGTCCCTAGTACGAGAGGACCGGGATGGACGAACCTCTGGTGTGCCAGTTGTCCTGCCAAGGGCACGGCTGGTTGGCTACGTTCGGGAGGGATAACCGCTGAAAGCATCTAAGCGGGAAGCCTGCTTCGAGATGAGGGCTCCCACAGGGTTGACCTGGTAAGGCCCCCGGTAGACGACCGGGTTGATAGGCCGGATGTGGAAGCACAGTAATGTGTGGAGCTGACCGGTACTAATAGGCCGAGGACTTGTCCTCAGATGCTCGCGTCCACTGTGTGGTTCCCGGACCGCAACCGGTTTCGGTGTGAACCACAGTTGAGAATTCCATAGTTGCAACGTCTTGTTGCTGGAAGTCTTCGACACATGGTTGTTGTGTTCGATGGTTTTCCGGTGGTCTTGGCGAAGAGGAAACGCCCGGTCCCATTCCGAACCCGGAAGCTAAGCTCTTCAGCGCCGATGGTACTGCACTCGAAGGGGTGTGGGAGAGTAGGACGCCGCCGGAATT
>NZ_JBPKBH010000049.1:3686-5973 GCF_051388915.1 Yinghuangia sp. YIM S09857 | reverse complement strand
GCGCCGACGACGGCCGTCCGGCCCGTCCAGCGGTCCACGCCGACCGACCACGGCGAGTAGCTCTTGCCGTCAGGCTGGTTCGTCGGGATGCCGAGGGAGTAGGCGTAGTCGCCGATGACACGCAGGCCGTAGCCGTTCTCGCGGTCCACGGTCACGCCGACGGCCGCGATGCCGCCGGGAGCTGCCGCCGCGCCGTACATCGGCCCCGCGGCCTCAGGCACGTCGATCCGCGTCCACGACGTGCCGTTCCAGTGCATGACGAGCGCGTGGCCGCTGTCCGTCTCGTCCAGGACGCTGCGTCCGGTCGCCCACACGTCATCGGGGGCCTTGGCGACCACGCCGTGGAACTCGCCGTAGAGGCCGCCGAACGCAGGAGTCGGCATCACGGACCACGAGGACCCGTCGTAGTGCAGCACGAGCGGCCTGTCGTCCGCGCCCAAGCCGTTGCCGACCGCCCACACGTCGTTCGGACCGGACGCGCTGATCGCGTTCAACGACCACGCGGCGTACGGCATCGGCAACGGCACGCGTGTCCACCGCTGCCCGTCCCAGTGCGTGATCAGCCCTTCGCTGTGCGACTCGACGTGCGTGGGACCGCCGTCCGGGTCGGGGGTCACACTGTCCTGGATCTGAAGCCATCCGGCCGCCCACACGTCGGTGGGACCGACCGCCGCCACGCTGAGCAGGCCGCCGTGTATGGAGTTCGGCGCCGTCGGGGCCTCCACGGCGGTCCACGAACTCCCGTCCCAGTGCTGGGTCATGATGCCGGCGCCGAGGTCCCTGCCCTTCTGGTCGCCGACGAGCCACGCGTCCTTCGCCGAGGTCGAGGTGATGGCGTTGACCCGACCGGTCTCGCCGGGCGCGGTGGGCACCTCGGTCCACGGACCGCCGCCGAGGTCGCTCTTCGCGTAGACCACGGGCGTGAACTTGAGGCCCTTGCCCTCTTGGACGAGCCGGAAGCCCGCGGTCCAGGTGGTGAACGGGTCGGGCTTGGTGACGCCGGTCAAGCTGGCGGCCCCGGCGGGGAACGTGCCGGCGGTCCAGCGGGTTGCGCCCGTGTCGGCGGCCTCCTCCGCCGTGGCCGGTACCGCACCGCCGACCGCGAGGGCGGACGCCACCGCGGTCGTGGCCAAAAGCGTGTGCAGGCGACGGCCTTGGCGTACACGGGGTATTGCAGTCATACGGTCCTGCTCCAGACTCGGGGTGATCACCCCGTCGCCCCCAAGACGCCGCGGCCCCGCTCACCCGTTACAAACACCGGCTCGAACTCGAAGCCCGGGCCGCGCCCTTCGGCGCGGCCCGGATCGCCATCCGATTGACCCCGTGGGACGTGGAGACGCTGGTCGTGTTCGGCTGGCACCCGTTGCGCGGCCTTGGCGGGCGCATGCACGGATTGCCGATCGACTGGGCGGTCAACCTCCGCAACCGCGCCATGCTCGTGAGGCTCGCGCGCGCGTGGCCGAGAACGCACCGCCGTCCGCGTCCCGTCCTCCCGCCCTCCCGTCCTCCCGCCGCGCGACGGTGTCCGTCAAAGCGAACGAAACCCAACTCCCCGGTGTGGTTCGGCTCCCCCCAAGCACCCCGTCGACACCACGCAGAGCGGGTGCGGGGTGTGAGGGCGTACGCGCGGGGTACCGGGGAGCGGTCGGCAGCGGCAGCGCGGCGCCGACAACCGGGCACGTCGCAGTGAGGACGCGTAATGAAGCAGACGCAGCAGACCGTCGTGGTGACCGGGGCGAGCGCGGGCATCGGCCGGGCGACGGTGCGCATGTTCGCCCGGCGGGGTGCGCGCGTGGCCCTTCTCGCCCGCGGCAGCGCGGGCCTCGATGCGGCGGCCGCCGAGGTGCGGGAAGCGGGCGGCCGGGCACTGCCCCTCATCACCGACATGGCGAACCGCGATCAGGTCGAGCAGGCAGCCGAGCGCACGGAAGAGGAGTTCGGCCCGATCGACGTCTGGGTCAACAACGCCTTCAGCTCCGCGTTCGGGAGGTTCACCGATCTGTCCCCGGCCGAGTTCGACAAGACCACGCAGTCGACTTACCTGGGCTACGTGCACGGCACCCGGGAGGCGCTGGAGCGCATGGTGCCGCGCGACCACGGGGTCATCGTGCAGGTGGGTTCCGCTCTGGCGTACCGCGGCATCCCACTTCAGAGCGCCTACTGCGGGGCCAAGCACGCGATCAAGGGTTTCACGGAGTCGGTACGGTGCGAGCTCCTGCACGACAAGTCGCACGTTCGGATCACGATGGTGCAGATGCCTGCCGTGAACACGCCGCAGTTCGGGTGG
>NZ_JBPKBH010000049.1:0-3577 GCF_051388915.1 Yinghuangia sp. YIM S09857 | reverse complement strand
CCCCCCCCCCCCCCTGCCGCGGCACGCACAGCCGGTGCCGCCGATCTACCAGCCCGAGTTGGCCGCCCGGGCCGTGCTGCGGGCCGCCGACCATCCGCGGCGACGCGAGTACCGGGTGGGTGTGTCCACAGCGCTCACGGTGACGGCGAACGCCATCGCACCAGGGCTGCTCGACCGGTATCTGGCACGCACGGGTTTCGCCTCGCAGCAGACGGATGCGCTACCGGCGCCTGAGGGGCGCGGCAATCTGTTTCAGCCCGCTGACGAAACACGGGACGTCGGCGCACACGGCGGCTTCGACGAAGAGGCGCACACCGCCGATCCGCAGGTGTGGGCAAGCCGACACCACGTCGGTCGGGTTGCCGCCGTGACCGGCGTCGCGGCGGCCGGGTACTACGCGGTACGTCGTTTCCACGGTTCCGGCGGAGGCGTGGCGTGAGCCCGGTCGACCTGCCGCCGCCTGTGGTTCGCCGTGAGCCGCCGCGCGTCGACGTCGAGGCGTTGCGGCGGGACCTGGTCGCCCGCGTGGACGGCGAGGTCCGGTTCGATGCCGGCACGCGGGCGGCGTACTCGACCGACGCCTCCAACTACCGCCAGGAGCCGATCGGGGTCGTGGTCCCGCGCACCACCGAGGCGGCTGAGGAAGCCGTCGCCGTGTGCCGGGAGCACGGGGCGCCGCTGCTGTCGCGGGGCGGCGGGACCAGTCTCGCGGGGCAGTGCTGCAACACCGCGGTCGTGATCGACTGGAGCAAGTACTGCAACCGGCTGCTGTCCGTGGATGCGGAGAACCGCCGGTGCGTCGTCGAACCGGGCATCGTGCTGGACGACCTGAACCGCCGACTCGCCCCGCACGGACTGCAATACGGGCCCAAACCCGCCACCCACCCGAACTGCACCATCGGCGGGATGATCGGGAACAATTCCTGCGGGTCGACGGCGCAGGCGTACGGCAAGGTCGTCGACAACCTCCGCCGCCTGGAGGTCCTCACTTACGACGGCACCCGTATGTGGGTCGGACCGACGGACGAGGCGGAGCTGAGCGCGCTGTCGACCCAGGACGGGCGTCGGGGGGACCTGTACCGGGGCATGGCCGCGCTCCGCGACCGTTACGCGGACCTCGTGCGCGAGCGGTTCCCGGACATTCCCCGCCGGGTCTCCGGCTACAACCTCGATTCCCTGCTGCCCGAGCACGGCTTCGACGTCGCCGGACTGCTGACCGGATCAGAATCCACTCTCGTCACGGTGCTTCGGGCAGAACTGGAACTGGTCCCGGTACCCGCCCACACGTCGTTGGTCGTCCTGGGCTACCGCGACATCTGCGAGGCCGCGGACCACGTACCCGCCGTGCTCGAACACACTCCGGCCGCGTTGGAGGGCATCGACCACCAACTCGTCCAGTACGAGCGGAAAAAGCACCTCAATCCCGAAGCGATGCGCATGCTGCCCGACGGCGACGCGTACCTCATGGTCAGCTTCACCGGCGACACCCGAGATGAGGTCGACGCCAAAGCCAAGGCACTCGTCGACGGCAAACCGCACGACGTCGGCCACACCTGGTACGACGACGAACGCCATATGGACGAACTGTGGCAGGTACGCGAGTCCGGACTCGGTGCCACCGCCCATGTCCCGGGCCGCCCCGACACCTGGGAAGGGTGGGAGGACTCCGCCGTGCCGGTGGACCGCCTCGGCGCCTACCTGCGCGATATAAAGCGGCTGTACAAGGAGTTCGACTACGGACAGCCATCGGTGTACGGACACTTCGGCCATGGCTGCGTCCACACCCGCATCCCCTTCGACCTGGAGTCGGCGGAGGGTGTGGCCCGGATGCGCGCGTTCATCGAGAAGGCCGCCGACGTCGTCGTCGGCCACGGGGGCTCGCTGTCCGGGGAACACGGCGACGGCCAGGCACGGGGCGAGCTGCTGACCCGGATGTTCGGACCTGAACTGGTCGAGGGCTTCGAACGGTTGAAGGGGCTGTTCGATCCGGACAACCGCATGAATCCCGGGAAGATCGTCCTCCCGTACCCGCTCGACGAGAACCTGCGCCTCGGCGACAAGTACCTCCCCTGGGAGCCGGACACCGTCTTCGCGTACCCGCACGACGACGGCAGGTTCAGCCGTGCCGCGGCCCGGTGCGTCGGTGTCGGCAAGTGCCGCTCCACGGAAGGCGGCGTGATGTGCCCCAGCTACCGTGCCACGCGGGAGGAGGAGCACTCCACGCGTGGCCGGGCCCGTCTGCTGTTCGAGATGGTCCGCAACGATTCGCCCCTGTCCGGCGGCTGGCGGTCCCGCGAGGTGCGTGACGCCCTCGACCTGTGCCTGGCCTGCAAGGGCTGCAAGTCGGACTGTCCGGTCGACGTCGACATGGCCACCTACAAGGCGGAGTTCCTGTACCACCACTACGCGGGCCGGCCGCGGCCGCGAGCGCACTACTCGATGGGCTGGCTGCCCGCGGTCGCCAGGCTCGTCGCGGTCGCGCCCCGTACCGTCAACGCGCTCGCGTCGGTGCCGTGGATCGCGCGCGCCGTCAAAGCCCTCGGCGGCATCGCCCCGCAGCGTGACCTCCCGGTGTTCGCCGAGCAGCGATTCACCGAATGGTGGCGTCTGCGCGGCGGTTCACGCGGCGAGGGGCACCGTGGCGAGGTCGTCGTATGGCCGGACACCTTCACCGACAACTTCCAACCCGCGGTCGGCAAGGCCGCCGTCGAGGTGCTGGAGGCCGCCGGATTCCGGGTCAAGGTGCCCGAGACGGCGGCGTGCTGCGGACTCACGTGGATCTCCACCGGCCAGCTCGGCGTCGCCAAACGCGTCCTGGGCCGGACCGTCGACACCCTGCGCGAGGACCTGCGGCAAGGTACGCTCGTCGTCGGACTGGAACCGAGCTGCACCGCCGTCTTCCGTTCCGACGCCGCCGAACTCCTGCCCAAGGACCCGGACATCGAACGGCTGCGCCGACAGACCAGGACCCTGGCAGAGCTGCTTGCCGAACGTTCCGAGGACTGGCGGCCACCGGCGGTGGACGCCCGCGCGGTGGTGCAACGCCACTGCCACCAATACGCGGTGATGGGTTTCGAGGCCGAACGCAGGCTCCTTGAGCGTGCGGGCGTCGACGCCGACGTCCTGGACGAGGGCTGCTGCGGTCTCGCCGGGAACTTCGGCTTCGAGAAAGGGCACTACGACGTGTCGATGGCCTGCGCGGAGGCCGGGCTGCTGCCCGCGGTACGGAACGCGGACGACGACACGCTCATTGTCGCGGACGGCTTCAGCTGTCGTACCCGGATCGAACAGGCCGGTACCGGACGAACCTCACTCCACCTGGCGGAGATCCTGGCGGCGGCACTTCGTCAGAAGCCGGTCGTGGCTGAACGGCCGTCCTCACCTGGTGTACGTGGTCTACTCCCAGTCGTCGCCGTCACCGCCGCAGCGGCCGCCGCGGTGGCAGCCTCGCGGCGCCGACACGCACACCGCTGACGAGCCACGGGCGACCCGCCCGAGTGCGTCTAGTGCTGTGACCGGAAACGTTGACCGGGTTGCCGGGTGATCAGGCTGCGTTGAGGAGAGGGCGTCCGCCGTA
>NZ_JBPKBH010000048.1:0-5986 GCF_051388915.1 Yinghuangia sp. YIM S09857 | reverse complement strand
GGCCAACCCGCCGTCGGGCTGCCGGTTCCGCACCCGCTGCTGGAAGGCCCAGGACATCTGCGCGCAGGAAGAGCCTCCGCTCCAGGTCAAGGCGCAGTTGAAGGGACCGGCGGTGCACGCGAGCGCCTGCCATTTCGCCGAGGTGCGGGACGTGGTGCAGGCGCACTGAGCAGCATCGCCGAGCACCGCTGACCGGACGCAGGGATCCGGTCAAAGCGACGACACGCGGGCCCCAAGGGTGCCGCCTCCTCAGGGAGGTGGCACCCTGTTCTTTGCGCCCGGCATGCTACGCGCGTCACTTGACGACCCGCCAGACGCTGCGGCCTTTCGGGTGTCGCCACTCTCCGTAGCGTTTTCCGGTTCCGGAGGAGAGGTAGGGGCGGCGTGTGGATGTTCGTTCATCGGACTGTATGCTCCGGGCTGCGGTACACCGTGTCCGATTGATTCAGCTACCTCCGGGGCACTATCGACCACGTGTCGGGATTCTCGGGAGGAGCGCGTGATCAAACCGCAATACTCCAAAGGGTTGGAGTACGCGAATCGGTGACGGATAGTAGATGCGCTTGTGCTCGGAAGACGGTCTTGCGCTCAGGGGGCGCCGACTGAACGGGCAGCCGCGGCGAGGACACCCACGGGTTGCCCGTCGTACTTCACTTCCGAAGTGATCCTTGAGGAGGCAACCCATGCGCGGAACGACGCGCGTGAAGTGGATCGCCGGCGTGGGCATGCTCGCGCTCGCGGCCACCGCTTGTGGCAGCGACAGCGACAGCGGCGGCAGCGGTGGCGCTCCGTCCGGCTACTACACGGCCAGCAGCACCGAGCCGCAGAACCTTTTGCAGCCGGCGAACGCGAACGAGACCGGCGGCTTCTACCCGCTGTCGATGCTCTTCCGCGGTCTGTACACGTACGACGCCAAGACCGGCGAGACCGTGTCGGCCATGGCGGAGTCGATGGAGTCCCCGGACAACGTCAACTGGACGGTCAAGCTCAAGCCGGGCTGGACCTTCCACAACGGCGAGCCGGTCAACGCGAAGTCCTTCGTGGACGCGTGGAACTGGGGCGCGCTGGGCACCAGCCAGCAGATCAACTCGACGTGGTTCCAGCCGATCGTCGGCTACGACCAGGTCCACCCGGCCGAGGGCAACCCGACCGCGCAGACCATGTCGGGCCTGAAGGTCGTGGACGACTCCACCTTCACGATCCAGCTCACCCACCCGATCTCGTCGTTCAAGGCGCAGATGGGCTACACGCCGTTCATGCCGCTGCCGCAGGAGTTCTACAAGGACCCCGACAAGTACGGCGCGGCCCCGATCGGCAACGGCCCGTTCCAGCTCGACACCGCCAACGGCGGCTGGGAGCGCAAGAAGTCGATCACCGTGAAGCGGTACGACAACTACGCGGGCAACGACAAGGCGAAGTCGGACGGCGTCCGCCTGGTCTTCTACACGACCTATGACGCCGCGTACACCGCGCTCCGCGACAACAAGCTCGACGTCATCGACCAGATCCCGGTCTCGGCGGTCGGCAACTTCCAGTCGGACCTGGGCAACCGCGCGATCGTGCAGCCGCAGCTCTCCATCCAGAAGATCGCCTTCCCGCTGTACGACGCGCAGTGGGGCACCCCGGGCGCGGCCAAGGTCCGCCAGGGCATCTCGATGGCGATCGACCGCGAGGGCATCACCAAGGCGCTGTACAAGGGCATGGAGCAGCCGGCCGTCGACTGGCTCGCCCCCGGCGTGCCCGGCCAGATGGACATCTGCGGTGAGACCTGCAAGTACGACCCGGCCAAGGCCAAGCAGCTCATCGCCGAGGGCGGCGGCATCCCCGGTGGCAAGTTCACCATCGCCACCAACGCCGACGGCCCCCACAAGGAGTGGGTGACCGCGGTCTGCAACAGCATCAACCAGGCGCTGGGCAGCACCGCGTGCGAGCCGAAGCTGTACGCGGAGTTCTCCGTCGCGCGCGAGGAGATCACCAGCCACAAGATGACCGGGGCGTACCGGACCGGCTGGAAGGCCGACTACCCGTTCCCGGACAACTTCCTGAACGACATCTACCGCACGGGTGCCGCGTCCAACGACTCCGGCTACTCGAACACCACCTTCGACGACCTGGCGAAGCAGGCGCAGGGCGCCACCGACGAGGCCCAGGCGCTGAAGCTCTGGCAGGACGCGGAGAAGCAGCTCGTCCAGGACCTCCCGTCGATCCCGCTCTGGTACTACGTGACCAAGGGTGGTTCCTCGACCAAGGTCTCGAACGTGTCGTTCGACGTGTTCGGCAACCCGGAGTTCACCGAGGTCACCGTCAACAAGTGACCTGCGCCCGAGGGTTCGGCCCCGTCCGCGTGTGACGGGGCCGTCCCGTACGGGATCACGCAACACCGCCTCAGCCGGCGCCGTGCTCCACGGCGTCGGCTGAGACGCGGCAGGTGGCGCGCCGAATCCGATCTTGACAGCAGGAGGCCAGGCATGGGGCGTTACGTCATCCGACGGCTGCTCCAGATGATCCCGGTGTTCATCGGGACCACGTTCTTGATCTATTTCATGGTCTACCAGCTCGGTGGGGACCCGATCGCCGCGATGTTCGGCGACAAGGCCGCCGACCCGGTGTTCGTGAGACAGATGCGCGAGGAGTTCCACCTGAACGATCCGCTGATCGTCCAGTACTGGTACTACCTCACCGGCCTCCTGCAAGGGGACTTCGGCACCAGCTTCAGCGGCATCCCGGTCGCGGACGAGTTGCAGCGGGCCTTCCCGGTCTCCATCCGCCTCGCGCTCGTCGCGTTCACCATCGAGATCGTGGTGGGCGTCGGGGCCGGCCTGCTGGCGGGCCTGCGCCGCGGCAAGCTGGCGGACTCGATCGTCCTGGTGACCACGCTGATCGTGATCTCCATCCCGGTCTTCGTGCTCGGCTACGTGCTCCAGTACTGGCTGGGCCTCAAGTGGAACGTGTTCCCCGCCACCGCGACGCCCGGCACCCCCACGTGGAGCGACCTGATCCTGCCCGGCATCGTGCTCGGCGGACTCTCGCTCGCGTTCGTCGCGCGCCTGACCCGCACGAGCATCGCGGAGAACATGCGGGCCGACTACGTCCGCACCGCGACCGCGAAGGGCCTGCCGCGCCGCCGGGTCGTCACCGTGCACCTGCTGCGCAACTCCCTGATCCCGGTGGTGACGTTCCTCGGGGCCGACCTCGGCGCGCTGATGGCCGGGGCGATCGTCACCGAGGGCATCTTCAACGTCGAAGGGGTCGGACGACTCATCTACCTGGCCGTCACCAAGCACGAGAGCGCGACGGTCGTCGGCGCGGTCGCCGCCCTGGTGATCGTGTACCTGGTGATGAACCTGATCGTCGACCTCCTGTACGCAGTCCTGGACCCGAGGATCCGGTATGTCTGAGCACGACAGGCAGCGCGAGCAGTTGCCCACCAGCAGCCAGGAGCAGCCGCACTTCGGCTCCCAGGAAGCACCCACCATCTTTCTCGCGGACGCGGACGCCACGACCTTGGAGAAGAACGGCGCGTACGCCGGCCCCGAGACCCCCGGCCAGCTCGACAAGCCGCGCGGCGCGTGGGCCGAGGCCTGGCGCGAACTGCGCCGCAGCCCCCGCTTCTACATCGCCGGGACGCTGCTGCTGCTGTTCATCGTCATGGCGATCTTCCCGGGCTGGTTCACCGACCAGGACCCGCGCTTCTGCCCGATCGCGCGCACCGACCTCAAGCCGTCGGGCGACCACTGGTTCGGCACCAACACCCAGGGCTGCGACATCTATTCGCGGACGATCTACGGCGCCCGCGCGTCGATCATCGTCGGCGTGGTGACCACCGCGATCATCGTGGTCGTGGGCGGCCTCGTCGGCGCACTGTCCGGATACTTCGGCGGCTGGGTCGACTCGGTCCTGGCCCGCATCACCGACATCTTCTTCGGCATCCCGCTGCTGCTCGCCGCGCTGGTCTTCATGAGCGCCTTCCAGGACCGCACCGTGTGGACGGTGGTGTCCGCGCTGGGCATCTTCGGCTGGATGCAGGTCGCCCGCATCATGCGCGGGTCGGTGATCACGGTGAAATCCTCGGACTACGTCGTGGCGGCGAGAGCCCTCGGTGCCGGGACGGGGCGCATCCTGGCGCGGCACGTGCTGCCCAACGCGGTCGCCCCGGTGATCGTGGTGGCGACGATCTCGCTCGGCACCTTCATCTCGGCCGAGGCGACGCTGTCCTTCCTGGGCATCGGCCTGCCGCTGAGCGAGGTCTCCTGGGGCGCGGACATCAGCACCGCCACCAACGTGCTGCGCGACGCCCCGTACCAGCTCTTCTTCCCGTCGCTGTTCCTGTCCGTGACGGTACTCAGCTTCATCCTGCTCGGCGACGCGGTCCGCGACGCCCTCGACCCGAAGCTCCGCTGACGGGGGAGGGGACAACACAAGTGACGACGAACCAGCTCACCAAGCCCGAGCCGACGGACGCCCCGCCCGGTGCGCCGCTGCTCGAAGTCGACGACCTCTACGTCGAGTTCCGCACGCGTGACGGCGTGGCCAAGGCGATCAACGGCGTGTCGTACTCGGTCGCGGCCGGCGAGACGCTGGCCGTGCTCGGCGAGTCCGGCTCCGGCAAGTCGGTGACCGCGCAGACGATCATGGGCATCCTCGACATGCCCCCGGGCGTGATCACCGGCGGCGAGATCCGCTTCCACGGCCGCGACATGCTCAAGATGAACAAGGACGAGCGCCGGAAGATCCGCGGCAAGAAGATCGCGATGATCTTCCAGGACGCGCTGTCCGCGCTCAACCCGGTCTACTCCGTGGGCTTCCAACTCGCCGAGATGTTCCGCGTGCACGAGGGCATGTCGCGCAAGGAGGCCAAGGCCAAGGCCATCGAGCTGATGGATCTGGTGAAGATCCCGGCGGCACGCGAGCGGGTCAACGACTACCCGCACCAGTTCTCCGGCGGCATGCGGCAGCGCATCATGATCGCCATGGCGATGGCGCTCGGCCCCGAGCTGATCATCGCGGACGAGCCGACCACCGCCCTCGACGTGACCGTGCAGGCCCAGGTCATGGACCTGCTCGCGGACCTCCAGCGCGAGTTCCACATGGGCCTCATCCTGATCACCCACGACCTCGGCGTGGTCGCCGACGTCGCGGACAAGATCGCGGTGATGTACGCGGGCCGCATCGTCGAGGAGGCGGCTGTCCACGACCTGTACGCGAACCCCGCGCACCCGTACACCGAGGGCCTCCTCGCGTCCATCCCGCGGCTCGACCTCAAGGGCCAGGACCTGTACGCGATCAAGGGCCTGCCGCCGAACCTCATGCGCATCCCGCGCGGCTGCGCCTTCAACCCGCGCTGCCCGTACGCGGAGGAGATCTGCCGCACGGACGTGCCGCCGCTGATCGAGGCCGCCCCCGGCCGCCACAGCGCCTGTCACTTCGCGCAGCGCGTGCTCGACAACAACGGAGGCTCGTGATGGCACCCAGCGGTGAGCCCATCCTCCAGGTGAACGATCTGGTCAAGCACTTCCCGCTGACCCAGGGCATCCTGTTCCAGAAGCAGGTCGGCGCGGTGAAGGCCGTCGACGGGGTGAACTTCGAGCTGATCCAGGGCGAGACGCTGGGTCTGGTCGGCGAGTCGGGCTGCGGCAAGTCGACGGTGGCCAAGCTCCTGATGAACCTGGAGAAGGCGTCGTCCGGCCAGGTGCTCTACAAGGGCCAGGACATCTCCAAGGTGTCCGGCAAGGCGCTCAAGGCGGTCCGGCGGAACATCCAGATGGTGTTCCAGGACCCGTACACCTCGCTCAACCCGCGCATGACCGTCGCGGACATCATCGGCGAGCCGTACGCGATCCACCCGGAGGCGGCGCCCAAGGGCGGCAACGGCGCGGTCAAGAAGCGCGTCCAGGAGCTGCTGGAACTGGTCGGCCTGAACCCGGAGCACATCAACCGGTACCCGCACCAGTTCTCGGGCGGCCAGCGGCAGCGCATCGGTATCGCG
>NZ_JBPKBH010000047.1:4412-7336 GCF_051388915.1 Yinghuangia sp. YIM S09857 | reverse complement strand
CGGGGACTATCTGCGGGCTATCGTCAGACTTGCGTGCGAGCGTGAAGACCTGGGGCCGGAATTCCGGGCCTGGCTGAAAACGTATGTCGACGAGGAGCTGCGGGGATGAAGAGCGTCGAGGAGCACCTGACCGGAATCCTCGAACGGGTGGCGCCCTTGTCACCGCTCGAACTCCAGCTCCTGGACGCGCACGGCAGCCTGCTCGTCGACGACGTCGCCGCAACCGGCGACCTTCCGCCCTTCGACAACTCGTCCATGGACGGGTACGCGGTGCGCCTCGCCGACGTCGCGGATGCCGGTGAGCGCTACCCGGTGGTCCTCGACGTCATCGCCGACATCGCGGCCGGCAGTTCCTCGGATTCGCCCATCGAGCCCGGCACGTGCGCGCGCATCATGACCGGCGCGCCGATTCCCGAGGGCACCGAGGCGATCGTCCCGGTCGAGTGGACCGACGCGGGCATGCCGACCGTGCGGATCACGCGCTCGCCCGACGAAGGCCAGTACATCCGGCGGCGCGGCGACGACGTGGCGGCCGGCCAGACCGTGCTGCCCGGCGGCACCGAACTGGGCTCGGCACAGGTCGGCCTCCTCGCGGCCATCGGCCGCGACCGCATTCGGGTACGCCCCAAGCCGCGCGTCGTGATCCTCTCCACCGGCAGTGAACTGGTGCCGCCGGGAAGGCCGTTGACCGCGGGCCAGATCCGCGACTCGAACAGCTACATGCTCACCGCGGCGGCGCGCGAGGCAGGTGCAATTGCGTACCGCGTGGGGAACGTCGCGGACGATCCCAAGGCTCTCATCGACACGATCGAGGACCAGCTCATCCGCGCGGACGTCGTGGTGACGACCGGCGGTGTGAGCGCGGGGGCGTACGACGTCGTCAAGGAAGTGCTGTCGGACCTGGGCACGGTCGCGTTCGAGAAGGTCGCGATGCAGCCGGGGATGCCACAGGGGTTCGGCACGATCGGGCCGGACGACACACCGATCTTCACGCTGCCGGGCAACCCGGTGAGCGCGTTCGTGTCCTTCGAGGTCTTCGTACGCCCGGCTCTGCTGCGCATGCAGGGCACCGAGGAACTGGCCCGCACTGTCGTCCGCGCCCGCTGCGAGGGCGGCTTCCGGTCACCGGAGGGCAAGCGGCAGTTCGTCCGGGCGCGCTACACCCCGGCCGAGGACGCGGCGGAGCCGGGCACCGTGGCGCCGGTGGGCGGGCACGGGTCGCACCTGATCGGCAGCCTGGCACTGGCCAACGCGCTGATCGTGGTGCCGGAGGAGGCCGCCGAGGTGGAGCGCGGGGCCGACGTCGACGTCATGCTGCTCTGAAGCCCTGAAGCCCTGAAGCCCTGAAGCCCTGAAGCCCTGAAGCTGTGAACCGCAGATCTCTGAGCCGCAGAAGGTCCGAGCCGCAGAACCTGTGAGCCTGCGAATCGCCGCGACCGCCGAGACCGTCGATCTCCGATCACCCGGTTCCCCCGGCACGGCCTCCCGCCCAAGTAACGTTGCCTCGTCGGACCCACGGGCACGAGAGGGAGAACGGTGCGCGGCGAGACATTGACGCACGTCGACGAGTCGGGCGCGGCCCGCATGGTCGACGTTTCCGCCAAACAGGTCTCGGTGCGGACCGGGCGCGCGAGCGGGCGCGTACGCGTGTCGCCGCGCGTGGTCGAACTGCTGCGCGGCGAGGGCGTCCCCAAGGGTGACGCCATCGCGACCGCGCGTATCGCGGGCATCATGGCCGCCAAGCGCACTCCCGACCTCGTGCCGCTGTGCCACCCGATCGCCATCCACGGCGTGGCGGTGGACCTGGTGGTGGAGGACGACGCGGTGGCCATCACCGCGACGGTGCGTACCGCCGACCGCACGGGCGTCGAGATGGAGGCGCTGACCGCGGTCTCGGTCGCCGCGCTGACCGTCGTCGACATGGTCAAGGCCGTCGACCCGGGGGCGGTCATCACCGACGTGCGCGTCGAGGAGAAGACCGGCGGGGTGTCCGGCGACTGGTCGCGCGCGGGCGCGGGTACCGGCACCGGCGGCGCGGCGGCCACCGAGCACGGCACAACGCCCGGCGATACGCCCGGCAGTACGCCCGACAACGGGGACACGACCGGTGCGGCGGCCGGGGAGAGCCCGCCCGCGCCGGTCCCAGGGGACGGAAGGCAGGACTCATGAAAGCCATGGTCATCACCGCGTCGACGCGGGCCGCGCAGGGCACGTACGGGGACGAGAGCGGTCCGATCATCCAGCAGGAGCTGACCCGGCTCGGTTTCCAGGTGCGCGGCCCGGTCGTGGTGCCGGACGGCGAACCGGTCGCCCAGGCGCTGCGCGACGCCGTGTCGCAGCACTTCGAGGTGATCGTCACGACCGGCGGCACCGGGCTCACGCCGATGGACCAGACTCCCGAGATGACGCGCCGGGTGATCTCGTTCGAGGTGCCGGGCATCGCCGAGGCCATCCGCGCGTACAACTTCGACAAGGTGCCGACCGCGGCCCTGTCGCGCGGCATCGCCGGTGTGGCGGTCGTCCAGGACGCGCAGTGGGTCTACCGCAGCCTCATCGTCAATCTGCCGGGCTCGGCGGGCGGCGCGCGCGACGGCATGGCGGTGCTGGGCAAGGTGCTCGTCCACGCCGTCCAGCAGTTGCAGGGCGGCGACCACGGCCAGGGCGGCTTCGGCGGCGGCCCGGCCGCGGGCTACGGCGGCCAGCAGCAGGGCGGGTTCTCCGGCCAGGGCGGGTACGGCAACCAGGGCGGGTACGGCCAGCCGCAGCAGGGCGGCGGCTTCGGCGGGGGAGGGTTCGGCGGCGGCGGTTACTCGTCCCAGCCTCCGTGGGGCAACTCCTGATCCGCGGCTGGCCGGTGGAGTTGGCCGAAGGGCGCGTCGCCCTTCGGCCGATCCGCGGCCGGGATGCCGACGTGTGGCAGGAGG
>NZ_JBPKBH010000047.1:0-4384 GCF_051388915.1 Yinghuangia sp. YIM S09857 | reverse complement strand
GGGTGGTTGTTGGGGTCGGCCGAGGCGTTCCCTTCCCCCCCCCCGATCCGCGGCCGGGATGCCGACGTGTGGCAGGAGGTCCACACGCGCAACCGCGACTGGCTGCGGCGCTGGGAGGCGACCGTGCCGCCCGGTTCGCCGGCCGCCCGGCGTCCCACCTTCCGGCAGATGGCGCGGTACCTGCGATCGGAGGCCGCGGCCGGGCGCATGCTGCCCTTTGTGGTGCTGTACGACGGGCACCTGGTCGGTCAGGTCACCGTCGCGGGGATCACGTGGGGCTCGATGAGCTCCGCGCACATCGGCTACTGGGTCGACGAGGGCGTCGCGGGGCGGGGCGTGATGCCGACCGCCGTCGCGTTGGCCGCCGACCACTGCTTCTTCCGCATCGGGCTGCACCGGATCGAGGTGTGCATCCGGCCGGAGAACATGCCAAGCCGCCGGGTCGTGGCGAAGCTCGGGTTCCGTGAGGAGGGGCTGCGCCCGCGCTATCTGCACATCGACGGCGACTGGCGCGACCACCTCGTCTACGCGTTGAACGCGGAAGAGGTGCCGGAAGGGCTGTTGGCGCGATGGCGGGTGTACCGCGAGTCGCACGGGTTGCTGGGCGGCTGACCTCGGACGTTGCGCCGCCCGGGGGAATTCGTATGACCACACGGGACACATCCGTCCCAGTAGTCACACACGCATCAAAGAAGATCGTGCGACACACCGGGCATCCTCCAACATTGCGGGGGCCATCCGGCTTAGCGTGTCGATGTGAGCAGCAGCGGCCTGATCTACGCAGCGATCGTGGGGGCCTGGGCTGCCTATCTGGTGCCCATGTGGCTCCGCCGGCAGGACGAGCTCAACGAGGCCCGTCACACCGAGCGGTTCACCACCGCGATCAGGATCCTGTCCCGTCGCGGCGCCCTGGAGCGCCGCTATGCCCGCATGATCGCCAACGGCGACGACGGCCTTGCCACCGCGTCCGTCTCGCTGGACGCCCCCGCACGGGAACGCCGCCGAGGGGCGGAGGGCCATTCCAGGGACGGGGCGGCGGGGAGCGGCCACGGCCGGGACGCGCGCGACCGCGAGGGTGAGCCCCACGGCCGCGAGACCCCGTCGCGCGACAGCCGCGATGCTCGCGACTCGCGCGACGGTCGCGACACCCGCGACAACACCGGGCCGCAAACGCCGTCCCCACCCCGCGGTGACACTTCAGGCCGCGATACGACCGGGCGTGATCCGCAGGGTCGTGATCCGCACGCACGCGAGAGCCACGCCCGCGACAGCCACGCACGCGATACCCAAGGTCGTGAGAAGCCGCCACCCGCGGCGCCTCCCGAGCAGGGCGACAGCGCGCCGCGACGCCGTGATGTCCCCGCCGCCCAGGCCCCGCGAGCCCGCCAGGTGCACGCGCCCGTCGACGAGACGGGCCGCCCCGGCCCGTCCGCCGGGGCCTTCGACCGTTCCCGGGGCACCTCGCCGGCCGCGCGTTCGCCGCACACGTCCTCGCCCCCTGCCTCGACCGCTCGGCAGCCGGAGGAGGCGCCCGCCGAGGCGCGCCGCCGCTTCGGCCTGGGCCGCCGTACCGCCCCCGCGGTCACGGTCAAGCCGCCCGCACCCCTCAAGGGCCCGGACGGCCGGGCCAAGCTGCTCGCGCGCCGCCGCCGCGTGGTCGTCTGCCTGTTCCTCCTCTTCACCGGCGGCGCGGTCGTCACCGGCATGCTGGGCCTCGCCTGGATCTGGGCCCCGGTCCTGCCCGGCATCGCGTTGACCGGCTACATCGCGTACCTCCGCGTCCAGGAGCGGCGGCGGTACGAGGCCAACCTCCGCAACCAACTGCGCCCGACGCCGCCCGCGCGCCCCGCACCTCCGAGGCCCGCCCGCAAGACCGACGGCGAGCCGCGCCGTACTGCCACCCCGCAGCCCGACCCGCCCGCGCGCCGCCGTACCCCCGACGGCTCCGCCCCGCCGCGCTCCGGCCAGGCGCGCGGCGCGACCCCGCCCGCCTCGGCCCAGGAGCCGCGCGCCCGCTCCGGAAGGCGGTCCGCCGCCGACGAGCGCGACCACGCCGAGTGGATCGCCGCCCTCCAGTCCGACAGCGGCCAGGACGCGGCCGACCGTGACGCCTGGGACCCCGTCCCGGTCCCGCTGCCCACGTACGTCACCGCCCCGGTCGTCCCTCGCGGCGAACCGGCCCTCCCCGAGCGCCCCGAGCCCGCGACCCCCGAACCGGTGGCCGCCGACCCGACCCCCCTCTTCGACCAATACGCCGAAGACCCCCGTCGCGCCCCGCAATACCCGCCCTACGAACAGGACTGGCCCCGAGCAGGCAACGAATAGCCGCTCACCACAGGCCAGTTCCACCGAAGGCACGCGCGCACAAACAGTGTGCGGGCGGCCAGACAGTCGAGTACCCCTACGCCCGCGCGCCCGCCCCCGCACCGCAGAGGTCCCACTGTCGCGCGCCGACGGGACGGTGGACATGCCGACGGAAGCGGCCGCCAACACCCACAACCGCCCGCCCCCGCACCCCACTCCACCCCCGGACCCACCCCTGAATAACCCGTGCACGAGCCACCCCCAGAAGGTGGTAATCTTCTTTCTCGTTGGGGCTGTGGCGCAGTCCGGTAGCGCACCTCGTTCGCATCGAGGGGGCCAGGGGTTCAAATCCCCTCAGCTCCACAACGACCCAAGGGCCTGATCCGATAATTCGGATCAGGCCCTTGGTCTGTTGTGTTCGCGGCAACCTGCCGTATCTACTTGGTCGGCTTGCTGAGGCGCCTGCCCAGCCGCTTCAGCGCTCGGCGTCGCTGTGGACGGAACCGGCGTACAGCTTTCCAGGGGCACGGCGACTTTGCTGTGCGGGAGGACCCGCATTGCCACCCTCGGGTGAACGTCGAGTGCCGCCGGCAGGGGCTTGCACGTGTGGCGGGTGTCGTGAACCCGGATCGGGCGTACGCCCGGGGCCACTTGGGGAGTGGAGTTGTCGGACGTCGCCGGTACCGTCGATCGCGCGTGATCAGGGCCGGTCAGAGTACCTTCGGGGTCCGCGGTCATGGGGGGTGGGCGGGGCCGGAGTCAGAGACAACCGAACATCGCCACGGCCCTCCTCGGAGAGGGAGCTGCCCGGAGGCCATATCTCACCCCCCATTACGCCCTGCGACCAACAACGCCGCGGCGTGCGGCAGGACCAGGTCTGAGCCTTGCACAAGCCCAGTTCGACGCGGACGGAACCGGATTCAGCCCTTCGCGTCCTGGCCCGGAACGCCGCACGAGAACCGCTTCACCCGGTTCGCCAACGTTGCAGTCCGCCGGTCCGTCATGATCCGGGGTTTGTTGTTCGGGCAGAGGATTGGGGTCTGGCGGTTGCCGACTGTGACGGGGCGGTGACTACGGTCGCGTAGCCCGGTCACTGCGTGCCAACATCGCGTGACATGGCCGACGATGCACGCGAACTCGACGCGCCCCTGCCCTTTCTGCACCCTGCCCCTCCCAGCCCGCGCGGTCTCGGCGCCGTCGGGTCGTATGTCGCGATCGGCGACAGCTTCACCGAAGGGGTCGGCGACCCCGGGCCTGACGGGACGCTGCTCGGTTGGGCCGACCGGTTCGCGGTGCGGCTCGCCGAGGCCCGTCCCGGGTTGCGGTACGCGAACCTCGCGGTCCGCGGCAAGCTCCTCCACCAGATCATCGACAGCCAGCTCCCGGTGGCCGTCGCGGCCCGGCCCGACCTGGTCAGCTTCTGCGCGGGCGGCAACGACGTCCTGCGGCCCGGCGGCGATCCGGACAGGTTGGCGGCGGAGTACGAGCGAGGGGTGGCCGAGCTGCGCGCCGCGGGTGCGCACGTGTTGGTCTTCACCGGCTTCGATACGCGCGAACTCGGGCTGTTGAAGCTGCTGCGCGGCAAGGTGGCGACGTACAACGAGCACCTGCGGGTCATCGCCGCGCGGTACGACTGCACGGTGGTCGACCTGTGGGCGATGCAGGCCGTGCAGGACCGGCGGGCGTGGAGCGAGGACCGGTTGCACCTGTCGCCGTGCGGGCACGAGCGCGTGGCGCTCAACGCGGCGCGTGCGGTCGGGCTGCCCGTCGAGGAGGACCCGGAGGCGGCGTGGCCGCCGGAGGCCGAGCAGTTGAGCGCGGCACACGCGCGGCGCGAGCACGTGCAGTGGGCGCGTGAGCACCTCGTGCCGTGGATCGGACGCCGCCTGCGGGGTCAGTCCTCCGGGGACGGGCTCGAACCCAAGCGACCGGATTTGATGCCGCTGTAGGGCCGGCCAAGGGGCGGGAGGACGAAGTGGGCGCGAACGGCTAGGTGTCCCGTTCGGCCGCCGCGCCTGCGATCAGCAGGCGCGCGCTGCGGGTGACGAGATGTTCGACGTCGTCCATCGTCATGCGCCCG
>NZ_JBPKBH010000046.1:0-9461 GCF_051388915.1 Yinghuangia sp. YIM S09857 | reverse complement strand
TGGTGTGCGTCGCGCCCGCGGGACGCCGCAGGCGCCTCCCGGCGCCCGGGGCGGTGCTGCGCGCGCAACTGCTGTCCGGGGCCTGGGTCGGCCTGGTGGGCGCGGCAATGACAACGGCGTGGTGGAGCCTGATGTTCGGATCTGCGGCGATCTGGCCGGCCCTGTTGTTCGGGGCGGGCCTCGGGCTGGCCGCGTGCCCGGCCGTGGTGCGGTACGTGGTGCTGCTCGTGCTGGAGCGCGGTCGGCTGCCGTGGCGGCTGCTGGCGTTCCTGCGGTGGGCATCGGATATCGGGCTGCTGCGGGATCACGGCGGCGTCTACCAGTTCTGCCACAAGGAACTCCAGGAGTACCTCGCGTCGTAAACGGCAGCTGCCGCACCCGACACGTGAGCGGGATCGCACTCCGGCGCGAAGAACCGGCACACGTCCGGTAATTTCGGGGGAGATCCAGCGGTTAAGCGATCCGCATTAACGCTACCGATCGGAGCGGAAAACGCGAAGGCGCGCATGCGACGCCGGCAGACGTCACAGGGGGATCGCCGCCGACGGCCGCTGCCACGAAGTACCGCAGGGGACCGGTGTCAACGCAAGGCTAGACGCCTCCGCGCTCCCGCGTCGGGGAAGGCTCGGCGATCCCTCGTTCGGGTCACGGTCCGTCCGTGGCCGTGCATGTCGGCGGGGCCGGACGCCCGCCACCGGCCCACAAGCGGACCAGAATCGGCCCACGACCGGCCCGGGCGCGGCGCCCGGTTCCGTCGATCACCGCTGTGGCAGCGCCGTCACGAACCGCACCCACACCGCGTCGGCGACCACGAGCACGCCGGCAGATCTGCGCTTGGAGTCCCTCACCAGCACCGTGTGGCGGCCGCGGCCGACATGCACGCAATTGGTGTGGTCCGACGCGGTGCTGACCCGCCAGCGTGGCAGTCCTGATTCCGCAGCCGTTTCCATGAGGCCCCCGATTCATGGTCGTTCAGTGATACAAGTATGCGGACGGGATTGGCGCCAGGCGTACTTCCGGTCCTGGAACGGGACGGGCTAGGGTGTGCGCGGCGGCAACAGGTTTTCCTGCCCGTCATGAAAGCGTACGGGGGCGCGCTTCGCCATACTCGGATCCGGAGAAACCTCGATCGTGCGGAAGCGGACGGATTATTCCGGCTTAGCGTTATCTGCGGACAAACGGGGAAAGACCCACGCGGACGATGCCTACAGTGGTGACACGCACGGATCGTGGGGAGGATGCGTGACAGCCCGCAGCCCAGCCGAACGCCAGGCCTCCGCCGTCATCGCGCACCGCTGGTCCCGCAGAACCGTCGCGGTCATCGGGTGTGTGTGGCTCGGCGGAGTCGTCGCAGCAGGCGGGGTACTGCTGCATCAACACGTGACAGGACGGCTCGGAACCGCCGGACTGCTCGCCGTTGCGGTCCTCACCCTGGGCACATCGTTCGCCGCGGCCTGGTGCGGCGGTGCACTACTGGAACGCTACTGGCCCACTCCCACCCCACCCGATCCAGACCGATAACTCCCATGCCGGGAGCGCCCCTTCGCCCGCCGGTCGCCCGCATCTCTGCTCACCGCCATGGCCGAGACAGTACGGACAGGTCAACGCCGACCGGGCCGCTGGCCTCGGCGGCGGTACCGCTGCGCCCCGGTCCTGCCACCCAATGCCGTGACCGCCACGACGACGGTGCCCACCAGCAGATGCCGCGGCTGCTCGGAGAGGAAGGACCACGCCGACGCGAACACCCCGCTGAAGGCGACCAGTCCGAGCAGCACCAGCACGATGCGCTGCGCAGGGTTGTCCCACCGCCGCCGCAGCCAAGCCCCTGCCCGCGCCCGCCGCGGTGATCGCGTCGCACGGTGTGGGGCACACGCGGGGGAGGCCGTGCCGCAGGCGCGGTCGCCGTCCGATGGCGGTTCGTCCGCGGGGTCGGGTGTTGCCGCCCCGGCCGAGGTGGTCACTTCGAGTCTCTCCCGCGAAAAGATGCGCACCCTTGGGTGCACGGAACTCCCCGGCTCACCACACGGCCGCCGCGTCAGCTCGTGCGGCCGTCCCTCGGGTCACGGCCGCGCGGACCACCCCGCCGGCAACGTCGCGGTCGGCCGCTCCTTCGCGGCCTCCTTTCGGACCTCGGCGCGCCGGGCGGCCTTCTCGCGCATCTCGCCGACCACATCGCGCAGGAACACCGCACTGTCCTCGGCGTCGAGCGCAATGGCGTGGAGCCTGTTGAATACCGTCCGGGCATGATCGACCGTGGGCTCGTCGCGGGTGAACATCCCACCTGCCCACGACTCCTGATACACCACGAAGCGGCCGTGCTCGGCGCGCAGTCCGTACAACGCCAAAGGCCCGCGCAACCCCGGGTGGACGCCGGCGTCGAACGGCACCACGCGCACCGTCACATGGGCCTTCTCGGCATGGGCCAGTACGTGCTCGAGCTGGTCGGCCATCAACTCGGGTGACCCGACCACGCGGCGCACCGCGGCCTCGTCCAATGCGAACCACAACAGCGGTGGCGCGGGGCGCCCGCACACCTCGATCTGCCGGCGCAGTCGCACCTTCACCAACGTCTCGACCGTGCCCGGATCACTCGTGTGCTGTCCGATGACCGCGCGCGCGTAGTCACGTGTCTGCAACAACCCAGGTATCAGCAAGGGTTCATACTGGCGCAGCAGTTCGCATTGTGACTCGAAGCGCAGCAGCTGCTGCAATGCGGGACTGAGGACCCGGCTGTGTCGACTCCACCAAGTCCGGGTCCGGCGGCTGGTGTCGTTGGCGGCAAGCAGGCTATCCCGCAACTGGCCCTTCACCGCGTACACCGACAACAGGGCCATCAGGTCGGTACGCGACACCGCCACGTGCCCAGCCTCGATCCGCGCGATCTTCGAGGCCGACCAGCTGAGTTGGTCTGCCGCCTCGGACTGCGTCAGACCGGTGTCGTCCCGAACCCGGCGCAACTCGGACGCCACCAGCAGCCGCCCGTCTATCGGGTCGCTCCCACCTGCCACCTGGGCAGCCCTCCGCTTCCATGAGCCGCTTGTCGCCCCATCGACCAGGCACACCACGGCACTCCGTGGTCCCGGAGCAGAAGGCTACGCAAAGATCCCCGAACGCGCGTGCAATCTCGAAAATCTCTTGCCATCTGCACGTGCAGATTCTTCCAGTGACTTCCAACCCTGCTGCACAGTCTGCCTGTAAGGGCGCCACCGTCGATGCGGGTGGCCCCACCTCGGCAGTAGCCGCAACCCGCCAGACAGGGTGCCCTACGAGCGCAGCGGACCATGCGTCGCTGTCAGCGTGCGAGCTGCTGCACAGCCGCAGAGACACTCTGGAGTGGGGGAGCAAGCTGACCGATATTTAGCCGCGTTCGTGCCTGAACCGGTGCGTCAGTGCCTCGCGGCAACGCTCCCTCGTACGCTCGTCGCCTTGTACGCGATGGCCCGGGGGTGGGGTACGAAGCTGACCCAGGCGTTTAACGCGGTCAGTTGTCCGGGAGTCGCTCCGGGGCGGAGCGGCGGCATGACTGTCAGGGGCACGCGCGCGGAGGCGGTTGGCGAAGCGCCTCCACGAGTTGGCCCATGCCGGTGAAGTTCTGCTCCACCTCCGTGCCGTCGAGTTCGGCCGCTTCCTCTTCGAAGCCCGCCGCGCTGCCGAGCACGTGGCCGCGTAGTACGCCCCGAGCAGTCCGTCGTCGGGAAGCCCCGGATGCCTGATCACGGTGCCGGCCCTGAGCGAGGCGGCACGATTGGCTGACCCTGTGGCGGCCCCGGAGCGGAGCCATGCCCGGCGGCGACCGCGGCCCGCAGGCGGGTCGCGACATTGCATGTGACGCCCAAACGGCCGGAACTCCAAACCGGACCCATCGACTTGGCCGCGTCAGGCCGCGGATCGAGAACAGTTTGGCGCGGCCGGGTCGGGAGCTTCGTCGGGTTCGATCCCATCCATGCCCGGGACGTCGGGCTCAGCAGCTCTAGTGGTACCGGTCGTGGGTGGTGTCGACTAGACGGCGCGCGTGGTCGAGGGTGGTGGCGGAGTTGAGGAGGGCCTCGGCACCGGGGCCGATCCCGCCCAGGAGTACCACCAAATCCAGGGCTGCGGCGTGCGCGGCGCGCCAGGTGTGAACGTCTCAGCGGGATTCGGCGAACCCGAGCGCGTCGACAGCAGCGCGTACCGCGTCGGCGGCGGCCAACTGCGCGGCAGGTCCGCCCTCGGTGGTGGTCGCGGTAGCAGGGACATCGAAGGTGAGTTCGGCGGTGTTCGGCACGGCGACCCGGCGGTGCCTGCCGTGTGCGGACGTCATGACTGGCCAACGACACTGCCGGGGTCCGGTTGCGATGCATCGACGAACAGCGTCGCGTGAGTTGCGCTGCGATCCATCGTAGTCGCGGAACTGGTCGTGGTGGTCGGCGCGCTTGCTCAGGTAGGCCTCGAGCCGGCTCAGCCCGTCCTCGATCTGGCCCTGGCCCTGGCCCTGGTCGTCGGTCTTGTCGAGGACGACCAGCGTCGTCGCGTCCCAGTGGTTCATCGGCGGCGCTCCAGTCCCTCGCGGCCGCTGCGCAGCAACAAGGTCCAGGTCTCGGCGAGGCGTCGGTAGGCGGCGTACTGGGTCGGGTCCAGCACCAGGGTGTCGCCGTCGGCCCGGGCCCGCAGGGCGTGGGCCAGTTCGGGGTCGGGGGCGTGGGTGAGCACGGCGAGGAGCCGGGCGAGCGCGTCGACCAGCTCGGCCGGGCCCAGGGCGCGGCTCGCACTGTCGGTGTCGCAGACCTGATCGAGCAGTTCGGTGAGTTGGTCGTCGCGTGCGTCGGCCAGCGCGGAGCGCAGTTCCTCCAGCGCCTGCCACAGCACCGCGAGGTCGGCCGGGTCGATCCAGACCGCGTGGAGCGGGACCAGTGTCCGCGTGCCGTCCGGCGCCACCAGCCAGTTCGCGGATGCGTCGCCCTCGCGGGGGCGGCGTACCGGCTCGGGCAAGGCGGCCCGCACGCGGCCGAACGCGCTGTACGCGCGCTCCAGCGCGAAGGTGTCCGGGATCCTCCACTGCCCGAGCTCCTCAGCCTCGTCCGGTTCGACGAGACGCAGCCGGGACAGCAACGGCTCGTCGACCAAGCGCAGCAACTCGGCCAGGGCCTCGTCCTCGGGCAGCAGCCGCACCGGCCGGTCCGCCTCCGACGCCGCCCGCGCGGCGGCGTCGCGCGCGGCGTAGGCGCGCAGCTCCGCGGCGTACAGCCGGTCGGTGGCGGCGTTTTCGCGGTACCTCGCGGCGGCGTCGGGGCTGGTGTCGGGCTGCGCGGCGGCTTCGTCGCGCCCGGCGGCGACCTCGTCGATCCGGTCGGCGAGCGCGGTTTCGTCGAACGCCAGCGGCGCCCGGTCGCCTGTGGGGTGCAGGAAGTGCCGTTCGCGGTTCAGGAAATCGACGACGGCGTCGAAGTCCGCGCGGCGGCGGAGTACGCGGCCGAGGACGGTCGGGTCAAGCACGGCGGGAGAGCGGTCCTGCGCCAGGCGGTGTGTCCAGTCCTCGACGGCGGAGCCGAAGCGTTCCTGGGCGGTCTGGCGGGCGACGCCGAGCTGGCGGCCGATTTCCGACCAGGCGGCGCCCCGTGCCCGCTCGTGCACCACCGCGGCACGGTGGGCCCCTGCGGCGAGGGCAACCAGGTTCGCGGCCTGGATCAGCAGCGTCGCGTCCGGATCGGCGGGCGGGTCCTGCAAGGGATCGATGAGCGCGGCGGCTCGGCGCGCCAAAGTGGCGGCGTGGGCCGACAACGCGATCCGCGCCAGTGCCCGGTCGCTGTAGTCGGTCGGCGCCGTCGAAGCGGCGGCCGTGGACGCGGGTTTGCGGTTCGCAGCCATCACCGCATGCTAGGCCCGCCACAGACGTGACGTCAGGTTTTCCCTGACATGAATAGGGGGGGCAGGCAATATCTGACACGTGGCGATCGGAGTTTCACCCGACATCCCCTCTTCTTGCACATCGGTCCGGTGCGCGAAGAGGGGTGCAGGGGCCGCGCAGAAGATCCCGGAGCGCGATCCGGTTCGGGGACGTCGCCGAGGAGGCCCGCGCGGTCGGGGTGCTGTCGCGGCGCCCCGACACGGCGCGCGGCCCAGGCCCGCGGCGAGACACCGCGCAGGTAGGCGAGTCCGGTCGTACAGCCGGGTAGGCGGGCAGCGCGTCGGCGTCGTCCACGCGCACCTGCGCGACGGGCCCACTCTCAGGCGGGCTGCCGAACGCGGGCTGTGGATCTGCCACCACCGTTCACCGGGCGGTCGACCCTGCCCCAGCGGGTCCCTGCGGGCGTGTTCACCGCCAGCACAGCGTTTGCCTCCGCCGAAAGCGTGCATCCCGCTAGCCTCCTGGCATCCGGGACCGAGCACACCCGCGTCGCACCGGCGCGAAGGGGACGAGCCGGTCTGTGTCCGGATCACGAGCACCCTGGGGGGGAAGCGTGCTGGATCGACGCGTACCGAATCGAGAAGGCTCCGGAAGGCCGCGGCAATGCTCGAAGTCGTGATCGGCGCAGCCGCCGGCGCGGTCGTCGGCTGGCCATCGCTGTGGTGGTCGGCCCGCAACGCCCGCCGGGTTGAAGACCGCGCCCGCGAGCTGCAACGTGAGAACGACCGACAGACCTGGGAGCGGGACAGCGTTCTGCTGTGCTGGACCGCCGCCCATGACGCCGACCACGCGATACTCGCCCATGTGCGGGCGCACGGCGGCAGCCTGACACCGGAGTTCTACGCGACAGTCGACCCCCTGGCCCAGACCCTGTGGCGCGAACACAAGGTGCTGCCCGACACCATTGCCGAGCCCTTGCGCAACGCCATGCAAGTGGTGAATCTCGCCGACCCCGGCATTCCGCAATACCGGTCGGCACCGGACGACCAACGAGTGAGACACGCCGTAGACGCGGTGACCTTCGTGCAGCATCTGTGTTCCGCGTTCCTGACCGGACGGCCGCTGCCTGACGAGCCGGACGGCTTCGCCGGGTACCGAAGCGCGGCGTTCGCGGACCGGTTCTTGGAACCCCGCAGCGGCTCCACAGACTCTCCATGACCCGGTGCTGCGCTGAGCAGCACGAGGATCAACCAGACACCATCACCACGCGGTCCGCGTTGATCGCGACCAGGTCGACGCGGCCATCGACGCGAGGAGTTGCCCGTGCTGCCCGCGGTCCGCGGCCCGTGCGCGTCCTCTCACAACGTCTCTCCGGCGGAGGTCCCGACACCGCCCCGCGGCGCCTTGCGTCGCGAAGCCGCAGGCAGACGCGGCAGGGCGATGTCGCGTCGCCACCTGACTTTCGCGGGGCGGGGGTGCATGGTGGAAGGGGTGGCGCGCGCCGACGCGCGTGGTGCCCTGCCCGTGCACAGCATGCGCCCCGGGCCTCGGGGCACGAGGAAGGCACGGGCCTGTTGGGCAGGAGTCCCGGATGACCCCGACCACCCCGCTTCACGCACGTCCGCGCGAGTCCGAGGGCAAGGACTACCTCACCGTCCACTGCGCCGTGATGGACGGCCTCGCGCTGATCGTCGCCGCGGGCGAGATCGACCTCGACAGCGCCGCCGGGCTGCGTACCGCCGCCGACACCGCGCTCCGCAGTGACCCGGCCGAACTGCACATCGACCTGTCCCGGATCACCTTCTGCGACTCCACCGGCCTGCACGCCCTGGTCCGTGCGCACCGCATCGCCGCCCAGGCCGGCGCCACCGTCACGGTGACCGCGAGCACACAGGTCCGCCGACTCCTCGAACTCACCGGCACCGCCCACCTCTTCCCCGAGCGCACCGTACCGGCGGCCGCCGCCGAACCGAGGCCGTGACCGCCGTGAACGCCGCTCCAGCGCACGCAGACGACGCCCCCGCGCAGCACAACGCCACCCGGCCGAGCCCGGGCCCACGCCCCGGAGGTGACCGCCCGGGCCATCCACCACGCCCTCGCAGGCGCCCGCTATCCGGCCCGGCCCGCGGACCTGGCCGCCCACGCCCGCAACCGCGGCGCCGCACCGCATCTGGTGGCCGCGCTCGCCGCGCTGCCCGACCGGCCGATCTGCGGCCCCAACCAGGTCAGCGCCGCCATCGCCGGACCCCACGCCAAGAACCACCCCGGCCCGTGAGCAACGCGAGCACGCCCGGAGCTGCGGGTGCTGCTACGCCTGCCGGGTGGAGTCCTCGCCGTTCGCCGCGTGGTCGCCCGCCCGGTGGGTACGGTCGATCCGGCAGCCACACCCGGCCCGGCCCCGACGCGCAGGAGCCGGGGCCGGGCCGCACCGCACGCGCACGCAGCACCGGGGAGGCCTTGGATGTATCCCGGCCCGCATCGCAGCAAAGGCGGCGCCGTCGTCCTCGGCGCGGCCGGTCCCGGGGAACACGGGCCGTACGGCCCCTACGGCGACGACGACGCCGGCCCCGCCGACGCGGCGGTTCCCCTCACCGGGACGGCACCGGGCGCTGGTACACCGCCAGTTGCGCGGCCATCGCCGCGGTGACGACCCCGTCGTCGACGAGCGCGGCCAGTTCGGGTGCCAGGACCGTGTCCGGGGCGGGTTCGGTCTCTGTGTCGCGCCATGCGGCGGACCGCGGCTGGATCACCGCGGCGAGCCATCCGGCCAGGTCGTGCGGGGCGGGGACGCGGGCGTCCATCAGCTGGTGGCCGTGCTCGGGTGCGAACCGGCCGACCTCGTGCGGGAACTGGTAGGACCAGCCGTCGACCTGGTTCCAGGTCAGCCGCAGCCACGCGGGCGGGTGGTCGCTGCCGGGCGCGGGCTCCGGGCCGTCGTGGACCTCAACCGCGATGCCCAGCACCGGCACGGCGGCGAGTCCGGCGTCGGTGCCGCCTTCGGCGGTCACCGCGCGGCCGGGGGCGTGGTCGACGACCACGGTCACGTGCTCGACCAGCGGGGCGATCGCCTCCCCGACGGCCGCCGCGTAGCCCGCGTGCGCGAACCCGAGCGGGTGGTGCTCGGCTGCGGGGTGTTCCTGCGTCTGCTGTCCCATGGTCTCCACGCCCGTGCCCAACGACCCACCCCGCGCTCGGTGGCCGTCGTGCGGGTCACGCCTTGGTTGCGGCTCGCACCCGCCGGTTGGCGGCCCGGCGGTGTGGTCGACTGCCGGGCCGTGACAGGTGCGGCGGCCCGGACGCTCGGGGGTGGACGTCCGGGGCCGCCGTGCGGGAAGGCCGCGCGCCGACACGGGGAGTGAGGAGCACGCGGGCGAAAGGCCGTGCGAAGCCCCGGTCTGAGGCCCGTGCGCCGCACGCCTTCCCTGACACCGACGGTAGGCACCTTCAGCCGCGCAGACGCGGCGCCGCGCCTGATCAAAACCGGTCAGTTCACGTCGAGTTGCCACAGGCCGCCGTCACATCTCCATTGGTCCCGGCACACTGTCGGGCCTCCGGGCGCGGGGGATTCACCGGGGCGGGGGGGGGGGGGGGGGGGGGGGGGGGGGGGGGGGGGGGGGGGGGGGGGGGGGGGGGGGGG
>NZ_JBPKBH010000045.1:0-11059 GCF_051388915.1 Yinghuangia sp. YIM S09857 | reverse complement strand
GCTCTCCATGATGGACATCCTCTCGAGGGCGCGTGCCCTTCATCCAAGGTGTCCGTCAAAGTGGATCAAGCCCACTCGACTATGTGGTTAGGGCTGATGTGCTGCGTCTCGGTGAGTTGACCGAGACCGGACTGCATGCGTTCCATGTATGCCTCCCGGCTGTATCGCCCGGCCGGAGCGCCCCGCCGGGAGGCGTCGAGGACCAAGGGATCGGTGAAGCACGCGGCGAGCGCCTGCCAGTCCTTGCGGTCGATGGACGGTGCGTAGGTGATGACCCGCTCCACGATGGCGGCCCGGTCCTCCAGCCGCTGGACCCGTTCCTCGAGCGTCGCCGTTCGCAGCCGCCTGTGAGCCCAGTCCGCGAAGCGGGTCAGGGGGATTCCGGGACTCGCCGGGTCGTTCTCGCTGTGCACGGCTGTCACGGGCGGGGCGGTCGACTGGCTCGCTGCGGACGGCCCGGCTGCGGCGCGGGAGAGGATTTCGGCGATCCGCGCCCGGGGCAGGCGGTCGCCGGCCAGGTCCAGTTCCGTACCGTGGAACCGTTCCGGGGCGGTGAACACGGCAGCGGCGGCTGCGCCAATGTCGGCGACGGCGGTGAGGCTGACTTCGGTGTCGGACTTCCAGGCAGTCACCGGATCGAGCCCAGGATCTTGCGGGAGAAGGGGCGACGGGGGGAGGAAGTTCTCCATGAGGAGGGCCGGCTCAAGGAGTGTCCAGTGCGCGAATCCCGCCTCGCGGACCCGGTCCCGGAGCGCGGGCTCGGTCTCCCGGTTCCGCTGCGCCGTCGCGGGCTCGGTGCCGCAGTCCCAGGTGAGCACGAACTGTGCCACACCCTCGTTCCGTGCGGCGTCGATCAAGGGGGCCACCGAGACCGGCCCGACGCCGGGCGTCTGGACGGCAAAGACGGAACGTACTCCGTCGACCGCCTTGCGCAAGTCGCCGGTGACGAGTTCGGCGCCGAGCAGCGCGACGGCTGCGGCTTCCCTGGCACTCGGGTCCTGGACCAAGACCCGAACGGCCGCACCTGCCTTGATCAAGCGGCTGGCGATGGCACTGCTCTGCCTCCCGGTTGCGCCGGCCACGAGGGCAGGGGTGAGTGGTGTGAACATATTGCTCCAATGAGTCGTGGGCCCCGTCTAAGAGGCGGGCCCCGCCTGGCACGTTGGGAGTTTGGTCCTCATCCACGAGGTCGTCGATGTCAGACACCGGCGGGGAACCGCCCGACGAGCGCCGCATCCACGGCCTCGTCGCCGACGGTTGCGCGGGCGAGCTTCTCGAACGACGGCGCGCTGCGCAGTTCGTTGCCGCCGCCCACGGCGATGCTCTGTCCGGTCGTCCACGACGACTCAGGACCGGCGAAGTAGCGCACCGCCCGGCAACGTCATCGGGCACGCCAGTGCGGCCGAGCGGTTGATGACCAGGGAGACGGCGAGGATCTCCTCGGACCGAGGCCCACGTGATACGGCGTCGAAGGTCCTTGAAGCAGAGAGGGCTGCCGCGAGGGTGAGGGACACGAGAAATGGGTCGGATCAGCGTTCGTAGCCAATGGTCAGGCGGCGGTAGCCGGTAAGCCAGGAGGTTGGGCGCCCGATCCGCCCAGCGGTGCCGACACAGCCGCCGCGAGGTGTCCCCGCCCTCGCGGGCGATCCGCCGACCGCGCAACCACCTTCGAGCGGGTTGTCATACGCCTTGTCCGCGTAGACCGTGCCCGGCTTCCACGGGGGGACGGCCCGCGCGGCGGGACTCCGATCGCGCCGCCTGCAGGTCGATCAGAGAACGGAAGTACGCCCGAAACGGGCGTCGGACCGATGTCGATGCCGGCCGCACGCCTCCGGGCGGCAGGATCGTGTCGTTCACCGATCCAGACTTTCCATCCGAGCCGACGCGCTCACTCGGGTGGGAACAGCACCGCGCCGTCGGCCGCGTCGGCGAGGAGAATGGCTTCGACGGGGCAGTTCTCCGCCGCCTCCAGGATCGCGTCGGACGCTTCCACAACCTCCAGACGCGGCTGAGACTGTCGACCGAGGCCGAGGTGGAAGTCGTCGGGTGCGCTGCCGACGCAGAGCCCCGATCCGATGCAGGTGTGGCGGTCGACCTCGACGCGCCAAAGGTTGCGGCTCATACGGATCCTCCTGGTCAAAAAATGGATTCTCGAATGCGCTGACCGCAGCCCGGGCATGCTGGCATGCATCGCGAGGACCGCGCAACATTTGACGAGAATTTCCGCCGACCGGCCTGGAGGAGATTGATTGGGTCTGCTTATGGATTGAGAAGAAATACGTCCTTGACCGCGGCGCCCTCAGGGAACTTGCATAGTAGCAAGACCACTTCGGCCCCATCGCCCGGCCCGGGCGGCGCGTGAGGGGAATTGCGCATGGCATTCGACCCGTTCGATCCGGCGATTTTCGACAATCCGGTCCCGAGCTATCACTGGTTGTTGGAAGAGGAGCCGGCCTATTGGTGCGAGCCGCGGAATATCTGGGTGCTGTCGCGTTTCGACGACGTGTGGTCGGCCACACTGGACTGGCAGACGTTCTCGTCCGCGGACGGCAACGTCTACGGGGAGACGCAGGGGAGCTCGGAGGCCCGCAAGCGCGGTTCGGCGAGCATTGTGATGATGGACCCGCCGCAACACAACAAGCTGCGGACCCTGGTCAGCCGCGCGTTCACCCGTCGCCGCATGCAGGAGATGCGGGAGCGGGTCCGCGAACTCACGCGGCCGCGCATCGAACGCCTCGTCAACGGCGACGCCCCCGACTTCGCCCGAGACCTGGCCATCCCGCTGCCCGGCATCGTGATCGCCGACATGGTCGGCGTGGAACGCGAGTACGTCGACGAACTGGCCGAGGCCACCGTCGACATGGTGCTGGTACAGCCCGACGACCCGGACTTCACCGCACGCCGCACCGCCGCCGTCCGCACCCTCGACGCCTACTTCGCCCGCGCGATCGCGGAACGCCGCGCGGCACCGCGCGACGACCTGGTCTCGGACCTGATCGCCGCCGAGGTCGGCGGCGAACAGCTCACCGACGGAGAGATCGCCGGCTTCGGCCGCGCACTGTTCAACGGCGGCCACGGCACCACGACCACACTGCTCGGCGGCTCGATCGTGGCGCTCGCCCACGCACCCGAGCAGCGCGCCCGCCTGGTCGCCGACCCTGCCATGATCCCGGGCGCGGTCGAGGAGCTGGTCCGCTACGTCAGCCCCGTCCAGGCAGTGATGCGCACCGTGACCCGCGATGTCACCTTCCACGGCAAGACTCTGCGCGCCGGCGACCGCGCCCTGCTGCTCCTTGCCGCAGCCAACCGCGATCCGCGGGTGTTCGACGCCCCGGACCGGTTCGATGTAGGCCGGCAGATCACCCAGCGCCTGGGCTTCGGGGTCGGCGTGCACCACTGCATCGGCGCGCAGCTCGCCCGCGTAGAGGTCGAGGTCGTGCTCGAAGAGCTGCTGAAGGCGGCACCGGAGTACGCGCTGGCCGGCGACATCCGCTACGAGAACATCCTCACCGTCCGCAGCCTGCACTCGGTGCCGTTCCGGGCCGTGCCCGAGCCGATCCCCGCCTGATCCCGCCGCCTCGGCGCACCGCGGTGTCCCTCTGCGCGACGGGAGCAGCGGAGAGGGAGGGACAGTCCCTGTCCGGTCGCACCACGAGGGCGGGCGGGGACTGTGGCGTTCGTCGCCGGGGCTGGGTTGAACCGGAAGGCGGCCGTAGCATCGGTGGTTCCACCAGGAGTCCCTGCGCGCCACGCGCCCGGGCCCCGAGCTTCGGCACCCGATCGGGGAGGCCCATGAACCTGCGGGACCTCGAATCGTTCCTCGTCGTCGCCGAGGAACTCCACTTCGGCCGCGCCGCCCAGCGCCTGTGCGTGTCGCAGCCGATGGTCAGCCAGTCCGTCCGGCGGCTCGAACGCGAACTGGGCGGCACACTGTTCGACCGTTCCACGCGGACGGTCACGCTGACCGCGTTCGGTACCCGGTTCCAGCCCCTGGCGCGCAAAGCCCACGATGCGGTCGTGGAGGCGTACGCGGCAGGCCGCAAACTCGCCCGGGAAACGCCCGACGGCATCGTCCTCGCCTACGCCCGCGACCACGCCGGCCCGCTCCTCGACCTGGTACGCGAACTACCCCCCGGCGCCGTCGAACTGCGCAGCATGCCCACCCCGGCACAACCCGTCGCGCTCCGGCACCGCCGCGTCAACGCCGCCCTCGGCTGGGACACCCCGACCACCGACGGTGTCACCTCACGCACGCTCACCCACACTGGATTCGCGGCCATCGTGCCCCACGACCACCCGCTCACCGAGCAACCCGACGTGACCCTCGCCGCCCTCACCCGATACCCCGTCATCGGCTGGCCACGTCGTCTTTCCCCGGAACTCGCCGCGAAGTTCGCCAACGCCACCGATCCCACGGGCGGATGGTCGTTCACCCACACCGGGACATCCCTCGACGAAATCGCCGCCCAAGTCCTCGCCGGACGCGGCGTCGGCGTGATCATCGCTTCCCTCGTCGACAACCGGCCCGTCCGCGGCATCTGTTTCCTCACCATCACCGACGCGCCCCCCGTCCGCGAAGTCCTGACCTGGCGCACCGACGAACCCCCCGCGCTGCTCCCCCTGATCACCTCGCTCCTTGCCGAACCCCGACACGGCGAGTGACGCTCCCGGCGGCTCGACGTGTTCCGCGCCGTGGGCACTCCGCGGTCCTGCAAGAGGATCGCCGGATGCGCCGCATCGCGGACCTCTACCCGGGCGAGGCGGTCGGCTTCGACCAGGACCTCGCCGCTGAGGCCACCCGCACCAGCAACCGCATACGCAGCCTGCTCACCCAGTTCCACCCCGGCTTGGAGCGCGTCCTCGTCTGGACCGCCCCGCGGTCACCAGGCTCCTGGAACGCCACAGCTGCCCGGCCGCGCTGCGCAAGGCCGGACGCCGCAAACTCGTCGAACTGGTCCACTCCCAAGGCTCGCGCATGGCCGCCCGCCTGATCGACGACGTCTTCGACAACCCCGGGCGAACAGACCGTCGTCATCCCCGGCACCGCGAGCCTGGACAGCGTGATCCCGTCCCTGGCCCGCTCCCTCGCCGCCGTCCACGAGCAACGACAAGCGCTGGAAGCACAGATCGCGGCCCTGCTGGAGGCCCACCCTCTTTCCTCGGTCCTCACCTCGATGCCCGGGACCGGGGTCAGGACCGCCGCCGTCCTGCTGGTCACCGTCGGCGACGGCACCGGCTCCCCACCCACGCCTCGCTTGACGAAAGACATAGAGGCACCCCGGCGGGCCAACGGCAAATTGCCTGACAGGAAGGGGGGCATCCGCAGGCTGGATTGCTTCCTCACCGTCGCCAGCCGCGTACAGTTCGACCAGGCACCGAAGCCCTCTGGCTCGCCAGTCCACAGTCAGTCAGGACATGCGCGGGCCGGAGTAGGCAAGCCGGCGGCGGCAGGCGTCCCAGGTCGCGGTGAACGGCTGCTCCAGCAACTCCGTCGTGCCGACCACCTCTCCGGGATTGAGCCCGGCCAAGAACCCCGCAATTCGGACAGTGGCTCGACCGCACCGTGGCCGACGCCGAACCCGATGACCACACGCATCTCTATGCGCAGCGGGCCGCACCCACTCAATGCGCACCCAGACCGACGTCAACGCGGTCACCCGACCTGGAGAAGGGGGTCGAGTAGGAACGGAACAGAGACTGCAGTTTGGTGTCACATGAGTTGACACCCGCTATGGGAGGCGTGTTCCCTCGGCCGGATGGACGAGATCGGCGATCCTCGGGTGGGGTTCCTGCGATCGGATGTGGTGCGGTTTTGTGCCGAGCTCGAAGAGCTCGCGCCCGCGGTCCGGTTGCGGTTGGTGGAGGAGTTGCGGGGCGCGTTGACGGGGGCGTTGGACGCTGCGCGGGTGGAGGCGATGGCGGCTGCGGCGGATGAGGGGTGGGGGTTGCGGCGGATCGCGGCGTTCTGCGGGGTATCGCACGAGCAGGTCCGGCGCCTGCTCGCAGAGCTGCGTCCGCAGGACGGCGACGGATCGGTCAGTTGACCGCTGTCTCGCTGCGTTCGCTGCGCAGCGGCCGCAGGCGTCCGGCGGCGAGGTCGGCCGGAAGGGTGAAGTGGTAGCGGCCGATCATCCGGATGTGGTCGTGCCCAAGAGGGGAAAGACGCGCGAGGTCGGCGTCGGCGATGTGGTGGCCCTGGGCGCGCAGTTGGTTGACGGCTTCTTGGATGTAGACGGAGTTCCACAGCACGCAGGCGTTGAGGACGAGGCCGAGGGCGCCGAGCTGGTCTTCCTGGCCTTCGGTGTACTTCTGGCGCAGTTCGCCCTTCTGCCCGTAGAAGATGCGGCGGGCGAGCTCGTGGCGGGACTCCTGCCGGTTCAGCTGCGTGTTGATCTTTCGGCGGAACAACTCACTGTGGTGGTACCGCGCCAGGAACGCGGACCGGTCCAGGCGTCCGATCTGGATGACGGCGCGGCCGAGGGGGCTGGGGCGGCCGCCGCCGGCGAGGACGGGCAGGATCTGCGAGGCGCGGACGGTGCCTTCGCGCAGCGACCCGGCAAGGCGGAGCAGGTCGTCCCAGTGGTTCAGGACGCTTGAGAGCCGGAGACGGCCGGTGGTGAGCGGGTTGAGCGGGCCGTAGTCGGCGTCCGCGTCGGCACGGTAGAGGGCGGTGTGTCCGGCGTCGGCCAGGCGCGGGGAGAACTGGTAGCCCAGCAGCCGAAACAACCCGAAGATCATTTCCGAGGCGCCCGCGGTGTCCGTCGCGATCTCCACGGGGTTCAGCGACGTGGGTTGGTCGAGGAGGCCGTCGAGGAGGTAGAGGCTGTCGCGGCGGGTGCCGGGGATGACGATCTGGTTGATGCCGCTGTACTGGTCGGACAGGTAGTTGTAGAGCGTGATCCCTCGGGTCGCGAAGTACTTCGGATTGGGGCCGGAGTTGAGGACGCGCAGCGGGGTGGCGAAGCGCAGCCCGTCGGCGGAGGCGAGTTCGCCACCGCCCCACGCGCCGACGATCTCCAGTTTCGTCTGGTGATCGACGAGGGCGGCGTTGGCCAGGCGGAGGGTCTCGGCGCGCAGATAGTTCTGCTCGACCCAGAAGAGTTGGTCGCGGGAGCGGCCGGGTTCGTCCTCGGCGACCATCGCCTGTATGCCGATGTTGCAGGCCTCGGCGACCAGGACGGCCGCGAGCGAGGTGACCAGGTGCTCGGCGCGGGTGCTCTGCTCGCCGACGTGGGTGAAGTGGTCGAGGAACCCGGTCCAGGCGTGGACCTCCAGGAGGAGTTCAGGCAGGTCGACGGTGGGGATCAGCGCGTCCACGGCACTGCGCAGGTGGAGCAGGCTGGCCGGTTCGGCGAGCCGGTCGAGGCCGGTGAGCACCAGATGGTCGCGGGAGCGGCCGTTCTCGGTGCGCTGTTCGATGCGCACGTGCGGGTTGTCCGCGATGCCGTCGGCCAACCGGCGGTACGCGCCGTCCAGGTCGGCGCACCAGCGTTCCAGGTCCGGGCCGGGTTCGGGGTTCAAGGCGAGGCTGCGGCTTACCCGCCCCCGGGCAGCCTCCCATGCGGCACCGTCCAGCAGTGATGTGCGCGGGTCTCCCCACTTGGTCAGGCCGGGGACGAACACGTCGTGGCGGCGCAGCGCGCCGCGCAGGGTCTCGGCGGTGCCGACGACCCAGGCCCGCTTGTCGAGCGCTCCGGCGTGTTCCCCTTCGGTGGGGAAGACGCGTTCGCGCCAGGTCGGGCCGAGGTGGTCCACCGGCAGTGTGGGGAACAGCGCCGGCTGGGCGGCGGCCTTGCCGGCGCGGGCGACGGTGCGTTCCAGCTTGGGCAGGAACGCCAGCGCGTCCAGCAGGGGCCCGGCCTCGTCGGTGCCGGTCAGGTCCATCGTCTTCGCGAGGCGCCGCAGGGGCTGGTTGAGGGTGCGGTAGCGGGCCTGCAGTTCGCCGGCGAGCGTGTCGGCCTGCGGACGGGCGAGTTCGCGTACGGTGCGGGCCGCGTCGTGGACGGCGGCCAGGTCGAGCAGGTCGAGAGCCACGCGCACGTCCGTGCCGACCTCGGAGGCGGCGTGCGTGACGGTGATCCACGCCTCGCGCAGCAGCAGCGCTGCGGCGTCGAGGTCGCCGAGGGTACGCAGCCGGGTCTTCACGGCGCGGTGGGAGGACTGGCGGGCGAGGTCGGCCATGAGCAGGTCGAACACCTCGATCGCCTCGTCCGCGGCGGTGGTGCGCATGGTCGAGGCGAACGCGACCAGGGTGGCGGTGCGTCTGTCGGGGGTGAGGTCGGCGACGGCCTGGGCGCGGGCGGTGCAGGCGTAGCGGGCGAGTTGGTGCAGGCGGCTGGCGGGTATCGCCGTGAGGTTCCAGCCGGTCGCGCCGAGGGCATCGAGTTCGAGGTAGCGGTCGAGCGCCTTGCCGACCCCGGGACCGGAGACCTCGCGCGGGGAATGCCGCAACCGGTCCAGCTTCGAGGTGCGGCGACGGCCCTCGACCCGCAGCAGCGCCTCCAGTTCGGCCCGTTCAGCTTCAGCCGGGGCGGCCGCCAGGACGCGCCAGGTACGGCGCGCGGTGCGCTCCCGGATGGAGGAGACCAGCCGCTCCAGCACGGTCGCACCGGGCAGCAGCACCTTGTTCTCGACCAGGTACAACGTGGCGAGGTCGAAGAGCGCGATGGGCCGCTTGTTCCCGGACCAGGCGCGGTCCCACAGCCACCGCGACAGCTTCCACCACGCCGACCCGGCCAGATCCTGGTAGCGGTAGGCGTCCTTGATCGCCTGCTGGTGGTCCCACCGGGTCCGCTCCGCCCCGTACCCGGCCAGCGCGGCCGGGTCGAGTCCGAGCTGGCCGGCGACGTACTCGACCACTGCGGACGGGACGTGCTCGGGGTCGTCGAGGAAGGTGCCGAGGAAACGCACAGTCCCGAGTTGGACGGCATAGCCGAGCTGCGAGCGGGCACCGCGGCAGGCCATCGCGCGTCGGCGGGCGTCGCGGTCGAGGAGGAAGTACCCGGCCAACTGCGCGTCGTCGGGCACTGCGGTGAAGGTGCCGTAGCTGTGGCGCTGTTCCTCGGTCAGGAACATGACCGGCATCGTTTGGACTCCCCATGTGCGCCGTACGCAATCGACCCCAGCTACTGCTTCCGGTTGATGATGTCGACCCAGCTTTGGGCCTGACCGACCTCGTGCGGAGTGAAGCAGTCCTGGTACCGGAGGATGATGTTCGAGCTGTTCAGAACGCCGACGTTCCAATCGCTGAGGGCTTTTTCGTACTCCGGCCGCTTGAAGCCGTACGTCATTGGGTAGTCGGACTCCTTCGGCATGGGGCCGCGGCTGTCCGTGTACTGCTTGGCGGCTGCCTTTGCGTCGCTGCAACGCGAGTTCGCATCGGCGCTGAACGGGTTGCCTCCTATGGCCAGGACCACGGCCAGTGCAGCCCCGACCACGACCAGCGCGGTGCTGAGAAGGACGACCGCGAGGGAGAGGCGACGCCGCTCGGGACGGGGGGCGTCAATGCTTTGGGCCGGCGGCTCAACGGCTATGTCGTTGTTCTCCCCAGAAGGGACCATGACGGTCTTGCCCTTTCGACACGCGGATGACGGCGGATCACGTGCGGGCTCAGGCAGCGCCGGTCGCCCGTCCGTGGACGGGGCCTATCCATCCTCGCCGAGACGCGATTCCCTTCGGCGGACAGGGAACCACACCGGAGGCCCGTCTTCCTGGGCAATCAAGGAAGCTTTCTCCAGGAGTTGCCGCACCGACGGGTCATCGCTTTCTTGGGTGGCACGGTCCAGCGGCCTTTGCAGGCTGTCGTCCAGGATCGTCGGTGGTTCTTCTCGTGTGGTGCTCATGAGGAGCCGGGTCCGCCATTGGGCAACGACCGGCCGCAATCCGCCGAGTACCCCGGGCTGCTCATACCTGGGGGTCTCGATGCCGACGAGCAGCCAATCCGCCGTTGCCGTGTACCAGACACGGTCGTCGATCTGGTGGCCGGCCATGTTGTCGACGCTTCGCAGAAGCGCTGTGGGCTCGGTGAGCCAACGGAGGTCGTGAGCCACTGCATACAGGACGCCCTCGTCCCCGACGACAAGACGGTGGCTGCCACGGTGACCGTGAATCCCTCGGTCGGTGGCCGCATAGGCAGCCGCTTGGATGAGGTCGCGCGCCGATCCGGCGGACAGCAGCTCCAGCACCTCGGACCTTGCTGTGTCATCGTCCTTGCTCAACGGCTTCGCGAAGTTCTCGATGACCGCCGCGAAGTCCGCGAGAATGTGCAGTCGGTGGGCGACCCCGTGCACGTCCTGGTCCATGGGGGCAGCCAGGGACGTGCCGTCGCCGAAGTCTTTTGTGTTGTTGGTTACGAAGTACACCGTTTCATCAGTGTCGTGCAGCAGTTTTGCGACTGTCAGCCATATCGCGACGTCGCGCGCGCCGATGGCAGTGTCCTTGCCGGCGACTTTCGCGGCCCTCGCGGGTTTGAGGCGGAAGGCCTCGCGGCGCAGTGCTTCCTCGGCGCCTCCCTCGGGGGTCTCCAGAACGTCGAGGACATCCGTGAGCTTCTGCTCCCAGTGACGGGCTGCGGCCTGTGTCTTGAAGGGTTCGGGCACCGCGATGGTCTGCCAGCCGTGGCCGTTGACGGCCTCGATGGCGCTGATGGCTTTGGCCCGGTCGTCGGCCCAACCGGCGACACCGTGCGCGGTGAGCTCGGTCAACACCATGCGCGGAACGGCAACCGTATAGCCAGCGGCCTTCAGCGCACGCAGCACATCGAAGTTGCGGCTTCTGTCGGGGTGTTGCCTGTTGAGCGGATTGCTGTCGAAGACGATGATCGGCACGGTGCGCCCAGCCCTTCAGCGGTGTGGTGGTTCACCATCCCACCAGCGCCTGGGCCCGCGAGTGAGACCGACGCATGTTCGATGAAGAAGTACCGGCAGAGGACGGCTGGTTGAGGCGTTCTGCTTCATGGGTGGTGTGGGTGATCCGTGCCGACCTTAGAAGCCGTTGTCGTACCGAACTTGGCGTCGGGTTATAGGACTTGGCTTCTCGTTGGGGTGATTCGGTCGCTGTG
>NZ_JBPKBH010000044.1:0-13270 GCF_051388915.1 Yinghuangia sp. YIM S09857 | reverse complement strand
GATGAGCGCCTGGATGTGCGGGAAGCGGGAGCGGACCTCGCGGCACACGTCGATGCCGCTGCCGTCCGGCAGACGACCGTCCAAGACCGCGACGTCGGGGTTGAGCGCGGGGATACGGCGCACGGCCTCCTCCGCGGACGCCGATTCACCGACGACCTCGATGTCCGACTCGGCGCCAAGCAGGTCGGCCAAGCCGCGGCGGACGATCTCGTGGTCGTCGAGGAGGAACACGCGAATGGGGGTGTTCGGGGACGTCATGGTGGGCTCTTCTCTTCCTCCGCTGCGGAGGATTCCAGTCTCCCAGGCGGTGCGTCGGTGCGTCAGGCGTCATCGCGCAGCAGCGCGGTGAGGACACCGAGGAGGTCGTGGTCGGTGACCACGCCGAGGGGTACGAGCGTCGACTCGACGACGACCAGCGCGTCCACGCCGAGCCGGCGCATCCGCGTGGCCGCCGTGACGACGTCGATGTCCGGACCGATGAAACTTTGGGCGGGACCGAGGGCGTGCTCGGCGCGGCGGTTCTTCAGGCCGAGCGGATCTGTCGCCCAGACGGCGGCCAGGTCGCGGTCGGACAGGACGCCCCGGGCGATGCCCTGGCGGGTGACGACGAGGTGGCGCAGCCCGCGGGTGAGCATGATGTCCATCGCGGTCCACAGGGAGTCCTGGACGTCGACCGCGACAGCAGGGCCCGTCATCACCGAAGCGACCGTGGGCAGCTCGGTCCTCACGCTCTGTGTGTCTTGCGGACGCTGTGCGGTGGTCTTCATAACGATCTCCGAAATATGGGGACGACAGGGCGTCTGCCGCCTGTCTTCGAGGCTCCCGCACCGGGCAGTTCGGTTACAGGGCCATTCGGCCCTGCCGTTCCTCCCGGTCGCACGGCAGCGTCGAAGAAGGCGCTTCGAGGCGCCGGGATGCCGGCGCCGCGCGACTTCCGAGGGGAAGCCATGACGGACCTCGTCCCGGTGACCGATGCCCACACCGCCGACCTACGTGCCGTGAAGGCGTGGTGGCGGGCCGCGAACTATCTTGCGGTCGGGCAGATCTACCTGATGGACAATCCGCTGCTGACCGAGCCTCTGCGGCCTGAGCACGTCAAGCCGCGACTGCTGGGCCACTGGGGCACCACGCCGGGCCTGAACCTGGTCTATGCGCACCTCAACCGGGTGATCCGCAAGCGCGGAACGTCGCTGATGCACGTCACCGGGCCTGGGCACGGGGGGCCGGCGGCGCTCGCCGGGGCGTGGCTGGACGGCACGTACAGCGAGCGGTACCCGGACGTGCCGCGCGACGCCGACGGCATGCGCACGCTGTTCCGGCAGTTCTCCTTCCCCGGTGGCGTGCCCAGCCACATCGCACCGGTGGTCCCCGGCTCGATCCACGAGGGCGGCGAGCTCGGATACAGCCTGTCGCACGCCTTCGGTGCGGCGTTCGACAACCCGGACCTGGTCGTGGCGTGCGTGGTGGGCGACGGCGAGGCGGAGACCGGGCCGCTGGCCACATCGTGGCACAGCACCAAGTTCCTGAGTCCGGTGACCGACGGCGCGGTGCTGCCGATCCTGCACCTGAACGGCTGGAAGATCGCCAACCCGACGCTCCTCGCCCGGCTGCCGCGCGAGGAGCTGGACGCGCTGCTCACCGGGTACGGCTGGGACCCGGTCCACGTCGAAGGTGACGACCCGGACTCGGTGCACGCCGCCTTCGCACGAGCCTTGGACAGGGCGCTGGACGAGATCACGCGGATCCAGGAGGCGGCCCGGTCCGGCGGCGCGAGCGGTCGTCCGCGCTGGCCGATGATCGTGCTGCGCACGCCCAAGGGCTGGACCGGGCCGCACGAGGTCGACGGCGTCCAGGTCGAGGGGACGTGGCGGTCGCACCAGGTGCCCTTGACGGGCGTCCGCGAAAACCGGGATCACTTGGCGCAGTTGGGAAGGTGGCTGAGTTCCTACCGGCCCCACGAGCTGTTCGGCACCGATGGTCGGCCGCTGCCGGAGGTCTTGGCCAATGTGCCCTCCGGTCAGGCACGGCTCGGGGCGGTCCCGCACGCCAACGGCGGCACTCTGCTGCGCGCGCTGCCGCTCCCGGACGTGCACGGATATGCCGTCAAGGTCGAGGAACCCGGCGCGATCATGTCCGAGCCGACCCGCGCGCTCGGCGAATGGCTGCGCGACGTCATGGCCGCCAGCGCCACGCGACGTGACTTCCGGGTGTTCGGACCGGACGAGACGGAGTCGAACCGGCTCGGCGCCGTGTACGAAGCCAGCCCGAAGGCATGGCAGGGCCCGTTCCTCGACGTCGACCAACATCTCGCGGGCGACGGCCGGGTGATGGAGATGCTCTCCGAACACACCTGCCAAGGCTGGCTGGAGGGATACCTGCTCACCGGCCGCCACGGCGTCTTCTCCACCTACGAAGCCTTCACCCACATCGTGTCCTCGATGTTCAACCAGCACGCCAAATGGCTGCACGAGTCGGCGAAACTCGATTGGCGTCCGCCGATCGCCTCGCTCAACTACCTGCTGACCTCGCACGTGTGGCGGCAGGACAACAACGGCTTCTCACACCAGGACCCCGGCTTCGTCGACCACGTCGTCAACAAACGACCCGAGGTCGTCCGCGTCTACTTCCCGCCGGACGCCAACACCCTCCTGGTCACCGCCGAGCACGTGCTGAACCGCCGCGGCCTGGTCAACGTCGTCGTCGCCGGCAAGCAGCCGTCCCCGAACTGGTTGGACATCGACGACGCCCGTCTGCACTGCGCGCGCGGCGCCGGGATCTGGGACTTCGCCTCCAACGACGAAGGCACCCCGCATGTCGTGCTCGCCTGTGCGGGGGACGTCCCGACGCTGGAGACCCTCGCCGCCGTCGGCCTGCTGCGCCGTCACCTGCCCGAGTTGCGGGTGCGGGTGGTCAACGTGGTCGACCTGATGCGTCTGCTTCCCCACGAGGAGCATCCGCACGGTATGCCCGACGCCGAGTACGACGCGCTGTTCGGCACCGACGTCCCGGTCATCTTCGCCTATCACGGATACCCGTGGCTCATCCACCGGCTCACCTACCGGCGGGCGAACCACGACCAGCTCCACGTGCGCGGCTACAAGGAGTTCGGCACCACGACGACCCCCTTCGACATGGTCGTCCTCAATGACATGGACCGCTTCCAGCGCGTCGTGGACGTGATCGACCGCGTGCCGTCACTCGGCGGAAAGGCAGCCGCTATAAGGCAGCTGATGCTCGACATGCGCGTCCGCCACCACGCCTGGATCCGGGAACACGGCGAGGACATGCCCGAGATCAGCGGCTGGCAGTGGGCCGGCACCGAACCAACCGGCCATTAGACCCGCCCGGTCGGGCTTCCCGGCCCTGGGGGTGAACTCCCCTGCACGGGATGGTGTTTACGCGAGAAGGCAAGCGCAACGCCCGCTTCGACCGCACCTGAAGCCTGAAGGAGGTCCGCCGTGTTCGTCCTCGACACGTACTTCTGGACCGTCTTCGTCCTGGTCATCGCCTGCGGTGCGATCGCCGCAGTCCTGACGGCCGCCGCGCTGGGCCGACCGTTCCGGCGGCACCGCGGAAAGCACGCAGAACACCGCTGAAGGTCCGGCTCGCACCGATCTTCCCAGCAATCTCGTCTCGTATGCCGGCGGCCGCTGACCCTGTGATCCAGCGGCCCACCCACAAGGGGGAACCATCATGGCCGCGCCGCACACCTCCCGCTTCACCGGCGGGCTGCACCTGCCCCGCCTCCGTAGCCGCACCACCCCGGCGGGCGCGCGGGTCGCGACGCTGTCCACGCCCGGCGTCCGCGAGGCCGCACTCGCGGGACTGCGCGTCATCCTCGGCTTCGTGTTCCTGTGGGCGTTCCTGGACAAGGCGTTCGGCTTTGGCTACGCCACCAAGTCCGCCAATGCCTGGGTCGACGGCGGCTCGCCCACCATGGGCTTCCTCTCCCACGTCGACGTCGGACCGATGGCGTCGACCCTGCGCGGCTGGGCTGGAGACACCTGGGCCGACTGGATGTTCATGATGGGCCTCCTCGGCATCGGCGTCGCCGTGACCCTCGGCATCGGCCTGCGCATCGCCGCCGTCTCCGGCACCGTGATGATGGCGCTGATGTGGATCGCCGAATGGCCGCCCGCCAAGCACAACGACTCCGGCGAAGCCACCATGTCCACGAACCCCTTCGCCGACTACCACGTCATATACGCACTCGCGCTCATCGCACTCGCCGCCGTCGCCACCGGCAGCCGCTACGGCCTCGGCGATCGGTGGGCCAAGCTCCCGATCGTCCGGCGCAACCCCTGGCTTCGGTGACGCAGAGACGCAAGTCACCGCCCCGCCAGAGCCCACCGGGCTCCGGCGGGGCACAACCGATGGTGGCGTACCCGCTGTCGGCTCGACGAGTCATCGGTCCGCCGATCCGGGCATCTGAGCCATGGCTCCGGAATTCACGACCGACTACTGCCTTGCGACGGCGCAGCCGAGCGGAGTTCTCCCATGAGCGCCAGAGCAGAACGTCACCATACGCACCGACTACGCGGCCGTGCGCTCGTCCGGCACCTAGGAGGATTCGGAGTGCTGCTCGTCGTCTACGCCGCGGAGCACACCGTTTACACGCGCTCACGCACGGGCTCGCGACTGGGAGCGTGTCGCGCCAATTTGGACGCACACCGCTTGACCGCCGAGGACTGGGGCGCTCGACTGTGACCCATATCTGGCGATGCCGTGATGAATGGGCCCCGTCCACCGGAACGGGCCCTCGCACATGGAGTGTCTCAATCGCCAGAGGCACCGCCCCGTAGGCACAATGGGAGCAACGGCTGCCTCAAGGCGATCGAAGCGGCCGCTGCCGCCTGGGGAGAGTCATGCCGGACGAAGCCGAACCGACTGCGCCACGCGGAAGCGCACCGATCCCGCGTATGCGGTTGGACGAGCTGCTGGACGAGTTGCAGGCACACATCGGCGTCGTCCGCGCCACGCGCGACCGCGTTCACACCCTTCTGGAAGCCGTCCTTGCAGTCGGCAGCGACCTCGATCTGGAGACTGTGCTGCGGCGCATCGTCGAGTCCGCGATCGCGCTGGTCGACGCCCAGTACGGAGCCCTCGGGGTCATCGGGGACGAGGAACGCCTCGCCCGCTTCCTCCCGGTCGGGATGGATGCCGAGACCATCGCCAAGATCGGGCCGTTCCCGTCCGGACGCGGCATCCTCGGACTCGTCATCCGCGACCCGCACCCCATCCGTCTGCACGAGATCTCCGAGCACGCGGATTCCTACGGCTTTCCGGCCAATCACCCGCCGATGCATACCTTCCTCGGCGTGCCGATCCGCATCCGCGACGAGGTCTTCGGCAACCTCTACCTGACGGAGAAGCGCGGCGGAGCGGACTTCGACGAGGATGACGAAGCCGTCCTACGCACTCTTGCCGCGGCCGCGGGCGTCGCGATCGACAACGCCCGGCTGTACGACCAGGCCAAGCGCCGCGAGCAGTGGCTGACCGCCGCATCCGAACTGACCCGCAGCCTGCTCTCGGGAGCGGCGCCCTCCGACGCGCTTCGGGCCTTCGCCGCGACCGTGCGGGAGATGGCCGGTGCCGACCTGGTCACGATCGCCGTGCCGGTGCCCGGCACCGAGGACTTGGTCGTGGACGCCGCGGACGGCGAACAGGCCGACGCGGTCCGCGGCCTCGTCCTCAACGGCGGGGCCACGCTGGCCGGCAAGGTCTTCAGCTCCGGCGAGACCGCCGTCTCCGACAACCTGTCCGCGGATCCCCGCGTCCGGGACGCCGGGGTCGGCGACATCTACGGCGGCTTCGGTCCCGGCTTCATGCTGCCACTGGGCACCGCTGAGCACGTCCGAGGCGTCTTGCAGGTGATGTCGCAGGCAGGACGACCGGTCTTCTCCGAGACGAGCATCGCCATGGTCACCGGTTTCGCCGGACACGCGGCGCTGGCCCTGGAGGTGGCGGAGCGGCGGCGCGAGGCCGAGCTGCTGACCGTGTTCCAGGACCGTGACCGCATCGCCCGCGACCTGCACGACGTGGCCATCCAGCGGCTGTTCGCATCCGGCATGACCCTCCAGGGCGTCACCCGGATAGTCGGCCGCAAGGACGCCGCCGACATGATCATGAAGACCGTCGACGACCTCGACGAGACGATCCGCCTCATCCGCTCCACGATCTTCTCGCTCAAAGCTCGTGAGCGAGGCCAGGCCACCGGCTTGCGCGCCCGTGTCCTGCAACTCGCCGACCAGACCGCCGAACAGCTCGGGTTCGCACCGACCCTGCGCCTGGAGGGTCTGCTCGACACCGCGCTGCCTGAAGAGCTCGGGGAACACGTTCTCGCGGTGCTGCGAGAGGCCCTCTCCAACGCCGCGCGGCACGCGAAGGCGACGCGCGTCGAGGTCTCCCTGGAGGCCCGATCGACCGAGGCGGTTGTCACGGTCACCGACAACGGGGTCGGAATTCCCACTGACCGAACTCGCTCCAGTGGCCTGGGAAACCTGGCGGCGCGCGCGGCCGAACTGGGCGGTGACTTCGAGGTGACCGCACGCGGCGACGCTCCGGGAACCTTGCTGTTCTGGCGCGCGCCTTACCCCGACACGGGCCCGACCGGGGTCTGACACCCGTCTCCGCCGGGAGCATTACCACCGATACGGCGTATCCGGCGTCCGCTCACCAGTTGGGCCTGTATGCGGACGACACGGTCATGCACACCGGGCGCCCAAGGCTCGGGCAGCGCACCGGTGATCCGGTCGTGTTCGGTACCAGGTTCCACGAGCTCGGCCAGCCCGGTGACCACGACACTCCAGCCCGTCCGGCATCCTCGATCGAGGTCGTCGGCCTCGAAAGCCACGACGTTTCCCCTGAGAGTCCGGGCCAGCGTTGAGTCGTGGCTCACGCGAAAGACCACCGCCGAATCCACCAGTACGAAGGTGACCGGCCTGACCGCCGGAAGCGCTTCGTGCGAGAAGACCACCCGCCCGACGTCCACGCTCGCCAGCAGCGCCAGCGCCTCGGCGCGCTCCAGCTCGACAATCTCCGCTCGCCCGGTCTCGCCGGACCCCTCCGCATTCCTTCGCATCCGCCGATCGTCGCCCGGCGACACGTCCGGCACACAGGGCCGAACGGCCCTCGGGCCGCCACCCGGCCCCAGGCCGTGGGACCGGGAGGCAGCACCGCCATGACCGATACCTCCTCAGTCCGGTAGCAGGATCGGGTGCCGGTAACCGTGGTAGCGCGGGGAAGCGCCGCCGGCTTCCTCCCCGCCGAGCAGGCCGGCCAGCACACCAAGGAGATCGTGGTCGGTCACCATGCCGATGGGCCGCTGCTCTGCATCCACGACCACAAGAGCGTCAGCCCCCAGACTTCGCATGCGTACCGCGGCAGTGACCACATCAGTCTCGGGCCCGAGGAACGCCGGAACCGGCGAGATGGCGTCAACTGCCTTCCGATGCTTCAGACCGAGGGGATTCATCGCCCAAACGGCAGCAAGGTCACGGTCGACGAGCACGCCTTTCGCAGTCTCGCCGTGCACCACGACGAGATGTCGGAGACCTCGGCTGAGCATCACATCGACGGCCGTCCACAGCGAATCGTCCGCAGCGACGGACACCACCGGGCTGTGCATCACCGCACCCACGGTGGGCGGCGGCTGTACATGCGCGTTCATGATGGCCTCCTCTTTCCGGCCGAATTGGCAACGCGCCGAATCACCCCTCCACCGTCGGGCCAACCATGCGTCCGCGCACAGGGCCGAACGGCCCATGACAAGCGACGGACGCGGCGAGACGGTGTGAAAGCGGCGTCCTCGGCCGCCCAGGACAGCCGACCTGAGGAGCAAGCCGATGGCCACCGATTCCCTCCCCGCTGCCGGGCACGTGGCCTGCGGCGTCGACGGGTCGAACTTCGCACAGCATGCTGTCGATTGGGCCGCCGACGAAGTCGTCCTGCGGGGAATCGATCTGCGCCTGCTGCATGCGTGGGAGCCCATGGCATTCGAGCCGCACAAATGGTGTGGCGGACTCGGATCTGGACTTCACCCGCCGAAGGCCGCACGGCCGACCTCGTCGCCATGCCAGGCAATCCGTTCGATGACATCTCCATGACCGGACGCGTCGACTTCGTCATGAGAGCCGGGCGCGTGCACCGCCTGCCCCCGACAGCACGCACACCAAAGGGCTGATGTGATGCCGGCCCCGGCGGCTGCCCCCAACGCGCTCCGCTCGGAGACGTTTACCTCAGACCTGGGCTGATCCGGCGGATCTTGTCGCCGTCACCCTTCCGGCAATCGGGTGGCGTTACCGGGTGTCGATCGACATATCTATGACTTGTCATATTTCTTCATCAATGGTGGTGGCATGCCAAGTCCCATGCTGCTGTCCTCCCGCCGGGCTCGCTGGTATGCGTGCGCCGTGGCGAGCCTGACGACTGTGGCGCTGGTGGCGCCGCAAGGCGCTTCGGCGGATCGCGCGGCGCCGCGGTCGGTGCCGTCTCCGTCGGCCGGCTCGTCCGTGATCACTGTCAAGGTCGGCGGCGACCGTACGGGGGCGCAGTCCGTGGGCCCGTTGGCCGGGGTGCGGTTGGCGCTGTTCGCCGAGCCGGAGAACGGACCGCCCGTTGACGTGGTGTGGGCGGTGTGTACGTCGGATGCCGACGGGGACTGTTCGTTCGTCGTCCCGGACACCGGAAGCGGGCAGGAGAACGAGGGCCACCGGTTCTGGGTCGGGCAGGTGCCGGACGGTGTGCCGGCCGGCTGGTACACCAATCCCAGGCTGCGGGTGGGGCCGGGCAGCGGGAGCAATTCCCAGGACCCGGCGTACGTGTTCCAGACGCCCGCCATGGCAGGCGGCACCACGTACGCGTCAACGGTCTCCGGTCCCGACGGGTTCATGCTGAGTTCGACGTACGGCTCGAACTACACCGCGTCCGGCGGTGTCTGGCAGAACTCGCGGAACAATCCGCGGCTGCCGGCGCACTGCGGTGTGGACGTCGCCCTGGTGCTCGACTTGTCGGCGTCCGTGGGCTCGGCGCTGCCGCAGCTGAAGGAAGCGGCGAACACGTTCGCGGACGCGCTGACCGGGACCCCGTCGCGGATGGCGGTGTTCTCGTTCGACCAGGCGTCGCCGTCGACGAGTGTGACCGCCAACCACCCCGAGTTGCAGTCGGTATCGACGAAGGCCGGCGCGACCGCGTTCAAGAACCAGTACGCGGATTGGACGCTCGGCAGGGGCACCAACTGGGACCAGGGCCTGTGGGCGGTCGCGCAGGCGGCCGAGCACTACGAGGCGGTCATCGTGCTCACCGACGGCAACCCGACGCGGTTCGCCGACAACGCGCAAGGCGACGGCTCCAACACGCACTTCCGGGACGTGGAGAACGGCATCTTCTCCGCCAACGCCGTCAAGGCGGAAGGCTCGCGCGTCGTGGCGCTCGGCGTCGGCAAGGGCGTGGAGGGCGTCTCGGCGCTGAATCTGCGGGCGCTGTCGGGCCCGACCGCCTACGACGGGACCAATGCGGGAGGCGCCGACTACTACCAGACGACCGACTTCGCCGCCGCGGGAGGGCAGTTGCGCGATCTGGCGATGGCGCAGTGCAAAGGCAGCATCTCGGTGGTCAAGCAGATCGTCCCCGCAGGGACCACCGGCGAGGACACCACGGGCGCGGTCAACGCCGGTCCCGGCTGGACGTTCGACGCGTCCACCGCGACAACCGGCATCGGCGGGATGCCCGCCACCGAGACCACGACAGACGACGGCACCGGATCGGTGGCGTTCCAGCCGTCCTTCAACGCCGTCGACAACGGCGTCTTCACCATCACCGAAACCCAGCACACCGACCACGAACTCGTCACGCAGAACGGCCGCAACGCGGTGTGCACCGACCTCGGCACAGGCAACCCGGTGGACGTGACGAACACGGGCTCCGCGGGCCGCCCCGGATTCTCCATCGGCCTCGACGCCAGCCAGGCGGTCAGCTGCGTGGTCTACAACCGCACCGTCCAGGCCGCCGACGTCACCGTGGACAAGACCTGGCGGATCAACGGCAAGGCCTACCCCCAAGGCACGCAGCCGGAGGGCTTCGACGCCACACTCACCCTGACCGGCCCCGGAACCGCCGGCGCCACCCCGCAGCCGTGGGGCACGCCGCGGACGGGCTACCGGGTCGGCCAGCAGGCAACGGCGGCGGAGACCGTGCGCTTGGCCGTCGGCTGCACGCTGGACTCGTCGCGGGTCACCGCGGTCGACGGCACACAGACCGACTTCCCACTCCCACACACCGCCGAGGTACGGGCCGCGCACCTGCGGATGGGGATCACCAATACCGTCACCTGCACGCAACCGACCCCCACCCCGTCCCACACCGGGAAGCCGACCCACACGCCGTGGCCGACGCACAGCCACACTCACACGGGGAAGCCGTGGCCGACGCACAGCCACACTCATACAGGGAAGCCGTGGCCGACGCACACGCACCCCACGCCGACGGCCGTACCGCCCACGACCACGCATCCGACGCGGTCGGGGTTCCCGTGGGTGCCGCCGGGTCCGGGTACGGGCCCCGGATCAGCCTCGGAACCGGGAATGGATGACGGTCCGGGCGTCGGACCCGGCGACGGCCACCTGGCAGCCGCAGGCACCCCCGCGCCCCTGGGCTGGCTGGCCGGATCGGCCACGGCGGCCTGCCTTCTGGGCGGCGCGGCGCTGTTCCTGACCCGCCGCCGACGCGGCTGAACCACAGCCACGGCGAAAAGGGCGGCGTCCTCGCGGACGCCGCCCTTTCGACGAGGAACCACCCGTCTGGCACTTTCCGGCACTTCGATCAACCAGGCCGTGTTCGAGATCTTCACACTTCTCACCGCGCCTCCACGTATGCGGCCATACGGCCCGAACATCCCGTCGCGCCCGGCTGGAACACCGGCCGACTCCTGTCGTCTACACGAATCACACGGCGTCTGCGCGCGGCATCGCCGCCGACCCGCGGAGGTGCTGTGCCGACGTCATGAAGGGCATCCCCTCTCGCCGTCGCATCCTGAAGCGCATCGTCCCGCGCGTCTCGTGCCCGAAGAGCTTGGGGCCTTGCCCGGTCTGAGGGACGAAGCCGGTCCGTGCGCCGATCGTCCTGCCGTGCCATTGCGATCATTCCTCCTCGCGTCCGTACTCCGACTGTTCCTCTGTACTGCCTCACGCACTGGGAACACCGCAGGACCTCGTCATCCTGAGCGCCACCCCGGGCCGAACGGCCCTACGGCGCCTGGGAACCGCGCGCGAGAGTGGAAGTGAAGAAGCCGACGCGCCCGGGAGGTGGGTCATGCTCGTCCTCGTCACGTACGCGACCTGCCACGGTTCCACCCGGTCGATCGCGCAGCGCATCGGGGTGCGGTTGGCCGAGTACGGCCACTGCGTCGACGTACACGACGCCGGTTCGGTCCAACACGTCGGCTNTCGATCGCGCAGCGCATCGGGGTGCGGTTGGCCGAGTACGGCCACTGCGTCGACGTACACGACGCCGGTTCGGTCCAACACGTCGGCTACTACCATGCCGTCGTGGCCGGGAGCGCGGTGCACAACGGCGACTGGCTGCCCGAGGGCGCGGAGTTCCTGCACCGGCACGCGCAACTGTTGGCCGAGCGGCCGGTGTGGCTTTTCAGCGTCGGCATGGCGCCGGCCGGACACGGACGCCGCGGATGCTGGTTCGCGGCCCGCACCCGGATTCCTCCGGCCGTCGCCCCTGACCGCGATGTGGTGAACCCGCGCGACATGCACTCCTTCGCGGGCGTCCTCGAGCGCGAGCACACTCCTTGGTACGTACGCCCGTTCATGCGGGCGTTCGGGGGCAGGTTCGGTGACTTCCGGGACTGGAAAGAGGTCGACAAGCGGGCCGGCGGCATCGCCGACAAGCTCACCGCCGAGTGGGCGACCGAGGCCGAGGAGAGGCACGAACCGTGGTACTGACCGTCGCGCGCGTCCTGGTCGTCAACGTCGGCTCGTCCAGCCTCAAGCTCTCGGTGGTCGACGCCGACGGCGTCGCGTCCGCCCAGGCCGACATCTTCTGCCCGGACATGATTCCGCCGGGCGCCGTCGCAGAATTCGTGCGCAACGCCGGGCCGGTCGACGCCGTCGGGCACCGCGTGGTCCACGGCGGCGCCGACTTCAGCGGACCGTCCCTCGTCACCCCGGCGGTCCTCGCACGCATCGCGGCCCTGTCCCCGTTGGCCCCGCTTCATCAGGACCGGGCACTGGCCGCGATCGACGCGGTGCGGGAAGCCCTTGCCGAGGTGCCTGCCGTGGCGTGCTTCGACACCGCGTTCCATCGCACGATCCCGCCCCACGCCGCGACGTACGCGCTACCCGAGGCATGGCGGACCAAATGGAACTTGCGCCGCTACGGCTTCCACGGCCTCTCACACGCCTACGCCGCCCGCCGCGGCGCCGAACTCGCGGGCCTCGATCCCACATCGGCTCGCGTGGTCACCTGCCATCTGGGGGCCGGCGCCTCCCTCGCCGCGGTGCGTGGCGGCGTCTCGGTGGACACGACGATGGGCTTCACCCCGACCGAGGGCCTGGTCATGGCCACCCGCCCAGGCGACGTCGATCCGGGTCTGCTGGTGTGGTTGCTACGCCATGGCGTCGGACTCGACGAAATGGAGGACGCGCTGGAACACCACTCCGGTTTGACCGCTCTCGCCGGTCGGGGAGGGGATATGCGTCTGATCCGCGAAGCCGCGGACAACGGCGAGGAGGCGGCCGTTCTGGCGCGCAAGACCTACGCCTACCGCATCGGCACCCACATCGCCGCAATGGCCGTTGCACTCGGTGGTCTGGACGCTCTGGTGTTCACCGGCGGTGTGGGCGAGCACGACGCCGCCATCCGCGCGGCGTCGATCGCGCGCCTCGGCTTCATCGGCGTCGGAATCGACCCGGAAGCCAACACCCGCGCAGGGTCCGACGCGGACATCTCCGCTGTGGGAGGCGACACCCGCGCCTTGGTGGTGACAGCCCGGGAGGACGTCGAGATCGCCGCCCAGACCCGGCGTCTCCTGCACACGGATCGGTGAAGCGGCCGGCCGTTCGCGCTGCGCAGGAGGGACTGCGGTGCCCTGTCATGCGCACGTGCAGGCCCGTCGGCCGGTTTCGTCGGAGCGATGCGGTGCGTCCCTTACGGCTGGTCGCGCATCTTCTGTACTTCGGTGGCGAACACGGCCGCTTGGACGCGGCGTTCGAGGCCGAGCTTGTTGAGCAGCGCGGAGACGTAGTTTTTGACGGTCTTCTCG
>NZ_JBPKBH010000043.1:10807-13878 GCF_051388915.1 Yinghuangia sp. YIM S09857 | reverse complement strand
GGGGGCCGACATGTGGCTGTACTCGGTCAGGGCGTGGTGCTCACCGAACCAGACGTACTTCCAGTTGTGCTTGTCCGCCTTGACCGCCACCTCCAACTCGCGCATCAACGCGATGTGTTCGGACGCACGGTCGTGCGCAGCCGGTCCCGGGATGAACCCGTTCAGGAAGATGCCGAACTCCATGAGGAGTCCTCCTCGGTCGTCCAAGGGTGTGCTGGGACCGGCTGCGCCGCCCAGGCCGCGGACCGCGGCAGAGTATTTGCGTAACGCTTACAGAAAAACCATCGCGAGGCAAGGTCGACTGTTTGTGCACCCTGGGGAGGGGCGCGCCATCGGCATCAGGCCGCACGGGGCTCCGAGGAAGACGTACCCGACCGGGGCGGGGTTGCGGAGAATGGCCCAGTAGTCGCGTGACCGGGGAAGCCGGGGAGTGGCGGCGGGCTGTGTGTCCTGGACCATTGTGCGAAAAGCCAGTATGTGTAGCCTCTACGCTAAATTGCTCGCCGTCGAGCGCTGCCGCCGCTGTCTCCCAGAGGAGCCTCGATGACCGAGGTCGTGTCTTCCCCGCCGGTCGCCCGTCGTATCACTCATGCCGAGCTTGTCCATCGGCCGGGTGAGCGGGTGCTCGCTGCCCGTGTGCTGGAACTCCTCGGCTGCGCGGTCGTCGACCGCGGAGGCCACTGGTTCACCGCACGCGTCGAACCGACGGAGGACGGCTACACGACCAATGTCCTGTACGCATCGGAAGTCACGCCTGAGCAGTGGGCTTTCGAGACCGCACTGTCGGCGCAGATCGCGTCGGACCGTGAGTTCGCTGCGGTAGCGGAGACCTGGGTGACCCGGTTGCGCGAACGGCCGCAATATTCCTTTCACTTCGGCATGAGGCTTGCGTCGCGTGAGGCACTGGAGAGGGTGGTCGCGGACATCGTGGCGGCGGGAGACTCCGACCCCGAGCTTGCCGGTCGCATCGCTGTCTCCGGCGTCTACCGACCCGAGGATCCGAATGCCGCCACCGACACGATGATGCAGGTGTTCGTGCACACCGACGTCCTGGCGTGCGGGCTCCTCACACTGGGCCAGCACATCGAACTCCAGTGGCACGTCCCCAAATAGCTCGCATCACCACCCCCCCGGCGCACCGCAACACCCATGAAGGAGAAACACGTGTACGACCTCAACGGGCGTGTCGCCCTGATCACCGGCGCCGCGCAGGGGCAGGGTGCCGCCGAGGCAAGGCTGTTCGCCGCGTGCGGAGCCCGGGTCATGCTCACCGACGTCCAGGAGGACGCCGTCGCCGAGGTTGCGGCCGACCTCGGCGAGAACGCCGCGTACATCCGCCACGACGTCAGCGACGAGAAGGACTGGGCCGCAGCCGTCGACGCGACCGTACGCCGCTTCGGAAGCCTCGGCGTGCTCGTGAACAACGCCGCGGCCATGCGCATCGTCGCCCTGGAAGACGAAGAGCCCGAGGCGTTCCGGCGCATCCTCGACATCAACCTCGTCGGCACGTTCCTGGGTATTCGTGCCGTCGTCCCGGTGATGCGCGCGGCAGGTGGAGGAGCGATCGTCAACATCGCCTCGTCCAGCGGAGTCTTCGGCCAGGCCTGGGCATCGGCATACACGGCGTCGAAGTGGGGCGTCCGCGGCCTCACCCGCACCGCGGCGATCGAACTCGGACCCGACGGGATCCGGGTCAACGCCCTGGTGCCAGGGCCGATTCAGACGGCAATGCTTCCCGGCGACCGCAGCAGTGACGGGAAGGACGCCCGCTTCGCCCGACTCCCGCTCGGGCGCGCAGGCGACGTCGATGAGATCGCCCACATGGCGGCGTTCCTTGCGTCGCCGGGCGCGTCGTACATTACCGGCGCGGACTACGCTGTCGACGGTGGCATGGCGGCAGGGCCTGCTGCCGCACCCCGCCCGGAGACGCCCATGGTGTTCCACTGACGGCAGCACTCACCCTGGTCCGATGCCCCAGAATCGCGGTGTCCGCCAGCCCAATAGATGACAACTAGCGCTGCCACTCGACGCGTATGCCGCGTCGGTAGGGCGGCGGTTGGTCCGACCTTCTTCGGGAGTTCTCGTGTCGCAGACCCGAACCCCGCGTCCGTGGCTGTTCCCTGAGCTTGCCGCGCTTCTCGATGCGGCTCCGGCCGGCACACCGCTGACGGCCGACTCGCTTGCTGCCACCCGAATACGCGTCCGCGCGCACATGTCCGAGGCAGCCCCCCGGCGCCCGGTCTATGCGTTGGTGGACCGCAGTATCCCCGGACCTGCGGGTCCTGTCCCCATCCGTGTGTACAAGCCTCGTCGCGAGTCTTGGCTCCCGGTCTTGGTGTATGCCCACGGCGGGGGATGGGTGATGGGTGATCTGGAGTCCCATGACGCGCTGTGTCGCGAGATAGCCCTCCGCGCCGGCGTGGTGGTCGTGGCGGTCGACTACCGCCTTGCTCCCGAACACCCCTTTCCGGGGCCCCTGGAGGACTTCTATGCGGCTGCGCAATGGGTTGTCGGTAATACTCAGCAGGTAGGCGGCGATTCCAACCGGGTCGCGGTGGGTGGCGACAGTGCGGGCGGCAATCTCGCCGCCGCCGCTGCTCTGCTCGCGCGTGACCGCGGGGAGCCCCAGTTCGCGCTGCAATGGCTGGCCTACCCGGCTCTCGACGGCCTGTCGACGAGGCGTTCGTGGACCACGTACGCCGACGGGCCGATGCTGACCGTGGCCAACGCGCGCACGATGTGGCGGATGTACGCGGGGCGTACCGACTTGCACCACCCCCACCTGTCTCCGCTGCACGCGAACGACCTGACAGGACTGCCACCGGCGTTCGTCGCGACTCCGCAGCACGACCACGGTCACGACGACGCCGCGGAGTACGCCCAACGGCTCCACGACAGCGCGGTACCAGCCCGGTTCGTCTCGTTCGAAGGCCTGTGCCACGGCTTTTTCGCATGGCATGCGCAGGTCCCCGCCTGCGACGACGCACTGGACACCTGCTGTGCCTACCTCAAAACCGCGATGGACACGCATGCGGCCTGAGCTGAGCACGCCGCTCCAGTCTGCGGGGACG
>NZ_JBPKBH010000043.1:3125-10685 GCF_051388915.1 Yinghuangia sp. YIM S09857 | reverse complement strand
GCGGGGACGCGACGCCTGACGGCGTCGCGCGAACCGCCGGTGGGCGGCGGTCAAAGAACGACTCGCGTTCTACGTCGGGGGTATGGGAGCGAAGAACCGCAACTTTCCACGCCGACGCGATGCGCCGTTTCGGGTACGTCGAGGAAGCCGACGTCGCGCCGACCGAGCGCAGTATTGCGATGGGCGGGCGGCCGGCGGGGTTGACGTCCCCGAAGAGCACGGACGCCACCGCGGTGCCGGCTTCCTCACCACCGATGAACGAACTCGCGACGGTCGGCACCGAGTCCGCCATCCAGTCGACCACGAACGGGCGTCCGTGACTGCGCACGACCGCTGTCGGTGTCCCGTCGCTACGATCGCCTCAACCAGTTCGCGCTGAACACCCGGCAGTGCACACGTGGTGCTGTCCAGGCCCTCCCCGACGGAGCCGAACGCGTTGATTCCCGACTGGTCGCCGACCACGACCACCGCGACGTCCGACGGACTCGCCGCCCGCACGGCGGCGAACCCGGACCGATCCTCGGTGGCGATCCCGTACCGGTCGTCGCCCGCCTCGACTCAGTGGCGGGGGGTGAAGGTGATCGGGAGCCGATCGAAGCCCCTGGCCCACGAGCTCCGAATGCGTCCGGGGTCGCCGACGACAGCGAAGTCCGGTATATGCGCGAGAAGTTCATGGAAAGCGATACGTGCCTCCAGGCGGGCGAGCGGCGCGCCCAGGCAGAAGTGCGGCCCGTGCCCGAAGGCCATGTGACGGGCGCCGCGACGGAGGTCGAAACGCTCGGGATCCGGGTATTCACGCTCGTCCCGGTTCGCCGAACCCCACAGCAGTTGGACGCGCGAACCGGCGGGGATGACCGTGCCGTGCAGCTCGACGTCGCGTGTCGTCTGGCGGCCCGATGTGAGGGTGGGCGGTTCGAGGCGCAGCATCTCTTCGATTGCGGCCGGAATGAGCCCGGGTTCGCCGATCAGCTGCGCGCGGGCGTCGTGGTGCTGGTCGAGGAGCCGCATGCCGTTGCCGATGAGATTGGTCGTGGTGTCGTTGCCGCCGACCAGAAGCAGGAAGCAGAAGCCGAGCAACTCGTCCCGGGACAGCGTGCGCCCGTCGACCTCGGCCGCGATGAGGCGGCTCATCAGGTCGTCCGCGGGTTGCTCGCGGCGCTGCCGGAGCAGGCCCTCGAAGACCTCGTAGACGTCCTCGGCAACGGCCTTGCCGTCGCGGGGGATCGTCATCCGCATCAGCTCCTCGGTGTGTCCTCGCAACTCGGCACGCCGTTCCTCCGGCACGCCGAGCAGTTCGCCGACGACATCGCTGGGGAGCAGGGCGGCGAACTCACCCATCAGGTCGCACTCGCCGCGGTCGGCGAAGTTGCCGATGAGCTCGCGTACCTTGGCGAGGATCGCGGCTTCGAGCAGAGCCACTCGGCGTGGGGTGAAGGCCGCGGAGATCACCCGCCGAATGAGGGTGTGGGCCGGCGGGTCGAGGTCGACCATCATGGGCTTGTGGTAGCCGGCCTCCTCCGTTACCGAGCTGTACGTCGCCCAGTCGGCCGAGGCCGCCCACACGTCCTCGTGACGGGAGAGCACGTAGAAGCCGGTCCGCGGCTCGCGGTAGACCGGGTGTTCGTCGCGGAGGGTGCGGTAGATCTCGCCATGGCGGTCCTGGAAGTCCGGGGCCACCGGGTCGTACAGGGCGGGGGGCGTCGCCGGCATGGATACTCCTCGCGGGTCGTAAGGGCGGCACGATGTGGGTGCGGCGTTTCAGTGCGCAGGTCTTGTGCATTTAACATAGCTAAGATAGTCATGAAAGCAACCTCGGGAGTGGCCGCTCCTCGATGCGTTGCCGGTTGGAGCGGCGGCCGGCACCCCTCAGAACAGCCCTGGAGCGACCCCATGACCGAAGCCCCGCCGCCCGGCGGTTCACAGGACGCCGAGCTGATCTCCTCCCTCATGGCGGAGAGCGCGGTGCGGCGGATACACGCCGCCTACAGCCAAGCCTGCGACGACGGACGCTTCGAGGCGCTGGGCACGTTGTTCGCCGACGACGTGGAACTGGTCGTTCGCGGTTCGGTGGTGGCGCGCGGGCGTGAGGCGGCATGCGAGTGGATTGCCGCCGCGCAGCCGCCCGAGCGGCGCGGGCGGCACCTGGTGGCGAACACCGTGATCGAGTCGAGCGGCCCCGGAACCACCGTCGCCGTCGCCGACTTCGTCTTCCTGGCACCAGGCCCGGACGGTGGACTCGTCGTGGCAACTGTCGGGCGTTACCGAGACCGGTTTGTCGCCGGGGACGGAGCGTCCGGCCGCTGGATGCTGGCCCGGCGCGAAATGGTCATGGGACGGTGAGCAAACAGGACGCGGAGGCATCGTCCGCCGCGGGCAACGCACCGGCCTCACGACCGTCGGCACCAGCTGTGTCCGTGTTGTGCTCGGCGACCCTGCGTCGAGCCGATCTGCCCACCACCGCCCGGGCCGCCGCGGCCGCCGGCTTCTCCGCGATCTCCGTGTTCGTCGCCGAATACCGGCAGGCGCGCGCCGACGGCTGGAGTGATGCGGCCTTGCGCGACCTGCTGGATGAACTCGGTCTGACCGTCGCCGAGGTGGACGGCGCGATGGAGTGGCTCCCGGGCCACGACGGCTTCACCGGCCACCGGTTGTTCCGTCCTGAGGAGTTCGCCCACGTCGCCGGTGCGCTCGGCGCCCGGTCCATCACCGTCATCGAGGTGACCGGTCAGCCGGTACGTGAGATTTTGGATGCCGCCGCCGGGAGCTACGCCGAGGTTTGCGCGAGGGCTGCCGACGTCGGCGCGGTCGCGCACATAGAGCCGTTCGGGTGGTCCGGGGTGCCGGACCTGTCCGCTGCCTGGGAGGTCGTCGAGCGGGCAGGGCACCCCGCGGGCGGCCTGCTGCTGGACACGTGGCACGCGTTGCGTGGCCCCGACCGCGAAGGCCTGCCCGCGCACGTGCCCGTCGAGGCGATCCGGGGCGTCCAGGTCGGCGCCGCCGCCCGGCAACCTGCGGCCGACTTGCGCCGGGAGGCCGTGTCGGCGCGCCTGCTGCCGGACGCGCGCGACGCGGCGCTGTGCGGCCTGCTTGCCGACCTCCTTCGACGCGGCTGTGCCGCGCCCTGGGGTGTGGAGGTCTTCTCGGATGCCCTGGACCGTCTCCCGCCGCAGTCCGTCGCGCGAGCCGCCGCCCGGGCGTGCGAACGGCTGAGCAAGGTGTTGGCCCAGCCGATGGACCAATAGGCCGCAGGGGCACTGTGGTTCCGTGCCGACGGAGGCCGGCTTGAATGGCGCCTCACGTCAGCGGGCGGGTTGTCGCACACACCGGCGGCCGTCAGCGCCGATTCAGGCGGTCCCACAGCAATACTCCGTCATTGGCTATCTGCACTTCGGAGACGCGGTCTCCGTGCACGGCTGCCGCCAGGGACTCCTGGTACACCCAAAACGGAACATCCTCGTTCAACTTCATCTGGACAGCGGTGTAGGCCACGCGACGCATGGTCGTGTCGGTGGCGACCCGCGAGTCGTTCAGCGCCTTGTCGACGACCGGGTTCTTGTAGCCGGTGATGTTGGCGCTGCTGGTGGAGAGCAAGAAGTCGTAGAGCCCGGGTTCCGGATCGGCCAGCCACAGTTGGGTGAGCGCAGCCGACCAGGTCCAGGCATCCTTGCGGACGGTCTGGATGAAGGTAGGGACGTCCGTGACCTGGATTTGCGCGGCCACGCCGGGATACCGGTTGAGTGTGTCGCGGATGTGCTCGGCGACTTTGACGACTGTGGGCGCCTCCGGTACCAGGAGCACGAACGCCAGCGTTCGCGTGCCGTCCCGGGTGACCTGTGCGAAGAGGTTCCGAGCCTGCTCGGGATCGTTCTGCGGCATGGCGAGTTGGATGTTCGCGACGGACGAGGTGCTTGTGAAAACGCCCTGGGCGGGCGAGCCCTTGCCCTGATAGAAGCGGGTGTCGATGTCCGCGACGTCCAGGGCGAGAGCGACCGCGCGGCGTACCCGGACGTCGTCGAAAGGCGCGGCCGCGGTATTGAAGGCCAGCATCGCGCCGCCGTGCAGCGGCATCTCGGCCACACCCAACTTGCGGTCCTTGGCGTCGGCCACGGGGGTGGGGTCGAACGTCATGGTGGCGTCGACCCGCCCGCGTGAGATCTCTTCGACGATGTGCGTCGGGTCGTGATCGACCACCATGGTGACCCGGTCGAAGCGGGGGAGGCCCCTGTCCTTCTGCCAGTAATCGGTGTTGCGGACGAAGACCTGGCGCTGACCGGGCGTCCATTCGGTGAGGACGAACGGGCCCGCGCCGACCGGGGCACGACCCACGCCGACGGGGTCCGCGCGTATTGCAGTCGGCGAGCCTATGTACCCGAGTTGGCCGGCCACGATGCGGTCGAAGTTGGCGTTGGGCCGGGCAAGTCGTACCACCAGCGTCAGAGGGTCGACGACTTCCAAGGCAGTGATGTCCGAAGTGGCCGCGAGTTGCAGCGATCGGTTGGACGGATCGCGGTGCCGCTCCCAATTGAAGCGAACAGCCTCGGCGTCGAAGGGTGTTCCATCGGTGAACCGTACGCCGGGGCGTAGCCGCAGCGTCCAGGTCCGACCCCCGTCCCCGGGAGCGAAGCTGTCGGCGATCTGCGGGCGTACCGTGCCGGTTGCCGGGTCGGACCAGACCAGGAGATCGTAGACGGCGGTCAACCGACTGCCGTCCGCCGCGCCAAGGGTGTACGTCGACGCCGGATCGAAGCTTGCCGCATCCTGGGTCACCGCGAACGTCAACTCCCCTGCGGCACCTGCCTGCGAGGCCCCGGGAGCCGGGCCGCCGTCGGCGGCCGCGCACCCCGCGCTGAGGACGAGCGCAAGTGCCAGGATCACCAGTGGCCTTCGGCGGCGAACCGCGGTCGACAGGTGGCCGGGCAGGTGAACGTCGGAGCGTGATCTGGCCACGGGAGAGCTCGCCACCTAGGGATGGAGGGGTGGGTCGGCGCAAGTTGGCGTAATGCCTACACGAAATAATTCGCCACGGCAACCGGCATGATCCCCGTCCGGAGCGCGGCCGGTATGCGTCGCCATGAACTCGCCGGGATCGACGTTCGGCAGTCTGACTCGAACGGATCCTCGTATGCGAACGTGACCGACCTGAGGACTCGGAGGCGCGACACCGCCGGCTTCGACCCCTCCTCCCGGCAGGTGGGCCGCCTTCAATGGGTGTACGGCTTACGCGAAATGGTCCGGCCGCCCCCTGCCGCCCCGGAGCTGCGGTCGCACCGGACGTCTGATGCCGTCGGACGCCTCCCTGGCACCCATTTGGTAGTTCATCGCATGGTATGCACTTCTGCACGAACCTGTCGGCGCGATGTTGCGAAGAAATGCGACACGTGTCACCCATCCGTGGGCTCTTGACTTGTCTGTCGGGGCAGCGCAGGCTTTCGTGCGTAGCACGTGCTACCAATCCTCCGGCCGTCCCCACGCGCCACGTTCGACCAACGCAACCACGTTATGCGCCGCGACGTCGGCGAGCGTTTTGTAAGTCTCGTGTGTCCCAACGCTGTTGCCCTCATGGGCTCCATCGCTGCCGCACACCCTGTTCCTGCACTGCCTGCCTCCGATGACGGGGGCGACTTGTCCTGTCGCAACGTACCGGAACCTGATCACGACATTCCGCTTGATCACTTCCTTGTCGATGGCCGGGCCGGTCCCCAGCAAGGGAAGGGAACTTGATGACTGATCAGACCAACCCCCGCGCCGACGCGGCCACCGTCGGCCCCGGTCGGCGCTCGGTCCTCGGAGGACTGGCGGGAGCGGCCGCGCTGACGGCCGTGCAATGGACGCCGGCGTTCCGCGTCGATCCGGCGGCGGCCGCGGTACCCGCGCCGCCCAACCTGCCGTCAGGGATCACGGTGTACCTCCAGGGCTACCGCAACTGGTCCGGCGAGACCCGTGTCGACGACGTGTGGACCTGCGCTCCCGCCACCGCCGCCGATGTCGTGGCACTTGCGAACTGGGCTCGTGCGCAAGGCTGGAAGCTGCGCGCCAAGGGCTTCAGCCACAACTGGTCCCCGTTCATGATCCAGCCCGGCGCACCGACGAACATCCTCCTGCTCGACACCACCCGGCACCTGAAGGCCGTCACGGTCAACTCCGGAGCCCCCGCGAGTGTCACCGCCCAGACCGGCGCGTCGATGATCGCGCTGCTCCAGACCCTGGAAGACGCCGGACTCGGCGTGACCGCGACCCCGGCTCCGGGAGACCTCAGCCTCGGGGGAGTGCTCGCCATCGACGGCCACGGCACCGCCGTCCCCAAGACCGGCGAAACCCTCACCCCTGGGCATACGTTCGGAACGCTCAGCAACTTGATCGTCTCGTTGACGGCAGTTGTCTGGGACCCCGCATCGAACCAGTACAGGCTGCGGACCTTCCAGCGAAGTGATCCGGCGATCGCACCGCTCCTGGTGAACCTCGGCCGCACGTTCGTCACCGAAGTCACCCTGCGGGTCGGGGCCAACAAGCGCCTGCGGTGCCAGAGTTGGGTGAACATCGGCGCGGCGGAGCTGTTCGCGGCGCCCGCCAGTGCCGGCAACAACTCGTTCGCGGGCTTCGTCGACCGCGCCGGCCGTGTGGAGGCGATCTGGTTCCCCTTCAGCGACAACCCCTGGCTCAAGGTCTGGTCTGTCGCCCCCTCCAAGCCGCTCTTCGCGAAGCAGGTCGACGCGCCGTACAACTACCCGTTCAGTGATTTCCTCTCCGAGGAAGCTTCCGACCTGCTCGGGCAGATCACGTCGGGCGCCGCCAACCTGACCCCGACCTTCTGCCAGGTGCAGAGCGGCTTCGTCGCCGCCGGGCTGATTGCCACCGGCAACTGGGATCTGTGGGGCTGGTCGAAGAACACCATGCTCTACGTCAAGCCCACGACGATGCGTGTGCACGCGAACGGGTACGCGGTCCTCACGAAGCGCGCCAACATCCAGAAGGTGGTCAGCGAGTTCTACACGTACTACAAGAACGCGGTCGACACCTACGCGAGCCAGGGCCGGTACCCCATGAACGGGCCTATTGAGATCCGGGTCACCGGTCTGGACAACCCGGCGGACGTGCAGGTCGCCGGCGCCGTGCATCCGGCCTTGTCCGCGGTCCGAAGCCGGCCCGACCACCCTGACTGGGACGTCGCGGTGTGGCTCGACGTGCTGACCGTCCCCGGCACGCCGTACAGCCGGCAGTTCTACCGCGAGACCGAGCAGTGGGTCTTCGCGAACTACGCGGGCGCTTATGCGCAGGCGCGCCCGGAGTGGTCGAAGGGCTGGGGCTACAGCGGTACGGCCGCATGGTCCGACGGCACTTTCCTCTCCAGCACCGTCCCCAATCAGTACCGTGCCGGTCTGCCGACCGGCAACAACTGGAACAGCGCTGTGGCTCAGCTGAACCAGTACGACCCGCACAAGGTGTTCTCGAACGCCTTCCTCAACAGCCTCCTGGTCTGAGTTTCCCGAGGTCACCGAAGGCGCCGGCCGACGCGGCCGACGGTGACACGTCGCCAGGATCCGCTGCCCTGGCGACCCCCCG
>NZ_JBPKBH010000043.1:0-3054 GCF_051388915.1 Yinghuangia sp. YIM S09857 | reverse complement strand
CCCCCCCCCCCCCCCCCCCCCCCCCCCCCCCCCCCCCCCCCCCCCCCCCCCCCCCCCCCCCCCCCCCCCCCCCCCCCCCCCCCCCCCCCGCCGGGCCCATGGCCGGTGCCCGCGGGGAGCCTGGTGAGGGCTTCAGGGAGACGGGATGGGCTGGAGCAGGATGCCGTTGCCCTGGCCTTCGATCTCACCGTTGTAGGAGAGCTGGTAGGCGAGTTGACGCCCGTCGGGGGAGACGCTGGGATTGGACGCGTAGTGCGGCGCGTAGCGGTTGAAGAACGTGATCCGCTGCCAACTTCCGTCGGCCAGACCGTACTTCCAGATGTCGAGGGCTCCGGCCTCCTGCCCGTTGTAGGTGAGTTCGCGCTCCACGTAGACGGCGTCGCCCGTGGGCGTGATGCCTTCGGCCTCTTCGTAGGCGGTGCTGTTGGTGAGGTTGCGCAGTTTGCCCGAGGTGAGGTCGAGGGCCATCACATCGCTGCCGTCCTCGCCGTAGAGAGACAGGATCAACTCGTTGTCGGACGGTGGCCGGAACCCTTGGACCTCCAGGAGGACAATCGAGTCGAACAGCTCGCGGTCGGCCACCTTGCGGGCGTCGGCGACCATGACGCGGTCGCCCTCGTAACGCAGTTCGCCGACCCAGATCTCCGAGACCCAGCCCGGGGCATCGGCGGGTTTGGTGAAGTCGGCGGTCGACCGGTTCCAGGCGATCTGGAGCGAGGTCCGCGACGGGGCCATGCCCTCCCAGCACGGAAGGCCCAGCGACTGGGGCGGTCGGTCGAACGGTGCGCGCAACACCGACATCACGCCTGTGAACCGCCCCGCCTCCTGGGCGCCGGCCGCCGGCGGCGAGGTCGGTCCGCACAGCAGCAGGTCGCCGTTGTGCAGGTAGTACGCCCGCGAGTAGCCGGGACCGCCGAACTTCTCGGTGACCGCGGCCGTGGCGCCGGATCCCACGTCGACGGTCCACACGTGCCCCAGCGCGGTGCCCTTGGCGTCGATGAACGCGATGGTCCTGCCGTCGGGCGACCAGTCCGGACGCTGACCGGTCTTCGTCAATACGCGTACGTCCTGGGGGAGTTCCGACAGGGGGTGGACCCCCGGCCGGGTGCCCAGCTCAGGGTCGTGCTTGGGCACCACGGTCCTGGGCGGCGCGGCTTCCAGCGAAGCCGGCCCCGCGACCACATGGCGCGGACTCGGTGGGGCGGATGCGGCGTCCGCGCCGTTGTCGTCGTCCGATCCGGCCCAGAAGCCGCCGCCGAATGCCGCGGCGACTGCCACTGTGCAGGCTGCGGCGACCAGGCTTCGGGATCGTTGCGCACGGTCCATGCGTCATCCTCACGATCGTGATTCGGTGTTGTGTCGGGCGCTGCTCCGGAGGCGTGCGGAAGGCATGCGGCGCCCCTTGGGCTCGGGGCGTGCCAGGGCCGATTCGATCAAACCGCGTTAATGTTGTATGTCGTACGCAAAAACTTCAAGACACCTGGTGATCTCGCCGTACAGGGCACGGACAGGCCCGTGTCCATGAATGTCCACGTGTCGACCGGCCACCGAAGTCCCCAGTGGCACCTGCCGCGTGGCGGCGTCGCCGGCGGTCGACGCGGCCGGCGCGAGGACTTCGGGGCCGAGTACGACATCGATGCCGTACGCGCGCGCCGCGCGCGACCGCCGCACCCACTTGGGCAGCCACGTCGGGATCCCAGCTGGACCCGATCGCGACTTCCGGGGGAAAGCAGGTGGGCGGGCAAAGGCTCCTGGCGCCGGGTCGGAGTAGCGCCCGCGATTCCTCCGGACGGGCCGCGGCCTGGTCGGCCACACCGACACGCACTTTATTGCGTATGGAGTACGCGTAATCTGGAGGCACGTGTGCGTGGTGCGCGCGTTGCGGGGCGGAAGGAATCGGGATGACTCAGCGCTCGACAGATGGACCGACGCGGGGGCGGGGGCGGCCGGCGCGTCTGTCGCGCGAGCAGATCATCGAAGCCGCAGTGAATCTGGTGTACCAGGACCCGGCAGTGCCACTGACCATCAAGAGAGTGGCGGAGGCTGCCGACTCCGCACAGATGGCTCTCTACAGGTACTTCCCCGACCGCGACGACCTGCTGCACGCTGTGGCCGACAGGGTCATGGCCGACATGAGCTTCAACTTGCCCAACGGCGCGACCTGGCAGGCGAAGCTCCGCGAGTGGATGCTCTTGGGTCTCGACCACCTGCGGCCCTACCCGCAGTTGCTGCCCTACATCGCCTCGACTCGACAGCCGGCGTGGCTCCCGTCTTTCGTGCTGCTCACCGACGTGCTCCGCCCCCTGGAACTGAGTGACGAGGACTTGGCGCTGGCGATCTCCCTGATCGGCACAACCATCGTCGGTCAGGCGACCCTCGCCGCCAAGCGAAGGCCGGTCGCGGAGATGGTGCCTGCACTGCGCGAAGCACTGCGGTCGGCGCCGGAGGAGGAAAGGGTCCGCATCGCTCCCGTTGTCGAGGCGTTGCCCGCGGCGTTCGCCCGCCTCTACGACCTCGTGATCGACACCACCGTCGACGCCATCGAAGGGTTGGCGGGCCGAAGCGGTGAACACGGCGAGGGTGACAGAACCCGACGTCCCGGTTCGCGCGCGACAACCGAGGTCCCCCTCGCACCGATATTCAGCAACACGGGCCTTGCGGACTGAGCCCCTTGGACCCATCCGACCGTGAAGCCGGAACCACGCGATGGGCGCGGCCGGATCGTCAGGTTGCGGTTCGCCCGACCCCTGCGCGGGCGAACCGCTGACTCTGATGTCGCTGGTGTCGGCCGCCCTAATCGGATGCGTCCGGCGCCGTTTCGTTGGCCAAGTGTGCGTAGGTGTTGCGGAGTTCGCGTTTGAGGATTTTGCCGCTGGGGTTTTTGGGGAGGGCGTCGGTGATGACGACGTATTTGGGGGTTTTGAACCCGGCGAGGTGTGCGCGGCAGTGTGCGGTGATGTCGTCGGGGTTGATTGTGTGGCCGGGTTTGGGGACGACGACGGCGGTGACGGCTTCGATCCAGTAGGGGTGGGTGATGCCGAAGACGGCGGCTTC
>NZ_JBPKBH010000042.1:0-14587 GCF_051388915.1 Yinghuangia sp. YIM S09857 | reverse complement strand
GCACAAAGATCCGGCAAGACACTGGCTGGTCCCCGCGGGAGCGCCACTGCCGGTCATGTGGAAGCCGGGCACAAGCAAAAGAGGGTGTACCGCTGTCGACGGTACGCCCTCTTCTTGTGCTGTCCTACGACATCATGCCCGGCGGAACCCCGGGGCCGTTTCCACGCGCAACATGCGGACGGTCAAGGGCGGTTGCCGAAGGGGCCGCTGCGGAAGTTGATGCCGTTCCATTTGCCGATGCGCGAGATCTCCCACAGGGCGAGGACGGTGATGGCCGTCGCTCCCAGGATGCCGATCCCGGCCTTCATGTTGCTCGGGACCGCTTCGTTGCCGTCCATCACGCCCGACAGCGGCACCCAGTTGCTCCCCAGTTCCAAGGTCAGGTCGTTCAGCACCAGGGTCCACGCGAGCCACGTCGCGAGCAGCGCCGGCAGCAGGGGGTGTCCGTCGATGGCTGCGAACAGGTGCCGGGTGACCTGCCACAGCGCGCCGAGGGAGTACAGGAGCGTCCAGAACAGTGCGAAGACCGAGCCCCACGACAGAGCGAGCTGCAACGTCGTGCCGTCCTCGTTGAGCATGTATGTCTTGCCACGGAGCCCCGCCGCCGCGTGCAGCCCCAGGTAAGCGCCGATTCCGAGGGCCGCGGGGATGGCGAAGATGACCACGACACGGATCGGGTGGCGGAGTTGGTGCAGGGTCGCGGTGCGCGCGTGCGGCCGGGCGGAGAGCACCAGCACCAGGCCGAGCACCACGATCCCGAGGGCGCAGAGCACCGGGGCGATCATGATGCGGTCGATCACGGCGCCGGCGAGCTCCTGGCCCACCGAGACGCCGTCGCTCAGGTTCTGTCCGATCTGCGTGACCTGCTCAAGCGAACGGTTCGCGTCCTCCATGGGGTTCGCCGTCGGGAAGCCGGTCGGCCCGGTGGCCTGCGGCATGGGGACGTTGTTGGCCAGCGCGTCCATCGACGGCGCGACCATGTCGCCGGTGCCCTGTGGAACCGGCGGCAGGCCCAGGTCCGGTGCCCGGGTGTTGAAGTTGGTGGGGAAGTTGGTCGGGTACCCGCTCGGGAACAGCGTGCTGAGGTCCGGAATCGTCGGGACCCCGCCGGTGGCGGGCGTGTCGACCGTGGGCACGGTCCCCGGAGGAGTCTTCTTGTGCCGTTCGTAGAAGACCCGCACGAACACGGCGAAGACCACGGCCAGCCCGAGCCACGCGCGGATGCGGATGACCCGCTCCATCAGCGGATCCGGGCGTCCGGTGCGGTACTTGGGCTTGAGCAGCCGTGCGGCGAGGTACGTCGGCAGCACGAACGACACCATGTTCGAGAGCCAGCGGCGCTCGGTTTCCACGGGGGTTTCGCCGCGGGCGTTGCGGGGTGGTTCTGGGGATGGCTGCTGGGCGTATGCGGGCGGCATGCCCTGTGCGTGAGACGGCGTGTACGCCACCGGTGAAGCCCCTCCCCGAAATACCAACAAGTGGAACAGGGTGGGAGAGTAGCAATCCTGACTGTCTGCCGTGCAGGAGCGGCGAGCTGGATGCCACTGAACTGATGGCGTGTCAGGTCGGGCAAATGGTTGGCCGGTCGGTGCGAGAGGACCGGATGCGCGTGCCGCGGGTGGGGGAGCGGCGGGTCAGCAGCCGCAGCTTCGGCGGATGACCAGGCGGGCCGGGAAGCTGCGTACGCGCTCCTCGCCGGGGGGCGCCGGCTCGCGTTCCAGGGCGAGGTCGACGGCTGCCTGTGCCATCGCGGCGCGGTCGGCGGCGACGGTGGTCAGGGGGACGTCCGCGAAGGCCGCCTCGGCGATGTCGTCGAAGCCGACGACGACGAGGTCGTCGGGCACCCGCAGGCCCAGTTCGCGGGCTGCCCGCAGCACGCCTATGGCCTGGTCGTCGGTGGAGCAGAAGAGCGCGCCGGGACGGTCTTCCTCGGCCAGCATCTCGCGGGCCACGCTGTACGCCCCGAAGCGGTTGAACGGCGCCCCGCGCACCAGGCCGTCGGTCCCCAGGCCCGATTCGTGCATCGCGCGCCGCCAGCCGCTGACGTGGTCGGTGACCGGGTCGCCGAGGTCGGGGGTGGAGGGCGGACCGCCGAGGCAGTGGATGCGGGTGAGGCCGTGCGCCTCGATGAGGTGCCGGGTGGCGAGGTACGCGCCCTCGACGTCGTCCAGCACCACCGCGTCGCCGCTGAGGGCGTTCGGCTGGCGGTGCATCAGGACCACGCGTACGTCGCGCGCCGCGATCTCCTGGGCGGCGCGCTCCGACGGCCCCTGGCTGACCAGCACCAGGCCGGACACCTGCATGCCCAGGAAGGCCCGCACATAGTGCAGCTCGCGGTCGTCGTCGTAGTCGGAGTTGCCGATCAGCACGAGGCGGCCCTTGTCGAAGGCGGCCTTCTCGACCGTGTGCGCCAGTTCGGCGAAGAACGGCTGCCGCGCGTCGGGCAGCACAAGTCCGATCAGGTTCGTACGCCGGCTCGCCATCGCCTGCGCGACGCTGTCGGGCCGATAGCCGAGCTGTTCTATCGCGGCGAGGACGCGCTCGCGGGTCGCCGGAGCGACCGGTCGCGGTCCGTTGTTGACCACGTAGCTGACCACGGCGGTCGACGTCCCCGCGAGGCGGGCAACGTCGTCGCGGGTCACCTTGGGCACGCCACCATTGTAGGGACGACGCCCGCCACTCATGTTCGCAGTGTCCCCGCTCGTAGTGGATTGCGTGACCGGATCCGCTCGGATCCGGCCGGAAGGTCCTTCAGGATGCCTGCTCGGGGACCACATCTGCCACCGAAACGTTCCCCGCCGATCCACTCTGGCCGCGTGCCTCGGCCTCGGCGCCGCGGTCGGGGACGACGAAGCGGTAGCCGACGTTGCGCACCGTGCCGATCAGCGACTCGTGCTCGGGCCCGAGTTTGGCGCGGAGGCGGCGTACGTGGACGTCGACGGTGCGGGTGCCGCCGAAGTAGTCGTACCCCCACACCTCCTGGAGCAATTGGGCACGTGTGAAGACGCGGCCGGGGTGCTGGGCGAGGTACTTCAGGAGCTCGAACTCCTTGAAGGTGAGGTCGAGCACCCGGCCGCGCAGCTTCGCGCTGTACGTCGCCTCGTCGATCGTCAGGTCGCCGTTGCGGATCTCGGTCGGCTCGTCCTCGGAGCCCTGGGCGGCCTGGAGGCGCCCTATGGCGAGCCTGAGGCGCGCCTCGACCTCGGCGGGCCCCGCGGTGTCCAGGAGGACGTCGTCCACGCCCCAGTCGGCGGTCAGCGCGGCCAGGCCGCCCTCGGTCGTGACCAGGATCAGCGGGCAGCCGACGCCGGTCGTGCGCAGGACCCGGCACAGGCTGCGGACCTGCGGGAGGTCGCGGCGGCCGTCGACCAGGATGACGTCCGCGGGCGGCGCGTCGACGAGGGCGGACGCCTCCGCCGGTGCCACTCGGACCTGGTGCAGCAGAAGGCCGAGCGCGGGAAGCACCTCGGCCGACGGCTGGAGCGCGTTCGTGAGCAGCAGCAGGGCACTCAACAGGGCTCCCCTCGCCCGGTGCGGACGATCGGGTCCACACCTGTTCGGTGGCGGGTGTGCGGGCGCGGCAAGGACGTCGTGTGTCCCGGCGTGCGCCGCATTCTCACCTCCACGAAAACACGAAAGGACCCGGGGCGTCGTCGCCCGGATCCTCTTGTCGAGTCGCCGGGGGCAGTGGCAGCCGGTCCGGAGACATCAGGTCGTCACCTTCCAGCCCGGCCGGAATTCGACCCGGCCGTTTCCACCCCAGTGGACTCGCGAGCCAGGATAGCCGACATGGCACTGCTTTCCGATGGAGACGGCGATCGTCCCGTATCGCGGACGAATGCCGGCACGTATGCGCACCGGGTCGGTCACGATGTGCTGATCAGCGCCGATGGGGTGCGCATCAGCGCCGTCCACCATGCGGACGAGGCCCGTGATCTGGCTTTCGTGGTGGCGCACGGATTCACCGGATCGTGGCGCCGTCCGCGCGTCGCCGCGGTCATGGCGGCTCTGCGGGAGTACGGCGGCGTCATCGGTTTCGACTTCCGGGGCCACGGGGCCTCGGGCGGCCGCGCGACGATGGGTGACCGGGAAATCCTCGACCTGGAGGCGGCGGTCGCCTGGGCCCGCCGAATGGGCTACCGGCGGGTGGCCACGGTCGGGTTCTCCATGGGCGGGTCGGTGGTCGTACGGCACGCCGCGCTGCACGGGGGAGTGGACGCGGTCGTGGCGGTGAGCGCCCCTTCGCGCTGGTACTACCGGGGTACGCCGCCCATGCGCCGGATCCACCTCGCCATCAATCACCCGGTCGGACGACTCGTCACCCGGACGGTCCTGCGCACCCGAGTCTCCCCGCGCCGCTGGAACCCGATTCCGCAGGCGCCGAAAGACCTTGTCGGACGGTTGTCGCCGGTTCCTGTCCTGATCGTGCACGGCGACCGCGACGCGTACTTTCCGGTGGACCACGCCGAACAGTTGTACGCCGCGGCGCGCGAACCGCGGGAGCTGTGGATCGAACCGGGGCTCGGGCACGCGGAGAACGCGGTGGGGTCCGAGCTGGTGAAGCGTATTGGTGCCTGGGTGACGGGACACTGGCAGTCCCGCTGACAGCCCTCGGAGAACTCGCCCGAGGGTCCGATAGGTGCCCCGGACAGGTGGCGGGGTTCGGATCGGGCGTGCGCGGGCGCGATGATGGGGCACTCTGGTGTCCGCCGCGGGCTGCGCGGCGCGGGAGAGTTGCGGCAGCGAACGGAAGTGGGCGCGATGGCGGTCGGCACGATGCGGTACTGGGCCGCGGCCAAGGAGGCCGCGGGCACGGCCGAGGAGGCGTACGACGCGGACACGCTGGCCGACGCGCTCCGGGCGGCGCGCGAACGCCACGCGGGCTCGCCGCGCTTCGTCCCGGTGGTCGGGAACTGCTCGTTCGTCGTGGACGGCAACCCGGTCGGCAAGCGCGACCACGGCTCGGTGCTCCTGACCGAGGGCGGAACCGTCGAGGTCCTGCCGCCCTTCGCCGGCGGATGAGCGGGACGCCCCAGGGGCCGCACGGAGCGCACGGGCCGCACGGGCAACGGGAGTTCGACGGCTGGACGGACGGGCCGTTTCCCGGGCAGTACGTGGATCCGCAGTCCGAGGGCTTCGCGGACGGATACGCGGACGGATATGCGCAGTCGTACGCACAGGGTGTGCAGGACGTGCAGGGCTACGCGGACGGTCCGGCCGAGGGCGGATACGCCGAGGCGTACCCCGGCGGCTACGCGCCCGCGGCCTACGGATATGAGGGATACCCGCAGCAGGTTCCGACGCTGCCGGACGACGGACAGGTTGCACGGCAATACGACGGCGCGTTCCCGCAGCAATACGTCCCCGAATACGAGCAGCAGCAGTACCAGGGTGTTCCGGAGCAGTATGCGGGCGACACATATGCGCCCTACGCACCTGGCGGTGAGCTCGTGGACGCGGCGGCGTACGGCTACCGTGGGCCCGCCGATCTCGCGCAATACCCGGACGCGCCGGGGACCGCAGCCGATGAGCGATTCGACGCGTTCGAGGGGGAGTTCGCGGAAGGCGGCGTCCGGTTTGAGGCCGGTGCCGACTTCGGTGATGTGGCCGTACTCGACGACGACGTGCCGTTCGACGGCGTGGACGAGGTTCGCGAGTCCGACTATGTGGACGGCACCACGGCCACTCCGGACGCTGGCCGCGAGCGGGCCGGGGAGCGCGCGGCCTCCCGCGTACCCATCTGGCACCCGCCGGGGTTGGTGCCCGCGGTTCTGACGGCGGGGCTGGCCGGTGTGCTCATTGCCGGAGCGCTCGTCGGCGGCGCTGCGATGGTCGCGGGCGTCGGCGTTCTGCAAGTGGTCACGGCGGCAGGGTGGTTCCGCCTGCACGGCATGTGGCCGGCGCGTCAGGGCATCGCGCTGGCGATCCTCGCGGGCGGCGCGGCGGACGCCGCGGTGTTGCTGGCGGGCGACGATGCTCTCGGGATACTGCCGGGCATTCTGGCTGCCGTGCTGGGGGTCGTGCTCCTCCAGCAACTCGCGCGCCGGGATGGCCGTCCGGAGCTGCTTCCGGCGCTCACGGTGACGGCCTCCGCGGCTCTGTTGACGGTGCTGGACGTGCTGTTCGTGCTGGCCGCCCGGGTGGAGAGCCCGGACGTGCGCGACGGCGCGCTCGTGGCGGTGGGCGCGGCGGCGGTGGCCGCGGCCGTGCTGCCCGCCGCGATGCCGCTGCCGGGCCCGCTGGGCGCCGCCCTGGGCCTGGCCGCCGCGTCGGTCACGGGCCTGGTCGCCGGGTCGGTGCTGAACCTCGGGGGAACCGCGGTGGTCCTGGGCGCGGGAGCGGGCCTGATGGGCCTGCTCGGCCGCCGCACCGCCGGGTACGACCATCCCTCGAAGTTCGTGCACTTCACCGCCGGAGTGTCGCTGCCGCTGGCCTTGGCCGCCCCCGCGGTCTACCTGCTGGGCCGGGCGACCCTGGGCTGAGCCGGACGGGTCCGGGGCCGCTCCGCCGACCCGCCCTTGTGCTCGGTCTGCGGGGCTTCCCTCTGGTGGTGCGGCGATGATCGCGGCAGGATGCGTCGCATGCCGTGGAAACGCCGCCGGGGCGGGGCGGGGGGAACCGATGAACCGGCGCATTCCCCCGCGCGTGATGGGGATGTGACCGGCAAAAGCGACGTCGTGGCCCGGGCGGCGGAGACTCCCCTCGCGGGGGACGAGGCGCCGTCCTCCGGGCGAGCCCTCGCGCCGCCGCCTCCCGAGCCTCCGCCCCGCAGCGTTCCTGACGTGCCGTCAAGCGCGTTGCCCACAGCGGACGAAGCGGTGATCCGCGCGCTCTACCTGGAACACGCGGGCCCCCTCCTCGGCTACACCCTTCGGCTCACCGACGGCGACCGCCTGTGGGCGGAGGACGTCGTCCAGGAGACACTGCTGCGTGCCTGGCGCCATCCCGAGGCGCTGGACCCCGCGCGCGGCCCCGTCCGCNTTCGGCTCACCGACGGCGACCGCCTGTGGGCGGAGGACGTCGTCCAGGAGACACTGCTGCGTGCCTGGCGCCATCCCGAGGCGCTGGACCCCGCGCGCGGCCCCGTCCGCGGCTGGCTGTGCACTGTCGCGCGCAACATCGTCATAGACGGCGGCCGTGCGCGCCGCGCACGGCCGCCCGAAACAGGCGACGCCCCGCTGCTCTCGGTCCCCGACGCGCGTGCCGAGGACGAGTTCGACAGAGCCTTGCTCTCCTGGGAGGTGGCCGAGGCGCTGGGCGCGCTCACTCCGGAACACCGGGCGGTGTTACTGGAGACGTACTACCGGGGCCGGTCGGTCGCCGAGGCCGCCAAGGTCCTCGGGGTGCCGGAGGGCACCGTCAAATCGCGGACGTACTACGCGCTGCGCGCCCTGCGCGTCGCCTTGGAGGAACGGGGGTTGGTGCCGTGAGCGGTGTCGACGAGCCCGGTATGCCCGAGGAGCGCGGCGTGCCCGACGTACCGCGCCCCGCCACCGTCAGGCCGGACCGGCGCAGGCCCCCGCCCGCGGTGTCGGACGCGGACGCCGAACCGCCCGCGTTCCCTGCCTCGTCGCGCCCCGCGGCGGCCGCCGAGAGCGCTGCCGATGCGCCTACGGACGCGCCTGTCGGCGACGGTACGCCCGGCCCTCCGCCCGACCGCCCCGCCGCCCCGCCGCGCCCGACCGCCCCTCCGCCGCTGCCGCCGCGGCCCACCCACGCGCCCCCGGCGCCGACCGGACCGAGCGACGAGACTGCCGAGAACGCCGACGCCGATGCCGAGGTGCGCGTACCCGAGGGCCGCGAACTGCCGGACAGGGACGGCCCCGAGCGGGACGCGCCGGTCCGTACCGCAGCCGACAACCCGTGGCTCCGGCCCAGTCCGTCCGCAGCTTCCGCGGCCGAGCCGGCTTCCGACGCCGAACCGAGCCCGGTCCCAGAGCCGAGCTCGAATCTCGAACCGAGCCCGGACCTCGATCCGCGCCCTCGAACCGGGCCCAAGGTTCGCCCGAATCCCGAAACCCCGCCCGGGCCGCGGTCCGCGCCGCCGCGCCCGGCGACGCCGCCCCCGCCGCCCGCAGCGCCGACGAGGCCCCCCACGGCCGCGCCCGTCTCCGAGACGAGGGACGAGCCGCCCGCACCGACCAAGGCGCCCGCCGACCCCGCTCCCCGTCCGGCCGCCGACCCGGTCGGCGTCTCGGAACGCGAACTTGCGTCCCACACTGCGGACTCCGACGGCCGCGGCGACCCCACCGACACGGCCGAGCAAGCCGATTCGGCCGAGCAAGCCGATTCGGCGGAGCGGACCGATTCGGCGGAGCGGACCGACTCGGCAAACCCCCCCGACCCCGGCAAACAAATCTGCGCCGCCCTCCGCCTGGACCTCGGCGCCTACGTCCTGGGCACCCTCGACGAGCACGAGACCCGATGGGTCCGCGCGCACGTCGCCGTCTGCCCCGAGTGCCGTGCCGCGTACGAGGAAATCGCCGTCCTGCCGAGCTTCCTGGCCCGCCTCACCCCCGCCGAGGCGGAGGCCGGGGCGGCCGCCGGGCCGCCGCCGGAACGCGTCCTCGCCGCCGCCGCGGAGCGCGTCGGCCGGGAGAAGCGCACGCGCCACGTCCTGCTCGCCTCCGCGGCCGCCCTCGCGGTCCTGGCCGGCAGCCTCGGCTGGGCCCTCGGCACCGAGGACGACGGCACCCCGGCCGCCGCCGGCACCGCGAGCACCGCGCCGCCCTCCGCCGTCCCGTCGACGCCGTCCGCGCCCACGCAGCCGCCCGCCGACCAGCGCACGGTCAAGGCATCCGACGCGGTCTCGGGAGCCGCGATGACGCTGGACTACCGCCCGGCGGCGTACGGCACCGGCATCGACCTCAAGCTCTCCGGCGTGCCCGCCGGGACCCGCTGCCAGCTCGACGTCTACGGCACGCGCGGGCGGCAGGAGACCGCGTCCTCGTGGGTCGTGCCGTCCGGCGGGTACGACGGCACCGGGGGCACGTTGACGGTGCCCGGCGCGACCAGCATCCCGCCGGACGAGATCGTGAGCTTCCGCATCACGGTCGTCGGCAAGGACGAAACTTTGCTGAGCGTCAGACCGCAGGAAACCGTGACAAAAACCCCGGTCGCCCGACGTCGCATCTCACCATCCGGGCATTTGCGTCTCGATATATGACACGGGCATGACATTGCCGGTCATACGTCCCTACGATCGGGGACGTGAAGCGACAGGCAGACCTCACCAAGCGGCGCGCAGTTGACCTGTGCCGCACCGCGACCTGCCTGTGTTGCCTGCGCTGACGCGCACCCGGGCACACAGGTCGGCGACCCGGCGGACTCGTTCGAGTTTCCGCGTACGACCGTGACCATGTGACCGGCGGCCCGCAGCCCGCCCGCGGCTCCCGTCCCCTGTGCGACCGCAGGGTGCCGGTGCGGCGGAGCCACGCGGAGCCGCGTACCCGGAGAAGGCCGCGCATCCGCGCCGAGACCCCGGCCCGCGAGGGCCCGGAGGACCGGCCCGCGGCCGTCGTGCGTCGACGAAGCGCACCCCAGTCTTTCTGCCCGTGCAGTGCCCAGTTTCGCGGCCTGCCGCCTCCGTGCGGCGTGCCCACACACCGGAGGTAGACACCCCATGAGCCGTTCCGACGTCCTGGTAGACGCCGCCTGGGTCGAGGCCAACCTCGACAACCCGAAGGTGGTCCTGGTCGAGGTCGACGAGGACACCGCCGCGTACGAGAAGAACCACATCCGCGGCGCGGTCCGCATCGACTGGCGCAAGGACCTTCAGGACCCGGTCAAGCGCGACTTCGTGGACCAGGAGGCGTTCGGCGCGCTGCTGTCCGCCAAGGGCATCTCGAACGACGACACCGTCGTCCTGTACGGCGGCAACAACAACTGGTTCGCGTCGTACGCCTACTGGTACTTCAAGCTCTACGGCCACGGCGACGTCAAGCTCCTCGACGGCGGCCGCAAGAAGTGGGAGCTCGACTCGCGCGAGCTGGTCGTCGAGGTCGTCGAGCGCCCCGCGACCACCTACACCGCCAAGGAGCAGGACACCTCGATCCGCGCCTGGCGCGACGACGTCCTCAAGGCGATCGGCACCACCAACCTGGTCGACGTGCGCTCGCCCGACGAGTTCTCCGGCAAGCTGCTCGCCCCCGCGCACCTGCCGCAGGAGCAGTCGCAGAAGGCCGGCCACGTCCCGACCGCGAAGAACATTCCGTGGTCGAAGGCCGCGAACGACGACGGCACCTTCAAGTCCGACGAGGAGCTCAAGGCCCTCTACGAGGGCGAGGGCGTCGACCTGTCCAAGGACACCATCGCGTACTGCCGCATCGGCGAGCGCTCGGCGCACACCTGGTTCGTGCTGCACGAGCTGCTCGACCAGGCCAACGTCCGCAACTACGACGGTTCCTGGACCGAGTACGGCGCGCTCGTCGGCGTGCCGATCGAGCTCGGTTCCGGCAAGTAAGCGCTCAGCGCATATAAGGCAAGGAGTTACGACATGTGCGGCGCTAAGGCCGGCGGGCCGGATCTGGCAGGAGTAGACGTGGCGAACGAGACGATCATCCAGGGTTCCGTGACCAAGGGCGGCCAGCCGATCAACGGCTACGTGCGCCTCCTGGACGCGGGCGGCGACTTCACGGCCGAGGTCCCCACCTCGGCGAGCGGCCAGTTCCGGTTCTTCGCGGCCCCGGGCACCTGGACCGTGCGCGCGCTGGTTCCCGGCGCGACCGTGGACCGCGCGGTCGTCGCGGAGAAGGGCGGCGTCGCCGAGGTCGAGATCGCGGTCTGACGCCTCCTCCGGACCCGCGGGTCCGGGCGGCGGCCGGTCGGCCGACGCAGGCTGCGCGACGGCGGCGGCACGGGTCTCCATCGGACGTACACCCACGGTGCCTGTCCCTTCCCGCCGTTCGCGCAAGGGCGGTGCCCCTCCCCCGAAAGGGCGAGGGGCACCGCCCTTGCGCATACCCGTCCGTGTGAGCACGCCGGGTGTCGGGCAAGATCGCCGTTGTGACTAACCCATCGTCCGCAGAAACGATTCATGATCGCGCGCGCAGCCGGCAGTCGGACGGCCGCGTCCGCGAGGGGGAGGGGAGGCGCTGATGGCCTGGCTGCTCGTCATCGTCGCGGGGATTCTGGAGACCGGGTTCGCGCTGCTGCTCAAGGCCAGCGACGGGTTCACCAAGCTCTGGCCCACGATCGGCTTCGCGCTGTGCGCCATCAGCAGCTTCGGCCTGCTGACGCTGTCGCTCAAGAGCCTCGACGTCGGTCCGGCGTACGCCGTGTGGACCGGCATCGGCGCGGCGGGCACCGCGATCATGGGGATCTTCCTGTACGGCGAGTCGTCGTCGGTTCTCAAGCTCGTCTCGATCGCGCTGATCCTGGCCGGGGTGGTGGGCCTGAACCTGTCGGGCATCAGCCACTGACCGGGTGCTGAGGGACCTGCCCGGGATTTGCGGCGCACGTACGGCGCACCGCGGGCCGCGGCCCGCGGACGTACCGTGGAAGGGTGCGTCGGCGCCGCAGGCTCTACTTCGCGCTCATGGGCACGTGCCTGACACTGTTCGTGCTCGCGTGGGCGGTGGTGCGCTTTGTGTCGGTGCCGGCCGCGGTCGCGATGAGCGTGGTGGCCATGGTGATCCCCCCGTTCGCGGCGATCATCGCGAACCGCCGCGATCCGGGGGAGAAGTGGTTCGACGAGTAATCGCCGTGCACACGCGCACGTTCGCATGCGTGCGTCAGTACACGAGCGCCTGCGCGTCGTCCGCCATCGCCTCCTGCACGAACACCTGCGCACCGGCGATCCGCACGCCCGGGATCACGTCCTTGCCGGTGATCTCCCGCCGCGCCGCGCACTGTGTGCACAACGTGACGCGGCCGCCGGCCAGCACCGCCTCCAGCAGGTCGTTCAGCGGCGCGGCCTCCGGGAGGGTGAACTCCGCGGCCTTGCCCGGGAGTGCGAACCACGCCGACTCGCCGGTCAGCCACAGGGATACGTCGACGCCGCCGGCCACCGCCACGGCCGCGACGGTGAACGCCTGCGAGCACCGCTCGGGTGCGTCCAGGCCCGCCGTCACCTTCACCACAAGACTCCGCTTCATCCGGCTCACGGTAGTGGGCCGGGCGGCCGCCGCCCGCCCTCCGGTCGTGTCGTACGCCACCCTGCGCGGTTTGTGCGGGTCCCGCGCCCGTACACTGATCGCGGATTCAGCCTGGTTCGCGGCACGGCGCGCGGCACTCGCCCAAGGAGCAGCAAGGTGCACACGTTCTTCATCGTGATGCTGGTCGTCGTCGGCATCATGGTCGCCTGGTTCGCGGCGCTCACCGTCTCGAAGCTCTACAAGGGCCAGAGCTGATCCACCCGGTAGGCTCGGGCGCCGACACTGTTCCCGTACCAGGCCGGATGACATGATCGAAATTCCGGACGACATGCACCCCGACGTCGTCCCGCTCGCCTTTCTGCTCGGCACCTGGGAAGGCGCCGGCGTCGGCGACTACCCGACGATCGAGGCGTTCCGCTACGGCCAGCAGGTCACCTTCACGCAGGACGGCAGGCCCTTCCTGGCCTACACGTCGCGCACGTGGCTGCTGGACGAGGACGGCAACCGGGTCCGCCCGCTCGCGACCGAGACCGGGTACTGGAAGTCGAAGCTCGACGGCAGCGTCGAGGTGACCCTCGCGCACCCCACCGGCATCGTGGAGATCTGGCTCGGCGAGACCGACAACGGCCGCGTCGAGATCCGCACGGACGTCGTGGCGCGCACCGTCGACGCCAAGGAGTACACCGCCGGGCACCGGCTCTACGGCCTGGTCAAGGGCGAGCTGATGTACGCCTACGACATGGCCGCGATGGGGCACCCGCTCCAGGCCCACGTCTCCGCGCAACTCAAGCGCGTGGACAAGGAGATCGCCGCCGAGTAGGCGCCGGGGCGGCGCCCGTCGGCGGCGTGCGTGCCTACCCCACCGCCTTCGGCGTCTCCGCGTGCGGATACCGCCGCAGGTAGACGTCCATCGTGTCGGCGCGCAGGTTCTCCCACAGGAACTCCGACTGCTCGGGCGCGAGCACCGCGGCGTCCTGTCCGGCGATGTTCCGGAGCTCCGAGATCGGCGCGGTCATGAACTTGACGTCGTCCCCGCGCAGATTGCGCAGTCCCCACACCAGGTCACGCAGGTCGCCGTTGGACATCCGGTCGTCGACACTGATCGAGGCGGTCAGCGCGTCGAGCAGGTCAGGCAGGTCGAGCGGATCGTCCAACAGGCCGCCGGCCAGCAGCTTTTGCATGACCGCGCGCATGAACTCCTGCTGCCGCTCGACGCGGTCGAGGTCGCCGCGCGGCAGGCCCTTGCGCTCGCGCACGTACGCGAGCGCCTCGGCGCCGTCCATGTGGTGCTTGCCGACCGGCCACGCGCGGCCGTCCTCGCCCGGCGGGATCTCCTCGTCCACCACGATGTCCACGCCGCCGAGGGCGTCGGTGAGCTTCTTGAAGCCCTCCCAGTCGATCGCCGCGAAGTGGTCGACGCGCACGTCCGTCAGCCGCTGCACGGTGTCGATGAGCAGCGGCGGGCCGCCCCACGAGAAGGCCGCGTTGATCTTGGCGTCGCCGCGTCCCGGGACCGTCACCCAAGAGTCTCGGGGGATCGAGACGATGTACGCCTGGGACCGGTCCGCCGACAGGTGCAGCAGCATCGTCGCGTCGCTGCGCTGCGCGCCCTCCTGCCACAACGGAGCCTTGGCATCGCGCCCGGTGGTCGGCATGTCGGAGCGCGAATCGAGGCCGACGAGCACGAAGTTGAGGCCCTTGCCGCGCGGCGGCTGCTCGGCGATCGGGACGTTCGGGAACGCGTTCTCGATGCGGTCCACCTTGCCCGCGTAGTGGTCGATGAACCACCACACACCGACCGCCGCGACCAGGACCAGCGACAGCATCATCACGAGCATCGAGACCAGGACGGTCCGGGTACGGCGGCGCCGCCGGACCTTGCGCCGGTCCGGGGGCGCGGCCTGGTCGTCGCCGCCGTCTCCGGTCCCGTCGCCTTCGCCGCCCGTCCCGGGCCCCGCGTCGCCGTCCGGATCCCCGCCGCCGTCGGCCGGGCCGACCGACCGCTCGTCGACGCTGCCGTCGTCCAGGATGCGCAGCCCGAGGCCGTGCACGTCGTCGATGCCGTGGGCTATCTGCTGCCGGTCGCGCTCGGCCCGCGCCTGGGCACGCCGTTCGGCGCGCGAGTCACCCCGCGACTCGGGCCGTGGCTCACCCCGTGACTCACCCTGCGGTTCGCCGGTCGAGTCGTCCTTCGAGGCGCCGGCCGAGCCGACGGTCGGTTCGGCGCGCGGCTGCGCACGCCCGTCGCCGGACGTGCCGTCCGATGTGTCCCCCACCCGGGACTCTTCGTCGTCCACGTGGGGCATTCTGTCCCGGCGAAGACACTCCCACGTGGGAATCCGCCAAGTCGTGAGGCGACCCAGGTCGTGTCTTCAAATTCCCGCCGGGCCCGCGACGCCGGGCCTTGACGGCCCTCCCAAGTCGCCGCGTTACGACCCTTGCCGCCGGGCCTTGACGGCCCTCCGAAGCCAAGCCCGGGCCGAGCGCGGGCC
>NZ_JBPKBH010000041.1:8652-14820 GCF_051388915.1 Yinghuangia sp. YIM S09857 | reverse complement strand
GGGGGCCGACATGTGGCTGTACTCGGTCAGGGCGTGGTGCTCACCGAACCAGACGTACTTCCAGTTGTGCTTGTCGGCCTTGATCGCGAGGTCCAGCTCACGCATCAGGGACAGGTGCTCGGAAGCGCGATCGTGCGCGGCGAGCCCCGGGGTGAACCCGTTCAGAAAGATGCCGAACTCCACCGGGAGTCCTCCTCGGTCGTTCAGAAGGTCGTTCAGAAGTGTGCCTGCCGAGGGCATCGCGGCACAGGCCGCGCACCTCGGCGAAGGTAATTGTGGAACGCTTACATGAATTGCCTGCGCATTCAAGATCCCCGCACCGGCCAACCGCGACGGACACGGCGGTCCCGACCGCCCGCGGACTGCGTAGTGTGGGGCCCCACGGAGAGTCGTAGGACGGCCACAAGGACTCGGCGCCGTACGGGGCGCGGCGGAAAGGACAGGCATGGCTGAGGCTCTGGAGGGCACCCCGGGACGCGGACGCGGCAGACCACCGCGCTTCTCGCGCGAGCAGATCATCGAGGCGGCGGTGGCGCTGGTGTACGCCGACCCCGGCACGCCGCTGACCATCAAGCGCGTGGCGGAGGCGGTCGGCTCGGCGCCGATGGCGCTGTACCGGTACTTCCCGGACCGCGACGACCTGCTGCACGCGGTGGCCGACCGGGTCGCGACGGACATCCACTACGCCCCGCCCAAGGGCGCGACGTGGCAGGACAAGCTGCGCGCGTGGATGCTGACGAGCATGGAACACCTGCGTCCCTACCCGCAGTTGCTGCCGTACATCGCCTCGACCCGGCAGCCGGCCTGGCTGCCGTCGTTCATCATGCTGACCGGCCTGCTGAGCCCCCTGGAGCTGGACGACGAGGACATGGCGCTGGCCATCTCGCTGGTCGGCACGACGGTCGTGGGGCAGGCGATCCTGGCCACGCAGCGCGCCCCGGCCGACGAGATGGCCCCGGTGATGCGCGAAGCGCTGCGCGACGCGGCACCGGAGCACCGGGCTCGCGTCGAACCGGTCATCGACCGCCTCCCCGAGGCCATGGAGCGGCTGTACGACCTGGTCATCGACAACACCATCGCGGCGCTGGAGACGCTGGGCGGCGTCGCCGAGACCCGTGCGGGACGACCCGCGCCGAAGCAGGCGCCGCTCGCTCCGCTCTTCACGAGTGCCGGGAGCTGGTAGGTCACGCCGGCGCGCGGTCCGGCTGCTGCCACAGGTCGCGCGTGGACCGCAGCGTCGCGCGGGCGAACTCGCCGAGATCGGCCGCGCGCCACCGCTCCGACAGCACCTCCACGCTGACCACGCCGTCGTAGCCCTTCCCGGTGACCGCGTCGCAGAAGCGACGGAGGTCGAACACGCCCTCGCCGGGCAGGACGCGGCGCTGCATGGACTCCTGGTGGATGTCGTCCGACACCTGCTCGGGGGCGTCGGCGAACTGCACGAACCCGAAGCGCTCCAGAGGGAGTTCGTCCATGTCCTGCCAGGTGCTCGGGCCGCGGAAGAAGTGCCAGCTCTCGACCACCAGGCGCAGGTTCGGATGCCCCACCCGGTCGAGCAGCGTGGTGGCCGCAGCGATGGAGTCGACGTCACGCGTCGGCAGGAACTCCAGGGAAAGACCCACCGATTCGCGGGCGAGCGCGGCCGCGCACTCGGCGGTGTTCGTCACCACCGCGGCGTCCGGTTCCCCGGTCACGACGCACAACACCTCGCTCGGGCGCAGGACTTCGACCGTGCGCAGGATGTGGCCGAGACTGCGCAGGGTGGCGTCGCGGTCCGCCGAGATGGACAGCGACACCAGCTCGTAGCAGGGGAGTTCGTGCTCGGCGAGGACGTCCGCGAGTGCTCGGGGCGGCAGTCCGTCGCGCTCGTGGGCCAGGACCGAGAGGAGGTCGAGGCCGATGCAGTCGTACCCGGCCTCGGCGGCGGCCCGGATCTGCGCGGGCAGCGACGGGGCCAGGTCGTAGTAGGTCGAGTGGTTGAACGTGTTGAAGCTGAAGCGCATCGAGCCTCCGGGGAATGCGGCACGGGCACGGCCGAGAGGCCCGCGTACCTTTCATGGCTATCATGGCCATGATTAAGCGTCCAGTCCAGCGCCGCGCGTGTTCCGCGGGCGACACGGGCGGCGTGGGGCGCGCAGAAGGGGAAATTCGCGGCGGAGCGGCAGAGTGGCAGAGCGGCAGAGCGGCAGGGCTACCGAGTAGGGGGAGGCGCGCAGTCCGGGACCGCGGAACATCCGTGTCGCCGGTGCACGGGAGGCGCGGGAGGCGCGATGTATGCGCGAGAGTGGTGCCAGGCAGGCGTGCAGCGGGACGAGACGCGTGAAGGCCTCAGCGCGTCGGCGGGTCCGAGTCGATGGGCCGGGCGCCGTGGCCGCGCAGCGGGTATGCGTGCGCGCCCTCCAGGTGCCGTACCGCGAACCGGTACGCCGCGGTGTCGTCGCCGTCCGCGATGAGGTCGATCAGCTCCTGGTGCTCGCGTACGCCCAGCGCCCGGATCTCGTCGCTCACGTCCGCCGCCGACTGCTCGGCCCAGGTCTGCTCCTGCCGCGCCCACAGCGTCTCGACCATGCCGAGCAGCACCTGCATCGTCTGGTTGCCGCACCCCGCCACGATCGCCTCGTGGAACTCGCGGCTCAGCCGGATGTACGCCAGCGGATCCCCGATCGCCGCCGCCATCCGCTCGTGCACCTCGCGCAGCTTCGGCAGCACGGCCGTCCCGCGGTCGGGCCGCTGCGTGCACAGCGACACGCACACCGGCTCCAGGCGGCGCAGCGCCCGCGCCAGGTCCTCCAGCGTCACGTGCCGGGCATGCATCACCATCCCGAACATGCGGGCGGCGTCCTGCGGCGTCGGGCTGTGCACCACCGACCCGCCGACCTTGCCGCGTCGCACGGTGATCAGGCCCTCGGTCTCCAGGATGCGGATCGCCTGGCGCAGCGTGGTGCGGCCGACGTCGAACTCGGCCATCAGCTCGTCCTGCTTGGGGATCACGTCGCCGTCGGCGAGTTCGCCGTCGAGGATCCGTCGGCGCAGCGCGGCCGCGACGACCTCGGCGATGGCGGCATAGCGGATCGGGCCCGAGTCGCTGCTGCGTGCGTCGGTGCGGACCGTGGCGGACGGAGAGGACATGCCCGCGATCCTATCGGCCGCGGGTCGGCGGTCCCTCGCGTCACTCGCGTGACACGTGAGCGAAGTGCGGGCGGCGCGTCGGCTGTCGTCCGCCCGACGGGGGGTGCGCGTCTGCGCGCCGCGCGAGGGACGGCCGTTCGGATGAGCGGCTTCCCCGGCGTGATGGCCACCGCGGCGGAGAACATCCCGCCGAACCGCTCGGGGTGTCGAACATCGCCCCCATGCGCTCGGTGCACTTCGCCAGGTGTGCGGGTTGCGGTCGAGCCGGTGCCAGACCCGCTCGCGGTCGGGCGCCTCAAGGTGCGAGGTGAGTCTCACCGGTGCGTCCCCCAACGGCAGTGGCGTCAGCGGTGCCGGCGGCGTGCGGGTCGACGGGGGCGTCGGTGATCTTGCCGGGGTCGCACATGCCGTAGCCGCCTCCGTCGGTCGTGTCGGCGAGCGCCCGCGCGAACGCCGCCACGCGCGCGGACGGACCCGAGCCGGTCCGCGGCCAGGTGAGCGCGAGCGCCGACGGCGGCAGGCCGGTCACCGGGACGAACACCAGCGAGCGCCGCGCGTGGTACTCGGCCGTCGGCTCGCACAGCAGCATCGCCCCCCGCCCTGCGGCGGCGCTGGTCAGCCCCTCCTGGAGGGTGCGCACCGCCGGACCGCGGGGGATCGGACGCCCGTCCGGCGTGCGCTCCGGCGCGTTCGCGCGCCGCCAGTAGCCGGGGGCGGGCTCGGCGACGGTGATCAGGTCGCAGGACGCCAGGTCCTCGGCGGTGATCGAGGCGCGGTCCGCGAACGGGTGCCGTACGGACACCGCGAGGTTCTGGCGGCGCCGCGAGAAGACCGGGCCGACCGCGATGTCCGGCTCCTCGGCCGGGAGCATCACGATCGCCGCGTCCACCTCGCCGCGGCGCAGCGGGCCGAACGGGTCGTTGAACGGCACCTCGCCGACCTCCGCGGCGCTGCCGGGGTGCCTGGCCTCGAACGCGGCTATCGCGTCCATGAGCTGGTCGTTGGCGCTGCCCTGGAAGCCGAGGCGGAGTGTCCCCGACACGTCCTCGGCGGCGGCGCGCGTGTCGTCGAGCGCGGTGCGGAGGGCGGCGTACGCCGGGGTGAGCGACGCGTGCAGGCGCACCCCGAGCGGTGTCAGGCGCACCCGGCGGCTGGTCCGCTCGACCAGGCGGGCGCCGACGCGGTGTTCGAGCGCGCGCAGGAGCTGGCTGACCCGGCTCTGCGAGATGTACAGCCGTTCCCCGGTCCGCCCGAAGTGCAATTCCTCGGCGAGGACGAGGAAGGCTTCGATCTCGCGCATCTCGATACTGCCGGCCATCCCGCACTCCGATTCCGCATTTCGTGCCGCACCGGGGACACACCGGGTGCGCCGTGCCGACGACGCACCGCCGTGATCCCGCCCCGCCCGCCTGCCTTCTGCCCGGCCCTACCAGGTCGATCGTTCGCGCGGTGCGCGATCGATGAGTCACGCTCATGGAAAGCATGAGAGATCGCCTGTTGTTCCCGGCCCTCGCGTGGCGGTTGCCTGGCGGCATGGCTCTTGTCGATCAAGTCGAGCAGACCGCGCGCGGCGGATGGCCGGCCGTGGCCGCCGCCGCGGCCGCGACCTTCACCGTCGTCACCTCCGAAATGCTGCCCGTCGGCCTGCTGACTCCCCTCGGGGCGTCGCTCGGCGTGTCCGAGGGGACCGCGGGCCTCGCGCTCACCGTGACCGGCCTGTCGGCCGCCGTCGCCGCGCCCGTGTTGGCCCCGCTGTTCGCCAGGCACGACCGGCGGCGCCTCCTCGTCCTGCTGATGGCGCTCGTCGGCCTGGGCAACCTGGTCAGCGCGTGGGCGTCGAACTTCGCGGTGATGACGGCCGCGCGCCTGCTGGTCGGCGTCGGCATGGGCGGCGTGTGGGCGCTGGCCGCCGGGATCGCGGTACGGCTGGTGCCGCCGCGCTCGGTCGGCGCGGCGACCTCGCTCGTGTTCAGCGGGATCGCGGTCGCCTCGGTGCTCGGTGTCCCGGCAGGTGCCTACGTCGGCGAACTCCTCGGCTGGCGCTGGGCGTTCGCCGCAGCCGGGGTGCTCGGACTGGCGGTGTCCGCCGTCCTGGGCGCAGCACTGCCGCCGCTGCCGCCGGAGGAGGGCCGCCACCGCCTCGCCGAACCGCTCGCCGACGCGCGCGTGCGGGTGGCTCTGGTGGTCGTCGCGCTGCTGGTGACCGGGCATTTCGCGGCGTACACCTACGTGCGGCCGGTGCTGGAGGAGGTGTCGGGGATCCGCCCGGCCCTGGTCGGCGCGCTGCTGCTGGCATACGGAGTCGCCGGTGTCGCGGGCAACTTCGCGGCGGGCTTCGGGGCGGTGCGCTCGGCGCGCGCGACGCTGGTGGCCCTGTCCGCCCTGCTCGCCGCCACCGTGTTCCTGGTGCCGGCCTTCGGTGATTCGACGGCGGCCGCGGCGGTGCTCCTGGTGCTGTGGGGCCTGGCTTACGGCGGGGTCTCCGTCTCCGTGCAGACCTGGCTGCTGGACGCCGTCCCGCGATCGCGCGAAGCCGCCTCCGCCCTGCTCGTCGCGGTCTTCAACACGGCGATAGCCCTGGGCGCCTTGGCCGGAGGCCGAGCCGCCGACGGCCTGGGCACCGCCTCGGTCATGTACCTGGCAGGCGGATTGGCCGCGGCGGCGGCAATCGTGCCGGCGACCGTGCGCCGGGCACGGCGGTCCGCGGACTGACGGTCGCGGGGCGGTCGGTGGTCAGTGCCGGCCGTGTGCCGAGTCGGACGCGCCGCCGAAGAGGCGGGCAAGGGCGCGGAACGGCAGGGTGACAACGGTCGCGATCGCTCCGCCGATCTTCCGGAGGACGTCTCCGATGGCCCTGAGCATGTGAAGCCTCCTTCCGGGGCGCGCCGCGGCAGGTCCGCGGCGGGCCGTGTACGTCCGGAACTCCGGACATGGAGCGACTGCCCGGAGCGTGCGGAAGGAAACGGTGCATATCGGAGCGACCTGGGCGACTCGCATCCGGGACGCCCTGGAACGCCCTGGAACGCGCCGTGGCGGGGG
>NZ_JBPKBH010000041.1:4325-8518 GCF_051388915.1 Yinghuangia sp. YIM S09857 | reverse complement strand
CCCCCGCCGGCGGGTGGGATCCGCGGGGTCGTCCCTGCCGCGGGGGTTCGCCTAGAGGTCGTTGGCGATGATGTTCTCGATGTTGCGCTCGGCGAGCGCGGTGATCGTCACGAACGGGTTCACCGTGACGTTGCCGGGGATGAGTGAGCCGTCCATGACGTACAGCCCGGGGTAGCCGTGCAGGCGGCCGTAGTTGTCGGTGGCCTTGTTGAGCACCGCACCGCCCAGCGGGTGGTACGTGAGGTGGTCTCCCCAGATCTTGTACGTGCCGAACAGGTCGGTCCGGTAGATCGTGCCCTCCTTCCGGTTGATCTTGTCGAAGATCGTCTTCGCCATGTCGATGGAGGTCTGCTTCCAGGCGGCCTGCCAGCTCAGGTCCACCTTGCCGGTCGCCGCGTTCCAGCTGAACTCCGCGCGGTGCGGGGTGTTGGTGATCGACAGGTAGAAGGACGCGTACGTCTCGATGCCGGTCGGCAGGGGCGCCACCTCGGCGAACGCGCCACCCGCGTCCCAGTTGTCGATGCCCGCGGTCGGCATCGAGGACTGGAGCTTGCCGGTCGCGTCCCACATGTGGTTCGCGCGCCCGCACATGACGTTGCCGTTGTCGCCCCAGCCCTTGCCCACCTCGTTGTTGAGGTTGGGCAGCGCCCCGGTGGCCTTGAGCTTGACGAGCAGCTTGGACGTGCCGACGCTGCCCGCCGCGAAGAACACCCGGGCGGCGGTGACCTGCTTGGTCGCCACGGTGTCACCCGTGGTGTTGATCTCGTCGATGGTCACGGTGTACCCGCCGCCCGCCGCGGGGGCGACCGAAGTCACCTTGTGCAGCGGGGTGATGGTGACCCGGCCGGTCGCCTTGATCTGCGCGATGTAGGTCTTCTGGAGCGACTTCTTGCCCGCGTTGTTGCCGTAGATGACCTCGCCCGCCAGCGCGGACTTCGGTACGGTGCCCGCCTCTTCGGCCTTCATGTAGTCCCAGTCGTACACGTTCGGGACGAACACGAAGGGGAAGCCGGAGCGTTCGGCGTGCTTGCGGCCGACTCGGGCGTACTGGTAGCACGGCGCGTTCTCCCACCAGCGCTGGTCGACGCTGGTGACGCCGAGGCCGGCGTTGGCGCGCGGGTAGTACGTCGAGTACATCTCGTCGGCGTTGACCGACGGCAGGATGCCCGCGAAGTTCGCGCGCTTGGGCGTGACGGCCATGCCGCCGTTCACCAGCGAGCCGCCGCCCACGCCGCGGCCCTGGTACACCATGATCCCGGCGAACTCCTCGGCGTCCAGGATGCCGGTGTACTTCGGGATGTTCTTGTCGATCGGGAACCCGAGGAAGTTGCTGAGCGGCTGCTTGGTGCGGGTCCGCAGCCAGAACGAACGGTGGTCCGGCGTCGTCGTGTTGGCGAAGATCTTGCCGTCCGAGCCGGGGGTGTCCCAGGCCATGCCCATCTCGATCATGTGCACGTCGATGCCGGCCTGCGCGAGGCGCAGCGCGGTGACGGAGCCGCCGTAGCCGGTGCCGATCACCAGTGCGGGGACCTGGGCGCCGTTGGCGATCGGACCGGCCGCGGGGGCGGCGTAGGCGCGGGGTGCCGCGACGTGGCTCGCGATGGCGGCGGCTCCGACGGCCGCACCGGCTCCGACGACGAAGCGGCGCCGCGAGACGCCGGTGCTGCCGGAGTCGGGAAGGGCGGTTTCACGCATGAGGTTTCCTCACTTCGGACGGGAGTGAACACCTGCTGTTCGTGCGCGTGCGATGTGCGGGTACCGGAACGTAATGTTCCGGATCGTGTGCCCGGCAGGCCCCCGGGGAGGGCGTGCGGGCATGGCCGTGGCACGAGGGGCTTGCCACGGTGGCGGGAGCGCTCGCCCGGCCGACCCGGCGAAAGGTCGGTCGGACGAGGTGCGCGGAAGGCGGTGCCGGGCGGAGCGGTGCGCGGGCCTGGTGCTGCGAGCTTCGGGCGTCGGACTTCGGGCGGTGGAGCGGTGGCCCGTGCCGGACGTGTCGGCGCCGTGGGCCGGGGGCCGGCGGCGGCGACGGGCCGGATGTGCTGCGCGAGGTCGAGTCGTGTCGAGCCGTGTGGAGCTGCGTCGAGCTGTGTGGAGCTGAGCCGTGCTGTGCCGAGGCGTTCCGCGGGACCGGGCGGCGGGCCGGGGAGTCCGCGGCCCGGTGCGACCGGCCCGGTGCGGGGCCGAGCCGATCAGCGTCGGTCGGGTCTCAGTGGTTCGTCAGGACGCAGACGCTGTCCAGGCCGAGCACGTGGTTGAGCCGGCCGAACGCCAGCCACGAGCCGATGGCCATGCTGAGCTCGACGATCTCGTGCTGGGTGTAGTGCGCCTTCATGCGCTCCCAGAACTCGTCGTCGATGTTGTGGTGGTCGACGGCGTACCGCTCGGCGTACTCGGCGGCGAGGCGCGTCCGGTCGTCGAACGCCTCCGTGGTGCGCCACTCGGTGACCGCCTCGGCGAACTCCGCCTCGACCTTCACGCCGTCACGCTCGGTGCGCCAGTCGAGGCAGAAGATGCACCCGTTGATCTGTGCGATGCGGAGTCGGGCGGCCTCGAACTCGCGCAGGCCGAGCTTGCTGTGGTCGTACACGGACATCGAGTAAGTCGCGGCCGCCGTACCGATCTCCGGGACCATCTCGGCCCAGACGTACGGGATGGCGTCCTCGCCTTCGGGAATGTCGATGATCACGGCTGCTTCTTCCTTCCGAGCGTGCCCGGATCCCCGGCCCGTGCGGGAATCATGCGGCGGAAGATAGCAACCGGAGTGACGCATTCCCAGAGCCCCGGCACCACGGATTTCGGGGCTCGAACGGACGCTTCGGCACACCCTGCCAACTGAGCGTTTTTCCGAGGTCCCGGAGCCCTTGCGGCCGATGGGGAACTAGTCACCGGGCGGTCGGGTGTCTCACCAACACGCGTTAGAAATCCCGCAGTTGGATTTTCCGGCGGCTCACCGCGGGACGGCCTCCGCGGACCCTTCCGGCCCCCGGGCGAGGTGCTCCCGGACGGCCGAGAGCCACGCGTCCGGCGCCTCCGTCTGGGGGCTGTGCCCCGCCCCGGGGACCACCGCGACGCGCGCGCCGCGGATGCGGGACGCGAACTGCGCGGCGCCGGAACGGAGTCCGATGTCGAGAGCACCGTTGACCACGGTGACCGGGCAGGTGATCGCGTCCAGGCCGTCGAGCACCGGCGCATACCTCCGGACCGCCTTGCTGAGGGTGACGAACGCGATCGGGTCCATGTCCGCGAGTGCCCGCCCCTGACGCTCCAGGCGGGCGCGCGCGGCGGAGGGGGTGTTCTCGGCAACCTTGAACCGGCGGCGGACGAACTTCTCCAGCGGCGCCATGCCGCGGCGCCGCACGAGCAGGTTGAGGAACGCGAACAGGAGCCGCACGTGCGGCGCGGCCGACGGCTTGGGCGCGGTGCTCACCAGGACCAGTGAGCGCACGCGTTCGGGGTGGGCGAGTGTGTGGCGCAGGGCGGTGAGGCCGCCCATCGAGTGGCCGATCAGATGCACCGGTCCGGGCGTCACGCGGTCCGCGAACGCGGCGAGGTCCGAGACCAGCAGGTCGAACGTATAGGCGTCGGTGTCCCCGAACTTTGCGCTCCCGCCGTGCCCGCGGTGGTCGTACGCGACGACCCGCCGGTCCGCCGCGAGGGCGGGCGCGACGTCGTCCCAGTCCGCCGCGCTGCCGGCCCAGCCGTGCAGCAGCAGCACCGGCGCCGGGTCCTTCTCCGGTGCGGCGGCGGGGAGTTCGCAGTAGCGCAGGGCGTACCGAGGCGCCGGTCCGTTGGGCAACGCCGGTACGGACAAGGGGAGTTCGACGGTCCGTGCGGACGCCGCCCAGGCCGCCGCCGCGGCCTCGGGGCCCGGTTCCGGGGCGCGCTCTGTCGTGGTCACTGCGGCGTCCCTCCACCTCGGCTGGACGCGGACCGTAACACGCATACCCACCTGCGGGAATGCGCGTCACAGCGGATCCCGGACCGGGCATGGGTCCATGTCCGGAAGGCATGGGTCGCGTGGTGGCGGAGACGGCGCACACCCTCAACCGGGGACGCGAAACCGCCCTGCCGGGTGCGCGCGGCACCCGCCAGGGCGGTCCAAGGGAAAGGAGACGTAGGTCGTGTCTTCAGATTCCCGCCGGGCCCGCGGGCTGTCCGACGGCCATTTGAAGACACTCCCCGGGGGTTTC
>NZ_JBPKBH010000041.1:0-4219 GCF_051388915.1 Yinghuangia sp. YIM S09857 | reverse complement strand
GGGCCCTGCCCGGCCCGCCGCCGAGGGCGGTCAGGTGCCGACCGGCTCCCGCTCGCGTTCCTGCTGCGGGTCAGGCACCTGCGCCGCCGCCTGGGCGTCGATGTGCTTGCGCAGGCTGTCGCCCTCCACATCGACGTTCGGGAGGATGCGGTCGAGCCACTTCGGCAGCCACCAGGCCGACTTGCCCAGCAGCGCGAGCACCGCCGGGACCAGCGCCATGCGGACCACGAACGCGTCCAGGAACACCGCCGCAGCCAGGCCGAAGCCGATCATCTTGATCATCGAGTCGGTCGCCCCGATGAAGCCCGCGAACACCGCGATCATGATGATCGCCGCGGCCGTCACCACGCGTGCGCCGTGCTTGAATCCGCTGACCACCGACTCGCGCGCCGACTGGCCGTGCACGAACGCCTCGCGCATCCCGGTGACCAGGAACACCTCGTAGTCCATCGCGAGTCCGAACACCACGCCGACCAGGAAGATCGGCATCATGCTCATGATCGGGCCGGTCTGCTCCACCCCGAACAGCTCGTTCAGCCAGCCGTACTGGAACACCATGACCACCGCACCGAGCGCCGCGGTGACCGACAGGAGGAACCCGAGCGCCGCCTTGAGCGGCACCAGGATCGACCGGAACACCGCGATCAGCAGCAGGAACGCCAGGCCGACGACCAGCAGCAGGTACGGCACCAGCGCGTCGTTCAGCTTCTCCGAGAAGTCGATGTTCAGCGCCGGGGTGCCGCCGACCAGCGTCTTGGCACCGGTCTGCGCCTCGGCGCCCTTGACCACGTCGCGGATGTCGTGCACCAGCGTCTCGGTCTTCGGGTCGCTCGGCTTCGTCGTCGGCGTGACCTGCATCGTCGCCAGCGTGCCGGCCTCGTTCAGGTTCACCGCGCCGACCGACGCGACGCCCTTGCCGCTCAGCGTCAGCACCTGCTGGCGCACCGCGTCCGCCGCGGCCTCGGGACCACCGGGACCGGTGGCGCCCGCGGTGTCCACGACCAGCAGCAGCGGGCCGTTGAAGCCGGGGCCGAAGCTGTCGGCCAGGATGTCGTACGCCTGCCGCTGCGTCGTGCTGGTCGGCTTGGCGCTGTCGTCCGGCAGCCCCAGGTTCATGCTCGCGGCCGGCAGCGCGACCGCGCCCAGGCCGACGATGGTGCCCAGCAGCACCACGACGGGGTGCCGCAGCACGAACCGGGCCCAACGCGAGCCCATGTTCGGCTTCTCCGCGGCGGGCGCGGCGTGCGACGACTGCGCGGCGGCGCGCTTGCGCTCCTTGCGCCCGAAGATGCGCTTTCCGGCGAAGCCGAGCAGCGCGGGCACGAAGGTGAGCGCCACCAGCACGGCGATGACCACGGTGAACGCCGCCGCGAGACCCATCTCGGTGAGCACCGGGATGTTGACCACGGCCAGACCGGCCAGCGCGATGACGACCGTCAGACCCGCGAACACCACCGCGGAACCCGCGGTGCCGACCGCGCGTCCGGCGGCTTCCTCCGGATCGCGGCCGAGCCTGAGCTCGCTGCGGAAGCGGGACACGATGAACAGCGCGTAGTCGATGCCGACCGCCAGGCCGATCATCATCGCCAGCGTGGACGTGCTCTCCGACAGGTCGAAGATGCCGGCCACCGCGGTGATCCCGGCGATGCCGACGCCGACCCCGAGGATCGCGGTGAGCAGCGGCAGCCCGGCGGCGATCATGGCGCCGAAGGTGATCGCGAGCACCACCGCGGCGACCGCGATGCCGATGATCTCGCCGTTGCCGACGCTGGTCTCCGCCTCCAGGGCGTCACCGCCGACCTCGACGGTCAGCCCGGCCGCCTGGCCCTGCTTGACCGCGTCCTCAAGGGTGTCACGTGTCGAGTCCTTCAGGATGTCGGCACCGACCAGGTAGTCCACGGTCGCGTACGCCGTCGTCCCGTCCGCGCTCACCGTCGCCGTGGAGTAGGGGTCGGAGATGTCGGCTATCTCGGGAGTGTTGTCCAGCGCGCCGATCGTCTTGTCGACGGCCGCGCGGTTCTGCGGGTCGTCGATGCGGGTGCCGTCGGGGGCCTGGAACACGACGCGCGCGGTGGCACCGCCGCCGCCGGCGTCCGGGCTGCGCTCCTCCAGCAGGTCTATCGCCTTCTGCGCCTCGATCCCGGGGATCGAGAACGGCTTGGTGGCGGGCTTCGACGCGGTCGCGGCACCGACCCCGACGGCGACGAGGATCGCCATCCAGATCAGCAGGGCGAGGCGCCTTCGGCGGAACGTCAGCCGTCCGAGTCGGTACAGGAGAGTTGCCATGGGAATGGACTCCGGGTCGGTCGAGAGCGAGCGGGCGCGATACGAGGCGTGCGGGACCGGCCCGGACAGCACATGCCTGCTGTCGGGCGGAAACACGAGGCGGAAAACGGCATGCCGAGGCCGTGGCAGCGGTCACACCGGCAAAAGGAGCGCGACGGCCCGAAGTGGCGGGGCGGACTCACCACGTTGCGCGGGAGTCCCGGTCGTCCCCACCGCGGCCGATCGCCGGGAGGTTCGGTCAGGGGAAAGAGCGGACGGTCATGGATCGGATCGTTCTGATACCGAAAAGTATTCCGTCCCGATCCCCGGAAAAGCTCCTTCGGTGGGCCCGAAGTCCAGTACTACGAGGGGCGTACAAATACAAGATCCTGCTACCCCCGCACGTCCGCCGATCGTCGCCTGGGTGTACACCCCCGCGAGGAGCGTCGGAGAGGAAACCCGGACACACCGGGCAACCCACCGAACCGCGATGACGCCAGGCGGCCCCCGCCGTCCCTCGGACCGGACTGCCACCGAACGACGCGCGCAGCAAGGTGCTTTCCCCGCCGTCCCTCACCCACCCCGCCGCGCAACGGCGCCGACCCCATGCGGCAGGACAGATCGGGGTGGGGCACGAGCGGGAAGGGGGCACGGAGGGCGCGCGAGTCGGGAGGTGACGCGCGGCGCCGGCAAGGCTGCGCGGCTGCGACGGCTTACGACCGACCGAACGACGGACGGGCCATGGCAAGAGTGCCCGCGATGATCCCCCGCGTGGGTGCCCGGCGCTTCCGTACGCACCCGGCCCTCTTGCGTTGCCGACCGCCAGCGCTTGCACAGCGGGGAAGGGAGTCAGGCAGAGCGGGCGAGTTGGCGGCATGCGGCTCTCGGAACGGCCGGTGCGCTGTCGGGTGCGTGTGGCGGTCTCGCCGGGGCAGCCGCTCCTCGTCTACGCACTCGGCTCTCCTGCGTCGCCGACCGCAGGCGCCTGCAAGGCGGGATGGGGGACGCGGAGGACCGCCAGGCAGGGCGGCAAACGATGGTGTGGCGAGAGCCGCCCGGGTGGGGGCGGCTCTCGCGGGGGGTCTCCGGGTTAGGGGGCGGTGCGGCGGAAGGTCGTGGTGCGGTGTTCGGGCTCGGTGTCGAGCTTGGGGATGATGTGTCGGCCGAAGAGGCGGATGGTCTCCAGGGTGCNCTCTCGCGGGGGGTCTCCGGGTTAGGGGGCGGTGCGGCGGAAGGTCGTGGTGCGGTGTTCGGGCTCGGTGTCGAGCTTGGGGATGATGTGTCGGCCGAAGAGGCGGATGGTCTCCAGGGTGCCTTCGGGGGTGTCGGGGCCGAGGCCGAGGACCAGTTGGTCGACGCCGGCGGACTCGTACGCCTTGACGGCCTTGAGGGCGCTGTCGGGGTCGCCGACGATCATCGCGCCGGCGTCGGCGGCGAACTCCACCATCTCGGCGTTGATGTCCGGGATGACCTCGGGCCAGCGCGGCAGCCCCTCCGGGTGCGGGAACGTGTCGTGGTAGCGGTAGACGTTGCTGACGAGGTACGTCGTACGGGCGTCGACCGCGCGCTGCACGGCCCGCCTGCGGTCCTCGTCGACGAAGCCGGTCGACACGCACAGCACGTTGTCGTTGACGAAGGCCCCCACCGGCTCCGCGTCGCGGATCGCCCGCTTGTACCCGGCGGTGAGCTTCTCGGCCTGCTCGATATCGCCGATCGAGAAGCCCAGCACGCCGAGGCCCATGCGCGCGGCCATCTCGTACGAGGGCGGGCTGCCCGCCGCGTACCACATCGCGGGGTGCCCGCCGCCGTACGGCTTGGGGAGGATCTTGCGGGGTGGGAGGGACCAGTAGCGGCCGTCGTAGCCGGGGTATTCGTCGTTGAGCCACATCTTGGGGAATTCGCGGATGACGTCTTCCCAGATGTCCTTGGTCTGGTTCATGTCCTCGATGCCGGG
>NZ_JBPKBH010000040.1:0-16734 GCF_051388915.1 Yinghuangia sp. YIM S09857 | reverse complement strand
CAGCGACCGAATCACCCCAACGAGAAGCCAAGTCCTATAACCCGACGCCAAGTTCGGTACGACAACGGCTTCTGAGTTGCCGGGGCTGGGTGGGTGTGCTGGGTTGGATGCACAAGGGCGGTTGCTGGTACGGGGTGACGTGCACGGTCGTGTGCTGCTGAAGCCCCCGGGTCGCGGGGGAGATGTAGACATCCCAACACTCTGGCCCAGGCGGCAGAGCGGGCGCTGCCACGCAGGCATGACGGGCGCTTTTGGGCAAGACAGTCCAGCAGGTTGGGGCACCACACTAGCCCGGCATTACCTAGCCCTGCCCGACCTCGACGACTCGATCTGCGCTACAGGGCTGCACGGTCAAGCGAGTCAGTCAGCTGCCTACCGGACAGAGGTCGATGCGCCGACGCCGCACGTCAGATCACGGCTGGGGCACGCGAAACAGCGTCGTGGACTGCTGGGTCGATAGTGCCGTTGAAACGTCGGTTGCCACGCCACCGCCCCATGCCACTCTGCGGTTGCCACAGCGAGCTGACGGCCACGTCCAGGCTGTGCTCTACCTTCCCTGCGGATCGTAGGCTTTGGGGATGGCGACTTCCGTAGGGCCCAAGTACGGCGGCGTGATCTTCGACTTCTTCGGGGTCCTGACCTTCAACATGGTCGAGGTGATCTCCTGTTTCGAGGATCGGGAGAAGCTCCGCCGAGGGACCTTTCTTCGCGCCTGGGCCGACCCACGGGGGAAGGAGCTGTTTCGGCAGCTCGAGTTGGGCCAGATCACCCAGACCGATTGGAACGTCGGGTTCGCTGCCCTGATCGGGGTCGCGCCGGACAACCTGATGGGCCGCTACCTCCACGATGCCTTCCCGGCCTATCCCGTGCTCAAGGTCGCGCGGCAGGCAAGAGCGGCCGGGATCAAGACCGCGGTGCTGTCGAACAGCCTTGGACGGGAACCGTACGACCCCTATGCCGGGTTCGACTTGCACGGCACCTTCGACGAGGTAGTGCTCTCAGCGGAACACGGGCTGCGCAAACCCGATCCGGCCATCTTCCGCCTCGTGCTCGACAAGCTCAGTGTGCCAGCCACGCAGTGCTTGTTCGTGGATGACAGCGAAGACAACCTCGCCGCCGCGTACGAACTCGGCTTGACACCTCTGCTCGCGTTGGACGAGGCGGTCGCGGCTCGGCGTCTTCGTGAACTGCTTCGTCTATCCGACCTGTAGGAACTCGCGTACGCCCGCGTGCGAGGTATGTGCGGACAGCTTCTCGCGAAGTCCCTTGAGCTCAGAGGCTGAGCGCGCGGAGTCCACCGAGCAGAGGCATCGGGCCGCGTGGTGGGCCTTGGCTACTGCTGCGTCCAAGTCGTGCATGGCAGATGGCTTCGGCTGCACGGGCCAGGTAAATCGCGTGACTGCGGGGGTATTCGTCGTCGCCTGGATAGGACGCCGTCATGGCGGCCTCGAAGCGGCGTACTGCCTCGGTTGGGTCTCCCAGTTGTAAGGCGGCAGAGCCGGCGATCATCTCGATCTCGCCGTAGTCGACCCAATACAGGCTCTTGGGGTCGTCGTCATGTGTTCCCTGTCCAGCGCGGTACGGGCGGTGTCCAGTTCGCGGGCGCACTCCGTCTTCGCGCCAGTCTTCGACAGTGCGCGGGCGGTTCGGGCGGCCAGCATGGCGTGCATACGGGGTGTCGCCTTGGTTCTCACCTGGTCTCGTGCCGTCTTCTGCAGCGAAATCGCCCTGGTAGCCTGTCCAGGGGTGGAGTAGCACTGGATCGCGGCGAACGAGAGTGCGTAGGCCCCGCTGATCGGATCGCCGGCCTCGGCGGAGGCTCGGAGAGAACCGTCGAAGAAGCGCTGGGCGATGCTCGGACGGCCTTGGTCGAAGGCGCTCCACGCCACTTGCCGGACCGCTTCGGACGCCAGCGCATGCAAGCGGCTCACCGTCGATCCGCGGTACCGACCGGACTTGATGAGCCTCACGATCAGGGACAGCTCACTGCGGGCCAGTCGGTACACCTCGCCACTGCCGAGTTGGTCGTCGAGGTGCCTGAGATGATCGAGACGGTCATCCACGTACGCGAACGGGGCCGGACCGTCGGGGAGAGGTTCAGACGTTCCAGTCAGCTGCTTCTGCTCGAACGCCCTGGACCAGTTCCCCGCTGAGACGGAGAGCGCGACCCCCGCGGCGAGGAACCTTCTGCGATCCACGCTGCTTCCATTCACCAAGTCAGCGAGAACCTTCAGGCTCCCGGGCTGGTCCCACGTCGCGTCCTTGCCGATCATCGCTCCAGAATCGCGCAGCGCCGCCACAAAGACGCCACCCGTGTCCAGCACCCTTGGAGGACGAGTCCGTCCGCCGCTGCGCGACCCGCGAAGCGCACGAGGAACTCGGCATCGGCGTCCTCGCCGAGGACCTGCACCTGGTCCACACCCTTCACCACCGCGACGAGGACGACGGCCACGCAAGGATCCAGCTGTTCTTCCGCGTCCACCAATACAGCGGCCAGATCGCCAATCGGGAGCCGGACAAATGCGCCGCGCTCCGCTGGTGGCCGCTCGATGCGTTGCCCGACAACACCGTGCCGTACACCGCGAGGGCGTTGGCCGCGATCACCGATCATCGGCCCTACGCAGAATGCGGGTGGACGACATGACGGACCGGCGCGGCAGCCGCACGTTTGGTCGAGCGCCCGTTCGAGTCCCGCGCCGACGCCGATTCCGTGCGCTCTGCCGTTGCCCCCGCCGAACACCCGATGCTGGGTGTCTTCCTGCCCGTCGAGGAAGCCCGAAGCTCTGGCCGGTTGCGGCGCATACGCGGCACTGCCCTGGCCACCACGTGCCTGCGCAGTCTCACCAGGCCCGTACCGACTGGGTGCGCTTCCCGTCGTCTCGGAGGTCCTGCCTTGCCTACCGAACACCCCCTTCCCGCCTGCCCCGTCGAGCCCGCCGACAACGAATGCGCGAACCGCACCTGGCGGGAAAGGAGGCGACGGTGACGCCCGCGCTGCTACCCGAGGCCGTGGCTGCCTTGGTCGGCAGTGCGGTCGGGCCGGTTGCGGACGCCCGGGTGTGCTCGTGGCCGCGTCCCGGGTCGAACGTGTGGGAGGTCCGCACGCAGGACGGGATCCGCGTGTTCGCGAAGGTGCATGCCACCGACAAGTTCCATAGCCGCGAGGTGGACGCGTACCGCACCTGGGTGCCACACCTCGGCGACCACGCCCCTGCGTTGCTGGCTGGCGACGCGGCGCTGCCCGGCATCGTGATCACTGCCGTTCCGGGAACTCCGGTGAAGCTTCAGCCCCTCACGTGCGCCGCGGAGCTGCGGGTGCACGCGCTGGCCGGTGCGGTGGCGCGACGTATCCACGACGGGGTACCCGGCGCGGCACCCACGGCACCGGCCGTGCCAGCAGACGCCGCCGCCAAGTATCTGGCGCGCGCCCCGATCACCGGTCGCGCCTTGGCTCTCGCCCGCGGGTTGCTGGCGGACGCGGCGGCGGTGCGCCTGCCAGTGGTGGCGACGCACGGCGACTTCCAGCCGCGCAACTGGCTGTACGTCCCGGATGAGGGACGCCTGCGGGTCGTCGACTTCGAGCGCGCCGAACCCGCCGCGGCGGTCCGGGACTTCCGACTGCTACCGAACGGGGCGTGGCTGGGGCGGTGGGACCTGCGCGAAGCGTTCCTCGGCGGGTACGGGCGTGCCCTATCCGCGGACGAGGAAGCGGCGTTGGCCGGGTACGTGGTGCTGGACGCGTTGGACTCGGCGAGGTGGGGCCGCGAGAACGGCGACGCGGAGGTGGAAGCGCGGGGTCTGGCCGGACTGGCGCGGTTGCGAAACGGGCCGTGAACGACCGGCCGACGTTCGCCGGCCTTCCGCATGCGCGTCCCGGTGTCGAGTGCGATGGAGGAGTTGCCGTGACTGATCCCAGTGTCGCCGTCCGAATCGAACTCACCGCAGTAACGGTCCGGTTCGGGCATGTCGGGCTCGGCTCGCGCGTAGGGAAGGAAGCCTCGGCATGACCGAGCACACCGATGCCGCGACGGGCGAGCATGCCGACGACATTCCGGCGCCGCGTTCCGCGCCCGACGAGCCTCCGGGCGTTCGGCTCACCGACGCGGATTCTGGGGAGGAGCGCGACGACGAGCTGACGTACGTCTCCGCCGCTGCGGAGACCGACGCCAAACTGCACACGGTGACCACCCGAGCGATGGCACTGCGACTGCCTCGGCTGATCGGCACCGCGCTGCGGCTGGCCTGGGGCTCCGACCGCAAGGTTCTGGTCGCGCTGCTGGCCTGCCAGGTGGCCGCCGGCGTGCTGGCCGCCGCCGGCCTCTTGGCAACCACCGCGACCATCACCGCGGTCATCTCCACCGGCGACGTCGTCGCCCGGTTACGCGACGCCGCCCCGGCACTGACCCTGCTTGCGGTCGCAGTCGGCGCGCGGGCCGGACTCGGGATCGTGGTGGTCTACCTGTCCCAGCGGCTGACCCCGTTGCTGGCGCGCAAAGCCGAGACGATGCTGCTGGAGGCGGTCGCGGTCGCCGAGTTGGAAGCCTACGACCACCCCAGGTTCCTCGCCCTCTACAACACCGCCGACCGCGGCGCGCAGTCCATGCGGCAACTGCTCACTCACTCGCAGGACGTCATCGCCGCGGTCGCGTCCTTCGCCGCCGCCGCGTCGGTGATCGCCTACCTGCACTGGCTGCTGCTGCCGCTTCTGTTCCTCGGGGCCGTGCCGCGCGGCGTTACCGCGGTGCGTGCCGCCCGGATCGAGTACCGCACCAGCACCGAGACCCAGCACGAACGCGTACTGCTGGCCAACCTGCGGTGGAACATCGCCGATGACTGGGGCGCCAACCAACTGCGCGCGTTCACCCTCGCTCCGCACCTCCTGGACGTCTACCAGCGGCACGCCGACAAGGTCGAACTCCTCCAGCGGCGTTCGGCGTTGCGTACCGCACGGGTGTCCGCGGCCGGTGCGCTGTGCGGAGGACTGGCGGCGGGACTGGTGTGGGCGGCGGTGTGCTGGCTGCTGGCCACCGACCGGATGAGCGTCGCCGCGGCCGGCACCGCGGTTCTCGCGCTCACCACGGTCAGCGGCTCCCTGGGCGGGATCGTGTCCGCGGGAACCTCGATGTACGGGTCCGGCCTGTACATGGACCAGTGGGACGCCTTCCTCCGGCAGGCGGGCGGGCACCGCATGTCCCTGCACCGAGGCAGCAACGTGGTCGACCAGCCCAGCCGGTTCCGTGCCGACAGCGTGTCCTTCACCTACCACAACCGCGACACCCCCGCCCTGGACGGCGTCACCCTCGAAGTGCAGGTCGGGAATATCGTCGCGCTGGTCGGCGAGAACGGCTCCGGCAAATCAACCCTCGCCAACCTCCTCACCGGCCTCTACCTGCCCACCAAGGGCGCGGTCACCTGGGACGGGCACGACACCCGCACCCTGGACCCGCACCACGGGTGGCGCCAGATCTGCTACCTGCCGCAGGACGTGGTGCGCTGGCCACTGGTCGCCCGCGACAACATCACCGCCGGCCAACAACGCCCTGACCACGAGCACGCCCTCGCCCACGCCCTCGCCGCGTCCGGCGCCGACGAGGTCGTCGCCGAGCTCAAGAACGGTCTCCGGACCAGCCTCGCGCACAAGTTCATGGGCGGCACCGACCTGTCCGGTGGACAGTGGCAGCGCATCAATCTCGCCCGCGCCTTCTACCGCGCCGGACGCCTTCTGGTCCTCGACGAACCGACCTCCGCCCTCGATCCCCGGGCCGAGCACAAGATCTTCATGGGGCTGCGTGCCCACGCCCACGACAGAGCGATCGTCCTCGTCACCCACCGGCTCGCCAACGTCGCACTCGCCGACGAAATCGTCGTCCTGGACCACGGCCGGGTCATCCAACGCGGCACCTTCGACGAACTCAAGGCCAAGCCCGGCCTCTTCCGCGAACTCTGGCTCCTACAGCAGGACCGATGAGCGGCCCGCCCGGTGCTCCATGCCCCTGGTCCGCTCTCGGAGGCCGCACGGGATCATACAGCAGGAACGTTGTCGATCACGGCGATGTGGATTATCTAGCGGGATCAGCGCGGGAGGTAATCCTCATGTGGCGTGGCCCGGGCCCACAACACGTCGAAAGCGGCGGTGTAGGTCTTGATCAGCTCGGCGTCCTGGCTGATGTCGCGAAAGGGATCGTCCGCGCGGCCGTTGCCGTCCCAGTGCGTGAGCATGATGGTCGTGGCGTCGAAGGTCCAGAAATCAACAGCGGGCACCAACAGGCCCACGGCGTTCCGCTGCGGCAGCCACCGGACTTGCTCACCGATGTTGACGTTGGCGAACGTCAGGTCGTACTCGTACCGGACATAGTCCGTCACCGGCTCCGACACGATCCTCAGGCGTCGGACGTCGATGCCTCTCTCCGTTGCTTCGCCGATGATCCCGTAGAAACCGCCGCGCCACCGCTCCTCGGAAGGGTCTGGCCGCCAACCCTCCAGCCAAGCCGGATAGTCAAGGTCCGCATCCACGGTGTACACGTCCCGAAGCTCGACGTGGATCACCGCATGCTCGGCATCGCGCATCAGCTGATGCTGCGGGAACGGAGACTCTGCGGCGGTCACTGTTCCTCCGTCGGCGCGGCCGGCTCGGCGGGGCGCGGGATGTGTTCGGCATCTCGGCATGCAACCGAAAATGACCCATGCTCCCCGGCCTGGGCGAGCCAGGTCGTGGTCACCGCGACGGCCTCGTCCTCCCGCTCCCGGGTGTCGAACCCGTGGTCCGAGCCGACCACCGTGTGGAACTCGGTGTTGCGCTTCGCGGCAGCAGCCTCGCGGGCGATCTCGTACGACACCGCGCTGTCCCGGTCGCCGTGCACCACCAGCGTCGGGACCTCGCTGTCGAGCAAGCAGTTCATCGGCTGGTAGCGGTTGAATTCCTCAAAAAGCACCCGACCGACCTCGAACTCGCCGTCCAGCTTCAAGAACCCCTGCGTCGACAGAAGCTTCTGCTGCTCGGCGTTGAAATTTGCGGAGCCCCACGGCAGTTCCGGCTCGACGAACGTGCGCCGCAGGTCCAGCACCGGATTCCACAACACCAGCCGATCAAGACGTTCCCCCAGCCACGGCAGGGAAAGCGACGTGGCCACCGCCCCAAAGCTCGACGCCACCACCGACAATGGGCCTGGGAACCGATGAGCCGTGTACTCGACCGCGGCCTGGAAGTCGAGCATCTCCCCGGCGATCGTGGCGCCGCGCTGCGTCCCGCCGCTACCGCCGTGGCCCCGGAACGAGAACCGCAGAGCATTGAAGTCGGCGTCAGCGAGGCGGTCCGCGAGACGTACGTACATCCCGCCCTCAGCCATGTCCGCGTTGATCCCATGCACCTGGATGACCGCGCCGCGCGTGCCTTGCGCCCGTGCCGGATGAACAGCAGCCTCAAGCCGCACGCCGTCGATCGACGCCAACTGCATCCGAAGGACTCCCATCGCGTGTCACGGCCCGCCTCCACGTCCACCAGATACACAACTGGCACTGTGGATCGTGACCAGGGCGGTGAGCACGTTGAAGGACGGAGCGGTGAAGGCACGCGGTCGAGCGAACCGTGCCCTTCGGCCTGAACGCCTACACGATCACCGTGCTCTGGTAAACACTCCAGGGCCGGGCCACCACCGCGACGCCGCCGCGGCCCGATGCCGCTCACTCTGGTCCACCGCCAAGACCGAGCCGTCCTTCGCGGACATGACCGCCAAGCTCCGCCGCGTGATCATCGCCGCCAGGTTTTTCCGCGGCCGACCCCGTCCAGCCCCCCACGCTGTCGCGGGCTAACGTGTGACCGCTCAAATACTCCCAGACAGGGAATGTCACTCTCCGGGAGTGGAGCAGCGTCGCCCGCAGGATCAGTAACTCGGTCACTGATGCCGGAGCCGCTGGCATATGTCCGTACCCTAGGCCGGTGACTTCCACAGCAAGATCTCATCCGAGTCTGATCGAGCGGACTGAGGCCCGTCGGCGAGCAACCTTGAGCGCGTTGGACAAGGGGACGCAGGTCGAGCTCGGCCAGTTCTTCACTCCTGCCCCCGTGGCTGACTACCTTGCATCGCTCGCGCGTCTGCCTTCCGGAGGCACACTCAGGGTTCTGGACCCGGGCGCGGGGGCGGGATCTCTGTCGGCAGCACTGGTGGCACGGGTGCTCGCCGAGCAGCCGGAGGTAAAGGTCACACTGACTGCCTGCGAGGTGGACAAGAAGCTCTCAGGCGTGCTGCAAGCCACGCTCGACGACTGCGAGCAGGAGGCAGGCGCGCTCGGCGGGTCCATCGCGACCGAAGCGCTCGAGACAAACTTCATCGGCTGGGCCGCGGACGATGGGACGTTGTTCCCGACGCAACCGGAGCGCTTTGACCTGGTCATCATGAACCCCCCTTACCGGAAGCTGGCACGCGCCTCGCGCGAGCGCCGCTTGGTCGAAGCGACTGCGGTTGAGGTCTCCAACCTCTACGCGGCGTTCTTGGCGCTGGGCGTGCGCGTCCTGAATCCCGGTGGCCAGCTGGTGGCGATCACGCCCCGGAGCTTCACCAACGGCGCGTACTTCCGAGCTTTCCGTCGCTTCTTCCTCGACCACATGGACCTTGACCTGCTTCACGTCTACGAGTCGCGCACAAGTGCGTTCGCCGACTCGGACGTCCTCCAGGAGAACGTGATCCTGTCTGCGGTCCGCCGCGACGGGCCTCAGAGCACTCCGGTCGTGATCTCTCTCAGCGACAGCCACCATCATGAGCCACAGCGGCGCACCGTCCCCTTTGCCGACGTCGTGCATCCTGCGGACCCAGAGGCGTTCATCCACATCAGCGCCGACGACGAAGATGCGGAACTCGCCGCGGCGTTGGCGGCCCTGCCCTCCACATTGGCAGACCTGGAGCTTCAGGTATCGACCGGCAAAGTGGTCGACTTCAGGGCAAAAGACCATCTTCGCGATGACCCTGAGCCCGGATCCATCCCCCTCATCTACCCGTTGCACATGAGGAACGGCCGTGTCACCTGGCCGGTGGCAGGCGCCAAGAAGTCCAACGCCATCATGCTCAACGAGGCCACGAAGAAGCTCGCGGTACCCAGCGGTCACTATGTCGTCGTCAAACGGATGTCCTCGAAGGAGGAACGACGTCGCGTCGTTGCAGCGCTGTTCGACCCTGCACATGTGCCCTGCGAGGCCATCGGCTTCGAGAACCACGTCAACGTGTTCAACCGACGAGGAGCGGGCTTGCCGGCCGACCTGGCCGCCGGCTTGCTCCTGTGGCTGAACTCCAGCCTCCTCGATCGCCTCATCAGGCGGTTCAGCGGCCACACGCAGATCAACGCGACTGACTTGCGAAACCTGCGCTACCCCTCCGCAGCTCAGTTGAGAGCCCTCGGCGCGGCTTGGGCCGGCGGTACATGGCCGAGCCAGGACCAGCTAGACGAACTGGTTGATCAGCATGTCGGCGGAGTGCCAGTCTGAACCTCGATGACTGACAACCTCTTCACAACAGATGATGAATCCGCCCGGTTGCAACGGGTGGCCGAAGCCAGGAACTTACTCACAGACCTGGGCTTCGACCCGGAACGATCCAACGAGCGATCCGCTCTCGTCCTTCTGGCGTTGCTTGACCTCACCCCGCACCAGCCATGGGCCTCCGCGGCAACACCCCTCCTGCGGACCGTCGAGATCATGGATTGGCTTCGGAGTCGCTACAACAAGGACTACAAAGCGAACACACGCGAGACGATCCGTCGTAAGACGCTTCATCAGTTCATCGAAGCTGGCCTGGTCATCCCCAACCCAGACAGCCCGACGCGGGCGGTCAACTCGCCCAAGAGCTGCTACCAGGTCGCCCCCGAAGCCCTCGCTCTGATCCGCACGTTCCAACAGCCGGAGTGGGAGGTTCGGCTCCGCGAATACCTCGTGACGAACGTCGGCCTCAAGGCGATGTATGCGAACGCTCGGGAGATGCACCGCATCCCCGTCACTCTGCCTGACGGCACACCGATCACCTTGAGTCCCGGCGGCCAGAACATACTGATCGTCGAGATCATCAACGAGTTCTGTCCCCGCTACACCCCGGGAGGGCACGTCCTCTACGTCGGGGACGCCGACGACAAGTGGAGCGTGTTCCAACGAACCGCCCTCGAGGGCCTCGGCGTGACCGTTGATACGCACGGCAAGATGCCGGATCTCGTCGTCTACCTGACGGACCGCAACTGGTTGGTGCTCATCGAGGCGGCTTCATCGCATGGGCCGGTCGACGCGAAGAGACACCGCGAACTCAAGGAGTTGTTCGCTGGCGCAACAGCGGGCCTGGTGTTCATCTCGTGCTTCCCGACCAGGGTCGAACTGCGCAAATATCTAGCGGATATCGCGTGGGAGACCGACGTGTGGTGCGCCGACAACCCCACACACCTCATTCACTTCAACGGCGAACGGTTCCTAGGCCCCTACGACGAGCCTGTCGCCGACTCGTAAGGCCCGTTTGCGTGCGGATGCCGCTACACCCGGCCAAGCTCGCGTACGTGCACATAACGTCGACGCCGCGGCCCGGCACCAACAGCCGGGCGACGGACCCGCTGGCGGCGGTGGCAGCGTGCCTAGGCAGCGACGCGCCGCAGCCCCTTCGAAGACTCGCTCGCGATCAGCGTGCGGCGCGTCTCACTCCGTCCGCACTGTGGTCGAGGCGGGCCGTGGACTGCTTGTTAGGCTGTGAAGCCGACAGGGCCTCGTGCGCAACTCGCCACGAGTATCCATCTGTTGTCGATTTCGGAACCTGTTCGGTTGGCACGCTCGTAGGATGGCTGCGCGATCACGCTTGCGAAGTGACGGGGGCGGAGTGCAGCGGGATGTACACGGCGGCAGACACCAACGGCGAACGCCGCAGCGTTCTGCACGGCGCCGATCCTCCCACTGGTCCGCTTGTCCCCCGAGGGATTTCCATCGGAGGTCTGTGGACGCGGGGACCTTGGCGTGTGATCGTCCATCAGGGGCTGCGGTGCTCGGCCGTCAGGGGTGGACATCTGGAAGCCGCGGCCGACGGGGAGGGTGCGATGGCTCTCGCGCCGACGCCTGAACAACAGGCAGCGCGGGACGTGTTCGCGTCAGGGCGGGACCTCGCCTTGGTCGCGGGGGCGGGAACCGGCAAGACGTCGACGTTGATCCTGATGGGCGGCGCAACCCGAAAGCAGGGCCTGTACGTCGCGTTCAACAAGTCGATCGCCGATGACGCGGGCACCCGGTTCGGGGCGAACGTGGAGTGCCGTACGGCGCATTCCCTCGCGTTCCGGGCCGTCGGGCGCCGGTACGGGGACCGCCTGAACTCCTCGGGCCACATCCCGACGCGCGAGACGGCGCGTCGGCTCGGGATCACCCGCGACCTCGCGGTCGACTCCCACCGGATCAAGGTCAACCACCAGGCCCGGCTGGTGACGAACATGGTCCGCCGGTTCTGCTACACGACCGACCGGCGGATCGCGGCCCGGCACCTGGAGTGGATCAACGGCCTGGACACGACCGCGCAGGAATACCTGGCCGGCGTGTTGATGCCGTACGCGCTCCGGGCGTGGGAGGACATCTGCTCGCCGGACGGCCGACTGCCGTTCAAGCACGACTACTAGGGATGGCACCCGAATACGCGGGAAAGGGGCCGTGAGATCGCGGGCGGTGGCTAAGCTGCTTGGGCCTTGTTGCGTCGTGAGTGGTCGGGGTGCTGGTGACGTCGATCGACCGCACCGCCTATCCGCGGTTCGAGCGGATGTCGGCGCGGGACGTGCCGGACGTGTTCATGCTGGCGGCCGAGGAGGTCGCGTGGGCGCGGGAGAAGACAACGACCGGTCCGCATTTGCTGTCGCTGGCGGCTTGGTTGAAGTCGTACCAATACCTCGGGTATTTCCCGAGGTTGGACCAGATCCCAGCAGCGGCATTGGTGTCCTTGCGTGCTGTGCTGGGTCTGGCCGAGGACGTTCGGTGTGAGGTGGACGCGGACCGGACGGCCAAGCGGCAGCGGGAATTCGTACGTAAGCGGTTGGGTGTGGTCTACGACCAGGCCGGGGCGCGGGTGATCGCTGAGGCGGCGATCCGCGCGGCCGCGCGGTCCAAGGACAACCCGGCCGACCTGATCAATGTGGCGCTGGAGCAACTGATCCGCAGGCGGCGGGAGCTGCCCGCCTTCTCGACGCTGAACGAGATGGCGGCGGCGATTCGCGCCGAGGTCAACCGGGGTGTGTTCGCGGCGGTCTCCGGGAGGGTCCCCGGGGACGCTCGGGCGCGGCTGCTGCGGTTGCTGGTGGTCGATCCGGCGGTGCGCCGCAGTCAGTTCGACCGGCTCAAGGACCCGGCGAAGGCCGCGACGGTCGGCAAGCTCAAGGCCAGGCTTGCGCACCTGGCGGCGTTGGACGCAATCGGTCCGACCGGGGCATGGCTGGTGGGGGTGCCGATGGCAAAGGTTGGGCACTTCGCCGGCGAGGCGCGTCTGACCGACGCCAACGACATGGGCAAGGTTGGCGAGGCCAAGCGGCTTTCGCTGCTGGCCTCGCTGGTGCACACGCTGCGGATCAGCGCACGCGATGAGGTGACCGACATGTTCTGCAAGCGCATGGCGGTCATCCACCGCAGGGGCCGCGAAAGGCTGGAGGAGTTGCGCGAGGCGCACCGCGCCGAGTCCGAGCGCCTATTGGAGGTGTTCGGCGAGGTGCTGGCCGCAGCCTGGGAAGGCACCGCCGCCGCAGACGACGATGCCACGTCGGTTGCCGGCGTCGACGGCCAGGGCGAGAGCTCGGCACCCGATGACGAGGGGCGCGGAGACGGCGGCGGCGATGCCGTCGCGGCCGCCGGCGAGGAGGCTGCGCGGCGTACAGGCGAGCTGGTGCTCAAGGTCTTGGAGGCCGGCGGCGGCCTGGGGGCCTTGACGGCCGCGCATGAGGCGGTGGCGGCGCACCACGGGAACAACTATCTGCCGCTGGTGGAGCAGTTCTACAAGTCGCATCGCTCGGTGCTCTTCACGCTGGTGGACGCGTTGGAGTTGGAGGCGACGTCGGCGGAGCGGGCGGTGGTGGACGCGGTGGCGTTCATCCGGGCGAACCGGGACCGGCGCGGGGAGTGGATCGAGGAGTCCACGGTGCACGTGCGCGAAGGCGAGAAGGTGGTTCTCGCGGTCGACGTGGACGCGTTCGCCTCAGGGATGTGGCGCACGACGCTGCGGGACAAGCGCCGCCCGGGGATGCTGGCGCGCCGGCACCTGGAGGTGTGCGTGTTCTCGCACCTGGCCGCGGAACTGCGCAGTGGGGATGTCGCGGTGGTCGGCTCGGACTCGTACGCGAACCTGTACGACCAGGTGATGAGCTGGGAGGAGTGCGCCCCGCACGCGGCGGAGTTCTGCGAGCAGGCCGGCATCCCGGCCGACGCGGCGGCACTGGCCGCGCACTACCGCGGGCTGTTGACGAAGACCGCCGGAGAGGTGGACGCGGGGTATCCGGCGAACACCGACCTGCGGTTGGAAGGCGGGCTACCGGTGCTGGCCCGCCGCAAAGGGGCCGAGCGCAGGCCGTCCGCACTTGCGCTGGAGAGCCGGATCCTGGAGCGGCTGCCCGAACGGTCGCTGCTCGACATCCTCGGGCGCACCGCGCACCTGACCGGCTGGCACCGACACTTCGGACCGCCGTCCGGGTCGGACCCGAAGATCCGCGGCGACGTGATGGGCCGCTACGTGGTGACGGCGTTCGCATACGGCGGGAACCTGGGGCCGACCGAGGTCGCGCGGCACATGCGCGGGGTCAGCGCGCACGAGATCTCCACTGCGGGAAACAAGCACGCCGACCCCAACAAGATCCATCGAGCGTCCGTCGACGTCATCGACGCGTTCGCGCAGCTGGACGTCGCCGGCATGTGGGGCGACGGGCGCACTGCGGCGGCCGACGGCTCCCAGATCGACACCTGGGAGAACAACCTGCTGGCCGAATCCCACATCCGCTACGGCGGGTTCGGCGGGATCGCGTACCGGCTGGTCTCCGACACCTATGTGGCGTTGTTCTCCCGGTTCATCCCGTGCGGGGTGTGGGAGGCGGTCTACCTGCTGGACCTGCTGCTGTCCAACGACTCAGCGATCCGCCCCGACTCCGTACACGCCGACACGCAAGGCCAGTCGCTGCCGGTCTTCGGACTTGCCGCATTGCTGGGCTTCGACCTGCTGCCGCGGATCCGCAACTGGCACGACCTCGTCTTCCACCGCCCGGACCCGTCCACCCGCTACCGGCACATCGACTCGCTGTTCGGCGACCACACCATCGACTGGGCCCTGATCAAGAGGCACTGGACCGACCTACTCCGCACCGGGATCTCGATCCGGGAAGGTCGGCTGTCCTCGGTGACGCTGCTGCGCCGGCTGGGCAACCACTCCAAGCGCAACCGCATTTACAAGGCGCTGCGGGAGCTGGGGTGCGTGGTGCGGACGGTGACTCTGCTGCGGTATCTGTCGGAGCCGGAGCTGCGGGAGCACATCACCGCGGTGACGAACCGCACCGAGGCGTTCCACAACTACGCGACGTGGCTGATGATCGGCGGGCGGCTCATCGGCCACAACGACCCCGACTACCAGGAGCGGGTGGTGAAGTTCAACGAGCTGATCGCGAACGCCGCGATCTACTCCACCGCACTCGACATCACCGACGCCGCGAACGCTCTGGCCGCCGAAGGGCATCCGGTCGACGTTGACGACCTTGCCACCATCTCCCCCTACATCACCCGCACGATCCGCCGATTCGGCGACTGGGTCCTCGACCTCGCCCCACCCGAGGCAAACCCGGCCACCCGGCTGGACCTGCAACCGGAGGTGCTGTTTCCCGCCACGGGCTGACCCTGTTTCCCGGCCGACCGGCAACAGCGTTCCGTTCGACGGCGGCGTGGATCAGTGCCGCACGGGAACGCCCGCTCGGTAAGGCGCTTGCACGTCCCCTCTGCGCACGCGGTAGGTGCCGTCACCGGTCACGTCGGAGCGCTTACGCGCTTCGGCGACGAGATGCGTCGGCCAGTTCGTTCCTGTGTTCCACCGCNCGCACGCGGTAGGTGCCGTCACCGGTCACGTCGGAGCGCTTACGCGCTTCGGCGACGAGATGCGTCGGCCAGTTCGTTCCTGTGTTCCACCGCATTTCGGCCTGTCCGGTCAGGACCCAGGCCGTTGTACGAGGACCGGGCCGGGTTCGGGCCGGCTCCGTCGCGTCACCCCGAACCCGGCCCGGCGGCCCATCTGTTCCTCCCGGGCATGGACACGGAGCGCCCGCCGACGGGAGTCGGCGCGGCGTGATCTCGGCGGCCACTCCGCCGCGTCCGGGCTACCGCGCAAAGCTGGTCATCCGTGAAACCCACAGGTCGGCGGCGCAAAGGAAAGTAGGCGACGGCGCGGCGTGGTCGTCAGCGGCTGGGGGCGTTGAATCCGCCGTCGGGGTACAGGATGGAACCGGTGAAGTAGGACGACTCGTCGCTGGCGAGGAACAGCACCGCGTCGGCCACTTCCCGCGGACGGCCGAAGCGCCCCATCAAGATCCGGTCGGTTGCGGCGCGGAATGCGTGGTCGTCGGCCCGGGTCTTCTCGGTCATGCCGGTCTCGTCGATGAAGCCGGGTCCGACGGCGTTGACGCGTATGCCGTGCGGCGCCAACTCGATGGCGAGCGACTTGGTGAGCATCCAGGCCGCGGCCTTGGAGACGTTGTACGGGGTGGACCCGGCAGATGCCCAGGCCGAGCACATCGAGGCGATATTGACGATCGCCCCGCCGCCGCCGGCGATCATCCTTCGGGCGACTGCCCGATCGGACTGCATCAGCCCAGTGAGATTGACGTCGAGAATGTTGCTCCACACCCGCGAAGAGAACGTCAGGCCGGCGGTGACCCCGTCGTGCTCGTCGCCCGAGGCCCCCTGCCCGTTGATGCCCGCTGCGGCAACCAGAACGTCGAGGCGCCCGAAGCGGTCGACCGCGTGTTGGGCCATGTCCTCGCACGCTTGGGCGTCGCGGACATCGGCGGCGTATGCGCTCGCCCGGCCGCCGGCTTCGACGATTTCGCCTGCGACCCGCCGTGCCCGGTCGAGCGAGAGGTCGGCGACGACCACCCCGTCTGCACCCTCCTCCGCCAACCGCAACGCGCACCCGCGCCCGATGCCGTTGCCTGCGCCGGTGACCACGACCACCTTGTCCTGCATCCGACCGGAACCAGACGACATGAGACCTCCTCGAAAGCGCCGCCCGACGGAGTACGGCCCGCACCTACCGGGGGCGCTGTATGGACACTTTCGTTTACCGGCTGGATCATCGACGCTTCGCCTGACGCAGGCCTTGGCCCCGTTCTCCTGGCTCCATTCCGCCGTGCCCGTCTGGCTCGGCGTCGAAGAACAGCCCTCGACCGCTGGCGGTGCGTCCTCGGTCACGAACCCGTGCCGGCCTCCGCGGCATTGCGTGCCACGGCCCGTGCGATGAGGTTCTCGTCGCCGTCCGACCAGGCGGAAAACAGGATGATGCACTCGATGCGCCAGCCGTTCGCTGTGCGGAGCATGTGGTTGGTGTATGTGCCCCGCGCCAGCCAGAAGGTGCCGCCCTCCGCTCCGTCAAGGAGGTGGTGTGCGTGCAGGCCGGAGTAGCAGACCGCCCGGTCGGGGTCGTCCTCGTCGAACTTGAGCTTGCTTCGCTTTGACGGACACCGTCGTTGTGGTGGTCAGGCCGCGGTGAGTGCGGCTTCGTATTCGAC
>NZ_JBPKBH010000039.1:0-17898 GCF_051388915.1 Yinghuangia sp. YIM S09857 | reverse complement strand
GCTCTCCATGATGGACATCCTCTCGAGGGCGCGTGCCCTTCATCCAAGGTGTCCGTCAAAGTGGATCAAGCCCACCTTCGTCGTCCGGCGGCGCGCGGGGCAGACGGCACATCCGACCGAACGCACGTGCGACAAGGTCGCCTTGTCGGTCCTACGATCGGGGCGTGGCGCGCAAGGATCTGAAACGGTCGGCACCTGGGGGCCGTTCGGGGAACGCGCCGCCCGGTCCCTCGCCACACACACCGCGAGCGACGACGAAGCGCACGACCAGGCCGACCACGAGCCCGCCGACAAAGCCGCAGCGGCTACCGCTCCCCCGATTCGGCCTCGCCGCCGCGAGCTGCCGCGGTCGACGGGCCGCCGCCGCCCGAGGGCGGTGGACCGTGGGTGTGAGTGGACCTCCCGGACGGTGCCGGAACCGTCCGGGAGGGCCATGCGGTGGGTGCGCAGCAGCTCGGGCGCGTGGGCCTTGCAGGCCCCCCTGCCCGGATGGAAGGCCATGCCCGACTGGAACCGCGGCGAGTGGGGGCCGGGGACGGTCGACGAGGTCCACATCGTGCCCGGCGCCCAGGTCCGGCCGACACCCGGCCAGGACTACAGCGCCATACCCCGGGAGGCGAGCGGCGGGCTGGTGCCGTAGGCGCCGACCGTCCGCCTGCGGTGACGACGGACAACCGTGCCCCGGCCGGGCAACTGCGTTCGCGCTCCGCACCGTTCATTCGATCCGGTGACACCGCAGCAAGGGGCCGGACGGACGTCGCCGAGCTCGATGCCTCGGCAGGTTGCCTTTCGTGTCGCTTTTCCTGTGGCCATACGTGTTGCTTCCAGTTGCCCTTCCTGTCGCTCTACGTGTTGCCTAGCCGACCATCGCGGTGGCGACGTTCGCGCAGGTCGGCGTTCGTGTATGTAGTACACATATCCCTGGCGTGTGATGCGCCGTCCGGGGCACTCGGGAGGAGCGGCGTGGGCGAGTATCGGCATCTGGCGGCGGTGGGCAGCTCGTTCGCTGCGGGACCGGGGATCTCCCCGGTCGTCGACCGTGCCGCAGGGCGGTCGGGGCGCAACTACGCCCACCTGCTCGCCGCGCGATTCGGCGCAAGGCTGACCGACCTGACCGTGTCGGGTGCGACGACGGCGACGATCCTGGATACGCCGCAACGGACTGTGTGGGGGCGCACGTTCCCGCCTCAGGCAGACGGCGTGCCCGCGGATGCCGACCTCATCACTGTCACCGCCGGCGGCAACGACCTGGGCTATGCCGGGGGGTTGATGCGGGTGGCGTGGGGCGGCTGGCTGCGGTCGCGTCCGCTGACCCGGCCGCTCGGGCGACTTGCCAAGTCAGCCCCGCCGCGCGTGGACACGGCCGACGTGCAGCGCGCTGCGGACGGATTGACTCGCGTGGTGGACGCGCTCCGGGGCCGCGCACCACAGGCCCGGATCGTGCTCGTCGACTACCTGACGGTGCTCGGAGAGCACACCAGCGCCGGGGCCGACGCTCCGTTCACCCCGGACGAGATTTCCGCGTTCCGTGACATCGCGAACCACCTGACGGCCGCGTTCGCCGAGGCGGCGGAGTGCAGCGGCGCAGACCTGGTGCGGGCCTCGGAACTCAGTGCAGGGCACGCGCTCGGGTCCGCCGAGCCATGGGTCACCGGATTCCGCCCCTCGATGCGACCGGCGCCGTTCCATCCGAACGCGCGCGGCATGCGCGCCCTCGCCGAGGCCATCCACCGGACGGTCACGGCATGAGGATCTGCCCCTGAGCTCCAAAGGAGACGGCCAGCCCGAGGACGAACTCGGCGTCGTCGTATGCCCCGCCGGTCGCCTCCGCCGCCGTGCGGTCGGTGCCGTAGGCGCGGGCGTGGTCGGCCAGTCGGGGGGCGCGTAGGCGGTGTGGTCGGGCCAGGCCAGGCGCTGGTCGCGGATTTTCATGAACGACGCCGCCACCGTGAACGGCCCGCTGGCGCGGTGGGCGTCGTGGACGGTGAGGGCCACCAGGGCGTCATGAGGGGTGTAGTCGGTGCCCAGGGGGCGACGATGCGGCCGCCGGGGCGGGACTGGGCGAGCCAGGCCAGAGCGATGGTCCGGGTGCCCGCGGTGACGTGGACGAGGTCGTACGGCGCGCCGCCGGGCCGGCCCTTGGTGCCGTCGCCGATCACCACCGCGACCGGGCCCCCGGCGCGGGCGAGGTTCGCGCGGGCCTGCTCGGCAGGGACAGGGCCGACTCCGACGGTGACGACCTGGTCGACGCCGGGCATGGGCCAGGGCCTTGGTGAGCCGGTTCCGCAGCCGGCCCACCGGCTGCGGCCCGAGGGCGGACGGGCATCAGCGCAGCAGGTGTCCGCGCTGCCACACCTGGACCTGGATGGCGCGGAGCCGGATCAGCGCCTCGGTGCCGGTGCGGGCCGGGCCGATGCGCCGGCCGCGTAGGTGGGCGGCGAGTTCGCGGCTGAACGCGGTGCCGTGCTGGTCGCCGTGCCGGGTCATCCACGCCGTGGTGATGTCGCGTTCACGGCCGGGCGGGCGTGCTGGCCGCTTCGCCCACACGCCGCCCCAGCCCCTGAGCCTGTGGGAGAGCCGACGACTGTGTCCGGGCGGGCGCGGCGGCTCAGGGCCGGGGCGGCTCGGGGCGGGGCGGCTCGGGGCGGCCGAACAGCAGGTCGTAGCCGGGTGGGAGTTGGAGGAGGACGCGCCGCATGAGGTCGTCTCCGGCGGCGTCGGCGACGACGCTGAGGACGGCGCTGACGTCCCAGGCGGCGGTCTGGTCGGTGGCGCCGTCGATCCATGCGGAGGTGGCGCGGACGAACCGCTCGGGGGTCAGCGGTTCGGCGGCGTGGAGGGGGTTGAGCAGGACGAGCGCGCACGTCTCGGGGAGGCGTGCGGCCAGTTCCGCGCGTTCGCTGCCGACCAGGAGGGCGCCCAGGAGGGCGAGTACGGTGCGGGCGGCGCGTTCGGCCTCACGCGGCGAGGGGTATGCGCCGAGGTCTTGGACCTGGGCGAGGAAGGGCTCCCAGCGCAGGGTCATGACGGCTCCCGTACGGAGAATCGGGCCGACGCCCGCAGGCCGGGGACGGGTGGGGGTGCGGATGCCCGGCGGCCCGCATGCCTCCCGGGTGACGCCGGGGGCGTCCGGATGTGGTCCGCGGTGGTGCGGACGTCGGCCAGGATGCCGGCGAGCCGGGCGTCGAAGTGTTTGGTCAGCGCCGCGGCGCGCTCCGCCAGGGCGGCGAAGGCGGCGTCGGTGCGGCGGGCCAGGTCCTCCAGGCGCCGCAGCACGTCATCGAAATCGTCGGCGCCGGGGGTGGTTTCCGGGGGCCGTGCGACGTGGGACGCGTGCGGGCGCGGCGGTCGGGCCAGGTGCGGGTTGGGGTTCATGGCAGGGCGGGCGGTTGTTCTCGGATGTGCAGGGTGTGGTCGAGGCCGGTGGCGGCCAGCAGACGCCGGACCGGTGGGCTGGGGGCGCAGGGTCAGTCTCCGTCCGAGTCGGTCGGCTCGGGTGCGTGCCGCGATCAGAGCGCGCAGGCCCGAGCCGTCGATGAAGGTGACCGCCGACAGAGCGACCGTGACCTCGCGGGTGTGCCGCCAGGGCGGCGGTGATCCGGTCTCGCAGCGCCTCGGCGGTGGCCGGGTCCATCACGCCCTTCGCCGCCCACGACCGCCGCGCCGCGGGCCCGGACCCGGCGCGGTGCGGTGCGGTGCGGCGGTCATGACGGCGTACGGCAGCGCGATCACCATGAGCGGTCCCTCCACCCGTGGGGCTCGGTACGGCCGGGGCCGGTCCCGCCCGGGTGGGACCGGCCCCCGGGGTGGTCAGCCGCGGATCTCCTTGCGGTCCCCGGACCGGCTGATGGCGATCTTGCGGGGCTTGGCGCGCTCGGCGATCGGGATGCGCAGGGTCAGCACGCCCGCCTCGTAGTCGGCTTCGATGGCGTCGGTGTCCAGGGTGTCTGCGAGCTGGATCTGGCGGGAGAACACGCCCAGCGGCCGCTCGGACAGCTCGACCTGCACACCCTCCCCGGTGGGGACGGGGCGGCGCTCGGCACGGACGGTGAGCATGTTGCGCTCGACGTCGACGTCGATCGCGTCCGGGGCCACACCGGGCACGTCGAAGACGATCACGTACTGGTCGCCGTCGCGCCACGCGTCCATCGGCATCGCCGACGGCCGCGACCATGTGCCGGTCTGGCCGCCGAAGAGCTGCTGGGCCACACGGTCGAGCTCGCGGAAGGGGTCAGTGCGCATCAACATCGGGAAACACCTCCAAGGGGTCAGGCAACGTGTGCCAATGCGCTTCACCTGCCTTCCGTTGTAGCATGTCATCGCAACGACGACAAACACCTTCGTCATTGGAACGACGACGACTGAGAGGCCCCGTGCCCGAACCGAAACCGGACCGGCAGCCGGCACCACCACGGGACCGGCCGGTCCCGCAGCCCGTCCCCTTCTTCGCGGCCGCCGCGGCCCTCGCCGCGATAGACGACGCCGTCGGCACCGCCCAGGAACCGAGCGGCGCCGACAGGCCGGGCGCCCGGCCGAGAACACCCGACGCGGACGAGGTCCTCGCCGCCCTGCTGCTCCTGCGCGAGGTGCGCGGCCGCCTCGCCGCCTGGGAGCCCGACCTCATAGAGACAGCCCGCCACGCCGGCGCGAGTTGGGCGTCCCTCGCCGGGCCGCTGGGCGTCACCAGCCGCCAAGCCGCCGAACGCCGCTACCTGCGCCTGCGCCCCGGCGGCGCGGCCGGCTCCACCGGCGACCAGCGCGTCCAAGCCACCCGCGACCGCCGCGCCGCCGACCGCGCCGTCACCGCGTGGGCCCGCGCCCACGCCGCGGACCTGCGCTCCCTGGCCGGAGCCGTCACCGCCACGGGCGACCTCGGCCGCGCCGCCGGCCCACCCCTGGCCGCCCTGGCAGACGCGCTGGGCCACAACGACCCCGCGCGCCTGATCGGCCCCCTGGCCGACCTCGGCCCCCACCTGGCCCCCGCGCACCACGAGCTCGCCGCCCGCGTCCACGACCTCGCCGACCGCGTCGACGCCGTCCGCAACGCCAGCGACCACGGCCGCAACGGATGACTATCCCCGGGCACATACGTTGCCGCGGGTGTCAGGCGCTGCACCGGGCTCGCTCGTGTCGTGTTGGTCAGCGGCGCGACGGAAACGGGCGGCGCGCCCGCGGCGGTTGAAGGAGGCCGTCATCGTGGCGATGGCGGAGGAGATGGCGCGGATGGTTCGCCGCCAGCAGCCGGTCGACCGGCCACAGCGCGGGGGCTGCGAGGGAGGCGGGCTGCTGGTGTGGACCGGAATGGAACGGCGCAGCGATGCGCGGCGCTGCTCGGCGGCGTTGCCGCGCAAAGACGTACCGGCGGCGCCGAAGGCTACCGCTGGACCATGACGGCGAGGCGTGACGATGTCTTGGATTCGCCACGCCTGACCGTCATGGTCCAGCGGTCGCGGTCGGGGCAGGCCGACCGGGGCCTTCGGAACATGGGGTGTGGCGGACGGCCGATGTCCTCCAGCGCGGCAGTGCAGGCGAGTTCGGCGGCGGTGACGCGTTGGCCGTGCTCAGTCAGCGCGCGTCGGGGCGCGGCCATGAGGAGGACGACCGCGTCATGGGGACGTGGCGGCGGCGGGGACCGCCAGGAGCTGAGTTGTGCGAGCGTGGTTCGGAGTGTCACCCGGATTGTCGAGCCCGCCGGCGTTCTTCGGCGGACCAGGTACGGGTGTCGCGGGGTTCGACATAGGGCTCGTCGCCGGGCGGATGGCCGCCGGTGATGGCGCGCTGCCGGGACAGCTCGGCGTCGAACTCCAAGCCGAGCAGGATCGCCAGGTTCGTGACCCACAGCCACACCAGGAAGACAATCACCCCGGCGAACGTGCCGTACGTCTTGTTGTAGGTGGCGAAGTTCGCGACGTACAACGCGAATCCGCCGGACGCCAGCAGCCAGATGACCAGCGCGAGGAAACTGCCGGGGGTGATCCAGCGGAACCCGCGGCCCTTCGCGTTGGGTGCGGCCCAGTACAGGATCGCGATCATCACGATCACGAGCACGACCAGCACCGGCCACTTGGCGATGTCCCACGCCTTGACGGTCGTCTCCCCCACGCCGGCGGCCTCGCCGGCCTGGCGGGCGATGCCGCCGGTGAACACCACCATCAACGCGCTGACACACGCCAGCACCATCAGCACGAGGGTGACCGCGATCCGCAGCGGCGTCAGCTTCCACACCGGGCGCCCCTCGGCGACGTCGTAGACGACATTGGACGCGCGGATGAACGCCGCCACATACCCGGACGCGGACCACACCGCCACCACCAGGCCGACGATCGCCAGTACCGAGCCGACGCCTGCGCCGGCCTGCAACTCGCGTACGGCGTTGGTGATCACGTCGCGCGCCGCACCCGGGGCGAGCTGTTCGACGTTGTCCAGGATCTCCCGGGTCGCCGACTCCCCCGCGATGCCCAGCAACGACACCAGCACCAACAGGGCGGGGAAGAGCGACAGGACTCCGTAGTACGTCAACGCAGCCGCGCGATCCGACAGTTCGTCGTCCTTGAACTCGGCCACCGTGCGCTTGAGCACACGCCACCATGAGCGCTTCGGAAGCTCCGAAGGCTCGTCCGGGGCCTCGCGCTCCACCGCCGGATCCGGGCCAGGCCGCGGTTCCTCGCCTCTCTCAGGTGTATGTGGCATGCCCTGCGACTGTCCGAAATCCCCTCGCGCATGCCTCCCGCCGCACGGCGGCTCGCAGCCGGCTTAAAGAGCGTTTCGTCCCGTGGTCGGCTTCGGTATCAGACAGGCTGCTTCAGCGCCCCACCCTCATGACGCTGTGACACTGCGTGGTGAAAGACTCGGCGGCCATGGAGTTGGGAGGCCGGGCTTCCGGTAATTGGTCAGCGATCGATGCGATCATTCGTGCTGAGTTGGAGCAGGCGGCTGCCGAACGGTTCCTCGCTTTGGTGCGGCCGTCGGTGGGGTTCCGCGTCCGATCCGACGTCTCCGCCTCTGGCAGTGTGTTCGGGGGCCTGCCGCGAACCGCCGATCTGTTCGATTGGCCGCAGTATCAAGGGCGTCCGATGACGTTGTTGGCGCAGATCGACTGCCATGAGGTAGCGGATCTTCTCGGCAGCGATTGGACGTTTCCGCAGGCCGGGTACCTGCTTTTCTTCCACGACGATGACTTCGTCGCGGAGTTCAGCTTCGACCACGGTGATGACGGCTGCCGGGTCATGCACGTCGCAGCCGGCGCCGACGGGTTGGGGAGCCGCGGCGAGACCCCCGTCCTGCCGGTCCTGTCGTTGGCTGGTGCAGCCGTGCCGTCGGTGCCGACCTGGGCGGATGACGAGGCCGATCGGGTTCTCGGCGGCGATGTCATGGCCTGGAGCAGGCTGGAGAAGGCGCTTCGCGACGTCGCGCCGCTTCCTCGGCACCGCTTGCTGGGCTGGTGCGACGGCGGCAACCCCGCACCGCCGAAGGGCCTTCGGCCGCTGCTCCAGTTGGAAGCCGAAGCCGGGACCGACTGGGGAGAGATCGTCAATGTGTCCTTCTGGATCCGCGACGAGGACCTGCGGGCCGGGGGAACTTGGCGGTGTCCGCCGGTCGTACGAAGTCGCATGATCCCGATACGGCCGTCGACGCGAGCGGCTGGCAGTTGGGTTCCGCGCCAGTTCATCGTGGATTCGCGGGCGAGGCGCCGGCTCATCAGGTCGATCATCGCGAGGTGGATCATGGCTTCGGAACGGTGCGGGTGGGTTTCGTAGACGGGCCAGTCGGCGGTCATGCATGAGCCGGCCCAAAGTGCGCTCGACGATCCACCGCCAGGCGATGACCTTGAAGCCGCGCGTCCGGTCGTCGGGGTCGCGGCGGACGACCTGGACGTCGATGCCGAGCCCGGCGCCGTGTTCGATCGCTTGGTTGCGGTAGCCGGTGTCGGTGAACGCCTTGGCCATGCGCGGGTGGTGGTCGGCGACCTGGGAGAGCAGGCGGATGCCGCCTGTGTTGTCCGAGACACTCGCGCGGAAACCCAGACGGTGAGCAATTCGACACCCGGGACCGCGCGGCCCGCGCTGCCCAGGCGCGCGTGGACGGCCGGATCCCCGGACGCAACGGCACGACGGTGGTCCTCGGGCCCGAGCACCGTGATGGTCGAGGAGGTCTCGGTCAGGCCGTAGGCGTTGACGAAGCCCGTGTCCGGGAAGGCGTCGAGAGCGCGTTCCAGGACCGAGGCGGAGATCTTCGCCCCGCCGTAGGCCAGGGTCCGCAGAGACGGGACGTCCGCCGTGCGCCCGTCAAGGGCCCGGACGACGCGGGTCAGCATGGTCGGCACAACCAGGGCCGAGGTCACCGACTCCGCCCGCACCGTGTCCAGCCACCCGTCCGGGGTGAAGCCGGGCAGGTGGACCACGCGCCGTCCCGCATAGGTGTTGCTCAACGCCGAGGCCACCCCCGCCACGTGATAGGGAGGCACGCACACCAGGGCGCACTCGTCCTCGACCGCGGCGAGCGGATCGGCGGTCTGGAGCACATACGCCATCAGGTGGTCGTGGCGGAGCAGCACGCCCTTGGGGCGCGAGGTGGTTCCGCTGGTGAACAACATCACCGCGACGTCCGAGGGATCGCCCGGCGGTTCCACCGCGGGCGTGACGGCCGACTCCGCGAACCACGCCGCGGTGTCGAGCACTCGAGGGGTGCCCTCGGGCAGCCGGTTCAGGTACGCGGGGTCGACGAGCACCGCCGGGGCGTCCAGGCGTCCGAGCAACTCGGCGATCTCATGGTCGGCGAGGCGGTAGTTCAGGGGTGTGAACGGCAGTCCGGCGCGCGCCGCGGCGAACACCGCCGCGGTGAACGCCGGTCCCTGCACCCCAAGGTAGGCCACATGGCGGGCGCCGGTCCCGCCCAGCAGCCGCGCGCCCCCGGCTGTGCGACGGGACAGCTCGGCGAAGGTGCCGCCGCCTCCGGCAGGCCCGTGGGCACCCCGCTCCGGGGCGGCGTCCGCCACCAAATCCAGCAGAACCTCGATACCCATCGTTTTCCTTCGGATCGCAGTGGTCGGCCTCTTGCAAAGGACACTACTTATAGATACTAAGTAAACATCAATACTATTCAAGCAGGAGCTGTTCAAGCCCCGGCGACGGCACAACCCCTGGAGGCGACATGACCACGCCCGCTCTGTCACCGCTGCTCGACGGCCTGCGGGTCGTGGATGCCGACACCCACATCACCGAGCCGCACGACCTGTGGACCTCCCGGGCGCCGAAGGAGTACGCCGAACGCGTACCGCGGGTCGTCCCGGTCGACGGCGTCGCGCACTGGACCGTGGACGGCAAGGTGCTGGGCCGGGCCAGCGCGTCCGGAGTGGTGGGGCGGGACGGCCGCCGCACCCGGGGAACCGAGTTCATCGGATGGACGTTCGAGGACGCGACGCCCGCGGCGTACGACGTCGCCGAACGCCTCGCGGTCATGGACGAACTGGGGGTCTGGGCCCACATCGTCTACCCGAACGTCGCCGGGTTCGGCGGTCAGCGCTTCGGCGAGGTGACCGATGCGCGGCTGCGGCTGCTGTCGGTCACGCTCTACAACGACGCGATGGCCGAACTGCAGGAGTCCTCCGGAGGGCGGCTCTTCCCCATGGGACTGATCCCGTGGTGGGACGTCGACGCCTCGGTGCGCGAGGTGGAGCGCATCCACGCGCTCGGCCTGCGCGGGGTCAACACCACGAGCGACCCGCACCAGGCCGCGGGCACCCCCGACTTCTCCTCGCGGGCCTGGGATCCGCTGTGGGAGGTGTGCGCCGACCTCGGCAAGCCCGTGAACTTCCACATCGGCGCCGCCCACGACTCCCTCAGCTGGTTCGGGTCCTCGCCCTGGCCGGGCCTGGGCCCCGACCAGAAACTCGCCGTCGGCTCGTCGATGATGTATCTCACCAACGCCCGTGTCATCGCGAACTTCATCTACTCCGGGGTGCTGGAACGCCACCCCCGCCTGAAGATCGTCTCCGTCGAGTCCGGGATCGGATGGATCCCCTTCTTCCTGGAGGCGCTGGAGCACCAGCTCGGCGAGACGACGCCCGGCAGCATGGACCACCTCACCCTCAGTCCCACGGAGTACTTCCGCCGCCAAATCCACGCGTGTTTCTGGTTCGAGAACCAGGACATCGCCCGCACGATCGAGCGCGTCGGCGCCGACAACGTCCTGTTCGAAACCGACTTCCCGCACCCCACCTGCCTGTACCCGGACAGCCTCGGCATTGCGGCGCGGGCGCTGGAGCAGCTGCCGCCCGACGTCGTCCGCAAGGTCATGCAGGACAACTCGGCACGCCTGTACGACCTCCCCCTCCCCCGATGAACGGCGCCTCCGTCACCCGCGTCCTCGCCCTCACCCGAGGCGTCGCCGGCGCCTACTGCGCCAAACTGCTGCGCGACACAGGCGCCGACGTCGTCCGCGTCGCACCGGCCGGCGACGACCCGCTCCGCACCCGGACCACGGGTGCGGGAGGGGAGGACTCGGCGCTCTTCCGGCATCTCCACGCGGGCGTGCGCCACGCCGCTCCCGGCGCCGACTTCCCGACTCGGGCCGCCGTCGCCGACGTGGTGGTCGAGGATCTCGGCCCGGGCGGTGTGGACGTCTCTGCGATGAGGGCAGCGAACCCGCGCCTTGTGGTCGTGTCGATCTCGCCGTTCGGGCACACGGGCCCATGGGCCGGCCAAGCCGCCACCGAGTTCACCCTCCAGGCCTGGTGCGGCTCGACCGCCTCACGAGGGCTGCCCGAGCGCGTGCCGGTGGCCGCGGGGGGCGGCCTCGGCGAATGGACGGCCGGAGCGTACGCGGCAGCGGCCGCCCTGGCGGCGGCCCGCCAGGCACGCGCGACCGGCGCGGGCGACCATCTCGACGTGTCCGCGCACGAGGCGATGCTCCTCACGCAGAACACGTTCGGGAACCTGTTCCGGCAACTCGGCGCTCCCGTGGGGCGAGGCCCGGCACGCATGGTCGATCTTCCCTCGGTGGAGCCGACCAAGGACGGGTACGTCGGGTTCTGCACCGTCACCGCGCAGCAGTTCCAGGACTTCCTCGTCATGATCGAGCGCCCGGACCTGCTCGCCGACGCCGAACTCGCCACCGCGGCCGGGCGGCGGCGCAGGCGGAAGGAGTTCCTCACGGCCGTCCACGCGTGGACCACGCGGCACACCACGGTCGAGATCCTCGAACTCGCCGACGCACTGCGGATCCCGGCCGCCCCGGTGGTCACCCCCGACGGCATCGACGCGGTGGAGCACTTCCGCGAACGCCGCGTCCTGGTGGACAACCCGCACGGCTTCCGCGCCCCCGGGGTGCCCTACCGATTGGAGGGGTCCCGTCCGCCCGCTCCCGGGCGCGCCGACCTGGACGAGGGCACCCCCTGGGCACCCCGGCCGTCGGCTGACTCCCCGGCCCCCTCGGACGCCCCGCCCCTCGCCGGCCTGCGCGTCGTGGACCTCACGGCGTTCTGGGCGGGCCCGTCGGCCACCTGGATCCTCGCCGCGCTCGGCGCCGACGTCATCAAGGTCGAGTCCACCCGCCGCCCGGACCCCATGCGGTTCACCACCGCCCGCCGCGACGCCGAGCGGTGGTGGGAGTACGGCCCGGTGTTCCACGGCTCCAACACCGGCAAGCGCGCGATCACCCTCGACCTCACCCGGGACGAGGGCCGCGAACTGCTGGGCCGCCTGGTCGCGGGCACGGACGTGGTGATCGAGAACGGCACCCCGCGCGTCCTGCACCAGCTCGGCATACCGCCTGAGTGGATGCACGCCCGCAACCCGGCCGCCGTGGTCGTGCGCATGCCGGCGTTCGGCCTGGACGGCCCGTGGCGGGACCGGCCCGGCTTCGCCCAGACCATGGAACAGGCCGGCGGGCTCGCGGCCGTCACCGGCGAGGCGGACCTACCGCCGATGCTGCCCCGGGCCAGCGACCCGATCGCCGGAGCACACGCCGTCGTGGCCACCCTGGCCGCCCTGGAGCGGCGCGACGCCACCGGGCGGGGCCTGGTCGTCGAGGTCCCGATGATCGAGACCGTGCTCAACGTGGGCGCCGAGGCGATCGTCGAGGCGACCGCATACGGCACGGCCCCCCAACGGACCGGCAACCGAGGCCGGCACGCCGCACCCCAGGGTGTGTACGCGTGCGCCGGAACCGAACAATGGATCGCCCTCGCCGTGGAGACGGACGCGCAATGGCACGCACTCGTCGACACCATGGGCCGACCTGCGTGGGCCGACGCGGAGGAACTCGCGCATGCCGCCGACCGGCACCGCGCGCACGACGTCATCGACGACGAGTTGGCCCGCTGGTTCGCCGAGCGCGACCGGGACGAGGCCGTACGCGTCCTGCTGGCCCGGGATGTGCCCGCCGCGCCCGTGCTGGATCCGGCCGAGGCCGGCGACAACGAGCACCTGCGGGCCCGCGGATTCCTGGAGCGCCTCGATCATCCGGTCGCCGGGCCGCTCGACCTGCCGGTGCCGCCGTTCCGGTCCGCACGGGCCGGCGACCTCCCCCGGCTGTCCCGGCCGGCCCCGGTCCTCGGGGAGCACAACGCCGAGATTCTCGGCGGTCTCCTCGGCCTGGGCCCGGCCGAGCTGAACGGTCTGCGCGAACTCGGCGTCATCGGCGAGCAACCCGGATGAGACCGTCCCCGACCCACCCCACCGACCTGAAGGAGCTCGTGTGACGTCCCCGCCCGACTGGGGCCATGCCGAACCGCTCGACGGCATCACCGGCCAGGTTGCGATCGCCGGGATCGGCGAGGCCGATCACAGCAAGGCCTCCGGCCGCGCCACCCGGCAGATCGCCGCCGAGGCCGTCGAACGCGCCATCGCCGACGCCGGACTGACTCCGGCGGACATCGACGGCATCATGTGGCACCCCGCCTTCACCGACCAGTTCGACGACGCCGCGTTCCGCGAGCACTTCGGCACCACCCACGAGATGTGGACCTCGCCCCAGGGCGGCGGCATGGTGTGGGCCGGGACCGCCCCGCACACCGCCGCCCGCGCGCTGAAGGAGAAGCGCGCCCGGTACATCGTGAACGCCTTCGCGGTCGCCTGGGCCACCCAGCGCTCGTCGATGACCGGCGGGCCCGGTCAGAGCCACGCCCAGCAGCTGATGAAGTCCCAGTACGAGGTGCCCTTCGGCTGGTTCCCGCAGCCCGTCTACTTCGCCACGGTCGCCCGCCGGCACATGCACGAGTACGGCACGACCGCCGAGCAACTCGGCGCCGTCGCCGTCACCACCCGCCGCCATGCCAACCTCACCCCCGCGGCGGTCATGCACGACCGCGGGCTCACCCTCGACCAGTACCTTGCCTCCCCGCCGGTGGCCGAGCCGTTCCGTAAGGAGGACTGCTCGCTGATCTCCGACGGCGGCGGCGCGTACATCATGACGAGCCCCGAACGCGCCCGCGACCTGCCCGGGCCGGTCGTCGAGGTCGCCGGGGTGGGTCTGGGCACCAGCGCGACCGGCGGACACTGGGCCCAGCAGAGCGCGTTCACCACCACCCCGCAGGTGTTCGCCGCTCCTGGCGCGTTCGCCATGGCCGGGCTCACGCCCGCGGACGTGGACGTCCTCGCCTGCTACGACCCTTTCACCATCGTCTCCCTCATGCAGATCGAGGACCTCGGATTCTGCGCCAAGGGCGAAGCCGGGCCCTTGGCCGCATCGGGCGGTCTGGCGTACGACGGCGGCGGCGTCCCGTACAACACCCACGGCGGACTGCTGTCCCACTCCTACGTGCTCGGGATCGCGCACGTCGTCGAACTCGTCCGTCAGCTCCGCGGCACAGCCGCCGCACAGGTGCCGGGCGCCGAGACAGCCGTCTACGGCGGCTACACCGGGCCCCAGGCCTCCGCCCTCGTCCTGCGGAGGGCCCGATGAGCACCCCCGACACCCGCTCCGCCTTCCCCCTGCCCGACCTGGGAGAGCCGCTCACCCGCGGGTTCTGGCAGGCCGCCGCGCGAGGCGAACTCGCCGTCCCGCGCTGCGCCGGCTGCGGCGCCCACTGCTGGTATCCGCGACGGGAATGCCCCGGCTGCGACGGGACCGACCTGCCGTGGACCCAGCTTGCCGGTACCGCGACGCTCTTCTCCTGGACGGTCGTCCACCACGCGTTCCTCCCGGCCTACCGGGACGAACTCCCCCTCGTGGCCGCGCTCGTCACCCCCGACGACGCCCCCGGGATCCGCATCGCCACCCGCGTCGTCGACGCCGACCCGGCAGACCTGCGCGTCGGCCAGGCCGTCGAGGTCACCTTCGGCGCACTGCGCCACCCCGACCTCGGTGCAGAGGTCACCGCCCCCTTCTTCCGCCCTCGTTCCGGAGGTCCCCGATGACCATCACCCGCGATGGCCGTGTCGCCCTGGTCACCGGCGCCAGTCGCGGCATCGGCCAGGCGATCGCCCTGCGTCTGGCCGCCGAGGGCTTTCTCGTCGCCGCGGTCGGGCGCACCGCCCGCCCGGGCGACGGCGCCTACGCGGGTTCGCTCGCCGAGACGGTCGACCTGGTCCGCGCGGCCGGCGGCGACGCGGTCGCCGTCGCCACGGACATCGGCACCGGCGAAGGCCGCGCGCACGCGGTCACCCGGACCGAGGAACACTTCGGCCGTCCGGTCACCCTCCTGGTCAACAACGCGGCCGCGCCGCGCGCGTTCGACCTCGACTTCGCCGCGATGACCGAGGAAGCGTTCCGGCTCGCCGTCGAGGTCAACGTGTGGGCCGCGTGGGACCTCGCCCGCCGGGTGATCCCCGGCATGGCCCAGGACGGCGCGGGCTGGATCCTCAACATCTCCTCCGCCCAGGCCCGCCCGCGCGTCGGACCGCCGTTCCCGGCGATGGGCTCGGGCGGCGCGTGCCTGTACGGCGGCACCAAGGCGATGCTCGACCGGCTGACGACCGGGGCCGCGATGGACCTGTACGACCGCAACATCGCCGTCAACACCCTGGCCCCCGAGGCGGCGGTCCGCACCGAGCACGCCGCCGCGGTCGCCGACCTGCCCGCGGACCGCGTCGAGCCCATGGAGACCTTCGCCGAGGCGGCACTCGCGCTCCTCACCGGTGACCCCCGCAAGCTCACCGGTCGAAACGCCTTCAGCCTGTCCCTGATCACCGAACTCGGCCGACCCGTCAGGACCCTCGACGGCACCGGCCTGGTGCCCGGGTGGCAACCGGGCGACATAGACCCCGCCCGCCTGCTCACCACGCCGCCCTCCCCGTGACCCCGACGACCCACCGGAGGCATCCCATGGACACCCACCCCGACACCCGCACGGCTACCGCGGTCGTCCAAACCGGCACCCGGAGGATGGAGACCCGACAGATACCCATCCCGCCGATCGGCCCGGAGGAGGCGCTGATCCAGGTGGAGGCATGCGGGCTGTGCGGAACCGACGTCGCGCGGTACCGGGGGGAGATGTCCCTGCGCGGTGCGGTGGTCCCCGGGCACGAACCCGTAGGCGTCGTCGTGGAGATCGGCGACGAGGCCGCCGCCCGGCGCGGTCTGCGCCGCGGAGACCGGGTGGCAGTCGACCCGTTCCTGCCGTGCTGGCGCTGCCGGTCGTGCGTCGGCGGCTCGTACGAGTTCTGCACCGGGTGGGGCGACGCCGCCCACAGCCTCGGCGCGATTCCGGTCGCCACCGCGCCCGGGCTGTGGGGTGGATACGCGACGCACCTGTACGTCCACCCGAACGCGGTTCTGTACCCGCTGCCGGCGGACCTCGACCCGGCGACCGCAACGCTGTACAACCCCCTGGGGGCCGGCATCCGGTGGGGCGTCGACCTCACCGGCGTGACGGTGGGATCCACCCTGCTCGTGCTCGGCTGCGGCCAACGCGGGCTCGCCTGCCTCATCGCCGCCAAGGCAGCCGGCGCGGCGCATGTCATCGTCACCGGTCTGCCCGCGGACCGCCACAAGCTCGAACTGGCCGGTCGATTCGGCGCGAGCGCGACCGTGGTGACCGGGCGCGACGACCTCGCCTCAGTCGTCCGCGAACTCACCGGCGGGAGCGGCGTCGACGCGGTGGTGGACACGACACCGGGGTCCACCGAAGCGGTCACCCAGGCGATCGGACTGGTCCGCCCGGAGGGCACCGTCGTCCTCGGCGGGCACAAGGGCCGCGTCGTGCCGGATTTCCCGGTCGACGACGTCGTGTTGTCGGCGATCACCATCAAGGGTGTGCGCGGCGTCGGCACCAGTGCCTACCAGCGCGCGATCGCCATGCTCACCGAACGGTCGAAAGACCTCGAAGTCCTGCGCAGCCACACGTTCGCCCTCGACGAGGCCGAGCACGCCCTGCGCGTCCTGGGCGGCGAAGTCGACGGTGAACGGCCCGTCAACGTGGTCCTGCGCACCTGACCCGTCCGGACGAAACCCCCACCGGCGCCGCCCCGCCAAACATTGGCGGGGCGACGCAGGCCGCATGCCGCACACGAAGTTCCATCCGGGGGGGCGTCGTGGAACACCGGCCCCGGCATGGAGCGGGCGGCAAGCGCACCTTGTCGATCTTTGCCGGACGCGGGCATCGACCCCGCACCCGAACGCGACGCCACCACCTGGGCCGCGTTCCTACGCTCATGATCCAGGTTCTGAACTGCGGTGCCCTGACCGGACTTTCGCTGCGTCGTGGATGTCCGGGCCGGTTGTCCAGGTCGGTTGTCCGGGCCGGTTGTCCGGGTCGGCGGGGGGCATCACGAACGGCGACCTCCGAACCGGTTCAGACGTGCAGCGTGGGCCGGTAGACGAGTTCCTGGACGGCGCCGTCGAGCGTTCGCTGCCCCATGAGTTCGAGGTCGAAGTCCGCCGCGCCCCGGAAGACCGGGTCGAGTCCGGTCCGCCCGGTGATCACCGGGAACACCGTCACCTGGACGCGGTCGACCAGGCCGGCGGCCATCAGCGCCCGGTTCATCGACAGGCTGCCGTGCGAGCGCAGCGGCGTGTCCGACTCCGCCTTGAGCCTGGCGACGACGTCGACGGCGTCGCCGTGCTCGACACTCGCCTCCGGCCAGTCGAGGGGGTCCTTCAGCGTGCTGGAAACCACCGTCGTCGGCAGGCTCCGCATCTGGGTGACCCAGGGGTCGCGTACGTCGGAGTCCTCAGCGCTCTCCGCCAGCATCTGCGCGAACAACCGATACGTGTTGGCCCCGAAGACCATGCGCTGCTCCCCGCGGTACTGGGCGAGGCGGTGGTGGAGGAGTTCGGGCCCTTGCTTGCCCCAGTAGCCGGTCCAGTCGCCGCCTGCGGCGCCGAAGCCGTCGAGGCTGGAGAAGACGTCGAAGGTGTACGTGGCGGTCATGGTGCCCTCCTTGAGCGCGAGTGATCGGCTGTATCAGTAGAGACCGGCAGACTCAACAAAACTCATCGGCGTCAGGCCGACAACGACTCGGCGAGGGGGCACCCGGTGATCATCCGGCGCAGGACACCTTCGCTGCGCCCGCGCGAGCGTGGGACCTGCTTCGCGGACTGTGCAGGCGTAGTCGAACACCCGCAGCGAACGACGTCGCAACACTGACCACTCCGAAGACTCCTCACCACGTATTTACGACATCGCCCCCGCACGGGCGGTGCGCGCCGAATCGGGGGCGTCCCGTCCGGACTCAAACCAGTGGACACCAGCGGCACTTCGCCGACCGGATGACACGCCGTTGGAACCAAGTCGGCCGGATCTTGCTTCCGATGTTCTTTCGTGTAGGCGTTACGCATATAGTGCGGGGCTTCGCGGGGTGTTTCTCATGCGCCCCGCCCGGTGCAGTCCCTTCGTCTCAGGAGACCTTCGGTGGCCTCTCATCCTTCCTCGCTGCCGCCCGTACGCGCGCGGCGTCACGGGCTTGCGGACCTGTTGGCGCGTTCTGCGGTGCGGACTCCGGACAAGACGGCGGTCGT
>NZ_JBPKBH010000038.1:0-18276 GCF_051388915.1 Yinghuangia sp. YIM S09857 | reverse complement strand
GGCCCCGGGCCGCGCGGCGCCTCCACGGCGGGAACCGCACGCCGTGTCACGGAGGGACTTGAAGCGGCATGGACGAGGCGGGTGCGGGGGACAAGGGCGACCCCGGAGCCGAACCGGGCGCCGATCCGGGATCCGACGCCGCGCGCCTGGGCGAACGCCTGAGCCTGCGCGAGCAAGTGGCCCGTGCCATCCGCGCGGCGCTGATCGCCGGCGACATGCGCCCCGGCGTCGTCTACTCGGCCCCCGGCCTCGCCACCCGCTTCGGGGTTTCGGCGACGCCGGTACGCGAGGCCCTGCTCGACCTCGGCAAGGACGGCCTCGTGGAACCCGTGCGCAACAAGGGTTTTCGGGTCCGCGCGCTGTCCGCGCAGGACGCCGACGAGATCCACCGGCTGCGCCGGCTCCTCGAAGTCCCGACCGTCGCCGAGATCGCCCGCACGGGCTGCCCCGACGCGTTGCCCACACTCCGGTCGCTCGCCGACGACATAGTCTCCGCGGCGAAACGCGGGGACGCGCTCGAATACGTCGCGGCCGACCAGCGGTTCCACACCAGCCTGTTGAAGCTGTCCGGCAACATGCGCCTGGTGCGCATCGTCGTCGAACTCCGTTCGCAGGCACGCCTCTACCGGCTCCGCACCCTGCTGGAACGCGGCGAGGTCGACCAGGCCGCGGACGAGCACCACGAGCTGCTGGACCTGATCGAGGCCCGCGACCCGGACGCCGTCACGCGCCTGATGGAACGTCACCTCATCTGGACGCGCCGCATGGAGCCCGAGGAACTCACCGCCCCCTGACCGGATCACGGCCAATCGAACGCATCACGGCGGACCGGGCACATCACGGTCGACGGACCACAACAAGGCCGACCGGACACGGCCACGCCCGACCCGGTCCGCCCGTCCGGTGGAATTTTCCGCCCCGCACCCGTGTCCCCGCGCCCTGTCGCTCGTTGCGTCCCTTGAGCGGTGCCGCGCCTCTCGTGCGCGCACCCGCGCCGACGTCGGGTGCAAGCGTCCGCCTTGGGAGTCGTGGGATGAAGTTCCGGATCGTGCTGACCGGTGCGTGCGTGGGCGCCGTGGGGCTGACCGGGTGCGGCGGGGGAACGGGCGACGACGCCCGGCCCGCCGGCGCCGCGGGCTCGTCCGAGGCGGTCGCCGCGGTGCGCGCCGCCGCCGCGACGACGGTCAACGCGGGCAGTTCGCGCACCCGGACCACCATGACCATGCAGTCCGGCGACCGCACCGTCGTGCTGACCGGAGAGGGCCTGTTCGACTACCGGCGCCGCATCGGCACGGTGAGCCTCCAGGTGCCGAAGGACTCCGGCATCACCGGCCCGCTCCAGGAGATCGTCACGCCCGAGGCGCTCTACATGAAGAACGCCGCGCCGGGAGTCCCACCCGACAAGTGGGTGCGCATCGACGTCGCGGGCCTCGCCGACGGCAACCTGCTCAGCGGCGGCAGCGCGGACCCCACAACCTCGTTCGAGATACTGCGGGGCGTCAACGACGACGTGGTGCTGGTCGGCACCGAGAAGTTCGGCAACGACCAGGTCCGGCACTACAAGGGGACCCTCGACCTCAAGAAGGCGCACGACCAGACCCCGGCGAACCTCCGTGCGCCGCTTGCCGCCGCGCTCAAGAGCTTCGCGAGCCCGACGATCCCCTTCGAGGTGTACCTCGACGACCAGGGGCGCCTGCGCAAGGTCCAGGAGGAATTCAACCTCGCCTCCGAGGGCGGCAAGGGCAAGGACAAGGCGCAGACCGCGAAGGTCGTCTCGGCCGCCGAGCTGTACGACTTCGGCGTCTCCGTCGACGTGCAGCCGCCCAGGCCCGAGGAGTTGTACGTCGCGCCCGCCACGGCCCCCGCTCCCGTCGTCCCCGCGACCCCCGTCGTCCCGGCGACGCGCAAGCCCTGACACTGCGTCAGATCGCCTTTGACGCCCCGCAGTCCGCGCATCCCGCCGCGAACACCCTTGCCGCGTACGGGCCGTGCCGCGCGCGTCCGCCGCACCGGCCACCCGTGCGCGCCGGTGGCGCGCCGCCCGGCGGGCCGGCGCGCCCCCGGGTGCGGGCGGTGCGCAAATGGCCCATGCGTGTCATGCGCTCCCGTCCGGCGGTGCCTAGGCTGGGTGCGCCCGGACGGGCGGACGTTCCCGCCCGCCGGAGCGAACCGAGGAGGTGGTGTGGGTGACACCGTTCTCTGATGTACGCGTGCACGACCTCGTGGTGTTCGACGAGATCGAACTCTACGGAGAACTGATCATCGCGGCGTCGCAGAGCGAAGGCCCGCTGACCCAGGCCGAGATCGACGCGGTCCTGGGCATCGGCGGCACGGCACACCCGACCACCCGCCCGGCACCGTGGACACGGCACCCGGCGGAGCGCCCGCCGGGCGGAGACCCCCGCGGAGGCCGTACGCGCACCTGACTCCCGGTCAGCCGGCCGTCGGCACACACACCGCGCGCAGCGCGGCGGCCGACCCGCGACCACCCCCCCCGGAAACAACCAAGGTCCGGACCGCGACCGCGCATCAAGCCGAAGTAGTCCCCGCCCGGCGAACCCCGCGGACGACGTGACCCGAAACCGGCGTCCCGGCCCCTGAATCCCCGGCCCGCGCAACCGCCGCCCGCGACCTACGAACGCGACCTACGAACGCACCAGCCGTGCGATCGCCTGCGAGGCCTCCTTGACCTTGGCGTCCGCCTCCGGCCCGCCCTGTTCGACGGCGTGCGCGACACAATGGGCGAGGTGCTCTTCGAGCATGCTGAGCGCGAAGGCCTGGAGCGCCTTCGTCGCCGCCGATACCTGGGTGAGCACGTCGATGCAGTACTCGTCCTCGGAGACCATGCGCTGGAGTCCGCGCACCTGGCCCTCGACGCGGCGCAAGCGCTTGAGGTGCTCGTCCTTGCGCGGGCTGTAGCCGTGTCCGGTGTGGCCCTTGCCGTGGCCCGCCCCCTCCTGAGGGCTGGGTGCGGTGCCGGGGCCCGTGGTGTGGGTTTCGACCGTGGTGTCCATGCGTCAAATTTACCCCCGGGGGGTATTTTCGGCAAGCATGTCGCGCCAACCCGTCGGTTTGCACGTCGCCCGGCGTGGACATCGTGCGCTGCCCGTGCAGGCGTTCCGCTCCCACTGTGACATGGGCTACATGATCCCGTGTGAGGGAACCGCGTGACCCGGACGGGCGTACGAGCCCTACTCTTCTTCATGCGACGGGCGTGTTCCGCCGCGGAGGAGCTTCTTCCGGTTTTCCGGATCCTCCGATGCGGAGCGGGTCCGTCGCGGTGCGCGTGCGTCCTGTTACGCCCGGGTACCGGCACTTCGCCCGCGACTAACCCGGATTGTTTACCGGCGGTGGCGAGCGCCTAGCATCGTCGGGACCGCATTCCTCATTCCGGAGATCTCTGTGCGATTGCGTCTGACCCCCAGGGAGACGAGCTTCTACGACATGTTCGCCACAGCGGCGAACAACCTGGTCACCGCATCCAAGCTCCTCACCGAGTTGCTCGGCGCCGAGATCTCCGCTCGTCCGGAGATCGCCGAGCGGATGCGTGCGGCCGAACACGCCGGCGACGACGCGACCCACGCGATCCTGCGGCAGTTGAACTCGTCGTTCATCACGCCGTTCGACCGCGAGGACATCTACACCCTCGCGTCCCAGATCGACGACGTCATGGACTACATGGACGAGGCCGTCGACCTCGTCGTCCTCTACCAGCTCGACGAGCTGCCGCCGCAGATCGCGGACCAGATCGAGGTGCTGGTACGCGCCGCCGAGCTGACCGCGGAGGCGATGCCCCGGCTGCGCACGATGAAGGACCTGACCGAGTACTGGATCGAGATCAACCGTCTCGAGAACCAGGCCGACCAGATCCACCGCAAGCTGCTCGCGCACCTGTTCAGCGGCAAGTACGACGCGCTGACGGTGCTCAAGCTCAAGGGCATCGTCGACGCCCTCGAAGAGGCGGCCGACGGCTTCGAACACGTCGCGAACACGATCGAGACCATCACGGTCAAGGAGTCCTGACCGGTGGACCTCGTTCTGCTGGCGACCATTGCGATCGTCGTGATCGCTCTGGCGTTCGACTACACCAACGGGTTCCACGACGCGGCGAACGCCATCGCCACCTCGGTGTCCACCCGGGCGCTCACGCCCCGGGCGGCCCTGGCGATGGCCGCCGTGATGAACCTGGCCGGGGCGTTCGCCGGCGAACAAGTGGCGAAAACCGTCGGCAAGGGCATCATCGACGCCCCCGACGGCAACCAGGGCCTGGTGATCGTGGCCGCCGCACTCGTCGGCGCGATCACCTGGAACATGATCACCTGGTACTTCGGCCTGCCCTCGTCGTCCACCCACGCGCTCATCGGCGGCCTCGTCGGTGCCGCGCTCGCGGCCTCGCAGACCGTCAAGTGGGACGGCGTCATCGACAAGGTCGTCATCCCGATGATCGTGTCGCCGCTGATCGGCTTCACCATCGCGTACCTGCTGATGGTCGCGATCCTGTGGATCTTCCGGCGCCGCAACCCGCACAAGGTGACGCGCGGCTTCCGCGTCGCGCAGACCATCTCGGCGGCGGCCATGGCGTTCGGCCACGGCCTCCAGGACGCGCAGAAGACCATGGGCCTGATCGTCATGGCGCTGGTCGTCGGCGGCTACCAGACCGACTACGACGTGCCGTTCTGGGTCACGGTCTCCGCCGCGCTCGCGATCAGCGCGGGCACGTACGCGGGCGGCTGGCGCATCATGCGCACCCTCGGCCGCCGCATCATCGAGCTCGACCCGCCGCGCGGCTTCGCCGCCGAGGCGACGGCGGCGAGCGTGCTCTACAGCACGGCGTTCGTGTTCCACGCGCCGGTCTCGACGACGCACACGATCACCTCGTCGATCCTCGGCGTGGGCGCCACCAAGCGCCTGTCCGCGGTCCGCTGGGGTGTGGCGGGCAACATCGTGACGGCGTGGGTGCTCACCATCCCGGCCGCCGCGCTGGTGTCGGCGGGCGCGTACGCGCTGCTGAACGTGATCTTCCTGTAGCCGCGACACCGGCCGGTACGAAGGGGCGGTCCCCGAACGGGAACCGCCCCTCGCGTATGTCATCACGTACCCGTGCCCCGTGCTTGTCCCGTACTCAGCCGAAACGGCCGCGCTTGCACATTGCCGGCGCACCCGACCGGACCATCCGTACTCAGCCGAAACGGCCGCGCTTGCACATTGCCGGCGCACCCGACCCGACCATCCCTGCTCAGCCGAAACGGCCGGCAATATAGTCGGCCGTCGCCTCAACCTCCGGCGACGAGAAGATCTTCTCCGTGTCGCCGATCTCCACCAGGCGGCCGGGCTGCCCCGGGCCCGCCAGGTTGAAGAACGCCGTACGGTCGCTCACGCGCGCCGCCTGCTGCATGTTGTGCGTGACGATGACGATCGTGTACCGCTCCTTCAGGAGCGCGATCAGGTCCTCGATCGCCAGCGTCGAGATCGGGTCGAGCGCCGAGCAGGGCTCGTCCATGAGGAGCACCTGCGGCTCCACCGCGATCGCGCGGGCGATGCACAGCCGCTGCTGCTGGCCGCCGGACAGGCCCGAACCGGGCTTGCCGAGCCGGTCCTTGACCTCGTTCCACAGGTTCGCGCCGCGCAGTGAGCGCTCCACGACCGCGTCGAGGTCGGCCTTCCTCTTCGTGCCGTTGAGGCGCAGGCCGGCCGCCACGTTGTCGTAGATGGACATCGTCGGGAACGGGTTCGGCCGCTGGAAGACCATGCCGACGGTGCGGCGCACCGCGACCGGGTCGACGTCCGGGCCGTACAGGTTCTGGCCGTCCAACTGCACGGACCCCTCGACGGTGGCGCCGGGGATCAGCTCGTGCATGCGGTTGAGCGTGCGGATGAACGTCGACTTGCCGCACCCGGAGGGGCCGATGAACGCCGTGACCGTCCGGGGCTCGATGGTCATCGAGATGTCCTCGACGGCCTTGTTGCCGCCGTAGTAGGCGCTGAGTCCGGAGATTTCGATGCGCTTGGTCATGCCTGCCTCGTCACGGGCGCCGCTGCCCGGGGTCGGAACCGCTGCTGTCTGCTGGGCTGTCCTCCGGGCGTGGACCGCCTGGGAGGGTGTCGGGGAGTTCGCCACGGTCATCGTCCTGCCTTCGGGGCCTTCCAGCGGGCGATCAGACGCGCCACCAGGTTCAGCACCATGACGATGATGATGAGCGTGAGCGCGCCGGCCCACGCGCGGGCGGGCGAGAACTGGTTTCCGGCGTGGTTCTGCTCGAACACGAAGAGCGGGATCGAGCTCTGCCAGCCGTCGAACGGGTTCGTGTTGATCGACTGCGCCGTGCCCACCAGGAGCAGCAGCGGGGCCGTCTCGCCGATGACGCGGGCGATCGCCAGCATGACGCCGGTGATGATGCCGCCGAGCGCGGTGGGCAGGACGACCTTGAGGATCGTGCGCCACTTCGGGATGCCCAGCGCGAGGCTGGCCTCCCGGAGTTCGTTCGGTACCAGCTTCAGCATCTCCTCGGCGGCGCGGACGACCGTCGGGAGCATCAGGATCATGAGCGCGAGCGAGCCCGCGAAGCCGGAGGCCTTGAAGCCCAGCGCCATGATCCAGAAGGAGTAGATGAACAGGCCCGCGACGATCGACGGGATGCCCGTCATGACGTCGACGAAGAAGGTGATCGCCCGGGCGAGCCGGCCGGTGCCGTACTCGACCAGGTAGATCGCCGTCATGAGGCCGATCGGCACGGCGATGAGGGTGGCCAGGCCGACCTGCTCCAGGGTGCCGATGATCGCGTGGTAGATGCCGCCGGTGTCGTCGCGCGGGCCGACGCCGCGCATCGAGTGCGACAGGAAGTACGGCGAGAGCTCCTCGAAGCCTTCCTTGATCGTGTACCCGAGGATCGAGATCAGCGGGACGATCGCGACCACGAACGCGCCGTACACGACGCTGGTGGCGAGCCGGTCGGTGGCGCGCCGGCGGTCCTCCAGGCGCCAGGACGCGACGGTCACCGCGATGATGAAGAACAGTCCGGCGTAGAAGCCGCCGAGTGCCCAGTTGCCCTGCACGGCCTTGGTGAGCAGACCGATCGCGACCGCCGCGGCGCCGACCGCCCACGGGATCCAGTTCGGCATGCTGCGGCGCGTCAGGTCGAGCGGGCCCGATTCCGCGGGGGGCGCGGTGACGTCCGTCTTGGTGATGGTCATGCGTTGGCCCCCGAGAACTCCTTGTGCCGGTTGATGACGACCCGCGCCGCACCGTTGACCAGCAGTGTCAGGAGGAACAGCACGAGGCCGGACGCGATGAGCGCGCCGCGCCCGAGTTCGTTGGACTCGCCGAACTGGTTGGCGATGTTCGCGGCGATGGTGTTGCCGCCCGGGTCCAGGATCTTGTAGACGAGCTCCTGGCTGCTGGACAGCACCATGGCGACCGCGATGGTCTCGCCGAGCGCGCGGCCGAGGCCGAGCATCGACGCCGAGATGATGCCCGGCTTGCCGAACGGCAGGACCGCGGTGCGGATCATCTCCCAGCGCGTCGCGCCGAGCGCCAGCGCGGCCTCCTCGTGGGCGCGCGGCACCTGGAGGAAGACCTCGCGGGTGACCGCGGCGATGATCGGGAGGATCATGATCGCCAGGATGATCCCGCAGGTGAACAGCGTGCGGGCGGTGGCCCCGGCGCCGTCCTTGTCGAAGATCGGGATGAAGCCCAGGTAGTCGCTCAGCCAGGTGTGCAGGCCGAGCAGCTTCGGGGACAGGAACACCAGACCCCAGAGGCCGAAGACCACGCTGGGCACCGCGGCGAGCAGGTCGACGATGTAGCCGAGCGTCTGCGCGACCCGCCGCGGCGCGTAGTGCGTGATGAAGAGAGCCACCCCCACCGCGACCGGCACCGCGAGCAGCATCGCGATGGCGGCGCTGAGGACGGTGCCCATTACGAGCCCGGCGACACCGAACGCCGGTTCGCTGCCGTCGGTGACCCAGGTGGAGTCCGTGAGGAAGTTGCCTTCGTTGTCGCCCAGCGCGCCGAGCGCCTCGGTGACCAGGAAGACCGCGATGGCGGCCATGATCACCAGCAGCAGGATCCCCGCGCCGCGCGACGAGCCGCTGAACATGCGGTCGCCCAGGCGCACCCGGGACCTGGCGGGCTTGACGTCGGCGCCGTGCGCGGCCTTGTCGAACCGGCCCCGGCGCCGGCCGGAGCCGCGCTCGTCGGTATCGCGCGACTCCGGCGAAGTGGAGGTGGACATCTCTTCTCCGTGACTGTCGATCAGGGCGGTGCCGGATCAGGACAGGCTTGCGACCGCGGTGCGGACCTTGGTGGCGATCTCCGCCGGGAGCGGGGCGTAGCCGTTGTCGGCGAGGATCGCCTGGCCCTCTTCGCTGGCGGTGTAGGTCAGGAAGGACTTGACCAGAGGGAGCTTGTCCGCCGCGTTGCCCTTCTCGCAGACGATCTCGTACGTCACCAGGATGATCGGGTACGCGCCCTCGGCCTTGGTGGCGTAGTCGAGCTTGAGCTTGAGGTCGTTGCCCTGGCCCTCGATCTTCGCGGCGGCGACGGCCTTGCCGGCGGCCTCGGGGGTCAGCTTGACCGGGGCGGCGGCGCCGGTGTTGATGGCCGCGATGCCGAGGCCGTTGTTCTCGGCGAACGAGACCTCCATGTAGCCGATGGCGCCGCTGGCGCCCTTGACCACGGTCGCGACGCCCTCGGAGCCCTTGGCGGACTGGCCGTCCTGGGTGGGCCAGTCCTGCGACGGCTCGGCCGTCCAGTCGGCGGGCGCGGCGGCCTTGAGGTACTTGGTGAAGTTCTCGGTGGTGCCGGACTTGTCCGAGCGGTGCACCGTCTGGATCGCCGAGGACGGCAGCTGCGCGCTCGGGTTGAGCGCCTTGATCTCCGCGGCGTCCCACTTGGTGATCTTGCCGGAGAAGATGCCGGCGATGGTCTTCGCGTCGAGGACCAGGTCCTTCACACCGGGCAGGTTGTACGCGACGGCGATCGGGCCGGTCACCATCGGCAGGTTGATCGCCGGGGTGCCGCCGCACGCGGCCGAGCCCTTGGCGACCTCGTCCTCCTTGAGCGCGGAGTCGGAGCCCGCGAAGGCGACCTGCTTGTCGAAGAACGACTGGCGACCGGCGCCGGAACCGCTCGACTGGTAGTCGACCGTGGTGCCCGAGCACTTCTGCTGGTACCGCTTGACCCACTCGTCGATGGCGTTCTTCTGCGCGCTGGAGCCGGCGCCGGCGAGGGTGCCGGAGCCGCACGTGAGGTCCGCGGCGGGCGCCGAGGACGACCCCGCGGCCGTCGTGCCGGTACCGCTCGGCTTGTCCGCCGTGTCGTTGTCGTCGGAGCCGCAGGCGGTGAGCGTGAGCGCGCCGGCGACGGCTATCGCGGCGAACGCGGTGCCGCGCCGGGCGAGTCGGGGCCGAGTGGTCACGGCTGTTCCTTCCGGTTGCTTCAAAGTGCCTCTGCGATGACCACGTCGGTCACCGTCGATGCCGACATTAGGTCGCACGTGTGAAGCGAACGGCGGGGGAAAGTGAACCCGTCATGAACACAGGCGGGCCATCAGGAGATCTGCGATCGGGCGTGTTTCATCGCCAACTGACCTGATGGCATCGCTCTGACCTGCGGGTTTATCGGCGATGTCAGAAGGGGTTCACGCGGAGTTCAAAGTTGTTGGGCCTTCCGTTCCGCCCGCTGTGTCCGTTTCTTGACCGCGGGGCGGTCGTTCCGACACTCACCGCTCCGTCGGATACGGGGCGTGACGATCGGCCGCGACGACGGCGCCCTTCGCGGTGTGCAGGGCCAGGAACTCGCCGGGCAGAAGCAACTCGTGCGGGTCCCTCCCGGGCTGTCCGGCCTGCCCGACCGCGCCCAGCATCGACGGGAGCACCGGACGGTGCGTGCACACGATCACCGGGGCGCTCTCGGCGACGAGGACCCGCAGCAGTTCGGCCGCCGCGTCCGGCCGCTCCGCGTGGCCCTCCTCGGACAGCGCGGGCACCACCTCGACCGCGACCTCCTCGCGGCGGCAGTACGGGTCCACCGTCTCCAGGCAGCGCAGCGACGGCGAGCTGAGCACCACGGTCGGCCCGTACGCCGCCAGGACGCCGCCGACCATGTCCGCCTGGACGCGGCCCGTGACGGTCAGCGGTCGGTCGGCGTCGCCGTCCTGGTGGCTCGTGCGGGCCACCGCGCCGCAGTGCCGCAGCACGATCACGGGCGCGGTGGCGTGCGGCAGCGAGCCCAGCGACTCCAGGAGCCGACCGTCCCGGCTGTACGACATCAGCGTGGCCGCGTCGCCCGGCGGCAGCCATGCGATGCGGTCCACCTCCCGGTTGGCGGTGAACCGCCCGCCGCGCGCCTCGGCGGCCCAGTAGCGCACCAGCTTCAGGCGCTCGCCGACCGCATACGACTGCACGCCGAGTTCGCGGCCGAGTACGCACGCGAAGCCGGTCTCCTCGCCGACCTCGCGCACCGCGGCCGCGGCGGCGTGCTCGCCCGGCTCGACCTTGCCCTTGGGCAGGGACCAGTCGTCGTACTTGGGGCGATGCACGAGGGCGACCTCGATGCCGTCACCGTCACCCGTGCCCCTGCGGCGCTCGGCCGGGCGCCACAGGACCGCGCCCGCGGCGTACACCGGGACCCGCCACCGCTCCGGCGGCGGGTCCGCGGACCGCCCCAGTCCGCTCAGGAGCCCCACCGCTCCACCTCGTCGAGCCGTTCGCGCAACGGCGGCCACAGCGAGGCGAAGGTGAAGCGCGCCTCGGCCACCGCGAACCGCTGCACCGTGTACAGCTCGCCGAGCACGAACGCCGCCGCCCCGCCGAGCCGTGGCGACAGCGCCAGTTCCCGGACCACCTCCGCGGCGAGCGCGGCGTCCTGGTGGGTGCCGAGCGACTCGGTGACCGCCTTCATGCGTTTGGCGAGGCTCTTTGCCGGGGCGCCGAACTCGGGTGCGCACAGGTCGGCGGCGTACCGGGCCCGCTTGCCGAGGATGCGTACGCGGTGCCAGGCCTCGTCGTCCTCGCCGGACAGCGGGACGGGCACGTGGTACGCGACGGCGGCGTGCGCGAGCGGCAGCCCCTCCGCGCCCGTTGTCAGCGTGCGGAACGCCTTGGCCGCGAGCCTCGGGACCGCCTCGGCCGCGGGCCGGGCCGCCTGCCGGGTGAACTCCAGGCCCAGGCCCGGTTCGGCGAGCTGCCTGGCGAGTGCCTCGAAGTCCGCCGAGTCGAGCGCCCGCAACGCCGTGGTGTGGCCGGACGAGAGCCCGCCGCGCAGGCGGCGCTCGACGGCGGCGCGGGCGCGGGGCGTACCGGAGCGTGCGGGCAGCCTCTCGAAGGCCGCGAGCAGGCGTTCCAGCAGTACTTCGTTGTCGCGCTCACCGGCCAGCGAGTCGGCCGCCCAGCGCAGTTCGAGCGACAGCGCCTGCGTGGGGCCCGGCTCCAGCAGCGGTTTGCAGGTACGCAGCGCGCTGCGCATGCGGCGTGCGGCGACCCGCATGCGGTGCGCCGCGTCCTCGCCGCCGTCCCGCACGCGCGGCGCTTGGGCCAGGAACTCGGCGGCCTCGGCGCGGAGGTGGTCGAGGAGGACGTCGCCCGCGGTGCGCGGGGGGAGGAGGGCGGGCGCGGGCGGCGGTTCGGCGGTGGGTTGGTCGGGGTCGATGGGCGGTGCGGCGGGAGGCGGCGCGTCCGAGGCGGGCGCCTCAGCGCCCGATGCCTCCGCGTCCGGCGCCTCTGTGTTCTGTACCTCGGTGTTCTGTGCCTCTGTGCTCTGGGGCTCGGTGTTCCGTGGCCCGGTGCCCGGTGCCTCCGGGCGCCGTGCGGCGTCCGGGTCGGATCGGGGACGGGGGAGCCGGGTGGTCGCGCTCTGCTCTTCGGCCGCGCTGCCGGGTCCGTCGTCGCCGGCCTTCGCGGACTTGCCCGACTTCGCGGATCCCGCAGCCTTGGCGGCTTCCGCGGCCTTCGCGCGCTTCTTCTTCGTCTTGGCGCCCTTGCCGGGCGGCCTGCCGCCGCTCCCGGACCCGCTCCCGTGGTCTCCGGTGCCCGCGTGCCCGGCCGCCTCCGCGCCTTCGACGCCGCCCTCGACCTCTGCCTCGACCTGCTCCTTGACCTGCCGTTCACTCCGGCCCACGCCGTCGCCTCCTCAGTTCTATGAGGTGGTCCTGTACGTCGCGCAGCACGGTGCCGTCGGGGGCCGTGGCGTGCCGCGTCCACGTCCCATCGGGGCCCAGATGCCATGAAGCGGTCTCGTCGGACATGCCGAGGTCGACAAATTCGGCGATCTGGTCCCGGTGTCGGCCGCTCAGACGTACCGCGGCCTCCACTCGCCGGTCAAGGTTTCGGTGCATGAGATCCGCGCTGCCGATCCACACTTCCGGCTCGCCGCCGTTCGCGAAGACCCATACGCGGGAGTGTTCGAGGAAGCGGCCGAGGACGCTGCGCACCCGGATGTTCTCGGAAAGCCCCCGCACGCCCGGGCGCAGCGCGCAGATGCCGCGGATCCACAGGTCGACCGGGACACCCGCCTGCGAGGCGCGGTAGAGGGCGTCCACGACCGTCTCGTCCACGATCGAGTTGGACTTGAGGCGGATGTACGCGGGCAGGCCCTGCTCGTGGTGCGACACCTCGCGCTGGATGCGCTCGACGAGCCCGTTGCGCAGGGAGTGTGGGGCCACCAGCAGGCGGCGGAAGGTCTGCGCGCGGGAGTAGCCGGACAGCCGGTTGAACAGGTTCGACATGTCCTCGCCGACCTGGGGGTCGACGGTCAGCAGGCCCATGTCCTCGTACAGCCGCGCGGTCTTCGGGTTGTAGTTGCCGGTGCCTATGTGGCAGTACCGCCGCAAGGTGTCGCCTTCCTGGCGGACGACGAGCGACAGCTTGCAGTGCGTCTTGAGGCCGACGACGCCGTGCACGACGTGGCAGCCGGCCTGTTCGAGCTTGCGGGCCCACTCGATGTTGTTGCTCTCGTCGAAGCGGGCCTTCAGCTCGACCAGCACGAGGACCTGCTTGCCGGACTCGGCCGCGTCGATGAGCGCGTCCACGATGGGCGAGTCGCCGGACGTGCGGTAGAGCGTCTGCTTGATGGCCAGCACCTGCGGGTCCGCGGCGGCCTGCTCCAGGAACGCCTGCACCGAGGTGGCGAAGGAGTCGTACGGGTGGTGCACCAGCACGTCCCGCCTGCGCATCGCCGCGAACACGTCGGCGGAATGCGCGGTCTCCACCTCGGCGAGGTCGCGGTGCGTCCCGGCGATGAACTTGCGGTACTTCAGGTCCGGGCGGTCCAGGTCGGCGATCGCGTGCAGGCCGGTCAGGTCGAGCGGTCCGGGCAGCGGGTAGACCTCCTTCTCGCCCACCCCGAGCTCGCGGACCAGCAGGTCGAGGACGTGCGGGTCGATCGTCTCCTCGACCTCCAGGCGCACCGGCGGCCCGAACCGGCGGCGCATCAGCTCGCGTTCGAGGGCCTGGAGGAGGTTTTCGGCGTCGTCCTCCTCGACCTCCAGGTCCTCGTTGCGGGTGACCCGGAACGTGTGGCGGCCGAGGATCTCCATGCCGGGGAAGAGGTCGCCCAGGTGCGCGGCGATGACGTCCTCAAGGGGGACGAAGCGCGCGGGGGAGACCTCGACGAAGCGCGGCAGCAGCGGCGGCACCTTGACGCGCGCGAAGTGCTGGTTGCCGGAGCGCGGGTTGCGCACCACGACGGCGAGGTTCAGCGACAGGCCCGAGATGTAGGGGAACGGGTGCGCGGGGTCGACGGCCAGCGGGGTCAGGACCGGGAAGATGCGCTCGCGGAAGAGCGTGTAGAGGGACTGGTGCTCGCCCTCGGTCAGGTCGTCCCAGCGCAGCAGCTCGATCTCGGCGTCCGCGAGCGAGGGCAGGACGTCGTGGTGGAAGCACGTCGCGTGGCGGGCCATCAGGCCGCGGCTGCGCGACCAGATGCTCTCCAGAACCTCGCGTGGTTGCAGGCCGCTCGCGGCGCGTACCGCCATGCCGGTCGCGATGCGGCGCTTGAGGCCGGCGACGCGCACCATGAAGAACTCGTCGAGGTTCGACGCGAAGATCGCCAGGAAGCGGGCCCGCTCCAGCAGCGGGGTCGCGGGGTCCTCGGCCAGCTCCAGCACGCGTTCGTTGAACGCCAGCCAGCTCCCCTCGCGGTCGAGGAAGCGGTCGCCGGGCAGGTCGGTGTCGTCCGCGCGGGCGGGTACGACGGCGACCGCGGGACCGACAGGGTTCGCCGAGCCGTCGCCGTGTTCGCGTACGGGGGCCACCGCGAGGTGGCGGGGGCGGGCGGATGCGGGCAGATCGGCGGTCATCTGATCATCCTCCCGGGGATCGGTGTCTCCACGGTAAATACGAAACGACGCCCCGGAAACCGGAGCGCCGCCCCGGGTGTTGTCGGGGCCGTGGAACGGGCCGGGCCGCCCGGCTCCGCCCTCCCAGCCTGGCACCATTTCGGCGCCGGGCAAGCCCTTCCCGCCCCCGGTTCCCGGCGATACCGGGCGATCCGGGACCGAGGAGCGGCGAGGGGCGGAGGTGAGCCGTCGCGAGCGGACGGACGGCCCGTCTCGGAGGGCCTCCCGGCTGCCGCTGCGGGGTGTCTTCGCAATCCCGTCGGCCAGCCCGCGTGGTGCGCTTCGCGGGCCCGGGCGGGAGTTTGAAGGCACGACCTAGTGTGGGCACCGCACTAGCGTCGGTACATCACGTCCACGGTATGCACACGGAAGCCCAGACGGGTGTAGACCGCGACCGCTGCCTCGTTGTCGGCGTCGACGTACAGGAGCACCTCGGCGAGGGGGCCGCCGTCGGCCTCGGTCTGGGCCAGATGGGTGAGCCCGACCGCGGTGAGCATCTTCCCCAGGCCGCCGCCCTGCGCGGACGGGTCCACGCCCACCACGTACACCTCGCCGAGCGGCCCTTCGGCGCCGGCCGCCGGGTGCACCTTCGTCCAGTGGAACCCGACCAGCCGCCCGGCCTCGTCCTCGGCGAGGAAGAAGCCCGCCGGGTCGAACCACGGCTCGGCGATCCGGCGGCGCAGGTCGTCGTGTGTCCAGGCGCCCTGCTCGGGGTGGTGCGCGAACGCCTTCGCGTTGAGCGCGAGCCACGCGTCGTCGTCCTGCCCGGGGACGAACGTCCGCACGGTCACCCCGGGCGGCGCCTGCGTCTCCGGCAGCGCCAAACCGACCGCGCGCCGCATCTGCCACAACTCGCGGAACGCCGTGAAGCCGAACTCCGCCGCCAGGTGCTCCGCCGCGGGCGACTTCCCGTGCGCCCACACCCGCACGCGCCCGTCCGCGTCATGCGCGCGGGCCTCGTCCAGCATCGCCCGCACCAGCAACCGCCCGTACCCCTTGCCGCGTTCGCCCGGCGCCACGAACAGCTCCCCGGCGGGCCCCTCGTCCGCATCCGCCAGATCCAGATGCGCGTACCCGGCGATCCCGTCCCCCGCCCGCACCAGCAACTCCCGCGCCCCAGGCGCCCCGTGCCGCAACTCCAGCCGAGTCTGCTCCGACAACGGAGCCGCTCCGTCCCCCCGAGCCGCCTCCTCCGCCAGCCCCAGGACCACCGCGACATCCGCCGCGTCGAGCCGATCGAACCCCTCGACAAAACCCACACCATCACCCATGCCCCAACCGTACGGCTCCGCCGCGCGCGGAGGCGGAAGCGGCCGCGCACCCGATCCCTCGTCGGCGGCAAACCCGACGATTCGGACGAGAACTGATGGTTGGGGTGCCTGACTTGGGCGGCAGGGGGGTTCGTCCCGATAGCGTGTCGAGACTGACCGGCGTTCCCCCCATGAACAGGACTCGACGATGTCGTACGCGCCTCCGCCAGGCCCGCACGGCGGTATCCCCCACCAACAGCAGTGGGGCGCCGCCACACCGCCGCCTCCGCGGCCGTACCGAGGGCCGGCCGCGCCGCGCAAGGTCATGGTCGGTGTGGTGGGGTTGCTGATCATCGTCGCGACGCTGTCGGCCATGGCGTTCACCGCCCTGTGGTGGGACAACGCGATCAAGGAGACCGGCTTCACCGAGAGGGACCCGTTCAAGGACCTTCCCGCGCCCCGCGGCCTCGGGGTGGCGGTGCCCGGTCCCGCCGACCTGCCCACCGGCATCGTCGGGGGTGGCGCGTGAGCAACCCGCCGCCGCCGACGTTCCGCGTCCCGGACGACAACGAGCCCGACGGGCCTCAGCAGCAGCCTTACGTGCCGCCGCAGGGCAACCAGGCATGGCAGCCGCCGACGGGCGGGCCGGTCGTACCGGGGCAGTCGCCCACGTACGCGCCGCAGGGCTCGCAGCCTGGGCAGCAGTCCTGGGCGCCGCCGCCTCAGGCGGACCAGTGGGCCCCACCGCCGGCCGCCGGTCAGTGGGCGCCCCCGCCGTCGGGCCAGCCCTCGTACGGACCGCCGCCGGACTCGGTGCCCTCGGGTCCGCAGGCGCCGCCCCAGCAGTACATGCCGCCGCAACAGTCGCAGCCGCAGTGGTCGAGCGGCGGCGGGTACGTCGAGCCGCCGCCCGTGGGACCGCCGCCCGGTTCATCGGGTCCGGGAAGCCAGCCGCAAGGCAGCTACCCGCCCCTGGGCCAGCCGCAGGGGAACTACCCCCCGCCCGCCGACTACGCACCCGCGGACATGCCGCCGCCAGCCGCGTACAGTCCGGGGCCGGACCCCAGCGGATACGTTCCAGCCCCGTCCCACGTGCCGCCCGGCGCCTACGGTCCGCCGGCGCGGCCGCAGGACGTCCAGCTCGGACCGCCGCTGACCCGGCCGCGCAAGCACGACCGCTCATGGCTGCTGCCGATCGGCCTTGTCGCGGTCCTTATCGCCGCGGCCGCCGTGCCGGGCATCGCCAAGCAGGCGTCGCGCGACGCGGGTGTGGGCAAGGCGGGTACTCCCCTGGCGAAGGGGGACGTCCTGTGGTCGATCCGTGAGGGACGGGACACTCCGGTCTCGGCGTACACCGACAAGTACGGCCAGGGCAGGCTGAGCCGTACAGGTGTCTGGTACACCGCCGACACTGTCGTGGTTGCCGAGGAGAAGCGCGTCGCCGCGTACAACAAGGAGACGGGCGCCTCGGCCTGGGAGTACTCGTCCCCCGACGGCGAGTTCGTCTGCGACGTCGACGTGCAGGGCGGGGACAAGCGGGCGTACGTCGCCTTCGGTGACGAAAAGAACTGCACCAAGCTGGAGGCCATCGACCTCGTTCAGGGCAAGAAGGTCTGGGCCTCGGACATCGTCGCGTCGAAGAGCGACATCGACATGCCGGACTTCGACTTCGCCCTGGGCACCAAGGGGATCGCCGTGGCGGGCGAAGCCGTGGTCTTCGAGGGGCAGGCCTATCGCGAGTCCGACGGCAAGCCGTCGTGGGCCTTGGACTCGGTTCTCGACGAGGGCTGCTCCGTCGACGGGGTCGCCGGCGGTGCGAAGCTGATCGCCAAGGTGTCCTGCGGCTACGGCGAGGGCACCACGGTGGCCGAGTTGAACCCCGCCAACGGCTCGCCCAAGTGGCAGTACGTACTTCCCCCCGCGCCCGGAGGCCTGAGTCTCGGCGACACCGAAGTCGTCTCGGTCGACCCCGTCATCGTCGTCCGCACGCACGGAGGGCTCAGCAAGACACCGCCGGACGTCGTCGTGTTGGACGACGCGGGCAAGGAAGCCTTCAAAATCACCGAAGGCCACACCGTCGCGACCGCGCGCACGACGTTGAGCACTGCCGGGTACATGCCGATACTCGCCAGCGACAAGGCGATCTACGTGCCGGGCAGTGACATGTCGGCCTCGCTCTCCCTCGGCGCCGACTCCGCCAACATGGTCACGGCGGTGGACCGGACGACTGGCAAGACGCTCTGGTCGGTCAACGTGGCGGAGGGTAAGAACCTCCTCGGCCTCAAGCAGCAGGGCAAAATCCACCCGGTCCGCGTCGAGGAATCCGGCGACCTGCTGGTCCTCGTACAGGACGGCGGAGCCGTCACCGGCAGGCCGATGAGCCTGGTCCGGCTGTCCGCGACGGACGGCACCCTCACCAACGTCAAGGAGTTCCCGAGCCGCGCGACCATAGCGTTCTCGTCCCTGATGCGTGACGTGATGGTCCGCGAGGAGAACGGGCGCCTGTACCTGGCCGGACTCCCGTACGCGCTGACCGCCGCAGCACAGGCCCCCACACCTGACGGGTTCGGCGGCGAGAAGTCCTTCAACCTGAAGCCGTACCACGTGATCGCGATGGGCTAAAGCGTGTTGCACAACGCTGTGAGCTGCGTGTTCAGCTCCGGTTCGGACTGCTTTGGATCACGCTGCGTAGA
>NZ_JBPKBH010000037.1:20120-22159 GCF_051388915.1 Yinghuangia sp. YIM S09857 | reverse complement strand
CCCCCCCCCGGAACCGCCCGACGGCACCGGCCGCGGTCGGTAGGGTGGTCGGTGGGGCGGCTCGCGGCCGCCCGCCGTCTCGCGCCGGACCTCGTGCCCACGCCCCGGCCCACGACCAAGGCCAGTCCACCGCGCGTAGTTCCGCCGTCCCGCATCGACCGGGCCGACGCGAGCGTGGGCAGCGCGGCCGGGAATGTTGCGTGTGTGATGGCCGACCCGAACAAGCGCGATATCCGAGCCCGCCAGCACGAGACGGGCGAGACGTACATGCAGGCCCGCCGACGCCTCACCGACGCGGACACCGCGCGGCACACCGTCGGCACGATCGGGTACCTGTTCTCCAGCAGCCTGCCCTGCACGCCGACGCACACCCCGCCGCCCGGCGAGGAGACCGCCTCGGAGGACGTCCTCGCCGCACTGGTCGCCAACAGCGCCGTGCGGTTGCGGCGGGAGGCGACGGGGGAGGTGTACCCGGGTTACGCGCACGCGTTCGTGCTCCCCACCGATCCGACGCCCGGCGCGGACAACGCCCCGACCGGCTGGTACTCGGCGGATGTGCTGGTGCTGGTCGGCGCCCGCCGCCCGTGGGCGGCGCCGGAGGAGCCGGACAGGGTGGAGACCGACGCGTAGCGCGCGGCCCGCGACGCCGTGCTGGGCATGTGGCCGATCCCCGAGGAGTGGACCCCGGCCGCGCTGCCGCTCGACGTCGCGAAACTCTTCCGCCGGTGGACCGACGAGGACATCCCGCGGCTCGCCGCCTCCGCGGTCGCGCGCGCGATGACCGTCGGCGGAGACCGCGACCTGGACCCCTACGGGGACCCTGCGCAGTGACTCCCCAGGGGCGGCGGTGCGGGTGGTCGGCGCCTACGTCCGGTGCCGGGCTGCCAGGGGTGGGGGCCGCGCGGGGCGCCGGAGAGCCAGGCGCGGACCGCGTCGTCGTCGGCGGACTCGCCGGCGCTCACCCACGCGTCCCCGTCCCACCACTCCAGGACGAGCACGCCCGCGGCGGGGCGGGGACGCCGTACGCGTCGCGCGCCGACGTACTCGCCGGGCTCGCCCAGGAGTTCGTCCAGGCTGTTGTGGTCCACCACCGGCTCCCCTTCGTGCGGGTGGCCCCCGAACGGGCAGGCTACCGCCGCCGTTTCCGTCGCGACGGCGGCGGGCGGGCACCGTGTGCTGGTAGAACAGCCGGGTTCGGGCCCGTGGCAGGGCCCGGCGTATCTCAGCCGATCAGGTGAAAGGGCACGGTCGATGGCGACTGGCACGGTGAAGTGGTTCAACGCGGACAAGGGCTTCGGCTTCATCACGCAGGACGACGGAGGGCCGGACGTCTTCGTGCACTTCTCCGCGATCAACGCGTCCGGCTACCGCGAACTCCAGGAGAACCAGCGGGTCTCCTACGACGTGACGCAGGGCCAGAAGGGCCCGCAGGCGGAGAACGTCACCCCCGAGTAGAACCCGCGGCCCGATCCGCATCGTGCGTCCGCACGCGTCCGCCGCGCCGACTTCCTAGGGGTCGGCGCGGCGGTGCCGTTCGGCGGCGGTGGCGATGGTGTCCTCGACGAGCTGGTCGACCAGCCGCGCCAGCTGCGGGTCGTCGGTCCGCGGCCTTCCGCCCAGGTCGGCCAGGCCCACCGGGCGGCCGGGCACCGCGAGCCCGGACGCGCGTTCGATGACGAACGCGGCCGCGTTGTCGGTCATCCGCGCGGACAGCGGATCGGACGGCCGCTCCCGGGACAGGCGGGCCAGGATCGGGGCGAACCGCGCGCGCAACTCCTCGTCGGAGCGCGCCGCCTGCTCCGCGGTCATCACCGCCGTGCACAGGTGCCCGTCCACGTCACGCCACTGGCGTGTCACCCACGCATCGCCACCCATCCGCCGCCTCCCCTTTGCGCCGTAACCGCACCTGTGCGGCGGATCGCGTCCGTCGCGGTGGTGTGTCGGCCCCCCGGCCGCGTGGGGGTTGCGCGGCCGAAGGGGGCCGACACCAGGCAGGTCCGGCGCCGGGTGGGGGTGGGCGCCAGCCTGCTGCGGTCCCG
>NZ_JBPKBH010000037.1:0-20082 GCF_051388915.1 Yinghuangia sp. YIM S09857 | reverse complement strand
CCCCCCCCCCCCCCCACCAGGCAGGTCCGGCGCCGGGTGGGGGTGGGCGCCAGCCTGCTGCGGTCCCGCCGTCGGTCCCGCCGGCGAACCCGGATCACGAACGGTACGCCGCACGCCATGTGTTCGGAATTCTCCGAACTACGGCTCGACGAGCTGGTAAGCGTCGAGGTCTGGGTCACCGGTGGCTGCCACCGGACGGTCCGAACCTCATCGGCAGCGAAGCCGGTGCAACATTCGGCAGGATGCGACCGCCTCAGATGGGCCACCGGTGCTGTGCGGATCGGATTACCCCGCGCCCGTGGGCCGCGTTTGTTCACCAGGTGACGGGGAGTTCGACGATGCGGAGGTGAGTTCCATGCGGGCGAGGTGCTCCGAGGCAGTAGCGCATGCCGTAGCCGAACCCCAGATGCGGGACGCCGCCGCGGCCGGGGCGAAGGTGTCGGGGGCGGGGAAGGCGGCGGGGTCTTGGTTGGCGGCGAAGACGTCGAGCATGACCAGCAGGACCAGGTCGCCCGCGTGGACGGTGGTGTCGCCGATGACGAGGTCGGTCTTGGCCCATCGGGGCAGGCCCCCCGTTGCCGTGGGAGGGTGCGCGCATGACCTCTTCGACGATCGAGCAGCCGGCGGTGGCTGCGCAGGCGGTCGCCTGCCCGGACGTCGAGATCACCGGCGTCCGCGCACGCTGACACCCCTCCTGACACGAGTTCGCGCGGCCCGCCGACGCTGTGTCGGCGGGCCGCTCATGCGGCTGGGCGAGTGCGTGGTGCGGCAACCCGGCGAACTTGTCCTGTCACGGCACTACGTGGCAGGGAGGGCGTCGTGTTCGCGGGCACGGGCGGCAGCGCGGGTCTCCGCGTCGAGGCGGGCTCGGCGGGGCGTCCACGGGCCACGGATGAGGAAGGCGGTGGGAAGGAAGATCGCCTGTCCTGCGACGCAGATCCACCACCAGGTCCGCCATTGGTCGGAGGCGTCCTTCGAGGCCTCGGCGACGTCGGTTCCGTGGCGCTTAATGATGTCCAGGGCTGGTTTGGCTTGGGTGACGAGGGCGAGGCTGGCGGGCCCGACCTCGGTGAAGGCGCGCACGCCGAGGTCGGGTGGTAGGGCGTCCGAGGGGTAGCGGTCGAGTTCGGCGAACAGGGCTGGGTGGGCCGCGATCACAGCGAGGGCGGGGGCGGCTTGCTGCTGGGCCTCGGCGACGTCCTCGCCGTGGTCGACCAGGGTGGTGACGGAGCTGGCGACCATCGGGAGGGCGATGGCGGTCGCTGCCACGATGAGGCGGGTCACGCTGCCGCTGACGGCCAGTCCGGCTGCGGTGGCCGACGGACTGTGCCGCTCCACGTTCTCGGTGAATCCCGCCATCCAGGGGGCGTACGCCATGCCGCCGAACACGCCCATGCAGCAGCCGAGCAGCGCGAAGGTGTCGAAGTCGGTCGAGGCCTGGGTGGACACGGACGCGAACACGATCATCAGGGCGAGAGAGCCGATCAGGCCCGTCACGATGAAGGGCTTGCGGACGCGCAGCCGGTCGGAGAGCAGTCCGAAGAGGATCAGGGAGACGGCCTGGGCGGCCCAGAACCAGTTGCCCAGCGAGTTTGCGCGCTGCTCGCTGTAGCCGTGGACGGTGCTGAAGAAGACCACGAAGCTTCCGACCACGGTGAAGTAGAAGAGCAGGTACAGGCCCGCGCCGATGGCGGGGACGACCACGTCGGTGCGCAGCACGCGGCGTCCGCTGGTGTCGAGGGCCTGCTCGCGGTCCAGGCCGGCGGCGCGGGCCTCCAGCAGGGTGCGCTCCTCGAAGTCAACGATGAGCTGGTTGCGCAGCGCGGGGGCGAGTTCGCGGAGGAAGATCGCCACGATGAGGGCGACGACTATGCCGGCCACGCCGGCGTAGCGGATCTCGTTGCGCCAGCCGATGTCGTCGAGGGTGGTGCTGGTGACCCCGGTGACGATGAGGCTCCCCAGCACCGGGCCCATCGTCCACAGCCCCATTGCCGAGGCGCGTCCCACCTGCGGCGACAGGTCGCGGACCAGGGCGGGGGCGGCGACGAGGACGAGTCCTTCGACGAAGCCGATCACGGCGGTGAGGACTAGGAACGCGGTCGAGCTGGGCGCTGCCGGCAGGGCGACGAGCGTGAGGACGCCCGTGGCGAGAAGTCCGTACGCGACCAGGTTCGCGCGTCCCCACCGGTCTGCGAATCCGGCGACCAGTGCGGCACCGGCCCCGGCGATGTTGCCGACGACGGCCACCATCGAGAAGTACCCGAACGACATGCCGTAGTGGTTCATGATCGACGTCGCGACGGCGGTCTGCACGTACAGCTGGTAGTACACGACCACGGTCGCTGCCACAACCAGGGCGAGCTGGGCAAAGCGTGCCGCTCCGACCGGGTAGCGGTGGAGTTCACGCCTCCACAGGCGGGTGAGTCCCGGTGAGGGCTCTGGTCGCGGGGGCGCGTCGGGGGACGCAGAGGCGGGTGACGCGGGCGAGGGTGGGGCGACCATGACAGCTCCTGCACGGGGTCGTCGGTCCCTGGGCTCAGGGGTGGGCGGGCGGGTCCGGAGTCGTGAGCCGGATCGGCTTTGAGTGCGTCGCCGCTGAAGGCAGACATGCCTGGCTGGCGCGGTCCTCAGGTGTGCGGTGACGCAGGCGCCGGTGCGCAGCGCGTGTGGGATGCGTCGGCCGCCGCCTGGGCGTGCGGCCTGTTGACGGCGGATAAGCCTGCGTGATTTGTTACCTGACGTCAGGCTCAGATTCTGGTCAGGTTGCCACTGATGTCAAGAGGAGAAGCGATGCGAGTCGAGGAACCCGTGCAGGAGCCACAGGATGCACCGGCAGGGGGCGCGTCGTGGCCGGAACCCCCTGCGGGCGTCCGGCTGCGGCTCGATCCGGAGGACGAGGGCATGCACGCCCTGGGGCCGGAGGAGCACTTCAACGAGTCCATGTACTTCAACTTCTACGACCCCCGGGCCCGCCTGGGGGGATGGGTCCGGCTGGGCAACCGCGCGAACCAGGGCCATGCCGAACGCTCGGTCTGCCTGTACCTCCCCGACGGCAGCGTCGCGTTCGACTTCGCCCGGCCCGCGATAGCCGACAACGAGCACTTCGACGCGGGCGGGCTCTCGTTCAAGGTGGTGAAGCCTTTCGAGCGTCTCGACGTGCGGTTCGGCGGGGAGCTCCTGCACCTGGCGGACGGCCACGCGATGTCCGACCCGAAGACCGCGTACCGCACCAGTCCGCGGGTGCACGCCGCGCTGGACCTGGCCTACGAGGGGGTCTCTCCGATGCTCGGCGGCGAGGCCGAGTACGAGGACGGCCGCCCGCTCGAGGACATGCACGGCGGCGACTTCGCACGCGGCCACTACGAACAGCACGTCGTCGCCCGCGGATCCGTGCGGGTCGGGGACACCGTCTGGGAGGTCACCGCCCCCGGATTGCGCGACCACTCCTGGGGCCCGCGGCACTGGCAGTCCCCCTGGTGGTACCGGTGGCTCACCGGGAACCTCGGCCCCAACGCGGGCTTCGTCGCCAGCGTCATCGCCGACCGCGCGGGCGGCCGCAAGGTCGGGGGCGTCGTCTTCCGCGACGGCCGCTACGACCAGGTCCGCGGTGTGCGCGTCACCACGGTGTGGGACGGCGCCACCGGCACCCAGACCGCGCTCGATCTGACGTTGACCACCGACACCGACACCTACGAGATCCACGGCGAGGTGCTCGGCATGGTGCCGCTCCGCAACCGCCGCACCGACGAGAACGGCGACCTCCTGACCACCCGCATCGCGGAGGGCCTGACGGTGTGGAGCTGCCCCACGCTGTCGTCCGCGCCGGGCGGCGGCATGAGCGAGTACCTCGACCAGGTCATCGATGGCGTACCCGTCGGGATCGCCGAGGAGAGCTGACATGACCACAGAGACCGATGCCCGGCGGGCCGAGCGCGGGCTGCCCCCGGCCGCCGACGAGTTCCCTCCTGGGACCCGCGTGCCGACGGGAACCGGCGAACTCCTCGCAGCCGTTGACGTTGACGGTGTCTTGACCGTTGTGCTGAACCGTCCACACCGCCGCAATGCGATGACCGCCGACCTGGAGTCCGCCTACCTCGCGCTGCTGCGCAGGGGAGAGGCGGACCCGCGTGTGCGGGCCGTCGTGGTGACCGGTGCTGGTAACGCGTTCTGCGCGGGGGCCGACCTGTCGGCCCTGCACGACCTGTCCGCGGGTGCGGACAACACCGCACCGAACACCGACAGCCTGTCGGCGGAGGGCTCGGAACCCGACGCCACCCGCGACCCCGGCTACCCGCTGAGATTTGCCAAGCCGCTGGTCGCCGCGATCGACGGACCGTGCATCGGGCTCGGGTTCGCCCAGGCGCTGTTCTGCGACATCCGCTTCGCGTCCGAGCGCGCCACGCTGGCGACCGCGTACGCGCGCCGCGGCTTGATCGCCGAGTACGGCACCGCATGGCTTCTCCCGCGCCTGGTCGGCCGCGGCCACGCCCTCGACCTGTTGTTGTCGGGGCGAACGGTGGATGCGGCCGAGGCGCAGGCCATGGGGCTCGTGCAACGGGTCCTGCCACCGGACGAACTCCTGCCGGCAGCTCGCGAGTACGCCCGCGACCTGGCGCGGCTGAGCTCTCCCACGTCGATGGCGGTGGTCAAGGCACAGGTCGACGCGGACGCCTGCTGCGGCCGCGACGCCGCACTGGCCTCCTCGTTCGCCCTGATGCTCGAGTCGTTCAGGCGCCCCGATCTCGGCGAGGGCCTGGCCGCGCTCGCGGAGCGGCGGGCACCGCGGTTCGCCCCCTGGCCGCCCGCACACCCCGGTCAAGCCCCGACGCGCCCCTGACGGGATCAGCCCGCCCGCGAAGGAAGGCGGGCGGGCTGGCGACCCGTGTGTGCCGGAGCCGCGACTAGGGGAGCTTCAGGAGCCGCGCCCACGCCTCGAGCAGCAAACGCGCCGTGGCATCCGCGGATGGCGGTTTCGCGCGGCGGTCGAAGACGTAGGTCAGGTAGCAATAGCGGTCGGCCATCGCGGTCAGCATTCGCGCCGTCCCGGCGATGTCGTCCAGCGGTTCCAGCGCGCCGGACTCGAGGCCCCGGCGCAACTGCTGCTCGACCGTCGTCTCGATCACGTTCGTGAGTCGGCGCCGTGCGTCCGCGAGCGCGGGTTCGAGCTGCGTGACCTCCTCCCAGACACCTGCGAAGGCCGCGTTCTCCGCGTAGTGCCCGACGTAGAAGCGCAGGAGCAGTTCCAGACCGGTCCGCCCGTCCTCGAGGTGCCACACCCCGTCGGCGGTCTCTAGCAACGCGCCGACGTACTCGTCCACCAGCGCGGACATCACATGGCTGCGGTCGCGGAAGTACTGGTAGTAGGTGCCTTGGCTGACGGACGCCCGCTCGCTGATCTGCGCCACCGAGACCTGGCCGTACCCGCGTTCCTCGAAGACCTCGCGCGCGGCCACCATGAGTTTGGCGCGCGTCGCGGCTCCACGCGGGCCCAAGCGCACCTCCTTGCCGTCCTCGCGGCGGGTCGGCTCGGCGGGTGTTCCCGGACTGGCCGCCGCCGGGGAGGGGGCGGCGCCCTTCTTGGGCCTGTGTACGGCTTTCCGAGCGGTAGGCACGACTTCTCCAGATCAGAGGTCAGGATGACGGGGCCCGCGAACCGGTCCGCGGGAGCCGGGCGGCGGAAGGGAACACGCTGGTGCCGGGCGTCGTCGGCGCGGCGCGCGGCCGGGTCGCGAAGGCGGGACGCGACCCGAACCTGACGTCGGCATCATATGGGATGGTGCGGTTGCGCCGCAGGCGGCCCGCGCTCAGTCCGCGTCGGGCGTTCGGAGACCGGCCGACAGATACACGGACTTCGTGACGGTGAACGCGGCCAGGCCCTCCGGGCCGAGTTCGCGTCCGATCCCGCTCGCCTTGACGCCGCCGAACGGCGCCCCGGCGTCGATGCTGTAGTCGTTGACGCCGATCGTGCCGGTCTCAACCTGTCGCGCGACGGCGAGGCCGCGTTCGGGATCGCTGGTCCACACGGTTCCGGCGAGACCGTAGGGCGAGTCGTTGGCCAGGCGCACCGCTTCGTCCGTGTCGCGGTAGGGGATGACCGCCAGGACCGGCCCGAAGACCTCCTCGCGGGCGAGCGGCGCGCCGTTGTCGACGTCCGCGAAAACTGCCGGTGCCACGAACCAGCCGCGGTCGCGCGGCCGGGCACCGCCGCCGGTCACCACCGTGGTGCCTGCGGATATAGCTGCGGCGATGTGCGCCTCGACGCGGGCGCGCTGCCGTCGGCTGACCAAGGGCCCCAGCCCCGTCGCCGGGTCCATCGGGTCGCCGACGACCAGGGACGCGGCCACCGCCCCCACCACCTCGGCCACAGCGTTGTGGTGGCCCCGGGGCACGAGGATGCGGGTGGACAGGTGGCATGTCTGGCCGTTGTTGAGCAGCGACACCGCCGCCAATCGCCCGGCGAAGTCCTCGACGTCCGCGTCGTCGAGAAGGATCGCCGCGGACTTGCCGCCCAATTCGAGCGAGACCGGCCGCAAGAGCCTCCCGCACACTTCGCCGATCCGGCGTCCGGCGGCCGTAGACCCGGTGAAGGCCACCTTGTCGACACCCGGGTGAGTAACGAGGAGTTCGCCGATGTCGGCGCCCCCGGGAACGACACTGAGCACGCCGGGCGGCAGCCCCGCGGCCAGCGCCGCGTCGGCCAGGGCGTACGCGTCCAGGGTCGTCTCCGGCGCCGGCTTGAGGACGACGGTGCAGCCGGCGGCGAGTGCGGGAGCCAGTTTGAACATGGTCAGGGTCTGGGGGAAGTTCCACGGGACGACGGCGGCAACCACGCCGACCGGGTCCCGGGTGACGACGGTGCAGCCGCTTCCGTCCAGGCGCGGGCGCGTCTCCTCCGCGGGGACGACGCTGGCCAGCGCCGCGTAGTAGCGCAGCAGTCCGACCGGGCCTGCGCCCTCCGCGTCGAGGGCCAGAGCGATCGGCATGCCGTTCTGCAAGGTGGTGAGCGCGGCGCGTTCCACCAGGTTCGTCTCCAGAGCGTCGGCGAAGCGGACGAGCGCGGCAGTCCGCTCGACGGGGCTCAACCCTCCCCACGCGGGGCTGTCGAGGGCGTTGCGGGCGGCCGCGACCGCGTCGTCCACGTCGGCGGCGGTCGCGGCCGGGAAGGAGCCGACAACGGACTCGTCGGCCGGGTTGACGACCTCGACGGTCACACGGGGGCCGGGCGGGCGTACGTAGTGGCCGCCGATGAACAGCATGTCGTGGTGGTACATGGAAAGTCCTTGAGAAGAGGGCGCGGCCCCTGGAGCCGGCGGTGGACAGGCCGCCGGACAACGGAGGAGCACGAGGGAGCGGGGCAAAGGACGTACCCGGGGTTCAGAGCAGTAGGACCGGCTTCACGACGGTGCCCTCGAGTGCGGCACGCTCGGCATCGCCGATCCGGGCGAGCGGGAATGTGGTGATGAGCCGGTCGAAGGGGAAACGTCCCTGCCGCCACAGGCCGATCAGCATGGGCACGAACGTTTGCGGGACGGCGTCGCCCTCGATGATCCCGAGCAGGGCGCGGCCCGGCGCGAGCGCGTCGGGCGGCAGGGCCAAGTCGCCGTGCTGGATGCCGACGAGGCCGCATACCCCGGTGGGGCGCAGCGCGTATACGGCCGTGGTGATCACCGTGGGCAGTCCGGTGGTATCGAGGGCGTACTGCATCCCGCCGCCGCTCGCGTCGGCGAGTGCGGCGGGCAGGTCCGGGTCTGCGCCGTCGAAGACGTGCGTCGCGCCGAGCTCACGGGCCAGTTCGCGGCGGGCGGGATTGACGTCCACGGCGGCCACCACGCCCGCCCCGGCCACCCGGGCGGCCATGACGGCGCTGAGCCCGACGCCCCCGGATCCGAACACCGCAATCGACGAACCCGGACGCACCCCGAGCGAGTTCCACACCGCGCCCGCCCCGGTCTGTACGCCGCAGCCCAGGGGGCCCAGCAGTTCCAGGGGCAGGTCCCGGTCTACCTTGACGACGTTCGCCGCCGCGGTGACCGCGTGGCTGGCCAGCGACGACTGGCCGAACCAGCGGGAGGCCACCGGGTCGCCGGCCGCGTCGCGGAGCAGGCCGTGCCCGTCCGCACCGGTCCCGGTCAGGTTCCGCGCGGTGAACTCCGCGCAGTACGCGGGCTGGCCGGACAGGCAGTTCCGGCAGGCCCGGCATGCGTCGTACGACAGCACGACCGGGTCGCCGACGGCCAAGCCCGCGACCCCGGGGCCGACGGCGTCGACGACGCCGGAACCCTCGTGTCCGGTGACGATGGGATGGGGCGTGTGCCCGGGTACGCGGGCGAGCAGGTCGGTATGGCACAGCCCCGCGCCTACGATGCGCACCCTGACGTGGCCCGGGCCGGGGCCGCCAAGCTCCAACTCCTCGATTTCATATGGCGCATCGGGTGCACGCAGGACCGCCGCGGTGATCCTCACAGGTGTGTTCCTCGCTTCTTCTTGCGGTGCGCGGTGCGCGGTAGGGGATGCCCCGTGCGTGATGCGCGGCGCGCGGTCGTGGTTCGGCGGTCAGGCGTGGGCTCGAACCAGTGGCAGGGAGGTGATGTCGCGGAAGGACGGGAGTTCGGGGCGCCGCACCACGGGGCGGTGCGGGTCGGCGGCCCAGCCGTCCATCAGCGGTAGCAGCGCGGTGAGGGCGGATTCCAGTTCCATCCGCGCCAGCCACGCGCCGAGGCAGAAGTGCGGTCCCGAGCCGAACGCGAGGTGCCCGGCCGGCTGGCGGGTGATGTCGAACCTGTCGGGGTCCGGGAAGACGGTCTCGTCGCGGTTTGCGGCGCCGAACGCCAGCATGACGCGGTCGCCTGCTCGCATGTCCTGCCCGTGCAGGCGGTGGTCGGCGGTGAGCGTGCGCGCGAAGCACTGGATCGGCGGCTCGAAGCGGATGATCTCCTCGACCGCCTGCGGGATGCCCTCGGGGCGGTCGCGCAGGGCGCGGCGCTGCTCCGGGTGCGCGAGCAGGAGGTGCACGGCGTGGGCCAGCACCGAGGCGGTGGTGGTGTTCCCGGCGATCATGAGCAGGCTGCAGAAGTTGACGATCTCCTCGTCGGTGAGGGCCTCGTCGGAGTCTGCGGCGGACACCATGCGGCCGATGAGGTCGGTTCCGGGCCGCACCCGGCGGTCCGTGACGGCACTCCAGAAGCAGGTCACCGCTTCCGTCACGGCCGTGCCGATCTCCGCGGCGAGCACCGGGTCTTCGCGGCGTGCCCACGGCCACGCGGTCAGCGCATGGCTCCAGCGGCGGTAGTCGCGCCAGCAGTCGGGGTCGATGCCCAGGTAGTGCGCGATGACCCGGGTGGGCAGCGGGTCCGCGAACGCCGGGACGAAGTCGAAGGCGTCCGCCGGCTCGCCGGACATTCGGACGACGAGGCCGTCGACGACGCCGTCGACCTGGTCGCGGAGCGTCCGCACGTTGCGCGGGGTGAACTGGCGGCTGAGAACGCCGCGCAGACGCCGGTGGTCGGGGTCGTCCATGGCGACCAGCGACCCGGCCCCGCCGCCCGGGCCGAAGGCGACGCCCTGAGCGGAGGAGTACAGCCCGGGATTGCGCAGCGCTTCGCTGATGTCCTCGTGTCGGGTCATGAACCAGACGTTCGGCTGTGCGAGTCGTATCAGCGGCGCCTCAGCCCGCAGACGGGCGTAGAAGGGGTAGGGGTCGTCCCTGAACTGGTCGCTGTAGACGTCGAGCAGGGTCAGGTCCGTGATGTCGGTGGCGAGCACGTCAGGCCTTTCGGTGGGATGCGAGCGGCGCCGGGGGGACGGGTTCCCGCGACGCCCGGTCCTCCGGCAGCAGATAGCCGGGGTTGACGACCTCCAGCCGACGGACGGCACAGGCACGGAGCGCCGGAAGGAGGCCGGGCGCGTCCGGTGCAAGAACGCGGGCGCGGATTGCCGCGGCGGCTTCGCGCATCAACGGCGCGTCGTCGGTAGAGGTATCGATGTCGTCGGCAGTGGCGGCTGTGGCCCGCTCGGCGTCGTCGGCGTCGGGACCTGCCGCGCCGCCGACAAGCGCGTGTATGGCTTCCCGGTCCGGTGCGTGGTGCCTGATCCCCGCGGCCAGTTCGCGTTCGACCATCCGCAGTACGCGCACGGCGACCCGCGCGTGGTAGCGGTCTGCTCCGTCCAGAGCGGTGCCGCCGACTGCTTCGAGCCATTCGGCGACGGCGTCCACGAGCTGGACGGCGGTTGGTGAGTACTGCATCACGGGCCTTCCTGGAGGAGGACGACGAGGTCGTACTCCGCCTCGGCGAGGCGGCGTCCGATGGCTGCCAGTTCGACGCTGCGGACCTGTCCCGACAGATGCAGCCGGCTCTGCGTCACGCAGGTGAGCGCCCACTTGAACGTGCCGAACACCTCCCAGAAGTGCAGTTCCGGCCGACTGACCGGGGTGCCTCCGGCGGCGGTGTAGGCGGCCAGCAGTTCCTCGCGGGTCCCGAAACCACCCGCGGGTTTGGTGTCGGCGCCGAACTGCCACGCCCGGGTGCAGAACCACCCCAGGTCCTCGGCCGGCGCGCCCGCGTGCGCCAACTCCCAGTCGAGAACCGCAGTCAGGCCCTCGGGTGCGACGAGGAGGTTTCCGGTCCGGACATCGCCGTGCACGAGACAGGCCGGTCCGGCGGGCGGGGTGTTGGCGGTCAGCCAGCGCGCGGCCAGTTCCAGGACGGGGGAGCCGACATCGAGTCGAGCGAGCCAGGCGTCCATCTCGGCGACGGCTTCGGCGGCTTCGCGCGCGGGGCCGAGGAAGGGGATGCGCTCGGCGGACACCGTGTGGATTGCGGCGAGCGTCCGGCCGACCTGCTCGACGAGCACCTCGCGGGCGCGGCCGAACTCGGGGTCGCGCAGCAGCTTCCGGGGAATCGTCTCGCCGTCGAGGAATTCCATGACCAGGTAGGCGGGAGCCTCGTCGGGGGCGCTCTGGGCAAGCACCCGCGGCACCGGCACCCCCGCTGCGTGCACAATGCGCAGCAGTTCCGCTTCGTCGTGGCGGCTGCTCAACGGTGCGCCCGGCCGGTCACGGCGGATGATGATCTTCCCCGCCGGGACGTCACCGGCGGTCTCGGCGGCCCAGGTCTCCATCGACGCGCCGCCGGAGAGCCGACGCAGTTTGGACACGGTGACCGGCGTGCTGTGCACCTCGCTCAGGCGCGAGGCGACGTCCGCGGCGAGGTCCGTGCGCGGGGCGGACGTGGCTGCGGTGGTCATCGGCCGGACTCCGTTCCGGCCGCCGCCGACAGGGCGCCCGACGTGGCGGCCCCGGCGGCGGCGAGCCGGTCCGCGAGCAGGCGGCGCAGCACGTCCTTGCGCAACTTCCCGGTGGGTGTGCGCGGTAGCGGTTCGGTGCTGACCTCAACAATCGTGGGGACCTTGAAACCGGCCAGCCTTTCGCGGACGTGCCTCCGCAGGTCGTCGGCGTCCACCCGACCCGGGTCGCCGGATGCGCTGGCCTCCGCGGGCCGCGGCACGACGAACACGGCGACCTCTTCGCCGAGGAGCGGGTGCGGTGCTCCGACGACGGCGGCCTCGGCCACCTGCGGATGCTCGCCGACGACGTCCTCGACCTCGGCACAGTAGACGTTCTCGCCGCCCCGGATGACCACGTCCTTGCTGCGGTCGCTGATGTAGACCCGGCCGTCCGCGTCGATCCAGCCGAGGTCGCCGGTACGCAGCCCGCCGTCCAGGAAGGTCGCGGCGGTGTCCTCAGGGCGCTTCCAGTATCCGCGGACCACGTTGGGGCCGCGGACGACCAGCTCGCCCACCTGCCCGGGCGGCAGAGGTGCCCCGCGGTCGTCGACCGCGGCGATCTCGACGACCGGGCACGGTGTACCGACGCTGTCGGGGCGGGCGGCGTAGCGGGCGCCCATGTTGGCGGTGGCGTTCGCCGAGCTCTCGGTGAGGCCGTAGCCGACCCCGCAGACCGCGCGAGGCATCTGGGCGCGGATGCGTCCCGGGAGCGAGGTCGGCGCGGGCGCGCCGCCGTAGCCGACGTAGGTGACGCTGGTCAGGTCGCGCCCGGCCCCGGCCTCCAAAATTGCCTGGATGGTGGTGGGGACGCCCACGAGACGGGTCAGGCGCTCGCGTTCGACGAGGTCGACGGCGACGTCGGCGTCGAACTTGTTCAGCAGGACGAGTTTCCCGCCCTGCGCCATGCCTGCCACGAGGGTGGCGTGGCACCCGGTCGCGTGGAAAAGCGGGACGGTGACCAGCGTGCTGGGCGGCTCCTGGAACGGGGCGGCCGCGTGGGCGGGGTCGGCAGGGTCGACGGGGTCCGGCGACTCCAGCTCCACGGCCGCCAGCGCGAACTCCAGGGCACCCCAGTAGAGCAGGTTCATCACATTGGTGGTCATGTTGCGGTGGGTGCCGACCGCGCCCTTGGGACGCCCGGTCGTGCCCGAGGTGTAGAGGATCGTGGCGTCGTCGTCGGTGTCGAGGGCAATCGCGGGAAGGGCGAACTCCGCGTGGGGGTCGGCGAGGTCGGCCAGCGCCCGAACGCTTGCGGCGCCGGTGGCCGCGGCCTCGGGGGCGTCGGGTCCGATGTCGAGGGTGACCAGGTGGATGCCCGCCAGCTGCCCGGCGAGCCGGGCAAGCCGGGCCCGGTCGGCGAACAGCCAGGTGGCTCCGCTGTCGTCGAGCGCATACCCCAGCTCTTCGCCGGTCCCCCAGGCGTTGAGCGGCACGACGACCGCGCCGGCGCAGGCCGCGCCCCAGAACGCGATGCTCCAGGACACCCGATTGCTCGCCGCGATGGCCACCCGGTCGCCGCGCTGCACCGCGCCGTCGCTGACGAGCCACCTCGCCAGGCTGGCGGCCGCCCGGCCGTGGCGGGCGTAGGTCCAACGCTCGGTGCCGTGCACGAGGAAAACGTGCTCGCCCCAGGCGTTCCCGGAGACGAGGAGGTCGGCCAGCGTTGCGGGCGCGTTGCGCCAGACCCGTGTCTTTCGGCCGCGGACAGTCGCCTCAACCACCTCGAACGGCTGCCCTGGGGCAGTCAGCTCGGCCGCGATCCGCTCGGCGGCACTCGGTGCACCCGCACGTGCTCCCGGTGCCGCAGGACTGTCGACGGAGCGGATTTCCGACGTTGGTGGGTCGGGCTGTGTGTGTGCCATCGCGAGGCTCCCTGGGCCGTGGGCATCGACGGGGGCTTGACGCCGCCGCCCTGAAGGCTGTTATAACCTGACGTCAGGCTCAGGTTCAAGGGCGGCGCTACCGGCCAGCCGGTTCGACCTACTCGCCCGGCACGGCCCGGACCGCACCGCGGCCCAGGGCGCGGGCGCCGGAGCTGCCCTGCCAGCCGGACCGCCCTGGCCGCATCAGGAGGAACAACGTGCACCCCAACGCCGCACCCACCCCGGCCTCGCCCCAACCAACGCCTGCCGGAGATCGTCCGGCCGTGTCCGTGACGCACACCGACGGCGTCGCGATCATCGCCATCGACCGGCCCGAGGCGCGCAACGCCGTCAACCTGGCCGTCGCCACCGGCATCGCCGCCGCGCTGGACGAACTCGACCGCCGCGACGACCTGGTGGTCGGCGTGCTCACCGGCACCGGCGGCACGTTCTGTGCCGGAATGGACCTGAAGGCGTTCCTCCAGGGCGAGCTGCCGGTTCTGCCGGGCCGCGGGCTGGCGGGCCTGACCGAGGCGCCGCCCGCCAAACCGCTCATCGCCGCCGTCGAGGGCCACGTGCTGGCAGGTGGGTTCGAGATTGCGCTGGCGTGCGATGCCATCGTCGCGGCGGACGATGCGGTGTTCGGGCTGCCGGAGGTCAAGCGCGGGCTGGTCGCGGGCGGCGGGGGGCTGCTGCGGCTGCCCCGCAGGCTTCCGTACCACGTGGCCATGCAACTGGCGCTCACCGGCGAACCCCTGACAGCGGCACGGGCCCACGCGCTCGGCCTGGTCAACGAACTCGCGCCCTCCGGCGGCGCCTTGCGCGCCGCTCGCGCGCTCGCATCCGTCATCGCGGCGAACGGGCCCATGGCCGTGCGCGCAACCAAGCGCATCGTCGCCGACTCCGGCTCCTGGCCCGCCGACGAAGTGTGGTCCCGGCAGGAAGCGATCACCACCCCGGTGTTCGCGTCGCACGACGCCCGCGAAGGTGCGGCTGCCTTCGCCGAGAAACGCGCCCCGCACTGGCAGGGCCGCTGACCTTTTGCGCCATCCCCAACCCGAGCCGCACCTCGCTGCCGGACCGTCCGGCCTGCCGAGATCAGCCCAAGGAGCACCACCCATGCACCTCGACAACGCGTCCGTCCTCGTCACCGGCGGGGCTTCGGGCCTCGGCCGGGCCACCGCCGCCCGTCTGCTTTCTCAGGGCGCGGCCGGCGCCGTCCTTCTGGACCTGCCGACGTCGGCCGGCGCCGACGTCGCCGATGCGCTGGCCCGCGAATCCGGGCGCTCTGTGCGGTTCGTATCCGGGGACGTGCGCAGCGAGCAGGACGCCGCGGCCGCCGTCCAGGCCGCCACCGAACTCGGCACGCTGCGCGTCGCGGTCAACTGCGCCGGCACCGGAAGCGCCATCCGCACCGTCGCCAAGGACGGCACGCCCTACCCGCAGGCAGCCTTCGAATTCCTCGTCGGCATCAACCTGTTCGGCACGTTCAACGTCCTCCGGCTCGCTGCCGCCGCGATGACCCGCAGTGAGCCTGCCGAAGGCGGCAGCCGCGGAGTCATCGTCAACACCGCATCGGTCGCCGCGTACGAAGGGCAGATCGGGCAGGTCGCCTACGCCGCGTCCAAGGGCGCGATCACCGCGCTGACCCTTCCCGCAGCCCGCGACCTCGCCGCAGCGGGCATCCGTGTGGTGACCATCGCCCCCGGCCTTATGGACACCCCGCTCCTGGGCAGCGCGCCGCAGCAGGTCCGCGACGCCCTCGGCGCGCAGGTACCGCACCCCGCGCGCCTCGGCCGCCCCGAGGAATTCGGCGACCTCGTCGCCGCCGTCGTCGGCAACGACTACCTCAACGGCGAGGTCATCCGGCTGGACGGCGCCATCCGCATGAGCCCGAAGTAGGCGGGCTCCTCCCACTCCTCCGGTACCACCGAACCAACGAACGAACAAAGGAGCGACCATGCGTGACGCCGTCATCGTCGACGCCGTGCGGACCCCCCTCGGCAAAGGCAAGCCCGGCGGTGCCCTGTCCGGCCTTTCCGCCGTCGACCTGTCCGCGCAGATCCTCATCGCCCTCGCGGACCGCGTCGGACTCGACCCCGCCGAAGTCGACGACGTGGTCTGGGGCTGTGTCTCCCAGATCGGCGAACAGGCGGGCGGCATCGGCCGCTACGCGGTACTCGCCGCCGGATGGCCCGAGCATGTCCCCGGCCTGGCCGTCGACCGGCAGTGCGGATCGTCCCAGCAGGCCGTGCACCAGGCCGCCGCGGGCGTCATCGCCGGACAGTACGACATCGCCATCGCCGGCGGGGTCGAGTCGATGTCCCGCGTGCCGATGGGCTCGTCCTTCGCTGGTGGTGCCCTCGGCACCCCGTTCAGCCCCCGGATCGAGAACCGCTACCCCGGCACGGTGTTCAACCAGGGAGCCGGTGCCGAAATGATCGCCGACGAGTACGCCCTCACCCGCGCCGAACTCGATGCCCACGCCTTGGAGTCGCACGCACGTGCCGCGGCCGCCGTCGACGCCAAGCGCTTCCACGGACAGATCACCCCGATCACCGTGCCCGGACCGGACGGCACGGACCGCGTGGTCGACGCCGACGAGGGCATCCGGCGCGGCAGCACCCTCGAACAACTCGGCGGACTTCCCACCCCGTTCAAGGCGGACGGCCGCATTTCGGCGGGCAACTCGTCCCAGATCACGGACGGCGCCGCGGCCCTCCTGGTCACTACGAGCGAGATCGCCGCGGCCCACGGGTGGACGCCGATCGCCCGCTTCCACACCGGCACCGTCGTCGGCACCGACCCCGTCACCATGCTCAAGGGCCCGATCCCCGCCACCGCCAAGGTGCTCTCCCGCGCAGGACTGTCACTCGCGGACATCGGGGCTTACGAGGTCAACGAAGCCTTCGCGTCGGTCACCCTCGCGTGGCTCCGCGAGACGAGTGCCGACTCGGCACGGCTCAACCCGAACGGCGGCGCCATGGCCCTCGGCCACCCGCTCGGCGCCTCCGGTGCCCGGCTGATGACCACCCTCGTCCACCACATGCGCGACAACGGCATCCGCTACGGCCTGCAGACCATGTGCGAAGGCGGCGGCATGGCCAACGCCACGGTCCTCCAACTCCTCTGACCCGCCCGCCCCACCCGCAGCCAAGCGCCGCCCCATTTACCAGCGAGGACCCGCATGGCCATCGCCGTCAAACCCGAACACCAACAACTCGCCGCCACCGCAGACGACTTCCTGACCCGACGCAAAGCCCGCACCGCCGCCCGCGCCAGTCTGGACACGGGCGCCGAACACGCCGATCTGTGGGCCGCGATATGCACCCTCGGCTGGCCTGGCCTCCACCTGCCGGAAGCTTACGGCGGCTCGGGCTTCGGACTGCCCGAGCTCGCCGTCGTCCTGGAGCAATGCGCACGTCACCTCGCGCCTGTGCCGCTGCTGCCGACCACGGCCGCCTCCGCCGCCATCGCCGCCGCCGACACCGACACCCTCGCCGCCCGGATGCTGCCTTCCCTCGCGGACGGCACCGCCACGGCTGCACTCGCCCTCGCCGATGGCATCACGCTCACCCGATCCGCCGACGGCTCGGCGCGCGCGGACGGCACACTCACCGTCGTTCCGCACGGCGCCGCGGCCGGTGTCCTTGTACTGGCCGCGGGCGACGACTTGATTGTCGTCGACGCCGACCGCGACGGACTGGCCGTCACCGCCCGCCCCAGCCTCGACCCGACCCGGCCGCACGCCGAGGCGGTCCTGTGTGACGTCCGCATTGCGGCCGACGAGATCCTGCCCGGAGCCCGGGCCCGCGCCACCGACCTGTGGCGCGTGCTTGCCGCCGCAGAGGCCGCGGGGGGCGCCCGTGCGTGCGCGGACGCCGCCACGGCCTACGCCAAGGAGCGCGTGCAGTTCGGACGCCCCATCGGGACCTTTCAGGCAGTGAAGCACCACTGCGCGAACATGCTGGTCGCCGCCGAACTCGCCGCCGCCGCGGTATGGGACGCCGCCCGCGCCACCGACGACACCCCCGAAGCATTCGCGCTCGCCGCCGCGTCTGCCGCCGCCACCGCGATCCTCGCCTTCACCGAGAACGCGAGCCTCAACATCCAGGTCCACGGCGGTATCGGCTTCACCTGGGAACACGAAGCCCACCTCTATCAGCGGCGCGCCGTGACCTTGGCCGCCGTCACCTCACCCGATGCCGCGCTCGTCGACATCCACCGGTTGCGCGCCGCAGGCGTCACCCGCGCGTACTCCCTCGACTTGCCTCCCGAGGCCGAAGAGGCCCGGGTCGGCATCCGCGCCGACATCGAGGCCATCGCCGCCGTCCCCGAGGAGAGCCGCCACCGGGTACTCGCCGACAGCGGCTATCTCGTGCCGCACTGGCCCAAGCCCTTCGGCCGCGCTGCCGGCGCCGCCGAACAACTGGTCATCGACGAAGAGTTCGAACAGGCCGGAATCACCCGGCCCGCCCTTGGCATCACCCAGTGGGTCCTGCTCACCATGGTCCAGCACGGCACCCCGGACCAGGTCGACCGCCTCGTGCGCCCCGCCCTGCGCGGCGAACACCACTGGTGCCAGCTCTTCAGCGAGCCCGACGCCGGCTCCGACGCCGCCAGCATCCGCACCCGCGCCCGCCGCACCGACGGCGGCTGGCTGGTTACCGGCCAAAAGGTCTGGACGAGCGGCGCCCACACCGCCGCATACGGCCTCGCCACCGTGCGCACCGACCCCGACGCGCCCAAGCATCGCGGCGTCACCACCATGGCCGTCGACATGCGCGCGCCGGGAGTCGAGGTGCGGCCACTGCGCATGGTCACCGGGCACAGCGAATTCAACGAAGTCTTCCTCAACGACGTGTTCGTGCCCGACACCGACGTCATCGGGGACGTCGACCAGGGCTGGACCGTCGCCCGCGCCACCATGGGCAACGAACGCGTCAGCATCGGCGGCGGCCACGGCGGCGGGACCGTGCCCGTCGACGTGCTCGACCTCACCAAGCGGTACGGCGACCGGCTGCCCGGGGCCGCTGCCCGCTGCGGCGCCGTCCTCGCCGAAGAGCATGTGCTGGGACTCCTCAACGTCCGCAGCGCCGAGCGAGCCCTCTCCGGTGCCGAACCCGGCCCCGAAGGCAACATCAGCAAGCTGGTCCTGGCCGAACACCTCCTGCACCAATCGGCGTTCGCCGCCGCGCTGCTCGGACCGGACGCGGCGTGCACCGACGGGCCCGCGGCCGTAGTCGCCCTCGCCGTGCTCAGCGCCCGCGGGATGACCATCGCCGGCGGCACATCCGAGATCACCCGCAACCAGATCGCCGAACGCATCCTCGGCCTGCCCCGCGACCCGTTGCTCGCCTGAGCACGCGATTCCCCTACACAATCGAGACGAACAGGAGCACTGCCACATGAGCGGCATCCTCGACGGCCGGGTGGCCGTCGTCACCGGGGCAGGCCGCGGCATCGGCCGCGCCCACGCCCTCGAACTCGCCCGTCACGGCGCCTCGGTCGTCGTCAACGACCTCGGCGGCGCCACCGACGGCACCGGCAGCGGCGTGCAGGCCGCCCAGCAGGTCGCCGACGAGATCACCGCAGCGGGCGGCACCGCCGTCGCCAACACCGACGACGTCGCCGATTGGGACGGCGCCGCCGAACTCGTGGCACAAGCCATCGCCGTCTTCGGCCGCCTGGACGTCCTCGTCAACAACGCCGGCATCCTGCGCGACACCAGCCTCGTCTCCATGACCCCCGAGGCATGGGACGCCGTCGTCCGCGTCCACCTGCGCGGAACCGCCGGACCGACACACCACGCCGCCCGGCACTGGCGCGCACTGGCCAAAGCGACGGGCGCCCCCGTCGACGCCAGGATCGTCAACACCAGTTCCGCGTCCGGCCTATACGGAAACTTCGGGCAGGCGAACTACGGCGCGGCCAAGGCGGGAATCGCGGCCCTGACCGTCATCTCCGCAATCGAACTCGGGCCCTACGGCGTCACCGTCAACGCCGTGGCCCCGGTCGCCCGCACCCGCATGACCGAGGACCTCATCGCCGACACCCCAGGCGTCGACCTGCGGCCCGAACACATCTCGCCGCTCGTCGCCTGGCTCGCCGGCCCCGGCGGCGCCACCGTCAGCGGCCGGGTCTTCGGCGCGGGCGGCGGCCTCGTCGGCGTCGTCGAACCCTGGCGAATGGGCCCACACGTCCAGCGCGCCGGGATCTGGTCCCTGGATGAACTGGGCGAGATCCTGCCGGACCTGCTGCAGAAGGCGGCACCCAACATGGACATGTCCGGCCTCGCGCCGCGCGGAGGCACCGCATGAGCGTCGACCTCGGACTCCTCGACACTGCCTGGGAAACCCCCGAGCGGCCATGGACCGCCGACGACGCCATCGTCTACGCCCTCGGCGTCGGCGCGGGCGCCGCCGACCCCGGAACCGAACTCGCGTTCACCACCGAGAACTCGCACGGCCGCCCGCAGCGGGTCCTACCCACCTTCGCCATCGCCTTGGCCGCCGGCCCCGGCCCCGCGCTGGGCGACTTCGACCACGGCACCATCCTGCACGCCGAGCAGTCCGTCACCCTGCACCGCTCCCTCCCGGTATCCGGCACGGCCCGGACCCGATCGCGTGTCACCGCCTTCCTCGACAAGGGCAACGACGCGCTGGCGGTCATCGAATCCGCACTCGTCGACGCCACAGACGGACTGGAACTCGCGCACAGCCGCAGCACCCTGTTCCTGCCCGGACAAGGCGGATTCGGCGGCGAACGCGGAACCGCCGAGCCCTGGGCACGACCCGACCGCACGCCCGACCACACCGCGACCGACGCCACCCGCCCCGATCAGGCCCTGATCTACCGGCTAAGAAGCCGTTGTCGTACCGAACTTGGCGTCGGGTTATAGGACTTGGCTTCTCGTTGGGGTGATTCGGTCGCTGTG
>NZ_JBPKBH010000036.1:27365-31367 GCF_051388915.1 Yinghuangia sp. YIM S09857 | reverse complement strand
GCCGTGCCGGGGCCGCCGTGCCGGGGCCGCCGTGCCGGGGCCGCCGTGCCGGGGCCGCCGTGCCGGGGCCGCCGTTGGCCGGCGAGGCGGGCGGCGGGGGCAGGGAAGTGTCGTGTGCGGGGGCGGTCACGACGCAATGCGTCGAGGAATATCACCGACGCCTCTATTTCTGTCGTGGAATTCGAGTAATTCCCGCACTCCCTCGTCCGATTTGCCCTAGGTGAATTGCCGCGTCCGAGCTACCTTGTAAATGTGCCCGGGAAAACCGGGCGGCCGGTTCCGAGGGAATTCCTCGGAAAACGGTGATGTGAATTCCTGTGGTTTCTGCTCGAGGCGGAGCCTGCGCTCGAAATGGCGCGGGACGTGTGGAAAGGGAGGCCGTGATGGACCCGAACGAGACGCTGGAAGACCTGCGTGAGTACGCCCGGCTGGTCGCCGGCGAGGTGCCGGGGGCCGCCGAGGAGTGGGGGGACACGGTCGCCGAGCTGTTCCTCGCCCTCGACGAGTGGCTCTCCCGCGGCGGGTTCCCGCCGCGTGCGTGGGACGTCCGCCGGACGGTCCACGAGTAGGGCCGCTGCGTCGCCGCGTGCCCGCGTGACTGCCGGGGCCGGCAGATCGCCCCGCCCGGCCCCGGCCCGTCACCCGCCTGTCCTGCCGCCTGACGCCTGTTCCAGTGCCGCTCGAACTTGCCTATCGCTGCTGTTGGTTCACGTTCCCGCCTATATCCCGACGTTCTCGTGGAGGTGTGATGACCACCCCGACGCCCGCCCAGGCGGCACCGACCGTGCCTGCCGTGCCGACCGCGGTTCCGGTCCTGGTGGGGAAGGCCCGGCCCGGCCAGTTGCGTGCCGCGGTCGCTGCGGTCCTCACCGCGGACCCCGGCAGCCTGTACTCGGTCTCGGACCTGGTCGCCGCGCTGGGCAACTCCGGCGGCGCGATCGGCAACGCGTGCGACACCCTCGTCACGCGCGGCGAGGCCGAACTCGCCGGCACCGGGCCACGCCGGTACAAGGCCAACGCGGCGACCACCGCCGCCGCGGTGGCGGCGGTGGTCTCCCCGCGCGGGACCGCCGCCTCGTCGCGCCCGCGTGCGCCGCGGCCTCCCGCGCCCGTGCCCGGCCCGGCGGAAGCCGCGGCCCCGGCCCCGAGCACGCCGGTGCCCACCACTCCACTCACCCCCGCCCCCGCGCCCGCGAACGGCCCGATCCGCCGTCCGAACGGTGCGGTGTACTACCCGCGCAGGCTCGCCGGCGGCATCAGTGACGTGGAGGGGTTGCGCAAGTTGCGCGCGGCGGGGGTGCCCGCGCTGCTGTACGGGCCGCCGGGGACGGGGAAGACCTCGATGGCCGAGGCGGCGTTCCCCGACCTGATCACCGTCGCGGGCGACGGCGACACCACCGTCGGCGACCTGATCGGCGAGTGGACCCAGAAGGCGGACGGCGGCTACCAGTTCGCGTACGGGCCGGTGGTGACCGCGATGCTTCAGGGCCGCGCGCTGCTGATCGACGACGCGACCCTGATCTCGCCGAAGGTCCTCGCCGCGATGTACCCGGCGATGGACGGCCGCCGGCAGATCACCGTCAAGGCGCACCAGGGCGAGACGGTCACCGCCGCCGACGGCTTCTACGTGATCGCCGGCCACAACCCGGGCGTGCACGGGGCGATCCTGACCGAGGCGCTGTCCTCGCGGTTCAGCACCCAGATCCGGGTGGAGACGGACTACGACCTGTGCCGGCGCCTCGGCATCGACAAGGGGGCGGTGACCGTGGCGAAGAACCTCGCCGTGCTGGTTGCCGCGGGCGACCTGGGGTGGGCGCCGCAACTGCGCGAGTTGATCGCGTTCCAGAAGATCGCCGATGTCCTCGGCACCGCCACCGCGTTCGCGAACCTCGTGGGCATCGCGCCCGAGGAGGACCGCGACCAGGTCGCCGACATCGTGGCCAAGACCTGCGGTCGCCGGGTCACCGCCCTCGCCCTCGGCAAACAGATCTGACATCCCGCCGGCGGTGCCGCCCCCCGAGCGCGGCACCCGCCCCCGGCCAGCGTCGGACCGCGGCCCCGCAAGGCGGCCCCCTAACCCCGCTCCCGCCACCCCACACACCCACGCGAAGGGACACCGATCGGCGATGCCTGCCCACCGCCACGTGCACCACACCGCGCCCGTGATCACCGACGATGAACTCGCCTCCGCGCGCTGGGACGACGACGGCGGCCCGGTCACCTTGCCGACCGCCCGCACCGAGGCGTGCGAGGCCGAGTGGCTGCGGATCGGCGCCGAACTGACCGGCCGCCTGACGGCGTTGGCCGACCGCGACGATGTGATCGTCACCTGCGAACCGAACACCCGCTCCGGCGCGCCCGCCGTGTTCTTCCCCACCCTGGGCCAGATCGAGGTCGACCGGGCCGTGTTCGCCCCGCACCACCCCAGCGGCATCCGCCCGGCGGTGTTCGGCGACGAGAACCGCTACCCGGTCGCGTGGGGCGCCCTCGTGCACGAGGCCGCGCACAGCGCACACAGCGCCTGGGCCAGCCTGCACGACCAGCACGGCACCGCCGCCGCGGCAGCCGCGGAAATGCTGGAGGAGTCCCGCGCCGAACGCGCCCACCTCGGCCGCCGCCCGGGCGACCGCCCCTACCTGCGCCGGGTCGTGCACACGATGGTCATGGACGACCTGGGCACCGCGCCCCCCGACGACGCCTGGTCCGCCGCGCTCGCGGCCGGGCTGATCCTCGCCCGCCGCGACGCCGAAATCCTCGAACCCGCCGAGGTCTCCCACATCGAGCGCATCGTCACAGGCATCCTCAGCGCCGACACCCTCGCCACACTGGCCGGGATCTGGGCCGCCGCCCACCAAGTCGCCGACCACGACGCGGATGCCATGCTGGCCCTCGGCCGGGCCTGGTGCGAGGCGGTCGGCAGCGACGCGACCGGCCCCGAACGCCGCCCCGACGACGCCGAGGGCGGTGTTGCGGGCGTACTCGCCGGCGCGATCGGCCAACTCGCCGCGAACGTGGCCGCGACCGAGCGGGCCCGCGCCGCCGCCGAACACGCCGCCGACCAGGCGGAGGCGGACGCGGCCCACGCCCGGATCGAGGCCCGCCGGGACACCGCGGCACGTGCCCGCAAAGCCGCCGACCTCGCCAAGGCGGTGTTCGCGCCGAACGCCGGAACCGTCGACGCCGACGGCGGCCCGGGCAGCACCGTCCTGCCCTCCCCAGTGACCGGCACCCGCCCCCCGACCAACGCCGAGAAGACCGCCGCCGGGCGCCTCGCCCGGGGCCTGCGAGGCGCCGCCTACCGCGAGCGCGTCGAGACCACGACGGCCTCGGCGGCCCCGCCCGGGCGCCTGAACATGCGCGCGGCCCTCGCCCGCGACGCGCAGCGCGCCGCGGGGGCCGTCCCGACCGCGCTGCCGTGGCGAACCACCCAGCGGCGCGCCACCCCCACCCCGCCGCTGCGGGTCGGCATCGCGGTCGACGTGTCCTCCTCCATGCGCGCGGCCACCGGCCCGTTCTCCTCCGCCGCGTGGATCCTCGCCAAGGCCGCCGCGATGACCGACCCCGCCTCCAAAACCGCGACCATCGCGTACAACCGGGAGCTGACCGCGGTCACCCGCCCCGGCCGCGCGCCCGCCCGCGCCACCGTGTTCACGGCCGAACGCGCCGGCCACGCCCTCGCCGCGGCCATCGACGCCCTCGACGCCGCACTCGACCTCACGCGCCCCGGCGCCGGGCGGCTGCTCGTCATCGCCTCCGACGGCATCTACAACACACACGAGACCGCCGACGCCGCGGCCCGCGTTCGCAGGCTCATCGCGGCCGGGTGCGCGGTCCTGCAACTGCACTTCCGGGGCAAGTTGAAAGCCCGCGTCGTCCCCGGCGCCCGCCTGATCGAGCTGACCGACCCGGCCACCGCCGCCGACGAAATCGCCAGGGCCGCCATCGCCCAGGTCGCCGCCACACGCTGACCCCCCGGGCGCCGGGCGGGCGGGTCGCCCGCCC
>NZ_JBPKBH010000036.1:26324-27228 GCF_051388915.1 Yinghuangia sp. YIM S09857 | reverse complement strand
CCGACCCGCGTGGGCGGGCACGCCGCGCCCACGCGGCGGGATCCGGAATCGCCGCGCCCTTCATGTCGTTTCGGCCCCGCGAATCCTCCGTAACAGATGGATGCCGTGGACCGCCGCGGCGGCCGGCGGGGACAGGGCACCGCCACCGCACCGGTGTCCGGCGGCGCGGGCGCCGGGCCCGCCTGGGGCACCGGCACGGAGATGCCGTACCGGACGGGCGCCGGCGACCGAAGACGTCGCACACGGCCGCGGATTCCTCGGATTCGGTCGTGGAATACACGAAATTCCAGCATTGCCAAGTCCGATTTGCCCTAGGTGGAAACGGGATTTCGGAGTTAACGTCGTAATACTCCCGGGAAATACCGGGGAACGCCCGCCGCGGGAATTCCAAGCCGGGTGGGAAAGCGGAAAGTCTCCATGCCAACGCGGGCGCAACCGTGCCCGGGGACAGAAAAGGAATTCGTCATGGACATTACTCCCTCCGCGGTGCCGCAACCGGTGATCGGCCCCGACACGGAGGTCACCGTGCCGGTGTGGTTGGCCGGGGCGTGCGACACCGGCCCCGTGTTCGACGCCCTCCAGGCGTGGACCGTGCTGGACGGCACCGCCGGGCACACCGTCCTGGAGCACCCCGCCCGCGGCGTGCGGGTCGCGTTCCTGCCCGAACGGCCCAGCGGCTACGACCGGGACGCGGTGTGGGAGATCACCGCGTATGCCGACCCCGGCGACGAACACCACCTGTGGACCGCCGCGTTCGGCGAGAGCACCCCGCCCGAGGCCATCGCCGCGTTCATCGCCGCGGCCACCGACCCCGCCGGCGCCGTGCGGCACCCCGACGAACTGCCCCGCCACCCCCGCCGCTGACCGCGGCACCCCGAACGCCCCGGGCCGGGGCACCCCCCCC
>NZ_JBPKBH010000036.1:24240-26203 GCF_051388915.1 Yinghuangia sp. YIM S09857 | reverse complement strand
CCCGGGGCCCCGCGACATCGACCCACCCACCCACTCACCCGCACGGGCGCGTGCACACGCGCATCCGCGCCGCCCGACCGCCCCAGGCCGAAGCCCCACCCGGCCCCACCCGGCGCCCGCCAGCCGCCACGGCGCCGCGCCCGAGACCACCCGCCGGACGACCCGCGCACCTTCCCGACCGGCCACGAACCAGGAGGCCCCGCCGTGGGTTACAGCACCGACTTCTCCGGACGCCTGACCGTCACCCCGCCGCTGAACCCGGCCGAGACCGCGTACCTGACCGCGTACGCCGCCACCCGGCACCAGCCCCGCCGTTCCGGCCCCTACACCGTCGCCTTCGACCCGGCCGTCCCGGACGCGTCCGACGACCCGGATGAGACCGACTGCGGCCCCGACCCGGACCTGCCGAACCTGTGGTGCGACTTCCGGCCCACCGAGGACGGCACCGCGATCGTGTGGGACGGCACCGAGAAGACCTACAGCGCCGAGGCGTGGATACGCCACCTCGTCGACACCTTCCTGCGCCCCGGCGCCCGCCTCGCCGCCGAACTCGCCCACCCCGTCCCGGGACGCGCCTACCCGCACCACCTGCGCGAGTTCACCTTCGACCACACCGTCACCGGAACCCTCCGCGCCCAGGGCGCCAACCCCGACGACACCTGGCGCATCGACGTCACGGACAACCGCGTCACCGCCACCCGCACCGGTGCCTGACCGACAGGCCCGATCCCCGGGCTGGGGACCTCCCCCCACGTCCCCGGTCCGGGCCCGCGCCGCCCACCCGAGGCACGTTCCGCCCCATGGAAAGAGGGGAATTCCATGACGCACAGGTCGGCTTCCCCCGACACCACGACGGCCCGGGTGCCGTTCGGCACCCGCGCGGTGCGCCGCGTCCTCGGCGCCGACCCGGCCGACCTGGCAGCTGCCGGTCACCGCGCCGACCCCGTGCTGGCCGCCCTCGCCGGACCGGTGATGTTCGCCGCGATGCGCCTCGACCAGCTCGACGCCCAGATCGCCCGCGACGCCGCCCGCCTGGCTCGCGACGTGGCCCGGCTCGGCGACGATGCGGACGCTCACCTCCAGTTCGGCTGGGCCCATCTGGCCGACTCCGTCCAACGCCTGGCCGCCGACCGCCGGTTCCTGGACATGTGGCACGAAGCCCTGAACGCCGCCATGCACACCTACACCCAGGCCCGCACCACCCACGCGCCCACCACGGCCACGACCGCAGGCGAGGACACCGAGGGTGCTGCCTCGGCCCCCACGTAGCGCACACCCCGGCGGCTCCGGGCCGCCGCCGCACAGACCGCCCTGGGCCGGGGCCACCACGTGGCACCCCTGCCCGGCCCAGGGCCCCAGCCCCAGCACCACCCCGCCCCACCAAAGGAGTTGCGTTGTGATCACTGTCCGCGTCTCTTACACGGCCGCCGCGCACACCGCCCTCTCCGACATCTACGGCAATACCGCGTGCCCGCCGCGCACGCTCGCCTCGGCCCAGCTACGGGTGTTGGGCGACCTGGCGACACCGGCGGCCCGCTTTCGCGCCGCCGCCTACCTGGACCAGCCCACCCTTCTTGCTCGATCGGGGCGGCAGTCCGCCAGTCGCACCATGATCGACGCGGCGCTCGGCCGCACCCCGACCGTCGACACGTCGAGCACCGCGCCGGGAGCGATCGCCGTGCTCCACCTCGCAGAGGACCCGGACGCCCCCGGGCGCTCCGACGCGGGTTGGAGGTACCTCTTCCGCCAGTTGCTGCGCGACCTGGGCGAGGACCGATGGCCCATCACCCACCCGTGGCTGCTCGTCCGTACCTGCATCGACGTCCGGCTGATCGTGAACACCGAGCTCCCGTACCACGACCTCGACAGCGCCCACGCCCTCATCTCGACCGCACACCGGTTCCTCGCCCGCGCCTACCCCCACCGCTGACCCCGTACGTTCGCGACGCCCGGACCCGCCGTG
>NZ_JBPKBH010000036.1:17880-24116 GCF_051388915.1 Yinghuangia sp. YIM S09857 | reverse complement strand
GCCCCGAGCACTACGGGGCCGCGGTCACCAGCGGACCGAACCGGACCAGGAAGGAGCCACCGCGCATGACCGACTCCCGGCCCGGCATCCCGCAGTGCCCGCACGTCTTCGACCATCCGGTCACCTACGCCGACCGGCAGCTCGTCAACGACGCCGTCGCATACAGCCGCGGCATCGGCGACCTGACCGGCCTACAGATCCACCTCGCCCGCCTGGGCCCCTGCCGCGCTCGCGAGCAGTACTTGGCCCTGGTCGCCGACGCCGAACAGGCCGCCCACGCCGACAACGCCGCCCGCGACCACCACACCGGCACCTGACCGCACGTCCCACCACCCATGCCCGGAAGGGGAGTTCCCCCGATGAACACACCGCCCGCCGACGAACTACTGGCCCGCGCCCGCCGCGCCGCGGCCCGTCACACAGGCGCCGCCGAAGCGGACGCGGCCTCACTGCGCATCGGCCTGGACGCCGTGGTCTCGGCGTTCACCGCACTCGACGCCGCCCTGGCCACAGGAGCATCGCTGCCGAACGCCTGGGCGGCGGCCACCTCGGCCCCGGGGTGGCGGGCCGAGCTGCGCAACACCGCCGGCCACACCGTCGCCGTCGCCCACCTCGACCCGCGCCTCACCCCCGAGGACGCCGCCTGCCGCATCACCAGCGACATGGGCATCTACTGCTCCTGGCTCATCCGCGACGCGGTCCTCACCTCCACCGACGAGGACCACCGCGCACCGGTGGTCGTCCCCAACCCGGACCACGAACGCACCCGCGCCGAACTCGACGCCCGCCGCCCCCACCCCACCGCGCCGTAACCCCGCCCCGCGCCCCGTGGGCAGCATGGGCCGCCGTGCCCAATCCCCCGGGGGGACGCGACCCGGCGCGTAGCAGCCGCCGAACCCGGCGGCCGACCGACGCACCATCCGCCCACACGGAAGGACACACACCGCCATGACCGAATCGACCGACATGATCGCGCGCCCGGTAGCGGGCGCGGTGTGGCACGACCACGCGGGGTTCCGCGTCCGCGTCGAGCGCCTGCTCGTCGAGAACGGCCGCCCGATGGTCGAGTACCGCGGCCTCGATGACCCGCAGGCCCACCACGTTTTCACGCAGGAGAACTTCCTGCACGTCTTCGCCCCTGCGACCGCGGCCAGACACCACGGCGAAGGCGCGGCGATCCGCGCCGCCGTGGCCGAGGCCATCGTCACGACGGGGAAGCTGGCGCACCCCCGGACCGGCGTCCTGGTGGAACTCGCCCACCGCGCACGCGGGTTGGCCGCAGCCATCGCGGCGCTGCCGGACCATGGAGATGCGGCCGACCGGGATGCCGAGGTCGCGGCCGAGGAGGTCTCCGACCTCCTGCACCGGGCCGCCGAAGCACTCCGCAGGGTCGCGGACGAGCAGATCCGCCCGGCCGTCGAACTACTCGACGCCGAACTCACCCACCCCACAGGCGGCATCGACGGCACCGCCGCGAACGACCCCGCCCCCTAGCTGACACGCGTCACTGCCCCGGTCGTTCCCTACCCGACGGGGCACCCCCGTTCACGGGGGTCGAGTAGGAACAGATTAGAGAGTGCAGTTTGGTGTCACATGAGTGGTCACCTGCTGCCGGGAGGCGTGTTCCCATCGGCCGGATGGATGAGATCGGGGCTCGTCGATGGGGTCGGTGGTGCTCCGTGGGCGCCCGCTCATCGTCTGCGGTCAACCGCTGGTGGAGGTGATGTTCAGACGCGGCAGTACATGCTGTTGGTGACCTCGCGGTAGTCCATGACTACGGCGGTGGCCATGGACTCGCGGTAGATGACGACGACCCGTCCGTAGGGCCAGTTGGTGTCGGTGCGGATCTTGTCGTTGCCGTGGGAGCAGCCGGTGAACATGACGGCGCGCCGCAGGTCGGTGAGGTCCCCGCCGTTGGCTCGGACGACCGATGAGGGGCCGACGGTGAGGAACATCGTCTGGGCCTCGGGGTTGAACGTGACCCGGACGCCTTCCGCAAGGTCCCATTCGTCGCGGAGGAACGGTCCGATGTCCTCGTTGATGGCGGCGGCGACGGCGCGTTCGGATGCGGTCATGGTGTCGCGTGCGGCGGCCCATTCGTCGGTGGTGGGCTGGGTGTCGTCGGCGCGTGTGTACGCCGGCTGCGGTTCGGCCGGTGCCCGACTGGCAGCGGGGGCGGCGGCTGCCGTGGTCGCGGGCCGGGTCGTCGTGGACGGCGGTGGTGTGGGCGTGGGGGTGACGGCGATCGACTCGGCGCGTGCAGGGGCAACAGGTTTCGACGACGGTGCTTCCGTGGGTGTCTGGGCCTGCTGCTGGTGTCCGTCGGCTGTGGAGAGGTACGCGACGGCGACGGGGATGGTTGCTGCGGCGGTCACTGCGGCTGCTGCGACGGCGGCCCACAGCGCCCGGGCCCGTGGTGTGCGCCGGGCGGCGGGCCAGGCATCTTCCAGGTGCGGGGCGACGTCCCATCGGTGGGCCACCAGGTCGTCGACGAGTGTGGGAGAAGCAGGCAGCGGGTTGGGTGCGGTGGTCGGCTGGCCGCCAAGGAGCGCGGCGCTTGCCTCGTACAGTGCGCCTGCCGACGGCCGGTCGACCGGATCTTTGGCCAGCGCGGCCGCGGCCAGGGCGTGCAGGTCCTCGGGCAGGCCCGCGAGGTCCGGTTCGTGGGACAACACGCGGAACGCGACCGCGTCGGGGGCTCCGGTGCCGAAGGGGTGCCGTCCGGTTCCGGCGTAGGCGATCAGGGCGCCCCAGGCGAAGATGTCGGACTCCGCGCCTGAGGTACCGGTCTTGTATTGCTCGGGGCTGATCCAGCCTGGTGTGCCGGTGAGAACGCCGGTGCGGGTGACGGAGGTTCCGTCGAGGGCGTGGGCGATGCCGAAGTCGAGCAGGCGTGGACCTTCGGGCGCGAGGATGACGTTGCCCGGTTTGATGTCCCGGTGGATTACGCCGGCCGTGTGGATCGAGGCCAGGGCCGCGGCGACGCCGGCGGCCAGGGCGTGCAGCGTCGCGCCGGTGAGCGGGCCGTTGTCGGTGATGTGCTGCTGGATCGTGGGGCCGGGTATGTACGCGGTGGCCAGCCACGGGCGTTCGGCGTCGCAGTCGGCGGCCAGCACCGGCACGAGACAGGGCCCGGTCACCTTGCTCGTCAGCGCCACCTCCCGCCGGAACCGCGCGCGAAACTCCTCGTCGCCGGTGTGTGCGGGGTGCACGACCTTTACCGCCACACGTCGGCCGCCCTTGTCGACGGCGGCGAAGACGGTGCCCATCCCGCCGCTGCCCAGCCGCCCCACGATCTGGTACGGGCCGACGCGGTCCGGGTCGCCGGGAAGCACCGGAGGGATGCGGGCGGTCACGTGGTCTCCCTGTCAGGCCGGGCAACGCTGGCGATGGATCGTAGGACACCACGTGGGTCTTTGCCGCGTACTTCTCTGCGGACTGATTCACCTGGGTGCGGGTGACCGCCTCAGGCCCGCCGTATTTCCCGTCCCGGGTGTTGCGATGAGCGGCTGCTTCTGTGGGCTGCTTCAGGCCGGGGAGAAGAAGTCGGTGGCGACGTCCCAGCCGTGTTTGACCTGTTCGTGGGCCTGCTTCTTGTTCCACGAGCCGGTGGTGACCCAGACGAGCTCTTGGACGTCGAACGCCTTGGTGTCCGCGTTCCAGACCAGGCGGGTGCGCCCGTCTTGGGCGATGTGGGTGACCTGGCCGTGCTGGTGGTCGCCGACGTAGACGTGTCGCGCGGGCGCCCTTCGGTGAGGCCGACCGTCGGACGCAGAGGTGGGCGTGTTGTTCACGGTGGGGTTCTCCCTTGCGGGGCGACATGCGGTGGTGTCGCGGTACCAGCCGCCGAGCGCGACCAGGACCGCGTGGAAGAGGCCGTCGGTGACGGCGCGGCCGAGGGTTCCTTCGTCGAACCGGTCGCCGCGGGCGATCCGCGTGGCGGCGAAGACGGCTTCGTCGGGGGTGAGTCCGCCGGGCTTGCGGTGGTCGGGCCAGGCGCCGTTCTGCCATGCGACGCGGGCCGTGACCGCGCCGACCTCGTACAGCAGTTCCATCGCCCTGACGACCCGGGTGGCGTAGACGGGGTAGCCGATGTGCCAGACGCCGTCGTCCCTCTGTTTCGGCGGGATCCAGGTGACTTCGTCGTTCTGCGGGGTCGCGAAGTCAGGGACAAACTGGAGTAGTTCGTGCCATGCATCGTGGTTGCCAGTGTCGAGTGCGTCGGTGAGGCCGCCGCCTTCGCGTGTGGTGTCGTGCATGTCCGCTCCGTGTGGTCGCTGGTCGCCGGGGCGGCGGGTGCGGTCTGGTGCGTACGCGCCGCCCCGGCGCATGTCAGGAGGGCTTGGCAGTGTCGTCGATGTAGGTGATGGAGCCGCCGCCGCGATTGCTGGGGGCGGGCTGTCCGTACCAGCGCTCGTGGTATGGGTGCCCCGGAGCCACGGGGCGGCCGACGAGGGCGCGCAGGCCGCTGGAGGCGGTTTCGACACGGTCCACCTCGAAGACGCAGCGCACGAGTCCGGCGTGCACGACGACGGCGAACTTCTCGCTGTCGGCCCGCTCACCCAGTTGCCAGCAGCCGCGCGCCGCCTCGTAGATCTCCTGGTCGGTCATGCCGTCGGCCCAGCCGCAGTACTCGCGGCCGAACTCGTCGTCGGGGCCAGCCTTGTGCCGGGCCTGGATGTTGATCTGGATCACGACGTTCCCCTCGCGTTGACGTGGACCTGCCCGGGGTACACGAGCAGGCCGCACTGCCGTGGATGTGCCTGGGACATGTGCGGTGTGGCGACGGTCCCCGCCGCCGAGTGCCCGGTGCGGGTTGTGCGTCAGGTCGCGTCGGCGGCGCGGTGGTGGTGGTACCAGTCGAGGAAGCGGCTGACCGAGCCGTCGAAGTCCTCGTTGAGCAACTCGTGCAGGGCGCGCTGGTCGTGGCCTTGAGCCCACTCGCCAGCGGCGACGGTGTCGCCGCAGCCGCAGCGGCAGGTGCCGGCCTCCGCGGGGTGGCGGAAGTACGCGACCGGGTTGCGGCTGCCGGTCGGCACCGGGTCCGGCTCCCCGACCAGGGCGTCGTGCACCGGGTGGCCGGGTTCGAGGACGGTGCCGGCGAAGCCCCGCCGGTCGCCGTTCTCGGCCCACCGGTCGATCTCGACCACCATGCGCACGGTGCCTTCGCCGACGACCACGGCATACTTCTCGCGCAGCGCCCGCTCACTCAGGCGCCACCAGCCCCGGGCCGCGTCGTAGACCTCCCGGTCGGACATCGTGGGGTCCCAGCCGGTCAACTCCCGTTCCAGGAACGGGTGCGCCGCGGTCGTCTCGCGACCGCCGCCAACGTAGGTGCGCCTGCCCAGGCGGATCCGAATCATCCGGCGCTTCCCCCTTAGTCAGGCCCACCCATTCGCGATGCAACACAAGGAAACACTTGGCACGTCGACGCTGTAAACGCTTTAACTCGCCTATCCACCAAGGAGTTTATGCTGCCGCAGCATATGACGCATTTACGGCGGCCACCCCCGTGGCGTGGCTGCGGCGGCCCAAGTGGCGTACGGGCCGTCGAAGATCGCCGATGGGGCGAGGTGTACGCATTTACTGCGACAGGAGAGGGCCTGGACCTGCTGGAGTGTCAACTCGCGCCGCCTGGACTGGTCCGCCTTTCTGGCGCGGTACCAACACAGCGAGTTGTTCCGCCGGAAGATCAACGAGCAGCTCAACCGGCAGGAGCCCTGGCCCAAACTCGCCCGCCGTATCTTCTGCGGCCAGGGCGAACTGCGCCAGAAGGACACTGAAGGCCAGGAAGACCAGCTCGACGCCCTCGGCTTGGTCCTGAACACCTGCGTGCTGTGGATCTCGGTCTACATCCAAGAGGCCGTCGCCCAGTTGCGCGCCCAGGGCCACCACATCACCGACGCCGACCTCGCCCGCCTCTTACCCCTCGGGCACGACCACATCCGGATGATCGGCCGCTACCACTTCATTCTTCCCGCCGACCCCGCCACCGGACGCCTGCGCCCGCTGCGCAGCGAACGCACCGAGGCACCCGTCGGCTGACTACTGTTCCGCCCTCCTTCGAGGGCGACCGGTGGTGTGAGCGTGCGGGCGAACCGCGTTGCTGTTGAGTGCGGTTCGCCCGCATGCGCGTCCGGCCCCGTCATTCGCGGCACCCAGGCCCGCCACGGCCCCCACCGTCGGGGCCGACAACGTCTCACGCGAACGGGCCGTGCCCGCCGCACATGGTGTGC
>NZ_JBPKBH010000036.1:0-17729 GCF_051388915.1 Yinghuangia sp. YIM S09857 | reverse complement strand
CCCGCCGCACATGGTGTGCGGCGGGCACGGCCCGTTGGGTGAACGGTCAGTGTGCGGCCGGCTGTTCGGTGTTGGTACCGGTCGCGGGGGCGGGGTCCGCCGTCGGGGGCGTTGCGGTGACCGCGCGGTACCGGCGGGGTTTGTCGTTCACCAGCTCGGCGAGGCCGTCGGCGGTGAGTTTGTCGCAGGCGTTGGCGACGGCGCCGGAGGACCGGCCGCCGAGTGCCCGGCCGATCTGGCCGGGGGTGAACTCCTGTCCCGGGCGGGTGTTCATGTGGTCGAACACCATCCCGCGCAGCGCCCCCGGCCCGAGCCGAACGGCGGTGTCCTGACCGGGTGTCGGGGCGGGCTCCGGAGCGGCGGACGCGGGGGCGATGGGGGCCGTGTCGGGGCCGTTGTCGGCCTCGTCGGGCGGGGTGGGGGTGTCGGGTGCGGCGGGTGCGTCCGGGCTCGTGTCGGGGGCGCTGTCGGCTTCCGTCGCGGGGCCGTTCCGCGGCGCGGTCTCCGCATCGGTGGTGTTCGCGGCGGGTTCGGCGCCGCCCGTGGCGGTCGCCTCCGCCGCGCGGGAGGTGGCCCCGCCCGGGGCGGTGACGGGGTGCCAGCGGTCGGGCTGGCGGGAGCGGCCGATGAAGCCTCCGACCTCGCGGCGGGCGGTGCCGGCCTTGGCGTGGCGGGTGAGGATCTTGCTGACCGTGGACCGGGCGACGTGCGCGGTGTCGGCGATGTGGGCGGCGGTGACGCCGTCGGGTCCGGCGGCGGTCAGGACCGCGCGGATGCGGTCGGCGGCGTCGGCGCCGGGCGGGAACGCGGCGGGCGCGTCCGGCCCCACGCCGGGCAGGGTGCCGTCGCCCGCGGGCGCGGCGGTGGCGGCGGTGTCGGCGGGGGCCGCCGTGTGCGGTTCGGGCGCGACCGGGGTGCGGTTCGCGGTGTTCTTGGACATGGGGATTCCGTCCGTGACAGGCCCCGCATGTGGGGCGGTGTGTGCGGTTGGGTCCCCGGCCGGGGTGACCGCGCGGACCGTGTGGGGCCCGTGGTGCGGTCGACCTCCATGGACGCTCGTTGTCGCGGACGGAGTCAAGTCGGCCTATTGGTGGGGAGGTTCGGGGGAATGACCGGGTCTATCGGGGCCGCCGCCGGGCGCGTGGTCGAGCCGGTCGCGCAGCGTGCGGGCGCGGGCTTGGCCGATGCGCAGTTCGGTGCGTAGCGCCCGGATGGTGATTGGTCGGCCTGTGGCGGCGCGCGCGGCGCGGTCGAGGTCGACCGCGGCGTCGTACAGCGGATCGGTCTCCGGCTCAGGGGCGTCCGGGGCGGGGTCCAGGTCGGTTGCGGCGTCGGGCGGGGCGGGTTCGTCGGGGGCCGTCGGGCGCGGGTGTTCGGGTACGGCGGGTGCGGTGTGCCCGGGCGTACCCGACAGGTCGGGGTGTGCCGGGTACGCACCCCGCGCTGCGGGTACACCAGGTCTCCACGCACCCGGCCGAGCACGGGCGCGGGGTACGAGAAGGAGCCGTCGGATGCGGCGGCGGTACGCGGCGACCGCTTCGGAGACCAGGACCAGCAGCGCGCACGGGATGGAGTGCAGCACGATCCCCGTCGGGTCTGCGCCACGTGTTCCACCGGCCGGGCCGGACGACGCCGGCCATACGGATTCCCAGATGTTGAGTGTCCAGGCGGCGAGTCCGGCGAACCAGCGCAGGCACACTGCCCATCCCGGTGGGGCGGCGCCGAGTTCCGCCAGGCGCGCGTCGACCGTGAGACAGGTGGCGAGGGCGAGCGCGAGCATCGGGTCGAGCAGCAGCGCGGTGGCCCACGGCACGCCGTGCCGCACCGCGAGCTGGGTCACGTTCACGGCGGTGAAGGTGAGCGCGAGGACGGCGACGGCCGCGAGCGCCCGGGTGAGGGTGCGCAGCAACGCCCGTGCCGCCTCCACCTGTTGCCACGTGGCGCGGTCGGCAAGAATCGGCTCGTCGGACCCGGCCGTGTCGCTCGGTTTCATGGTGTGTTCGCGGCTGGGGCGGGTCGGGTGGCGCCGTAGTAGTCGTCGCCGACCCAGCGGAAGGGTTCCGGGCGCACCAGGGCTCCGGTGAACGGGGCGTCGATCATGGTTCCGTCGCCGATGTAGAGGCCGACGTGGTGGATGTTGTTCGCGGTGCCGTAGAAGACGAGGTCGCCCGGTAGCAGGGGTGCGCCGTAGGGGACTTGGGGTCCTGCGGCGTATTGGTCCTGGGCGACGCGCGGGAGGGTGACGCCGGCGGCGGCGTACGCGGCCTTGGTCAGGCCCGAGCAGTCGAAGCCGCCCTCGACCGGGCCGTCGCCGCCCCAGAGATAGGGCGTGCCGATCGCCGCTCGGGCGAAGGCGATTGCTGTCTGCGCGGCCGAACCGGGCGCCCCCGGCGCGGTGTTGGGGGCGGGGGCTGTGTAGGCGGCGGCTTGGGTGAGGACTTTGTCGACGTACCAGTCGGCGTGGTTGTACGCGAACACCGCCCCGTAGACGTCCTTGCTGTCGCGGGCGCCGGATGCGCACAGGTAGCGGGCGGCGGCGGGGATGGCGTCGTTCGGGTTCCAGATGTCGCCGTTCGCGCCGTAGCTGGTCCAGGTGGCGGGCATGAACTGCATCGGGCCGAGGGCGCCCGCGCTGGAGACGAGGCTGGGGGCGCGGCCGTGGTCGGACTCGACCTTGCCGATGGCGGCGAGCACCGTCCACGGCAGCCCCGGACAGGTCGCCGCGGCCTGCTGGTAGAGGGTCAGGTACGCGGGCGGGATGTCGGCGAGCGCATGGGCGCTCGGCGCGGCGGCACCGGCCGCGCCTCCCGCGCCTGCGCCGCCGAAGACCCCGAGCGGCAGCAGAGCGAGCTTCACGACGAGGGTGATCACCGCGGCGAGGACGGCGAGGCCGAGCAGCACCGCGGCCAGGCACCCGCCGGCGGCGATGCGCAGCGCCTTCACGGCGTCCCGCCTCGGGATGGAGGCAGCGGCGGGACGGCTGCCCAGTCCGGGTCGGATGCCTCGGCGATGCCCAGGGCGGGAACGAAGTCGCCGAGATGCTCGGCAAGATCCGCGAGTCGCAGCCGGTTGCCGCCGTGTCGGCCTGCCGTGTGCGGTACGGGGGTGAGGGGGAGCCACACGGGGTCGGCGGCGGTGGGGCGGGTGTCGTGGTCGTACCGGGTGACGTGGAGGGGGCGGTCTGCGGGGGCGAGGTCGGCGTGGGTGGTGGCGACAGGCAGGTCGAGGTCGGCAGCGAGCGGGGCGAGGCGGGTGCGCAGGAGTTGTTCGCGGACCGGGGTGGTGGTGTGGATCAGGAGCGGGGTGCGGGTGCGGGTGCCTGCGGCGTGGGCGGCGTAGCCGTCGAGTTTCGCGGCGACCCGCCCGCCGGGTTCGGTGCCGCGGTCGTACTCCAGGAAGAACCCGGTCACCCGCCCCGCCGGGTGCTGTACCTCGGGCGTGCCGGGGACCTGGGGTACGTGGGGTACGCCGGGTACCGGGCCGGGTGCGCCCGGCCCGCGCGCTCGACCGAGGCTCGCGGGGGCGGTGTCGTGGTGGAGGCCGTAGGCGTCGGGGCGGATCCAGTCGCCCCACAGGTGCGCGCACACGGACGGCGGGAGCCAGAGAAGGAGTTCGCGTTCGGGTCGTGTGCGGTGTTCGGCGGCGAGGCGGACCATGAGTTCGTTGGCTTCGACGGTGTGGGCGAGGCGGGTGGAGTGGGCGATGCGGTCGGTCTCGCCGTTGCGCCAGGGGAGTTCGCGGACGGTGGTGGCGCGGCGGGCGGCGAGGGCTGCGGCGCCGGCGGGGCCGAGGGTCAGGTGGGTGGGTGCGGAGCCGCGGGGTTGGTGGGGCCGGAAGGTGTCGATGACGCTGTGTTCGGCGAGGCTGCGCAGCCGGATGTTGCAGGTGCGTTGGGTGCGGAAGGCCAGGCGCAAGACCTGGGAGGAGTTCAGGACGCGGTGGGCGTGGAGCATGTCGAGGAGCCACCAGTCGCGGGGGGTCAGGCGCGCGGCGAGTTTGGCGATGGTGGTCGGGCGCGTCCGGGCGGGGTTGGGGCCTGCGGTGGCGGCCACGGGTCTTCTCCTCGGGGGTCGGGGGCGGGGGTCACGGCGTCGACGGCGGGGTTGCCGGGCGCGTCGCGGGCAGGCGGTGCGTGCGGGGTCCGGCGTGGTGGTGGGCGGCGTCGCGGAGGGCACGGGTGCGGCCGGGGATCGCGGGCGGGAGCGGGCGGGTGGTGAGGGTGAACGCGGTGGTCTCGGCGCCGTCGACGAGGAGGCGGGCGGCAGCCTGGTAGCCGCCCAGGTGCGCGAGGTCGTGCTCGGTCAGGGTGGGGCGGGTGTGCTGCTGCAACGCGCGGGCGTCTTCGGGTGAGGCGGTGAAGTAGACCTTGTTGCGGGCGTTCGCGGAGATGCCCTCGCGCAGGTCGGGGGTGAGCTGGGCGAGGTGCTGGTGCGCCAGCACGAGTCCGAGGCGGTAGCCGCGTGCTTCGGCGAGCATGTCTTCGAGCGGGTACGGCAGTGTGAGGAAGTTGTGGCATTCGTCGACGACGAGGGCTGCGTCGCGGCGCTGGTGTTCGCGGGTGCGGGCGCGGGCGGCGGCGGCCTGCCAGGTCTTGGCGACGACGAACGACCCGAGCAGGCGCACGGTTTCCTCGCCGAGGACGCCCTTGGGCAGCCGTGCGAGGACGATGCCGCCGTCGAGGGCCGCGCCCAGGTCGAACGTGGAGTCGCCGGCGGCGACGGTCTGGTGGACGAAGGACCGCAGCAGGAACGCGCGGAGTTTGTTCATCAGGGGGCCGGTGACGGCGGCGCGGGCGGGGTCGGACAGTTGCTCGTACCAGGCCCAGAAGCCGCGCAGTACCTTGTCGTTCGGGTCCAGGCGGGCGACGACCCGGCGCCGGTACACCGGTTCCTCCAGCAGGCGGGGGACATCGGCGAGGGTGACCGGCGGGCCTTGTGCGGGAGCGCGTAGGAGGGTGAGGCAGGCGGCGCGCATGACGTCGTCGGTCCTGGGCCCCCAGAAGGCGGGGAAGATCCTGCGGAAGATTCCGGTGATGTTGTCGACGACCATGTCGACCGAGGTGCCGCCGGTGTCCAGGACGTTCATGCGGGGCGGTGCGTGGTGGCTGTCGGGGTCGAGCACCACGAGGCGGTCGGCGGCCGATTCGGGCAACCTGGCGAGGAGTTCCGTGACGAGGTCGCCTTTGGGGTCGATGACCACGGCGCCGCGTCCGGCCGCGGCGTCGGCGAGGATCATGTGCGCGAGCAAGGTGGATTTCCCGCAGCCGGTCGCGCCGAGGACATGCAGGTGATGGCGGGCGTCGGCGGTGTGCACGCCGACGGGGCGGGGATGTCCGGCGTCCGCGCGGCCGAGCGGTTTGACGCCACCCACTTCGCCGTCGCCCGGCTCGGGCGCGGGGATGCTGGAAGGCGGCATGACCGCGCGGGCGCCGGCGCGGGCAATGCCGGGGGCATCGGGGTCGAGCGGCAGGTGCGCGAGCGCCGCAAGTTCCGGGACGGACAACAGGAACCCCCGTCCGGGGAAGCGGCGTTCGTCCAACGCGGGTGCGGGGCGGCGCAGGCGGGCACGCGCGAGCCAGTTGCGATCGGCGAACACGGTCATCGCGGTCGCGAGCGCATGTAGGCGCGTACGCAGCAGCGCTTGGTGCGGCGCCCCGCCCGCGGCTTCGGCGGGGGGTGCGGGTTTGGCGAGGGCCACGGCGTCCGGGTCTGGGTGGGTGTCCTCGTGCGGGTCGCCCAGGTCGGGTGCGGGGCGGGTGGCGGCGTAGCGGAGCGCGACGTCCCATTGGGGTCCGGCGGATTTGGCGACGAGTTGGCGCAGTTCGGCGGCGTGGGCGGGGTCGAGTTTGGTGGCCGTGGTGCGGGAGGGCGCGTGCCGGAGCCAGTCGAGGACGGCGCTTAGGCGGTGCGGGGAGTGCCCGGCTTTGGCGCGGCGGGAGGCGTGGCGGGCGCGGCGAAGTCGGGCGCCGACGGCGGGCCGGGCGAGGATCTGCACGGTCGCGGTCTCGTCGGCGTCGAGGCCGGTGGCGGCTTGGAGGAGGGGGCGCAGGGGGTCGGCGGGGTGGTCGAAGCGCAGCGGCAGCACCTCGGGGCGGGCCAGCCGCAGCGCTCCGGCTTCGACGGTGTGTCCCGGCGGGCAGACGGGTTCGGCCGGTTCGGTGCGGGTGTGCGCGCCGGGCCAGGCCGCCTCGACCGCGCGCCGCACCAGCGCGACCGGCACCCCGGCCGGGACCCAGATCCGGACGGTCAACCCGCGTGGGGCGAAGGCGTATTCGAAGGCGAGGTGGGGCTGTCCTTCGCGCAGGCGGCGCCACCAGGGGCGGGCGAGTCCGGCCAGGTGCGCCCACAGCATCACCCCGCCCGCCGCATCGACGTTCGGCGGCGCGAGCACGGTGACGCACCGCGCCCCGTCCGCGAACCGCCGGGCACGACGGGCCACGACCCGGGTGCGGGCGACGGCGGCGCAGGTGAGTACGGCGGCGAGTGGCGGGGCCCACCACGGCCATGCAGCAGCCGTGTGCGTGAGGGTGTGGCCGAGGGCGGTCCACCAGGAGGTCGGGTCGGTCAGGAACCGACCGAGCGGCCCGCCCGATTCCGCCGCGACCGCCTCGACACCCGAGGGATGCTCGGTGGGGTTGGGCAGCATGGGACAACTCCTCACAGGTCGAGCGGCGGCGGGGACGGGTACCGGTCGTCGTCGGTGTTGCCGTATGCGAGTTCGCCGAATGGCGGGTCGGCTCCCGACTCGGACGCGGCGAACTCGATGCCCCGGCACAGCGCGTCCTCGGCATCCGAGGCCAGCGCGGCGAACGAGACCCGGTGCGATCCCGCGAGCAGCAGTCCCTCGCCGCGCGGCGCGGACAGCAGGAACTCCGCCTCCCCGGCCGAGAGCCCGAAGGCGTCGGCGACCGCGCCGATGGCCTGCGGCGCTTGGCGCATGAGGATCTGGGTTGCGGCGTTGGCGACGACGGCTTGGCCGAGGTCACTGCCGAGGACGTCGGCGGCGTCCTGGGTGACCACCGCGAGCCCGGCCTGGTGCTTGCGCGCGGCCTTCGCCATCCGGAACAGGAAACGTGCGCCTTCGCCTTCGCGCATCAGCAGCCACGCCTCGTCGACGACGACCAGGCGGCGCCGGCGGTCGCGGGGGTTGGACACCTGCCCCCACACCGCGTCCAACGTCAGCAGCATCCCGGCCGTCTTCAGCTCGTCGGCGAGGTCGCGCAGGTCGAACACGACCAGATGCCCGGCGGGCTCGGTGGTGGTCGGGCCGTCGAACAGCCCAGCCCACGACCCGGTCGTGAACGGCGCCAGCCGCGCCGCGAGGTCTTGTGCCGGCGCGGTGCCCTGCTCGTCGAGCACGCCTTGCAGGTCTGCGAGGTGCGGCGCGGGTCGGGCCCAGGTGCGCGGGTCGGTGGTGATGCCCGCGCCGCGGTATGCGGCCAGGATCGCGGTGTCGAGTACGGCCCGTTCTCCGGCGGTCACGCCGCCGCCGAGCAGGACCGCGAGGACGGTGTGCGCGAACAACGCGCGGCGGGAGAGCGCGTCCGCTCCGGCGGTCAGCGCGTCGGGAAGGTCGAACGGGTTCAACCTGACGCCGGGCGCACCGACGCGCACCACCGTCCCGCCGACCGCGTCCGCGAGACGGGTGTACTCGCCCTCCGGATCGACGACGAGCGCATCGACGCCCTGGTAGAGGGAGCGCAGCAGGTCGAGTTTGGTCAGGTACGACTTGCCCGCACCGGACCGCGCGAGCGTCACGGAGTTGTGGTTGTCGGCGGCGAACCGGTCCCACAGCACCAACGACGTCGACGCCGTGTTCGCGCCGTACAGAACCGCCGAGTCGGTGACGCCGCCCGCGACGGGGTCGGCAGGCGGCAGGTCGGGGCTGGTGAACGGGAAGCACGCCGCCAAGGCGGCGGTGTCGAACGTGCGACGCACACCCAGCAGGTCGAGGCCGAACGGCAGCGTGGTCAGCCACCCCCTCAGCGCCCGGAACGTCGCCGGGGCCACCCGCAGCAACAGCGACTCGGCGACCGCGCGCACCGACGCCAACTCCTCGGCGAGGGCTTCCTCGTCGTCCGCGTGGACGGTCACATAGAGGCCGACGGAGAACAGCCGTCCCTCCCCGCGCGCGATCCGGTACGCCAGGTCGGCGGCGTCGGCCGCGGCGGCTTCGGTCTCGGGGTCGTCGAGCTTGCCGCGCCCGTACTCCGCCCGCCGCGTCGACTCCAACCGCGCCCGCTGCCTGCGCAACCGCTGCGCGGCGACGGGCACCGGGACCGGGTCGATGTGCACGGTCACGTCGACGCGCCCGGGGTAGGACAGCAGCGGCTCCAGCCATCCGGGGCTGACCTCGGCGGGGTAGCCGGTCACGACGAGGGTGGCGGCGAGCTGGTCGCCGACGGCGACGAACCGGGGGCGGACCTCGACCGCGTCCGGTCCCAACCAGCCCGCCACGCCCGAGGATGCGGGGCCGTGTTCGTCGCGGCGCCTGCGAAGGCGGGTACGGCTCACAAGGGTGCGTGCAAGGCGGGTCACACCGTGCCTCCGATCATGGCGGTCGGGGCGTGGTCGCGTCCGCCGCCGCCCGGGCGGATGTCCGGGTTGAGGGCGGCGGCCAGGACGGCCGCGGTCTGCCGGGCGTCCAACGGGCGGACGGCCAAGTCGGCGGCGGCCAAGGCGCGGGCGGCCTCGTGGGCGCGGCCTGCCGCGCGGTCGGCCGCCGCGTCGGTGCGGCCGGGTTCGCGGACTGCCAGGACCACGCGGCGTTCCAGCAGCTCGCGTCCTTCGGCGAGGCGGTCTAGGAAGTCGGCGTGCGCGAGCGCCGCGTCCTCCAAGGCCGGGTGCGGCAAACCGCGCGCGCGTTCACGCAGCCCGGCCACGTGGCCGGACAGGTCGACGGGCCGCGCGGTGGCGAGGATCTGCACGGGGCCGGTGGCCGCGTTCAGCCAGCGCGCGAACGCGCCGACGAGGGCTGCCTGTTCCGGGCCGGTGCGCAGCGCGAAGTTGACCGTGCCGCACACCGCGAGCGCTGCCGCCCCGTCCTTGCCGAGCCGTATCACCCCGGTCTCGTCGACCTCGTCGGCGGGCAGGATGAGCGGCGCGGGGTCGGGCCCGGCCGCGCGGGTCAGCTCGGGGCCGAGCCAGTCCGGGTAGGAGGTCGGCGTGTCCGGGGCGGGGGCGAGGCGTTTGGGGGCGCGGGCGTGCCGGAACGCCGCGAGGAGCCACTGGTCCAGGTGCCGCCCGTCGCGGCGGGTGAACCCGGCGACCGCGCCGAGCGCTGCGGGCGGTGCGGCGCACGCCAGGTAGACCACGCCGGGTACCCAGGCGCGGGTGAGGAGCCACCCGGTCCACAGCAGCAGGAACACGGCGGTGAGCCAGGCGGTTTGGCGGGCGGTGAACGGGCCGAGGATCCGGTCGTCCTGTTCGATCGCGGGGATCCGGACGGGCGCGGGCGCGCCGTCGTCGAGGCGGGGAGTGGGGGCCATCGCGGTCATCTCCGGTCGGAATTAGGGCCGGGATCGGGCGGATCCAAGGGCAGGTTCAGACGGATGGGCCGGCGTCTTGGCCTGGGTGGGCGCGGCCGGGGCGGCTCGACATTGGGCGGCGTGGCCGGCGCACGCGTCGTTGACGGGTCGGAAGGGGAAGGTGGGGCCGCGCGGGACGGGGGCGGGGCAGGCACTACGGGCACCAAAGGCGCGGGTACTACGGGCACCAAGGGCGCGTGCACTACGGGTGTGGGCCGCGGTGCGGCCGGGCTCGCCTGCGGCGCGCTTGTCGGGCTGGGCTCTGGTTCGACAGGGGACACGAGCCTGCGCGGAGCGGCGGCGGGACCGCGGCGCGGAGGAGGCCGACCGGAGATTCCGGGCGCGGTACTGCGTCCGGGAACCGCAGTCGTACTGGGCGCGGTGGTGCTCGCGGATCCACGCGACCCTGGCGTGGTCACCGTGGGGCGTGGGCGCGGCGCTTCTCGCGGCACCTGGGACGGTTCCTGGCGCGAAGGCCCTGTGCCGGTTGTCCGGTCGTCGGGCCGCCGGGAGCTCGAAAAAGTCACCGACGGTGAGACGGGCTGTGCTTCCTGCGGCGGTGTGCGACGGGAACGGGACGCAGGTCGTGGTGATGCTGCGCCGTGGGGCCTCGTACCAGGTGCGTACTGCCCGGCCGCCGTACCTGAAGCGGAAGTGGAGGACGTCTGGTGCACGGGCGGGCCTGCGGGTGTCGGTTGGGCGGCACGGGAGTTCGCGGTTCCTGGGGCGCGGCCTTGGCGCGGCGTTCGGGGGGCGCCACCGCGTCCGCTTGCGACGGTGTTTCCCGCGCCGCGGCGCTGGGGACCTCGACTGCCGCCCCGGCCGTCGGGCCCTTGCCTGCCACCGGGCCCGCCGCGGCGTCGGGGGCCGCCCGCACCGCCACCCCCGGGACCGCGCCGTGGCCCGCCGCGACGGGGTCCGTTCCCACCACCGCGGGGTGTCGGTCCGCTCCCAGGACTGGTGGAGGGGCGGCTGCGGCTCTTCCACCAGTCGGCGGCCTGGGCGCCGAGGCGCCAGTACATCCACGTGCGCATGCCTTGGCGCAGCAGACCGCCGCCGGAACGGCGCGGCGCGGACTGGAAGATGATCCGGGTGGCCCAGGACGGGGTCTTGAACAGGATGTAGAACAGCGCGAGTCCGGCCAGCACTGCGCCGAGGCCGCTCGCGGTGGGGAACCCGAACGGGCTGCCGTCGCCCTGCCCGTACAAGGTCCGCACGCCCACGATCAGCGTGACCGCCTGGGCGAGTTGGATCGCGAGGCAGCCGCCGAACGCCCGCCACCACAGCCGCGCCAGGCCCTCGGTCGCCGGGGAGGCGTGGCACGCCAGCGCGAGCGGCGCGCACGCCGCCAAGAGCATGACGAGCGCGGTGCGGACCATGAATGAGAGCAGCACCGCGACGACGACCGCGAACTGGACGACCACGAGCAGGAGGAGGAACAGCCCGCCGGTGAGGGGGTTGAAGAGTTTGGCGACCAGGCCGCGGCCGTCGACGCCTTCGCCGAGGATGTCCTGCGCGACGGCGTTGGAGATCGCCACCGCGTGGTGCATCAGCTCCATGGACGCGGCGGCGACGAGGAACGAGGTGATCAGCCGCGGCCCGATCTGCTTGGCGGCGTAGCGGGTCTGCACCGACTCGTACGCCATGACCGTGACGCCGCCGGCGAGGATGAACAGGCCGTAGATTCCGGCGGTGATGGCGAGCGAGGTCTCCCACACGTTGCGCACGGACGGGTTCGCGGACGGGTCCGGGGTGGCGAGGAGGGTCTTGCCGAGCATGTCCAGCAGCGGCTGGGCGGCGTCCTCGACGAGTTTGCCGAGCAGGCCCGTGACGGCATTGACGACCATGCCGACGATGTCGAACCCACCGGTGCCGCCGCTCGTCAGCCACCCGCCGACCGCGCCGAGCCAGTCGCCGGGATTGAACGGGTTGAACACCGGGGTGTTCGGATCCACCCCCGGGGCGGTGCCCGGGGGCGTCGGTGTGGGGAGCGGCGTGGGCGTCGGCTCGGCGTGCGCGGAGGAGGCCGCGCCGACGGACAGCAGCAGTGTGATCGCGGTGACGGCGAGGACCGCGCGGCCGACGCGGGCGCGGGTGTGCGGTGTTCGGGACACGGCCGCCCGCCTCACACGACCGGCGGCGGCGCCGGGCTCTGGGGCGCGGTGGGGGTGGTGTCGCCGACGAAGCCCTGGAGGATCTGCAGGATGATCGGGGCGAGGACGGCGAGCATGTAGCCGATCGCGGCGGCCTTCAACGCCGACTTGGCCTTCTCCACCTCGCCCGGGTCCCCGCCCGCGAGCAGGTACCGCAGCCCGCCGACGGTCAGGAACAGCGTCGCGGTCGCGGCGAGGATCCCGGTGATCCAGTTCCGCGTGTTCTGGATCACCACCGGGATCGAGTTGACCGCGTACGCGGACTGCGCGTCCGCGAGGGCGAGCAGCACCGCGGCGGGCACGGTCGGCAACAGCGTACGGCGCACACGGAATCGCATGCGCGGTACTCGCACACGGCGCAAGGGTCGCAGTGGGGTCATCTGGATCGGCCTCCTCGGCGCGGCACGGCCGCGGGAATCACGTGCGGAATGAAGGTGGTCGAACCTCCGGGACACGGAGATGCACGGGGCCGGTGTCGGGGCGGTTTGGCCGGGTGCGGTCTGGGGGCGGGCGGCCTCGGGCGCCGGACCTCCTCTCGGAGACGGCGTGCGGCGGCGGCTCGGGTGTCAGCGCAAGCCGGGACACCCGTCCCCAGGAACCGGGATCCCGGGGGCCCCGACACCGAAGAAGCGACCGCCCCCGGCGGGGGCGCGAGGTTCCGCCGGGGGACGGCCGCTCACTATGTACGGAGGATTTCGGGGCCGGAAACGACACCCGCGCCCGGGATCTGCCGGAAACTACTCCGCGCCCGACGCGGCCGCCCGGGGCGGGCGAGCTGTCAGAGGTGGTGGTTGCGCAGGGCTCGGGTGAGGCGTTCCTCGGCGCGTTTGCGGCGGCGCTGCACCCGGCGCGGTGTCTGCCCGCATGCCACGGCGATCGGGACGCACGAGCCGGCGTCGAGGCGGGTGTCGGCGATCAGGTCGCGCTCACCCGGGGCGAGCACCCCGGCGCGCACCGCGCGGTCCAGGACCAGGTCCGGATGCCCGGCGGGCGTCCCGCCGGCGATCGGCCGGTCGACGGGGAACGCGCCGTCGCACAGCGGGGTTTCCCAGGCGTTGTGGGTGCGGTGCCGGTGCGCCCATGCCTGCGCCGCCCGGTCCGCGGCCCGCAGCAGCCTCCGCGCGATCTGCGGCGCCGCGACGTCCACCGAGCGCACAGCGGCCAGGAACGCCGTGAGCAGCTCCTGCTGCACATCGTCGCGGTCGTCCGGGGCCAGGCGGCCGACCCGCCGCTCGGTACGACGCAACCCGGGCAGCGCCAGCCACGCCGCCGCCACCGTCCACGACGCCTCCCCGGCCCTGGCGCGGCCAAGGACGTGGGACCAGACCTGGTCCGCCCACGCGAGCTGGGCGGGCGACCTGCCCGGCAGGACACCCCGCGCCGCCAGGTCACGGACCGGGGTGAGACGTCCGTCCACCACAAGGGCGAGCGGCGTGGGTTCGGCGGTCAGCACCGCGACCGCGTCCTCCAGATACGCGAACGGCGGCCTCGACGCGACCGGGTCGTGGACGGACAGGGCCGAAACAGAAGGCGAAGACGAAGGCAGGGCACGGGACATGGACCGGCTCCTCCACAACGAGGCAAACGGGGAAGTCCCAGGCCGCCATCCGGCCCTGCCACCTCCATGCCACCCGCCGACCACCCGTCGGCCGCCCAGCAGCCGAGTCCCGACCAACGAACCGCCGCCGTCCTGCCGACAAGCGCGCGACACCGCGCCCCGACACCCCGCCCCCCGGCAGCGCGGCTGCGCACCCCTGGCCGGCGGCCGGTCGCGCAACCGGCTCACAACTGGCCACCAGGTGGCCGACAAGCGGCAAAAGCCGAGATGACCTGCACGAACAGCCCTACGGAACACCCCGTCGCGGAGCGCCGGTAGGGGCAGCCGGGAACAGATTCGCCGGCGTGCGGTGTCGTTTCCGGCTTGCGAATCCTCCGTAATAGGTGTCAGCGCAAACCGGCACCGCCCTTGGGCCCGACCCGCCCATGCCCCACGCCACCGCCACCCCCGAACCCCCGGAGCCCGTCCGGCTCGACGTCCCCGTCACCGTCTGGCTCGCCCCACGCACCCACCCCAGCGACCCCGGGCAACACGCCACTGGCAGCAAGGCGTTCGCGCTGCCGAGCTGGGCGCTCGCCCGTCTCCCGCACATCTACGCCCCCGCCGCCCACAGCGGGCGGCTGCGCCTGTGGCGGCCGACCGCCGAAGGCCCCCTCGCCCTGCCCCGCTGGACCGGCTCGACGGCCGGAATCATCATCGACCTCACCGCCGCGCCCCAGCCGGGTGATCCCCGCGCCGTCGCGGTACTCCACGCCGCCGCCGCGAAACTTCCGCCCGGGGCCTACCTGTTCACCGTCACCACGACCGACCCGGACACCGCCGAGGACACCTGCGGACCGGTCGTCCGCGCCGCCCAGGCCCTCGGCCTCGCCTACATCCAGCACCTGATCGTGGTCAACGGCCACGCCGACGGCGACCGCATCATTCCCCACCCCGGCGACACCCCCACCCCCGCGGTCTCCCGCACCGGCCGGTCGGTCCCCGCACCCGGACACGCGCCGGTGCACACCGACCTGCTCGTCTTCCGGGCCCCCGCGTCCGACGCCCCGTCAGGAGTCCGCTGATGGCCGCGAGTTCGGCGAACCAGCCGTGTTCGGTGTGGGCCACCGCGCAGCGCAACGCCGCCACCCAACGCCGCGGGCGCTACGCCCACGCCTCCGGGGCGCATCCCGCCAAGATGCTCCCCGCCATCGCCGCCCGCGCCATCACCACCTACACCCAACCCGGCGACTGGGTCCTGGACCCGATGTGCGGCACGGGAACCACACTCGTCGAGGCCGTCCACGCCGAACGCAACGCGGTCGGCGTCGAATACGAGTCCCACTGGGCCGACGTCGCCCGCACCAACCTGGTCCTCGCCGGCCTGCAAGGCGCGGCGGGATCCGGGCGGGTCCTCGTCGGCGACGGCCGCGACCTGGCCACCGTGGTTCCGCCGGACCTGCACGGCCGCTTCGCCCTCGTGGTCACCTCACCCCCGTACGGCGCGTCCGTCCACGGCCGGGTCCGCTCCACCCGTGAGAGCGGCGAACCCGGCGTCCACAAGTTCGACGACGCCTACGGCACCGACAAGGCCAACCTCGCCCACCAGCCCCTCGCCCGGCTCCTCGACGGCTTCACCGCCATCCTGGCCGGCTGCGCCGCGATGCTGCGCCCGGGCGGACACGTCGTCGTCACCACCCGCCCCTGGCGGCGCGGCGGCGAACTGGTCGACCTGCCCGGCCTCACCGCCGCATGCGGACAGGCCGCCGGACTGGCCTTCGCGGAGCGGTGCGTCGCCCTCCTCGCCGCGATCCGCGACGGCGAACTCATCGCCCGCCCCTCGTTCTTCGCCCTCCACAACGCCCGCACCGCCGCGCAGGCCGGCAACCCCCGGGCCGTGATCGTGCACGAGGACGTCCTCGTGTTTTCCAAAGCACGGTTTCCCGGAAGTACAAGCCCGCTGCCCTCCGACCCGGTTGAGCGATTCCGCAGCGAACCCGCACACCCGTAGCTGTCGAAATCCCCCACGAGCCCACCCCGTGTTGCCACACCAGTCCCGCAACCACCCCTCACCGAGAAGGGCAACTGCCGTGACCCACACCGACGACATCTCCTGGACCGAGCCCGACCGCGACCCCGAAACCGAGCCCACCTCCGCCGACACGCCCACCGGACGGCCGCTCCTGCTGACCCCGGACGAAGCGGGCGCTCTGGTCCGCCGCAGCGGCGGCTGGATGCGCCGGAAGGCTGCCGCCCGCGAGATCCCCTGCACTGTGCTGGGCCGCACCATCCTGTTCTCTGAGACCGACTTGGGCGACCTGGTCGTCATGCACCACCGCCCCGCCGGTGGTTGACCCACAGTCAGCCTGCAGGCCGCGTCCGGACCCGTGTCCGGGCGCGGCCTTTCGTTTCCCATCCGCTGTCTCATCCGCGGGATCTCCGCCTGCGAACGTCTTGTCAGATGCATGGGCCGTACCGTCCCACCCGGCGATTCGCGGTTGCTCGGTGGTCGTCGGCTTCGTTCTCAACGAGCGACAAACGGCCTGTGCCGTCGTGGCGTTGGCGGCGGCGGACCAGTCGACCGATACGGCGAACCCGCGTTCGACCCAGGAGCGTGTGTACTCGGATGTGTCGCAGGCGAGAAGACGCATCGTGTCGTTTCGGCCTCGCGGGTTGCCGGAGCGGCCGGCGACAGGGGTCGTTGAAGGAACACGCGAGCGCTGCCCAGGTGCGGGCAGACGATCTGCGCGGTGATACCGATGCGGCGTCGAGGTGATCCTGACGGGCGCAGAGTTTGCGTATTGGTCTCCAGGGGGTGCGGGGAGGAGCGAGGATCAAGTTCGTGACGAAGCGGCGTGCGGTGGTGTGGTGTTGGTTGATCGTGGCCGGCGGAGGTGCGGTCGGCGCGGTGGCGGGAGCCGCCGGCGTGTTGGGGCAGGCCGTCGTCGTTGTGGGATTCGTCGTCGCGCTGGTCGGGTCGGCGGCGGGTGTGTGGTCGGCGATGCTGACGCGTCGGTACGGCCACCTTCAGGCGGCGGACCGCACCCGGGCGGCCCAGGTGTTGCGCGACGAGGCGTTCGGGGATGCTGCCGCCAGATATGCGAGGCAACTTACGCCCGACGTCACGCTGATCGACACGCCGTTCCTGGTCTACGAGGTGGGGAGCGTGCGCGCGGCCGCCACTCGCGGCGGGGCGCACGTGGGCGGCGGTTCGCGGCTGGACCTGGAGGGGTGGGGGCCCGCAGGCGCGGCGACACGGCTGATGGTGCTCGGGCCGCGCGGGGCGGGGAAGTCTGAGGCGGTGGTCGCACTGGCGATGGCCGCGGTGGGGCCGGGCCCCGGAGGAGCCGCAAGGACGGCGGGGCCGGTGGCTGTGGTGCCGGTGGCCTTGGACGGCTTCGAGGAGGGACCGGGGTTGGCGCGGTGGCTCGCCCGGGAGATCGCCTCGTCGAGCGCGTTGGACGAGGCGGTGGTGACAACGTTGTGGAAGGCCGGCCACCTGGTGCCGGTCCTGGACGGGATCGACCAGATGGACCCGCCCGCCACGCCGCCGGACCGGTCCCGCGCTGCGGCGCTGCTGCGGCAGTTGAACGAGCAGGTCCTCCCGACTGCCGCGCTGGGGGCCGCGCCGCCCGCCCCAGGCCCGCTCGACGGGGTCCGGCGTCCGGGGCAGGCGATGGTCCGTCCGCCGGTGGTGGTGACCTGTCTGGACAGCGCCTGGACCGAACTGGAGCCAGTGGAACCGCTGTTGGACGCGGTAAGGGTCGAACTCCAGTCGGTGTCGGCAACGCTGGCGGAGGAGTACGTCCACAAACGCACCGGCCAGGACCCCCGCTGGCAGCCGCTGCTGGACGACCTCCACACACGGCGGGACGGGCCGCTCAGCGGTGCCCTGTCGACGCCGTGGGGACTGCACCTGGCGGTCACCGCGTTCCACGGACCCGGAGTGGCGACGACGACGGGCGCGCCGGTGGTGCGGGATCCGAACGACCTGCGCCGAGCGGCCACCGGCGAGGACGTCCGCGACCTGCTGTTGGCGAACTACCTGCCCGCGGTTCTCGCCGCTCGCGGCGGCGGCCGGTACTCGGTGGCCGCGACACAGCGTTACCTGGCCCGGTTGGCGCGCTGGCTGGAGCGGAATGCCGGGGCACCGGCGTTGGGCGGGCGGGCGTTGCCCACCACGGATGTGGTGGTGCACGAACTGTGGCCACTGGCCGGGCGGTTGCGGCCACGTGTGTGGGCGGCGGCGTGGGTGGGGTTGGTGCTGGCCGGGGCGTGCGCGTGGGCGGCGTCGGTCACGTCCGGGCCGTGGACGGCGAGCCGGTGGAGCGTGTCCGCGGTGTCCGTAGCAGGTGCGGTGTGGCTGACGGCGAACACCGCGCGGTGGGTGTGGCCGGGGGCATCGGGTGCCGGGCCGGGCCGGGTCTGGGGCCCGCCCGCGGTGCGCGGCCGATGGACGACGGCAGCGTGGGCGGCAGCGGGCCTGACCGCAGCGGCGGTGGGCGCCGCGGTG
>NZ_JBPKBH010000035.1:0-39552 GCF_051388915.1 Yinghuangia sp. YIM S09857 | reverse complement strand
TCCCGCACAGCACCGGACTTCATGCCTGACCAGCGGAAACTCAGCGATCACATTCGATAAGACAACGGCTTCTCAGGACAAGCTCCTGGCCGACTGGTTCGCCGACCCGGCCTCGCCCGGACACGACGGTGTGCCCGACGAAACGGAACTGTATGAAGCCTACGAGAACGACCTTCCCGACCCCGAGTCCTCCGGGCCCGCCCAGCTCCTGCAGGAAGCACGCCGTACCGAACTGACCGCCATCTTCGACAGGTTCCGCGACGATCCGCTCGGAGGCCGCGGGCCCTACGGCACGGCGACCGATCAACTCGTGGAGGCAGCCGGGGACGTGCTGCACACGCTGTCGGAGACCCGGACCAAACAACGGGTGCACGCGCTGGCCACCCTGCTGATGACCGGTACGCCGGCTGCCGGGCAGACCAGGGAATGGTTCGAGACCACCTGCCGCCACCTGGAGTTCATGCTCATCCTCACCGTCCTGCACCACCGGCTGGAACGACTGACATTCCTTTGGCCGCAGGTGGAAGCGGCATTGCGGTTGGACTCCACCGGAAACGAGCTGTCCCGTCGTCCCCCTCTCGACTACGCGCCCGTGGTGCCGGAGGCACCGATGGGCAACGTGTTGGGATTCCAGTACCTCGTCGACGAACGGGAACATGACGAGGAAGGCCGCCGCAGCGGGACGCTACGCTTTTTCCGGTGCGCCGGTGTTGGTCGCGAACTCCTCCTGGGGCTCCACCGGTTGGGCGCCGACCCCGGCATCGGGCGCGCGGGCCCGCACGTCGTCCTCATGTCCGGGACCAGCTGGGCGGGCACTTCTACGCGTGCTCACGTGCTCGCACCGGTAGGTGCCGTGCTCAAACCGTCCCACCGTTCCCTGGCGGCGGTACGCAAGACCGTCTTCCGGACCCGGTTCCTTTACGACGACGAGGGCCGCCCGATCAGCCTGTCGGGCACCGACCCCAAGGTCCGGCCCGCGGTCGCGCGGGCCATGGTGACCCGCCTTGGCGCCCGCGGCATCGGGGGAGCACCCAGTCCGCTGGAACAGGAACTCGCGTTGGTCGACGACGACGACCGACGTCGCGCCATCCTCCTGGTCGGCAGCTACAAGGAAGCCGCGCTGGCCGCCGACGTCCTCCATGCGATGGACCGCTGGCACGGCCGTGTACGCGTCCTGGCCGCCGACGACGCCGAACTCGACGCCACGCGCGGCCGGGACCCGGAAGACGGCAATTCGGAACAGGCTGCCGCGCTGCGCCGCGGTGACCTCGCGATGTTCGCCGAGGACCCCGGTGCAGAGATCCTGGTGGCACCACTGATGGCCGTCGAGCGCGGCCACAACATCCTCAACAGCCAACGCAACGCCGCATTCGGGGTGGCGTTGTTCCTGGCCCGTCCGCACCCGCGCCCGGACGACCTGGCACTCGCCGTGTACGCCGTCAACGACTGGGTGGGCCGGTTCACGCGCGACGAGTTCCGCGACGGAACGGACGGACTGACGTTTTCGAAGCTCGTTGCCGAGGCCGGGGACCTGGACGCGGCCGGTCTGGCGTTCCGGCACCAAGCTCGCACAGAGTGGCGGAAGTTGCTCGCCCGGCGCTACGTGTACTCACGACTGTCCCCGGCTCAGAAACGCTCGTTCGCCTGGGACCAATTGGTGACGCTCTGGCAGGTCATCGGTCGCCTCGTGCGCGGAGGCGTACCGGCCCGGGTGGTCTTCGTCGACGCCAGGTTCGCCCCCAAGTCGGCACGCAAACTCGCGCCCGGCAACGCCCTCGACGGCGAGCCGCCGCGGTTCGCCGACGACGGACTGCTCACCGGGCTGCGGAACATCCTCGCTCCCTACTTCGCCGACGACGCCGGCCACCGGTTCACCGACCCGGCGGATCCCGCGCTGGTCCGCCTGCTGTACCAGCCGCTCTACGACGCGTTGTGCGGCCTCACCCACCACTCCTGACCACAGGCGCCCGTATTGTCGCCCCGCTATTCCGGAGGTCCCCATGGCCTACAACCTTGCCCAGACCGCCGTTTGGCGTCCCGTCGATCCCGAGGCGTCTGTCGTCGCCTCCTACAGTGTCCTGCCCTTTCCCGAACAGTGGCGCGACGCCATGCTCGACCTGTGCAATGCCGGGCGGCCCCCCTCCGCCGACCCCTATCGCACCGTCCCCACGTACCGCATCGAGCAGGTCTTGCAGGCGGTGGCCCCCGATCTGACGGTCATGCCGCGCCCCCGCGGGAACACTGACGACGACGGGGCCTTCTGGCTCTGCGTCCCGGCGGAGCAGCCTCACCCTTTGCCGCCTGCGCCGTTCCAGGCCTTGCTCAATGCATGGTTGCGCGATCTGCGCCCCGAACCCGAGCACCGGGCCCTGCTCAACCGGGTGCGTGCCCTGATCACGGCCGACATGCCGCAATGGCGCATGGCGGATGTGGAGTTGCTGCGCGGGGGCGTGACGGTTGGAGGGACCGCCGCCCCGGACGCCCGGCAGTTCCCGCTGTCCACCGACTGGCTTGCCCGCCGGATCGCAGACCTGGAACCGTACGACTACGGTGCCGGGCACCTGCGCTTCCGCCTCCTGCCCCGCGGTCCCCGTGACAAGGGTGCCGAACTCGTGTCCCAGCCCCTGCCGTTCGAGAAGAACGGCGTGGAGTGGTGGTACTCGGTGCGGCTGAACGTGACGCTCCACACCGCGCCCTTCGACTCTCTGCCGCGCTTCCACCTCCATATGGGCTTGCGCCGATGGGCGACTCGCACCAACCCGAAGACGGGCCGCATCCACCTCCCCTTCGGTCGCCACACGACTGTGCAGCTTCGGCCGCGTGTGCCGTGGCTGCCCGGTGTCCCGCTGAGCGACCGCTTCGCGCTCGCCCGTCTGGGCTGGGACCCGGCGTCGAAGGCGATCGGCTGGGCGTCCGGAGGACCGGCCGGAATCCTGCGCGGCATCTCGCTGGCCCAACCGTTCCCCGACGCCGATGCGATCCGGGCCGACCCCACGGGGTGGCTCACCGACGACATGCGTGCGGCTGTCGTCTACAGCACCGCAATGGGCAAGCACGGCGTCGGCGCGGGACTCATGTCCGACCAGCGGTCGCACATCACCATGTGGGCCGAACAGGCGCTGCCCGCAGAGCTGCGCCCTGCGGCGCCGTTGACTCGCCAGCGGCGCTCGGCACACCGCCCGGCCAACGCCCGGCCGTCGTCGATCCCGGGTACGGACAAGCCCGACCATGAGGCCCGGGTGGCCCTGGCCCGCCGGACTGGCGTGGCCTTCGCCATGCGGCAGCTCACATCCGTCGCCGCGGACGAAGTGCCGGTACTGGAAGCCCGGCTGCTGTGGCAGACCCCGTCGATGCGCGACACCGCCATCGCGGCGCTCGCCACGATGCTCGGCCTCAAGAGCGCGGAAGGCTCCGTCGACGCGGCGGCGTTCGCGCACTCCGGGCCGGGGGCGCCCGTCGTCCTGGAGTGGCAGTCGCCGGAGCTGACCGTGCGGCTGCGCTGCCTGCGGCTGACCGGTGGTCTGGCGGGCGACCTGACCATCCCGGACGGCGTCCGCCGCACCGGCAAGGTGGTAACCATGGCCGTGGCGGCACGCAGCCGCGACGCCGAGGCGTTCGTACGCGCCGATGCCCCCGGTCCGACACCGACACTGGCTCTGGTGGAGATCGATCGCCGCGACGACTTCACCACACCCGACCACGACCCGAAGTTCGCTTTGCGCCTGGGCTGCGCCTACGCAGGAGTACTCACTCAGTTCGTGGCGGTGCCGACGAAGACGCGAGGCTACGACACCGAGAAGAACAAGTCCTTCCGCGCGGAGATGGCCTGGGACGACGGGCTGCGCCAGCTCGGTGTGCGGGTGCAGCCCGAACACGCGATGGTGGAAGGGCTCCCCACGGGGGCGCGCTACGCGGCGGTGTGGATCGTGCGCCGCAACCGGAAGAACCGCACCCGATGGGCCGGACACTTCCCGGTGGCGATCCTCGTGACGCCCGAGGCGACCGGCTCGGGTCTCGCCCGCGTCGAAGGGTGGGACGCTGAGGCGGACTTCGGGGCGGGGGCCTGGATCCCTTATCCCGCAATGCTGCTGAAGCTCGCGCGCCGCGCCGAGGTGCCGGTCGCGCTGCCGGGTCCCCGTGACGGCGAAGAGATGGACGCACCGGAGCCGAACAACACCAAGCGCAAGTCCTGGCATAAGGACATGGAGCAGCAGCGGCACGAGACCGAGGACTGGCTCCAGCGGGTGCTCCGGTCGCTGCGCGGCGCGCCGACGGTGCTCCTGGCCCAGGCGCAGAACGCCAGGTCGCACTGGACGTGGCTCCAGGACAGCAGGATCGAGCCCGACCGGATCCGGTGCGGCCCGGCCCCGTCCCGCCCGATCGACCGTGACCTGCGCCTCGTACGGGTACGGACCGCTCGGGGGATGGAGACGGCCCAGTGGTGGGGCGTCCATCCCACGGACGAGCCCAACGGCCTCCCGGAGAACCTCTGGCGTGTCGCGGACTCCGGCCTGCACGGTTGCCGGGTGTTCGCCAGCACGACCCCAAAACCGGTGCAGTTCCGCACGTCGTCGATCGAGGCCAACAAGCTGACCACACGACCGCTTCGCCGGGGTCCACGCGCGGGCCAACCCACCGTCGACACCGACAAACCGGCCTGGAACCCCGGGCTCGTCGAGATCGCCGTGCTCGGCTGCCACGAGGACCAGGGCGACGAGCCGGAAGCCCTGGCCCTCGCCGTTCATCATCTCCGGCAACCCCCGGACTACCCGCAGGCCCTGAGCCTGCCTCTGCCGCTGCACCTGGCCGGCCTCGGCCAGGAGTACGTACTGCCGACCCGCGCCGACGAAGCGGGCGAAGCCGCCGACGCACGCGAGCTGCCCGACGGCGCCCGCGACACCGACCCGGACGCCGCACCGGCCCCCGGCGTCGAGAACGAACCCGATCCCGAGGAAGAGGCGGCGGTCGAGCAGTTGGCCTTCGACTACGAGTCGTACAAGATCGCGGGCGAACGTGCCGACACGGCTGCGGAGGGAGCCACAGGATCGGCGTGACGTGTTTGCCCGCTCAGTCCCCGTCCGCCTGGCTTGCCCACAGGCGGACGGGGCGGGCGTCCGGCGCCATCGGGTGCTGGAAGGGCCGCAGCGGCGCCACCTCCGCCCACGGGCGCAGCGCGAGTGCGGGGTCCGCGGGGCCGGGCAGGAACCTGGCCAGACGCGGGTAGACCGCTCCGGCGTGTGCGGGGCGGTCGGCGGGTGCCTTCGCCAGCAGTTCCAGGACGAGAGCCTCTATGTCTTGCGGGATGTCGTCGCGAATCTGTCCCGGCGGCACAGGTGTCTCGTGCACGTGCAGGCTGGGCATCAGGAGCGGGTACTCGTCCGAGAACACCGGGCGCCCGGTGAGCATCTCGTAGAGCAGGCAGCCCAGCGCGTAGAGGTCGGCCCGATGGTCGACGGCCGCCACATCGCCTTCCACCTGTTCGGGGGACATACAACGAAGGGTGCCTGGGCGCTCACCAGTCCGGGTCAAGTGGTCGGCCTTGGGGTCGAGCAATGCAGCGACGCCGAAATCGAGCACCTTGACGACTCCGTCCGTCCGGATCCGAACGTTGCCTGGCTTGAGATCGCGGTGCACGATCCCTTTCGCGTGCGCGGCGCCCAATACCGAGCAGATCTGCACCCCGATCGCAGCAACCTCGACGATGTCGAGCGGCGCGGTCTCGGCGATGTAGTCGCCCAGATCGGTGCCGTGGACATGCTGCATCACCAGGTAGTGGAGGCCGTCCTCGACGCCGAGGTCGTAGACCGTGGCCAGGCCGCTGTGATCGAGGCCGGCGACCGTCGTCGCCTCGCGCGCGAAGCGCTTGGCGTCCCGCTCCGCCTGCTCGGGGTCGGAGGCGTCGACGTCCATGGTCTTCACCGCGACCGAGCGGTTCAAGTGCAGGTCGCGCGCGAGCCACACGCGGCCCATGCCGCCGCGGCCGATGATCTCGGAGATCCGGTAGCGGTCCGCGATGACGTGACCGATGTCCATGCTTGCTCAGTCCCCCGGTCTCAGAGTCGGCACGTGATGACAAAGTCTGCCATCGGGAGATCACGGAGCGCAGCACATCGTGAAGGCGAATATCCGAAGGACATTGCGTTGACTCTGTTCACAGTACTAGCGTTGACAGAGTTCACATGCAGAGTCGGTGCCGTACCGACCGAAGCGCGCCGCGCAGGCCATGCCAACCAGTACGGTGAAGCCCGGGCGACGGCGAGGATGGGAAGAAGAGGGGTCAGTGGACGTCTTCGAGGTACACCGTCGGCTCATCTCCGACTACCGGGACTTCACGTCCGGCGCCGTGGTCGTCGGCGACCAGCGCATCAAGGAGACCGTCGAGGACGCCTTGGTCCAGGGCAGCCAGTGGCCCGACCCGTGGCTCTCCCTGAACCCGAGTTTCGCGTCCGGCGGATCGGTGACCGAACTGGTCGACGCCGGGATCCTGCACCCCGAGTGCGCCAAGATCTTCCGAACCGGCAAGACGCCGGGGAACCCGGATGCGCTGGGACGGCCCATTACCTTCCACCGCCATCAGCGGGACGCGATCGAGGCCGCCCGCTCCGGCGACTCGTACGTCATGACCACCGGAACCGGCTCAGGCAAGAGCCTCGGGTACATCGTCCCGATCGTCGACCGGATCCTGCGCGAGAAGGCAGCCGGTGCCTCGGCCGGCGTCAAGGCCATCATCGTCTACCCGATGAACGCCCTGGCCAACAGCCAGAGGCTCGAACTGAGGAAGTTCCTGGAAGCGGGCTATCCGACGGGGCGGCCGCCGGTCACGTTCGACCGCTACACGGGACAGGAGAAGGACGAGGACCGGCAGCGCATCCTCGACAACCCGCCCGACATCCTGCTCACCAACTACGTGATGCTGGAACTCATGCTCACGCGGCCGCGCGAGCGCACCAACCTCATCCGCGCCGCGCGCGGCCTCCGCTTCCTGGTGCTCGATGAACTCCACACCTACCGCGGCCGCCAGGGCGCTGACGTCGCCATGCTGATCCGGCGCGTCCGCAACGCCTGCCAGTCCCCCGCACTCCAGTGCGTCGGAACGTCCGCGACGATGACGTCCACCGGAACCCGGGCCGACCAGCGGCGCACCGTCGCCCGGGTGGCCGGCACCCTGTTCGACACCGCGATCTCCGCCGACCGGGTGGTGGGGGAAACCCTGGTCCGGGCGACTTCGCCCACCGAGCCGAGCGATGCCGAACTCGCCGCCTGCGTCCGCGCGGAGGCACCGCCCGCCGACTACGCCGCGCTCGCCGCCGACCCACTCGCCCGCTGGATCGAGAGCACCTTCGGGCTGCGCCTCCTCACCGACGGCGAGGACGCCGGCACGCTGGTGCGCGCCGTCCCCACGACCATCGAGAAGGCCGGGGACAAACTGGCGGCTCGGGTCGGGGAGTCCCCGGAGTCCTGCCGCGAGGCCATCCGCCGCACGCTGCAGGCCGGAGCCCAGGCCAAGGACCCCGAGCGCGCCCGCTCGTTGTTCGCGTTCCGCCTGCACCAGTTCCTGTCCAAGGGCGAGTCCGTCTACGTCTCCCTCGAAGACGAGGAGACCAGGCACCTCAGCCGGACATACCAGGTACGCGTCCCCGGCGACAAGGACAAGATCCTCCTCCCCCTCTCGTTCTGCCGCGAATGCGGCCAGGAATACCTGACCGTCGCCCGCGAGCAGCGTGACGGCAAAACGGCGGGCTTCCACGCACGCGGCGACGAGGACGACGACAACGGCTACCTGTACATCAGTTCGCGCCACCCGTGGCCCGACGACTTGGCCCACGCGGTCGCAGAGCAGCGCTTCCCGGACACATGGCTGGAGACCGACGACAACAAGGGCACCCAGCGGCTGGTCGGCAGTCGGCGCAAGGACGCCCCCGAGCCGCTGTGGCTCCGCGCGGACGGCACCGTCGCGCCCCGGGGTGAGGGCGTCTACGCGGTGTACGTCTCGATGCCGTTCCGCTTCTGCCTGAACTGCGGCGTCGCCTATGAGTTCCCGGGCACCAAGGACTTCGGCAAGCTCATGACGCTCGACCAAGAGGGCCGCTCGACCGCCACCTCCGTGGTCAGCTCCAGCATCGTCCGCCACCTCAAGGCCATCCCCGAGGACGAACTCGACCCGGGCGCGCGCAAGCTCCTCAGCTTCGTCGACAATCGCCAGGACGCCAGCCTCCAGGCCGGCCACTTCAACGACTTCGTGCAGGTCACCCAGCTCCGCGGTGCCCTTTACCAGGCCATGCTCAAGGCCGGCGACGACGGCCTCAGCCACGAGGAGCTGGCCGAGGCCGTCGTCGATCAGATGGGGCTGACCCCGCTCGACTACTCGAACCAGCCGACCGAGGTGTCCTTCCAGGCCAAGCGGACGCTGGCCGCGCTGCGCGAGGTGGTGGCGTACCGGCTCTACCTGGACCTCGAACGAGGCTGGCGCGTCACCATGCCGAACCTGGAGCAGACCGGCCTGCTGCGCGTCGTCTACGGCGGCCTCGACGAGGTCACCGCTGAGGAGCACCGCTGGGCGGAGACCGACGAACCGCTCCGTGGCGCCACTCCCGAGGTGCGGCACGAGCTGTGCCGCATGCTGCTCGACGAACTGCGTCGGGTACGCGCGGTCAGCGTCCCGTACTTCACCGAGGAAGGCTTCGACAGGCTGCGCCGGCTGGCTGACAAACTCTCCGACACCTGGGGTATTCCCGAGACAGAGACCCGTCCGCCCGCGGTCGGCACCGCCTTCCCGCGCCCTCGCCGACCGCACGGCCCGCGCACCGAGCTCGGCCTGACCGGCCGCGGCGCCTTCGGGCGCAAACTGCGCCGCCCCGGCTGCTTCCCCGGTCACGACCACCCGGTTTCACTCGACGACGCCCAGAAGCTCATCGCCCAGCTCTTGCAGGTGCTGAAGGAGGGCGGCCTGCTCGTCGAGCTCCCGCAGGCCCGCGGCGAGGTCCCCGGGTACCGCATCGATCACACGGTCGTGGTCTGGAAGGCCTGCGACGAGCAGTTCGGCGCGGCGGACCGGCTGCGCCGCACCTACGGTGAAGGCCGCGGCCCGCGCGTCAACCCGTTCTTCAAGAAGCTCTACAAGAGCGTCGGCGACTCGTTCGCCGGGCTGGTGGCCCGCGAGCACACCGCACAGGTGCCGCCCCAACTCCGTGAGACACGTGAGGCGCAGTTCCGTGAGGGCCTCAAGCTCCCGATCCTCTACTGCTCGCCGACCATGGAACTCGGCGTCGACATCGCCGATCTCAACGCCGTCAACATGCGCAACGTGCCTCCTACGCCGGCGAATTACGCGCAGCGCCACGGACGCGCGGGGCGATCCGGGCAGCCCGCCCTGGTCACCACGTACTGCGCGACCGGCAACAGCCACGACCAGTACTACTTCCGCCGTTCCCACCTCATGGTGGCCGGATCCGTCGCCGCACCGCGCCTCGACTTGGCCAACGAGGACCTGATCCGCTCCCACATCCACGCCGTGTGGCTCGCGGAGACCCGCCTGGAGCTCGGCAAGAACATCCCGCACATCCTCGACGCGTCCGGCGAGTCTCCGTCGCTTGAGCTGTTCCCGAATGTCCAGAACCAGATCCGCGACGAGAACGCGCGGCAACGGGCGCTGGAGCGAGGGCGTGAGGTGCTGGACGGCACAATGCCAAGCCTGCGGGCCACGTCCTGGTGGGACGAGTCCTGGCTGGACGACGTGATCGCGCGCGCCCCAGGCGCCTTCGACGCGGCGTGCAACCGCTGGCGGGACCTTTTCCGCAAGGCCATCGAGGAGCGGGAGTCGTACCACCGCCTGATCCTGCACGACAGCTCCACGAAGATCTCACCGGAGACTGCCGAACGGCGCCGCACCCAGGCCGAGGCGCAGCTCCGCCTGCTCAAGAACACCGGGGTCGGGGGTGGCAGCGTGCTGTCCGACTTCACCCCCTACCGGTACTTCGCCTCCGAAGGCTTCCTGCCCGGATACTCCTTCCCGCGCCTGCCCCTTGCGGCGTTCATCCCCGGTACCGGACGTGCCTACCGGGGCAGCGACGCCGACCTCCTCCAGCGGTCCCGCTTCATCGCCATCCGCGAGTTCGGCCCGGGGGCGTTCATCTACCACGAAGGCAGCCGCTTCCAGGTCGAACGCGCGCTGGCCTCCTTCGACGCGGGAGGTGAACTCCTCCTGGAGGAGGCCCGGGTCTGCGAGTACTGCGGGCACCTGCACCTGCCGTCCCAGCGCGTCGACGTCTGCGAGTTCTGCTCCGAGCCGTTGGGCCACGCACGAACCAACCTGTTGCCTTTGCACACGGTGGTCACCAAGCGACGCGACCGCATTTCCTCGGACGAGGAGGAGCGTCAGCGCGTCGGCTACAAGATCGAGGTCTCCTACCGGTTCGCTCGGCACGGTGACCGGGACGGTTCGCTGCGCGCCGAGGTCGCGGACAAGGACGGACGCCCGCTCGCCGAACTCGCGTACGGCGACAGCGCGACCGTCCGTCTCACCAACCTCGGATACCTCCGCAGCGTCGCCAAGGGCCAGACCGGCTTCTGGATCGACCCGGCCGACGGCCGCTGGCTCAACTCCAAGAAGGATCTGGGCCGTCCCGGGCAGGAGGCCACCGAGGAACAGGACGGCCTCGGCGACGCGGACGAGAACAAGCGCAAGGTGCCGGTCATCCCGTTCGTCCAGGACACCCGCAACGTGCTCGTCCTCAAACTGACCCGGCCAGTGGACGCCGACACGATCATCTCCCTCCAATACGCGCTCGAACGCGGCATCGAAGCGGAGTTCGAGCTGGAGGACGGCGAGCTCGACTCCGAACAGCTCCCCCCGCACGAAGGTCCACGCGACCGCATCCTGTTCATCGAGAGCGCCGAAGGCGGCGCCGGCGTCCTGCGCCGCCTCCAGGCCGAGCCCGACGCGCTGCGCCGCGCCGCCCGGCGGGCCCTGCACATCGCCCACTTCGAGGCCGACGGCACCGACGGCCGCATCGGCATCAGCGGCGAGGAATGCGAACTCGGCTGCTACGACTGCCTGTTGTCCTTCGGTAACCAGCGCTGGCACCAGGTCATCGACCGGCACAAGGCCCGCGACCTTCTCCTCGACCTCGCCGGCGCCGAAACGAGCGGAGCACACGCCGGCCGCACGCGCGATGAGCAGGCCCAAGAACTCATTGCCGGCTCCGAATCCACCTTGGAACAGCGGTTCGTCGCGTTCCTCCGCGAACGCGGCCTCCGACTCCCCGACGAACAGCAGGTGCGGGTACGGGACGCACTGGCAATGCCGGACTTCGTCTACCGGCTGCCGATCGGCCCGGTCGCCGTCTTCGTCGACGGGCCGCACCACGACCACGAGGAGATCGCCACCCGTGACGCCGACGCGAGCGAACGCCTTCTCGACATCGGTTGGGAGGTCGTACGCATCCGCTATGACGATGACTGGGACCGCGTGATCGACCGACATCCCAGCGTCTTCGGAACGCCGCGCCGCTGAAGCACGATCCCCGCCGCTTCCCCTTCCACCCGGCAACCGCCCTGACAGTCCGATCCGACCGCCCGAAAGGCCTGGCAACCGCCCGATGACGCCGCCCACTTCCGCCTCCACGCCCGCGAGGGCCGATCGGACACCGCTCCCCTACGCGGTCGGCTCGCTCGTCCACGCCCGGGGCCGGGAGTGGGTCGTGCTTCCGGAATCCGAAGGTGATCTGCTCGTGCTGCGCCCGTTGGGCGGCACGGACGACGACGTCGCCGCGGTGTTCCCCGCTTTGGAGAACGTCCGGCAGGCCAGCTTCGCCCCGCCGTCGGCCGACGATCTCGGGGACCAGTCGGCGGCGGGACTGCTGCGCAGCGCGCTGCGTATCGGATTCCGCGCGGGCGCCGGACCGTTCCGCTCGCTGGCGTCGATCGCCGTCGAGCCGAGGCCGTACCAGCTCGTGCCGCTCCTGATGGCACTGCGCCAGGACACCGTCCGCCTGCTCATCGCCGACGACGTCGGCATCGGCAAGACGGTCGAGTCCGGACTCATCGCCTCCGAACTACTCGCCCAGGGCGACGCGCAGGGTCTGGTCGTCCTGTGCAGCCCCGTACTCGCCGAACAGTGGCGGTCCGAGCTGCGGGCGAAGTTCGGCATCGAGGCCGAGCTCGTCCTTGCCTCGACCATTGGCCGCCTGGATCGCGAACGCATCTACGGCAAGTCGCTGTTCCGCAAGAACGGCAAGTACGTCGTATCAACCGACTTCATCAAGTCGCCCAAACGTCGGCAGGACTTCATCGACAACTGTCCCGACCTGGTCATCGTCGACGAGGCTCACACCTGCGTGGCCGACTCGACACCTGGCTCCCGCGGGCAGCAGCGCCAGTTGCGCTACTGGCTACTCAAGGAGCTCACGAAGGACCCCGACCGGCACATGATGCTGGTGACCGCCACGCCGCACAGCGGAAAAGAAGAGCCCTTCCGGCGGTTGCTCGGGCTCCTGGCCCCGCACCTGGAGTCGGCAAACCTGGACAGCGAGGCCGGCCGCCGCGTACTCGCCGAGCACCTCGTGCAGCGCCGCCGCGCCGACATCCGCGAGGACTTCGGTGACGACGCGCATTTCCCCAGCGACCGTCAGAGCCGTGAGGACGACTACGCCCTCCACCCCGACTACCGCACCCTCCTCGAACAGGTCATCGAATACGCTCGCGAGACCGTGCGCAGCGCCGACGGCGCCCTTCAGCAGCGCATCCGCTGGTGGTCGGCGCTCGCCCTGCTGCGGGCACTCGGCTCCTCGCCCGCGGCGGCGGCCCGTGCCCTGAACACGCGCGCCGGGGTCCAGGACGCCGTGTCGCCGGCTGAGGCCGACGAGATCGGCGCGGAGTCGGTCACCGACGTGACGGACACCGAGTCCGCGGACACCGCCGACGCCGTGCCCGGCGTCGTCCGGTGCGAGGACGGCGGTGAAGCGGCCATCGACGAGGCCGACGCCGTACGGTTGACCGCAATGGCGGTGCAGGCCAAGGAACTCGCCGGTGCCGCGAAGGACCGCAAACTCAAGCGGCTCATCACGACGATCAAGGAGCTCCAGAGCGACGGCTACCAGCCCATAGTGTTCTGCCGGTACATCGCAACGGCCGAGTACGTAGCCGCCGAACTGCGCAAGCAATTCGCCTCCGGCCGTAACAAGGGCAAGTGCGTCGTCGAGGCCGTCACCGGTGAGCTCTCCCCCGACCAGCGGCTCGCCCGTATCGCCGCCCTCTCGCAGACCGGCGAGGAAGGTGAACCGCCGCCCGAGCGGCGCATCCTCGTCGCCACCGACTGCCTGTCCGAAGGCGTCAACCTGCAAGAGAGTTTCGACGCGGTTGTGCACTACGACCTTGCCTGGAACCCCACCCGGCACGAACAGCGGGAAGGCCGTGTCGACCGTTTCGGGCAGCGCCGCGACGTGGTCAAGGCCGTAACCCTGGTCGGCAAGGACAACCCGATCGACGGCATCGTGCTCAACGTGCTGCTGCGCAAGCACGACCGCATCCGCCGCGCGACAGGTGTCTCGGTACCGGTCCCCGACGAGTCCGAGAACGTCATGCAGGCCGTCCTCGAAGGACTGATCCTGCGTGGCGAACGCGAGGCGTTCGAGCAGGAAGGGCTCTTCGAGGTCGAGACGATCGCCGGGAAGAAGGCCGCCGACCTCGACAGCGACTGGAACAGCGCCGCGGAACGCGAGAAGGCCTCGCGCTCCCGGTACGCCCAACACGCGATCAAGAAGGACGAAGTGGCCAGGGAGGTCGCCGAGATCCGCGCCGCCCTTGGCGGCGGCGACGAGATCCGCGACTTCGTGTTCCGTGCCATGACCGCGCTGCGCGGCGTGTCCGGCCCGCACCCCGGTGGGAAGAGCAAGGGGTTCACCGTCAACGCGGAGGCGATGCCCCAGGCCCTGCGCGACGGGTTCGCATCCACGCTCGGCGCCCGCCACCCGCGCCCGATCGTGGCGCACGACGCCCCGGTGGCGCCGCGCGGCGAGATCGCGCTCACCCGAACCGACCCGGCGGTGGCCGCCGTCGCACGTTTCGTGCTGGACGCCGCTCTGGACGACCAAATGCCCTCGTGGCAGCGGCCGGCACGACGTTGCGGGGTGATCCGTACCGACGCCGTCGACCGACGGACGACCCTGCTGCTGGTCCGATTCCGCTTCCAACTGGAACTCCCCCGCCGGGACGGCAGCATCGAGCCGCAGTTGGCCGAGGACGCCCGGCTCTTCGCCTTTCGAGGCACGGTAGCCGCGCCCGAATGGTTGGACGAGGCCGAGGCGCTGCACCTGCTCGACGCGCGCGCGACCGAGAACATGGGACCCGAATTCGCGACCGGGCGCATTCGGCCGATCATCGAAGGCGTGCCAGCTTTGCTTCCCGAACTCCGTGCACAGGGCGCGGAGTTGGCGGAACGCCTGCTGGAGTCGCACCGCCGGGTACGCAGCGCCGGACGATCGACCATCCGGGGGACGGCCCTGCGCGGTCTGCGCGTCACCGCCCAGGACGATCCCGACGTCCTCGGCATCTACCACTATCTGCCGGCCGGTCCGGCCGCGACCGGGGGGACCGGACGATGAGTGTCGCGAAGACCCGGCTGACAGATTCCATCACCCTCGTCGGAGGGTTGCTGCCCCCCGACATGCTCAGCCGGATCGCCACCGGCAAGGACGTGAGCGGTGCCGCGCCCGCGGACTACCGGCTCTACGCGGCGAACGAGACCGTACGCGACGCGGCGGAGCGCTCCTGGGCGTACCTCAAGGGCGTATGGGGGGCGTTCAAGGACGCGCTCACGGCGGAAGGCGCGGACGACAACCCGGCCATCCCGGCGGTCGGAGTGACTCGGGACCGCTGGCTTCTCCCGGTGTTCGAACAGCTCGGCTTCGGGCGACTCGACGCCGTCGGCGCGGCGCAACTGCGATCGGCGGACGGGGAGAAGGAGTTCCCCATCAGCCACGCCTGGCACAACGTGCCGGTGCATTTGGCGGGATGGAACGTCGACATCGACCGCCGAAGCGTCGGCTCTTTGGGTCCGGCACCGCAGCCGATGGTGCAGGAGTACCTGAACCGCGGCGGGCCGAACGCGCTGTGGGGCATGGCGTCCAACGGCCAAGTGCTGCGGCTGTTGCGCGACTCGGCGTCGCAAACCGGGTCTGCGTACGTGGAGTTCGATCTCCGGGCGATGTTCGACGGCGACCACTTCGCCGACTTCCTGACGATGTGGCGATTGCTGCACCGTACGCGGTTCGAGCCCCGGGACACCGCGGCGGGAGAAGGCCCCGCGAGCGCGTCGACGTGTCGTCTGGAGAAGTGGCGCACGGAAGCGATCGCCAGTGGCACGCGTGCCCTGGAGCAGTTGCGCAACGGCGTCGAGAAGGCGTTGGTCACGCTCGGTACCGGATTCATCGGGCACCCAGCCAATGCCGAGTTGAGGGAGGCCCTATACGCGAAGAAGCTGTGCGTCGACGCCGTGCATCCCGCGCTGCTGCGGCTCGTGTACCGGCTGTTGTTCCTGTTCGTCACCGAAGACCGCGGGCTGTTGCTGTCGCCGACGGCGGACACGACAGCGGTCGAACGCTACGAGAAATACTTCTCGACGGCAAAGCTGCGCCGAGTCGCGGTACGTCAGCCGGGAACTCCGCACGGGGACCAGTGGGCGGCACTGCGCCTCGTCATCCACGGGCTCGGCATCGTGGGCGGGCGGCCGGAACTCGGACTTCCCGGACTCGGCGGCCTGTTCGAGAGGACTGACGCCGATGCGGTCCTGGACGGCCTGGAACTGTCCAACGAACACCTGTTCCGTGCGGTCAAGGCACTGGCGATGGTCCGCGACCCGAAACTCAATCGGCCGCGAATGGTCGACTACCGGCACCTGGACGCCGAAGAACTGGGGTCGATCTACGAGTCGCTGCTTGAGCTGGTCCCGAGACTCGGCGAGACGGGGCGGACCTTCGAGCTGGAGACGCTGGCCGGCAACGAACGCAAGACGACCGGCTCGTACTACACCCCGTCGTCGCTCATCGACTGTCTGCTGGACTCGGCGTTGGACCCGGTCATAGACGACGCGGTCAAGTCCGGCACCACGCGGGAAGAGCAGGAAGCCGCACTCCTGGCGCTCACGGTGTGCGACCCCGCGTGTGGTTCGGGCCACTTCCTCGTGGCAGCGGCCCGACGGATCGCCAAGCGCCTGGCCATGGTGCGTACCGACGACCCCGAGCCGAGCCCGGACGACATCCGGCACGCCCTCCGAGACGTCATCGCGCGCTGCATCTACGGCGTGGACCTCAACCCGATGGCGGTCGAACTAGCCAAGGTCTCACTGTGGATCGAGGCGTTGGAGCCCGGGAAGCCGCTGTCGTTCCTGGACGGCCACCTCAAGCACGGCAACGGTCTGCTCGGGACAACGCCGAAACTGCTTGCCGCCGGGCTGCCGGATGACGCCTTCAAACCGATCGAGGGCGACGAGAAGGCGTGGGCGACGGCTCTGAAGAAGCGCAACGCCGCCGAGGTCGCCGCCTGGAACGCGCGGGACCAGGGGTTGCAGGCCGAACTGTTCGGCGCAGGAGGTCTCCTCGCCGTCTCGAATGCCTCGCTTTCCCGCGCGGCGGCCGACGTGACGGACGCGGCCTCGGATACCCTCCCGGACGTACGAGCACAGGCCGACCGCTACCGGAGCCTGGTCGAGAACTCCCCCGAATACATCCGAGCGCGCGAGCTCGCCGACGCGTGGTGCGCGGCGTTCGTCTGGGAGAAGACGAAGAAGGCGGATCCTCCGGCGCTGACGACGGAGTCGCTGCTCGCGTTGGAGAAGGGTGGGCTGGAGCTGCCCACCGGGACGACTGACGAGGTCATGCGGCTGCGCCAGGAGTACGACTTCTTCCACTGGCACCTGGAGTTCCCCGAGGTTTTCACCGTTCCGGAAGCACCGAACGATCCCCGTGCGGACGAACGCACCGGCTGGATCGGCGGGTTCTCGTGTGTGCTGGGGAATCCGCCGTGGGAGCGGGTGAAACTCCAGGACCAGGAGTACTTCGCGACCCGGCGGGCGGACATCGCGAATGCGCCCAACAAGGCCGCGCGCGACCGCATGATCAAGGCGCTGGCGACGAGCGAGGCGCCCCAGGACGCCGACCTGCTGCGCGGGTTCCACCAAGCGCGCCGGTTTGCCGAGGGAACGAGCCATCTCCTTCGCGACTCGGGGCGGTACCCGCTGGCCGGTCGCGGGGACGTCAACACGTATGCGGTCTTTGCGGAAGCCGCGTCGATGGCGGTCGCGCCGACGGGTCGTTTCGGGCTCGTGCTCCCTACGGGTATCGCTACGGACGCAACCACGGCGCCGTTCTTCTCGGACCTGGTGCGGAGCAAGCGACTGGCGTCGTTCCTGGAGTTCGAGAACGAGGCGTTCCTGCTGAGCCGAGCGGTGGACCATCGCGTACGGTTCGCGTTGCTGACGGTGACGGGCGCGGGGGAGCAAGTCCGGGAGGCTTCCTTCGCTTTCGGGACGTGGCACATGGAAGACCTGCCGGGCCGGCGCTTTGCCATGCCGCCGGAGGAGATCCTTCTGGTGAACCCGAACACGGGCACCTTGCCCGTATTCCGTTCGCGACGGGACGCGGAGATCACTCTCGGCATCTACCGCCGGGTTCCGGTGTTGATCCGGCTGGACGCCGAAGGCAAGCCTAAGCAGAACCCGTGGGGCCTGTCGTTCATGCGAATGTTCGACATGGCCAACGACTCACACCTGTTCCGCACGATGGACCAGCTCATGGGCGACGACTGGGAGTTGAAGGGCAATATCTTCGAACGAGACGGGAAGCGCATGCTGCCGTTGTACGAGGCGAAGATGCTCCACCACTACGACCACCGGCTTGGTACGTATGAGGGCCAGACGGAAGCCCAGGCCAAGATGGGGACGCTGCCACGGGTGACGCCGGAGCAGCACGATGACCCGAATTTCGTTGCTATGCCTCGGTACTGGGTGCCTGAGTTCGACGTGCGGACCGAGAAGTTCGACAGGAAGGGAAATCCCGTCTTCGAAGCCGGTGTGGCCACTCGCTTGCGGGCGCACGCCTGGTCTGGCGAGTGGCTGATGGGATGGCGGGACATCGCGCGGGCGACGGACACACGCACGATGATCGGTTCGGTGCTGCCAGCACATGGAGTGGGTGACAAGTTCCTCCTGGCGCTCCCAGGGACGAATCCGCTGCCTTTGATTGCTGTGTTCGCTTCATTTATCTACGACTACGTGACACGACAGAAGGCGTCTGGGACCGCGCTCAAGTACTTCACTGTGCGTCAACTCCCCGTCCCAGATCCACAGAGCTTGGCTGAGCCGAATTCGTTGCTGGCACCCACGATCAGTGCCTGGATCCAGGACCGCGTGCTTGAGCTGGTCTACACCAGCTCACAGATGGCTGGTTTCGCCCGCAGCCACGGCGATGCAGGGGCACCGTTCCGATGGAACAACGACCGGCGTCAGACGATCCGAGCAGAGCTGGACGCGGCCTTGTTCCACGTCTACGGCGTTACCCGCGAAGACGTGCAATACATCATGGACTGCTTCCCGGTAGTTCAACGCACCGACATCGCAGCCCATGGCACCTACCGCACCAAGGACTTGATCCTCGACATCTACGACCGGATGGCCGAGGCCTCCGCCAAGGGGACCGAGTATCAGACGATCCTCGCCCCGCCCCCCGGCCAGGGACCTCGGCATCCGGAGGCGTGAGTCAGCTCGTGGCGGTGGCGTCCATGAACGTGGCCCATTCGGCAGCTGGGAAGGTCAGTTGCGGACTGGCAGCGACCTTGGAGTCCCGGACCAGGATGGCGGCGGGCATCGGCGCCACCTCCACGCATTCGCCGCCCTCGTTGTTGCTGTAGCTGCTCTTGCGCCAGCGGGGTTCGGCGGCCTGCTTGGACTCAAGCTTGCTCATATCTCTCCCAGCGTCTTCTCGATCAAAGCCAAGGACTCACTGGGCGTGAGAGCTTGGGCCCTGATGTTGCCGTAGCGTGCCGCCAGGATACGGACATCCTCTGCATCCGTGAGCAACCTGCTCACCTTGTCTACTGGCCCTTCGAAGTAGCCAATCTGTCCGTGATGCCTCGGGGTGATAAGGACGAACGGACCGCTCATGCCACTGTGTTCCTCGCGTCGACTGGGCATGACCTGAAGCTGGACGCTTCGGAGTTGCCCACGTCGGAGTAGCTGTGCGAGCTGCTCACGGTGCACCGCGTGGCCGCCGATCGGGCGATGCAGGAGAACTTCCTCCACGACGCACGTCACGATCGGCGGCGGCCATCGGTCAAGAACCTTCTGCCTGTCGAGTCGTGCCGTGACACCGACCTCGATGGCTTCCTCATCCAGCAAGGGGGTGCGCATGGCATACAGCGCCCGGGCGTGGGCCTCAGTCTGGAACAGCCCCGGGATCGTGTGATTGCTGTAGTAGTGAAGCTCGATCGCCTCCCGCTCCAGCCGCGCGTAGTCCAGGAACCACGCCGGATGGCGCACCCGGGCCTTCGACTTCGCCTTGGCGACGTCCTCCTTCGTTGTCGTCAGCAGCCCGCCGGCTTCAAGGAGTTCGTCCGCCGCGTCCAGGAACGGTTCCTGCGGGACACGACGTCCCAACTCGATCGACTCGATCAAGTCAGTGCTGTATCCGAGCCGCTCGGCAAGCTCCGCTCGGCTCAACCCGGACCGTTCGCGCAGCAGCTTGATCTGCCGACCCAGCGCCCGGAACAGGTCCACCGCAGCGTCCGCGGCACTGTCATCCGCGTACTTCGACATGGCGATCTCACCACCCCAACAACACAGAGGGAAGCCAATCAAGCGCCGTCCGTAGCGATTCGCTCGCGATCAGGCTAGCCCGGCATTCCTCCGCCTGGCTGAAAACCGTCAGGGATTCCCTCGAACCCCCTTGCATCTCGCCGAAGTTCCCGGCGAGTAGAAGCGGACACGACCTCTCGCCATCTGTAAACTCAGCTCACTGACCTTCCCCGACCGGTTGGAGGCCCGCCCGTGCCGCAACTTGCCTTGGCGATGCCGTTCTGGGACGAGTACGAGCAGTTGGAGAAGTCGGTCCGGGCCGGCGTGCGCAAGGCGATGCGCAAGTTCCAGCAGCTCACTGTCGCCGAGCTGTACGCGGACAAGGGGCTGCACCTCGAATCCGTGGAGAACTCCCGGGACCCGCGGATGCGGACGATCCGCGTCGACGACTTCTGGCGGGGCGTCGTCCTCGCGCCGGACGACGGCTCCGACGTCTTCCTGCTCGTGAACGTGCTGCCGCACGACAGGGCGTACCGCTGGGCCGCGAAGCGGCTCTACACCGTCAACACCGCGACCCGCGGCCTCGAAGTCCGCGACGTCGTCGCCATCGAGCAGATCACGCCGGTGTTCGCCCGCGACGCGCAGGCGGCGGATTCGCTGCTCTTCGAGAAGTTCTCGGACAACACACTCGATTGGCTCGGCATCGACGGGCGCACTCTTCCAGCCGTCCGGGTGATCGTCGACAAGGTCCAACTCCTGGCGTTCGGCGGGCTCTTGCCCGAGGACCAGTTCGACGTGCTCCAGCACCTCGCCGAAGGCTTCGATCCGCAGGAAATCTACGACCAGATCGTCGGCCCCAAGAACGCCGCCGCGGATGCCAAGGCCGCGCGCGACGACCTGGCGACCGCGATCGCGAACACGCCGAGCCGGATCACCCTCGTCTCCGGGCCCGCCGAGCTTGAGGAGATCCTGACCAAGCCCTTCGCGGCCTGGCGGATCTTCCTCCACCCGACCCAGCGCCGGATCGCGTACCGGCCCTCGTACAGCGGCCCGGCCCAGGTCACCGGAGGGCCCGGCACCGGGAAGACCGTCGTCGCGCTGCACCGCGTCAAGCATCTGCTCGACCAGCGGCCGGACACGCGGATCCTGTTGACCACCTTCACCACCGCACTCGCCAACTCGTTGCGCGAGAACCTCGGGATGCTCGTCTCCGACCCCGAGAAGCTGTCGCGTGTCGAGGTGACCACCGTCAACGCCATTGCCCACCGGGTGGTACGTGGCCGCAAGAACGGCGTCTACGCGCTGGTCGACGACAACGACGTACGCATGCGTTGGGAACGTATCCGTCGCGCGCTCGACCTGCCGTGGGCCGAGGCGTTCCTGTCGCAAGAGTTCCGACACGTCGTCCTCGCCCAGGGGATAGTGACGAAGGACGCCTACCTGGACTGCGTGCGCCGCGGTCGCGGCAGCGCACTCTCGCGCCCGCAGCGCGGCCGGGTGTGGGACGCCATCGAGGCCTTCACGACCGGGCTCGACAAGGAGCGTCGGCAGACGCACCTCCAGCTCTGCGCCGAAGCCGCCCGGATGCTGACCGAAAACCCGTCTCCGGCGGTCCGCTTCGACCACGTGGTCGTGGACGAGGCACAGGATCTCCACCCCGCCCAGTGGCGGGTCCTGCGCGCACTCGTCGCCGAGGGCCCCGACGACCTGTTCATCACCGGCGATCCACACCAGCGCATCTACGACTCGCGGGTATCGCTACGCTCACTCGGCATCCCGGTGGCCGGCCGCACCGGCCGACTGCGTATCAACTACCGCTCCACCGAGGAGATCTTGGTGTGGTCGCGGCGGATCCTGGACGGTGAGCCCGTCGACGACCTGGGTGGCGACGGTTCCGACAGTCTCGTCGGCTACCGCTCGCTGCTGCGCGGCGGGGCTCCCGTCGTGCGGAGCTTCGGCGCCTCCACCCAGGAGGCGGGCGGCATCGTCGACCAGGTGCGCGCCTGGGTGGAGTCGGGCGTGCCGACATCCGAGATCGCGGTGTGCGGACGCTTCAAGAGCGTCAACGACAAGGTTTTCGACCATCTCGCCGATGCCGGAATCCCGGCCGTGATGGTGAGGGAGGGCGTCGACGGAGACACCGAAGGCGTGCGCATCGCCACGATGCACAGCATGAAGGGTCTGGAATTCCGCTGCGTCGCGGTCGCGGGTGTGAATGCCGGCACGTTCCCCTGGGAGCGCGCGGTCACACCGGTCGATGTGGACCGGCTACAGCATGAAGCGGACCTCGCGGCCGAGCGCTGCCTGCTCTACGTCGCCTGCACCCGGGCCCGGGAGTTCCTTTACGTCTCGTACAGCGGCCAACCCAGCGGATTTCTGAACGTGTGATTCCGCAAACGCCACCCAAACGGTGGTTCGAGCCAGGTATAAAGCCATGTGGGAACGGTCCGCAGGGGGTGGGGCGCCGGTGCGGGGTTCAAGGTCGGCGGACGTGGAGCGGATCGTCGGAGTGCTGTCCGACACCACCGAACCGATCAGCTGGGAAGCACTGCTGGCGCTGGTCCGTGCTCGCTTCGGTGCCGCGCATGAGATCGCTGTCCGGACGGCGGTGAACGAGGCCGTTGCGGCAGGCCTGGTGTTCTTCGACGGTGACCTCTATGGAGTCGCGGCCCAGGTCGTCGGCGCGGTCGGCCGAATACCGCCACGGCCCACCTCCGGGTCCGTTGTGGTGCTCGACTTGGAGTGCGTGGTCAGGCCGACTGCCGCCGCGCCCGAAGGCGAGCGGCGGATGTACCAGCTCGGGGCGGTCCGCATGGCGTCGTCCGGATCCGGCGCAGCAGCGGTGAATCCGGGGGACGACGTCTTCAGCGCGTACGCGCAACTCCCGGATGCCGAATGGGAGTCACTCCTGCGGAGCGCGCATGTTCGCGATGCCTACAAGAGCTCCGCGCGCCCTGCCGCCGAGGTACTGACGGAGTTCCGCGCCTGGCTCGGGGACAGCGACATGCTCGTCGCGTACAACGGCACCACGGCGGACTTCGCCTGGCTGAACGAGGAGGCCGGGCGCGCGGACCTGCCACCCTTAGGGGGTCCGCGCCGCGTCGATGCCTTGTACCTCGCGCACGTGGTGTGGCCGCACGCACGGGATTTCCGACTGGCCCGTCTGGCCGCCGAACTGCGCCTCGACATCGGTGACTTACGTCCCCACCGTGCGCTCCACGACGCCCTCATCACCGCCCGGCTCCTCCGCCGTATGGCCGCGGAAGTCGACGGCTGGGGCGTGGAATTGCGCGATCTGCTGTATGCCGTGTCGCGTGGCTCCGCAGCGTGGGACCTCCTTACCGAACTGGGCTCGCAGGCCGCGTCGCCGAACGCGGGCCCAGCACAAACGTCGTCGGCAGTGCAGGGCCGGGTCTGGGACGACGCACAGGTGAGCGCGGCCCTCGCCGCCGAACTCTCCCCCACCGGCACACGCCGCGGACGGCCGACAGCCAACCTGTCGGTACCCGCAAACCTCACGCGCGGTGGCCGCCTGTCCCCCTACTTGCTGGCCGCACAGTTGCGCAAGCCAGGGGAACGGCCCGCAGAGGAGCGGCCTGCGCAGCAGGACATGGCGGACATCATCGCCGACGAGATCGCCCACGGCCGTGACACCCTGCTCGAAGCCCCGACCGGCACCGGCAAGAGCCTCGTCCTCGTCGCCGCGGCACTCGACTGGCTCGCGGCGTCGCCGCGCAACCGCGTGGTGATCGCAACGTACACAGGCCAGCTGCAACGGCAGTTGGCCGAGGTGACCGCCCAACTCGCGGGCCCTATACCCGGCTTGTTGCCCCTCACCGACGTCGTACGCGGTCGTGCCGGCCGGTTGAGCCTCCGGGCACTCGTCGCGGTTCTCGCCGAGACCGCCCGCCGGGAGCCGTCGCCCGAGGATCATGGCGGCCCCCAAGGCATCACCGACACACCGGTGTTCGGTGAGCTCCTGGCCTGGCTCGTACGCCGCCTGGTCACGGCCGGTTCGGCACTGGAACGCTGGTGGGCGCATAGCGTCGACCCCGGAGACGTCGCACCGTTCCTGACGGAGTATGTGGCCGCCCAGGCCGGGAACCGGCTCCGTCCTTGGCTCGACTCCGTGTCACAGAACGGCGGGGACTACGCCGCCGACGCCGTCTCGGACCTCGCCGCCCACACCGACACGGTCGCGGAGGCGTTGAACGCGCACCGGCTGGTCATCGCCAACCATGCGCTGCTTCTCAGCCACATCGACAATCTCGCGCTCAACGGACCCCGCACACTGCTCATCGTCGACGAGGCACACGCGCTGGAACAAGCGGCCACCCAGGCCGCGGGCGCCGAGATCGACTACCGCGGAGTGGAGCACCTGGCCTCGCAGATGCGGCGCTGGCTGTACGAGCGTCGGGGTGCGGTCACGTCCGAACTCCATCGGACATTTGAGGAGTTCGAGCGGTTCCTGAGCGCCGCCCGCATGCCACGCGAGGCCGCCGTGGTGTTCGACGCCGAGACGGGTGAGCCCGGCCGCCGGACCGCGACGCTGGCCAGTCCGTACGCCGGACTTGGAAAGGTTCCGGCGGCCCGGCACCTCGTTCGGGAGATCGCGACGGTCGCGGGGTTCGCCGCACGGGCGCGGGCCGCCGTGATCCGCTGGCTGGACGCCGGTGGAGGAACCGGTATGTCGTGGTGGGAACACGAACGTACCCGTGCCATCGTCACCCGGCTCAACGAACTCACCGTCGCTTGTGAGCGGATCAGCACGGACGCGGGGGCCGTCTTCGCACCGCAACCAGACACCACCGTGACGGTGTCCGTCGCCGCGGACGAGGCCGCGGACGAGGCCGCCGCCGCAGAGACTGCCGACGGCGACGGGGAGACCGAGACTGCCACCGAAGCGGAAGAGGACCTCGCCAACGGAGGGGATCCCGAGCAGGTGGCCGCCAAAGCTCCCCGGCCACAGCGCTCCAATCGTGTCGTCTACGCCACCGAGGTCGACGTCACCGGTCTGGCCCGGTCTCCACGGCGTTACGGCTTCACTGTCGCCACCAGCCCCATCGAGCTTGCCCGCGACGACAGTTGGCAACTGGCGCTCTCCTCCTTCGCGCGCACGGTCTACGTCTCGGCAACCCTGCGCGTGTCCGGCGACTGGCGCTACATCCGCGCCCGGTTGGGCCTGGGCGAGGACGTCACCAGCCATGCGCTGCCGGGCGTATTCGACCTCCGCAGGCAGGCCCGACTGGTCTGCTTCACCGATTTCCCGAGCTGGGGCGAGCAAGCCGACGGCGCCATGCGCACACTTGCCCACCAACTTGCCGGGTACGTCCGCGAAGTCGTGTGCCACGACGCCGCCGAAGATGCCTGGACCAACGGCGCCTTGGTACTCACCACATCCAAGGCGGCGGCATCCGGCACCGCCGAGCATCTGCTGCGCTTCCTCCCCGGGGAGGCACCGCGAGTGCCGGTGCACGTCGCCCCGATTCTGGGGAACGCCCGTGCCGCCTCGGAGTTCTCGGCCGAGGGCGGGGTATGCGTCGCCACCCGCGGTCTGTGGCAGGGTGTCGACTTCACCCACGACCGCCTCGGGCTGGTGTGGATCAACAAGTTGCCCTTCGCGCCGTTCGCCGACCCGATGGTGGCGGCACGCCGCGCGGCCGTCGCGGCCCGCGCCGAGGCGGAAGGGCATCCGGACCCGGACCGGGTGGCGGCCGAGGAGTACTACCTGCCGTTGGCGGCGGTCGATCTGCGGCAGGCGGTGGGTCGCCTGATCCGCAGTAACGACCACATCGGCGTCGTCGTATTGAGCGACCGCCGGTTGGCAGGACGGGCGGCCCTGCGCCGGACGTACCGCAAGGTCTTCCTGGAGTCCCTGGATCCCGACCTGCTCGAACCCGACCGCACCACCGGCGAGAAATGCGGTGGCAATCTCACCACGATGGCCGACGGATGGGCGCGCATCTGGCGTTTCCTCGCGGACACACGGCGTCTCGCGTACGGACATGCCGAGACGTTGTGCCGTCCTGAGGCCCTCGACAGGCACACCCTGCTCCCGCAGATGCTGGCCATCCGCGACCTCGCGATGACCGAAGCCGGAGTCGCCGCGGCACGCTCGCAGGGGACCTTCGCCGAGCAACTGGTCGACCGGTGCTCCCAAGTTGCCGGGCACCTGCGGTTCGCCGCCGAGCCACTGGAGTTGTACGACTACCAGAAGCGCGTAGTGCGCGCCGTCGCGGATGACCGGGACATACTCGGTCTCCTGCCCACTGGCGCGGGGAAGTCCTACACGTTCCAACTCCCGGCGCTCGTGCTACCCGGGGTGACCGTCGTCATCTCCCCACTCGTCGCGCTCATGGCGGACCAGGCCATGGAGCTCAACGCGTCGATCGGCGGAGCGGTCCGCGCGCTGGTGGGGCCTCTGGCCGAGTCGAACAGCCGGACCGGCAAGACCGATGTCATCCAAGAACTGACCGGCGAGGCCGCGCACGGCATCAAGCTCGTGTACCTGTCGCCGGAACGCCTGGCGGACCGGCGCTTCTCCGAAGCGCTGCGGGCGACTGCACGGCGCGGCGCGCTCCGGCGGATCGCCGTCGACGAGGCGCACACGTTCGTCCAGTGGGGTGACGACTTCCGCCCGAGCTTCCGCCGAGCGGCCCAACTGCTGCGGGAACTGCGCGACGAGCACGGAGTGCGGCTCACCGCGGTGACCGCCACCGCGAACTCCACGGTCGTGGACGGCTTGCGCCGACTCCTGTTCGGCCTCGACGGGCCGGCCACCGCGAACGAACCCCTCACGACGGTGTCGGAGAATCCCATCCGGCCCGAACTCGCGGTGTACCGGCGGTGGTTGCGCCAAGGCGGACGTACCGCGACCGCCGGACTGGTGGAGCGGGTGGTGAGCGCCTGCGACGGCCACTGCATCGTGTATTGCCTGACGGTCAAGGAAGTCGAGGCTCTCTACGCACACCTGCGGACGTTCATCGGCGAAACCGGCAGCCGACACGTTCGGCGATTCCACGGCCGCTTGTCCGAGGCCGAAAAGGCTTCCGTACTGACCGAGTTCCGTGAGGCGCCGTACAAGGGGGACGACGGCTTCGTGCCGTTGGTGATCGTGGCGACTTCGGCCTTCGGCCTCGGCATGAACCGCAGGGACATTCGCGCGGTGTTCGCCGCGTCGCCGCCGACCGATCTTGCCGCGCTCTATCAGCAGTTGGGACGCGCCGGTCGGGACCAGGCACAGCGGGCCCTCGACGAGGTCGACACGTTGTCCGTCGGACTCGCCCTGGGGACCGGCAGCGGGCTGCGGATGGTGGCCTGGATGGGATCGCAGGGACTGCCGAAAGAGGCGCTGGTCCGGATCGGTGAACGCGTCCTGCGGGCAGCGGAGGAGACCGGGTGGCTGGATGCGGCCGACATGGCGGACGCCTGTCTGGCGGACGACGTGCGGGACGGGCTGATCGAGCCGGGACTGGCCCGCCAGGCAAGGGCCGTGGAGCAGTACCGGACCGCGGTGACGGGCGCCGTGGCCGCATTGGCCGCGGAGGGAGTGGTCGTAGACGCGGGGGACTTTCCGGCGGCGGTGCGCATCGGACGCATGTCCGACGGCCTGCCTCGAGACGATCTCGATGCGGTGGCCGCCGCTGCGCTGGACGTCCTGCTCGCAACACGCGCGGACCGGCCGGGACACGCCGAGATGACCGAAATCCACCGCGAGCTGATCGACTGCGTGCCGAAATATCGCGAAGTGGCCTCCGATCCGGCGGCGACCTGGGCCTTCGTGGCAGGTCTGCACGACGGCGGGCACGTGGACGTGTCACAGGCCGGGAACTACCGCACCCTGATCGCCGTACACGCCGCCCACCCGGGCCATAGCGACGACCGGCCCGCTCTGCCCGGTGGGTTCCTCTCCCGGATGACCGCGGGCCAGGCACGCAACCGCCGCGAGTACCGGGCGCTTGCCACGTGGTACACGGAGGCCCGACGGTGCGCGGTGGACGGGCTCGCCGACTACTTCCGGGCGCCCGTGGTGCCCGGCAGCTGCCTCAAGCAGGGGAAGGCGCTCTGCTATTGCTCCCACTGCTGGAGCCAGGACAGCGACCCGGTGAAAGGACCGCGCCCAGACTTGCTTGCGGCATTCGAGACGCCGCGCCCAAAGCCGTCGGTGCATCGGGAGACGGGGCAATACCTGGAGGTGCTCGACCGCTGGACTGTGGCCCTGCTGTGGGACTGCTTCAGAGGGCTGACCTCCAGCATGATCCACCGCGTGCTGCGGGGCGAGGACTCGTACGTTTCCCTGGCGACCGGGCGTCGGCGTCCCTTGTGGCCGCAGCTGCTGTACCACCGGCTCCGAGGCGTCGATCCCGGGATCCGGCTGCTCGACGTCGACGCGTCGCTCGCGCGTCTGGCGGCAACAAAACAGGTCGTCGAAACCACCGACGGAATCTGGCGTTACGCCGATCACGTTGCGAGGCAGCAGCGGCGTACCGACTCGGCGGCGGTCGACGGCACAGGGGGTGGCCGCGGGTGACGGGGACTCTCCCCGGTGGCGGGGCGGCCTGGGGCGCCGAGCCGTTGTTCAGCGCGGAACTGCTCCGCGGCGCGGCGGCGATGCCCACCGGGCACCGCACCAGGATCGAGGGATTCCTGCACGACGTGACCGCGGCTCGTCCCGCACCGCTGCACCCGGCGACGGCGTGGAACGCCCTGCGCTTCGGATTCGATCCGAGTGCGGGTTGCTACCGCGAGATGCCCGCGGACCTGCTCGATGTCCAGGCCGGCCCCGCGGACGGCATTCCGGTCGGGGCGTTTGTCCGGCACGATCGGGGCACCCACACGCTCTGGGGCGAAGTGGTCGCAGTGTTCGGTGACGCGGACGCGTTGGCCCATGCGGACGGCTGGGTCGACCCGGAGGCCCCGTGCCCGTCGCGTGAAGCGTGCGGCGTCACCGGAGACCCCGAAGCACTGTTGCCTGAGCGGGTCATCGTGGACTGGAACGCCATCTACCCCATGGGGGGCGGCGAAGCGCGTGAGTTGGGCAGATACCGGCCCGCGGTCGTGGACCGGCTCGGCCACGTGTGCCGCACCGCGGCCTACCGAATTCCGAAGCCGGGACTTGCCGGGCTTGCACTCGATCTAGCCCTGTATGCGGACCACCTCGTGCGACACCGGGAGGACTACTTCGCCGACATGGCGGACGTTCCCGACGACGACCTGGTGCTGCACGCGGCGGTATCGGCGTCGCTCGGCACTGTGGCCGAGATCCTGGCGGCCACCCCTGGACTGATGACATGGGCCGGATACGCGACACCGAAGGGTCGGTTCGGCAGCCGGATGGCGTCACCGGGCCCGTTCGGCGGCAACGAATTGCGTGACTTGGCACACCGGGTCACCCGCACCAAGCCGCATGAGACACGGGCCACCGCCATCTTCCCGGCGCTGAACCACCTGGACGCAACCCGGCGCGGCAACGTACGCGGCGACGAGACTGCCTGGTCCGGCATCGAGGTTGCGGAGGCAATCGTCCATGCGCACTTGGCCATAGCGCAGCAGGCCGACAACCCTCCGGCCGGCGTCAGGGTGACCGTCCGGGACACGTGGCAGGCCGGCGGGATCTGGGTGAGCACGCCGGTCGAGACGGAAGTCGCGCTCGACGCCGAGTTCGATGACGAGGACTTCGGTGACGAGGAGTTCGACGACGAGTTCGACGTGACGCAGTACCCGGACAGTTTGCTCGTCGGGAGCTGCGTCCTGACGTCAAGACTCTTGGACTCGGGCGTCCTGCCACTATCGGAAGCCCTGTCCAAGGCCTTGGGCGAGCGGAAGTTCGTCCTCGTTGACATGCGCGACGAGTCAGGCCCTCCCCTGCTGCCGTCCGAGGCCCTGCAACATGCCGAGGTGGACGGCAACGCACTTCGGATCGCCTGGCCGCTCTCGGTCCAACCCGGCGACCGAGCGGTGGCAGGCCTGACCCCGGGCGCCGCACGGATACGCATCGACTTGGAACGGCGTCCGGCGTCGAACGCGGGGGGTGACGGCGCCTTCGACGACAACGTCCGTGGCGCGGTCCTGGCCAAGATCCGACTCGCCGGGGCTCACGGGGACCGCGGCGAGCGCACCATGCCGGCGAATGTGCTGCTGGACGCCCTGATCGACGACTACCCGAACGTGGAGAACACGAGAATCCGCCGCTCGGTCGTCGCCGCCTGCCGATCCCTGGCAGAGAACGCCCTGTTGCACGTGTCCGTCGGCGAATTGTCGACGGACATCACCAACACACTTGTGCAGCACCGCGGCGTAGACACGTACACCTGGTGGCCGCCGGGCGTCGAGCCGTCAGGCACCACCGGCTCCCCTCCGCCGGCGGACGGCGCGCTTCCCAAAGCCAAAGCCGCACACGAGGTTGCCCCGCACCTGAGGCGGTTGCGCCCCGGAGCGCAGGCGTCCGACGTGGCTCGCGAGGAATACGCGTCCTACGCAGTCGAACACGGCCTGGACCCGAACCTCCCCGCAGGCAGGACGCATGTGCGCCCCCACGCACGAGGCGGTCGCGCCGATCACCTGTCCGCAAAACCCGCCCGCCCCGACGATCGGAGCCTGTGATGTCCGTGTACCCGACCGGCGTCCGCGAGCTGATCCGGACCGCAACACTGCCCGAAGAGATCGCGGAGCTGCTCGCCGACACGGATCTGCCGCCGGAAGCCAAGCCGCTGGTCGAAGCCAAACTGGCGGTCGCGGAGCGGCTGGCCGGCCTGGGCGACCCACTGAACGACTGCGTGGCCCTCGTATCGCCGCAGGCCCTGATCGGCGCCGTCTGGCGCCTGCCGACCGCGGAGCGCAGTTCGTTGCTCCGAGACCTGATGATCCCTCCTGCGCGCAAGCCCACACGTACCGCCGCCGCACACGCGCTGACGTTGCTCCGACGCTTCGACCCTGTCCGGCGGCACGGAATCACCCAGGCCCTGACGCGACCGATGATGGACGTCCTCCTGCCGGACGGGGCGGGTTCCCAGCCGTCGGCGGACAGCCTGCGGCAGACGCTCGCGAACGTGACCTTCGACCGCAGTCTCGTACGGCTTGCCGCGCTCGCCTGGTGGTCGGCCGGCCCCGCCGCGGCGGGCCTGCTCCGTGCGGGTCTCCTTGACGGCGGATTCGCCCCCGACAACTGGGACGCCAGCGTCGTGGTCGAAGTGGCGGACGCATGCGCCGAGTTCGTAGCCGCGTTCACCGACCTCACAATCTGTTCCCAGAACGCGACGGTCGAATCGCCCGTGGAAGCACCGGACGCCGACCTCGACGCGGGCGACGAGCCTGAGCTGCGACCACTTGACGAGGCGGTATCAGCCGCACGCCATGCTCTGAGGATGTTGGGCGATGCGCTCGCCGACGGTCGCCCTCCGGCGGACGCGGACATCGCCTGTCTGGAACGGGTCCGGGATTCCTTCGCCATAGTCCGCGTTCGGATCGCCCAGGAAGTCGGCCTGCCCGTTGAGGAGATACCCCAGGACCGGCCGGGCATGGCCGCCCAGCTCAGGACTCGGCGCGCCGCGGCCCGGGACGAGGACATCGGCGATTTGCAGCGCGCAGCAGGCTTGGTCGGCCCTCCCGGCCGCGCGGACTCGCTGGCCGAGGTTCGGTCCATCGCCGCCGACCTCGCGGCGAATGCGCCCGCGTGGAACGACGATCAACGTCGCCACGTTACGGCGGTGACCCACCTCGTCCGCCTGGTCGACGCTGTCGGCTCGGAAGCCGACGACAGCATCATCGACACGCTTGAGGAACGCGCACGGACGGCACTGCCCGATGCCGCACTCATCACTGCCGCTTTACGTGGCCAATTGTCCTTTGCGATGTCCGAAGAGCCCAAACCGGCTGTTCCGGCCACGTCGACCTCCCTGGCCGACTCCGTTGAAGCCGTCGCCCCGGGCTTCTCCGGCGTCGGCCCGGAACCCACCCCGGAAGGCACCGAGCGGGAAGGGCCTGCCGAGAGCGCGGACAACAGCGCCACCGCGACCAACGAGGAGCCACACGAAGCGGAGGCCCCGGCATCCGCGGACATGACGGCCGAGGAGGCGACGGCGCTGTTCGCCGGATTGATCGACGACCGACGACTGGGCCTGGCCTACCACTTGGCCTGCACCGACGCCTTCGCAGCGGTGCGAACGAGCGAACACACGGCAGGATGCGCCGAAATCGTGCGGGCCTGTGCGTACGCGGAGTCGGTCCGCAGCGACTCCGGACCCCTCGCCGAACTCCTGCGCATCGGCCTGGACGGAATCGATCCTGCCCTGCTGCGTTCCAGCCGAGTCACCCAGTTGCTGGCGGTGGCCGCCGGCACGCGTGCGGCGGTGCTGTGCGGTCAGTTCACGCACGAGCTGCTGCGCGGGGCCCTCGCGGGGCTGTCCGACCTTCCCGCGCTGTGTGACGTCACCGCGCACGTTGCAACCGCATCGGAGCAGGGTGCACTGGCTCGGCCCGACCGCTTGCTGGTGCTGACGCCTCTGGCGGACGCCGATCGCCTCGTCCAGGGCAGCGCTGCCGCGGCGGAGGCTGAGTTGCATCGGGTGCGGACGTACTCCTTCGCCCGCGCCAACGTGATCGCCGGACGATGGTGGCACCCGGAGACCGGGCTGATCGGGCGCCTGCTGGCCGCGGCGGCGGAGAACGACCGAAGCCGCGTCACCGAAGTCGCCACTGAGCTGCGCCGGCTGAACAAGAGCGGAACCCTGGAAGACACGTTGGCGGCCGTGGACCGCGACGTGCGGGAAGGCGGCACCCCGCGCCTGGAGGGAGCGGCACGCAACCGGCTTCTGGACTCCGCGCGCGAGTCCCTCACTTTCGTGCGGCAATGGGCGGAGGACGCCCAGCGTGCCGCTGCCGCCACCGGCACGGACCCTTGGGCCACGCGTCCGCTGCAGGAACTCCGCGAAGCCCTGATAGGCCACCGCGAGGCGGTGCACGCCGAGATGGATCTCTACGCCGCGCGTACGTCGGACCTCGTCATCGCCGCAGTGGTGCGCTTCGTACGGCAGAGCGTGGACACCACCATCGGCTTGTTCGACGGGCGCACCCTGAGCGGCCCGGACCCGGAAGCCGCGCTCCTGCTCAACGCCGAGCTGCTGCGCTGTCCGCGAGTGAGCCTCACCGACGACGGAACCCTCCGGGCCAAGCCGGTTCCCGCCGACATCGCCGAAGCGGCGGGAACCGATGCGCCGGCCGCCTTCCGTGCGCGCGTCGATGCGGCGGACTTCGGCGGGGCGCGCCTCCTCGCGGAGTCGCTCTCACGCTCGGATCGACACAGTCCGGACGATCCTCCGAAGGACTGGTTCCAACAGATCACCGAAAGCCAGGAGCTCGCCCAACGTGAACTCCGCGCCCGGCACGACGTGGTCGCGCGAGCCGTCGACAGCGCCGCGCGGCACGGACGCCTGGTCGACGCGGACCGCAGCCGGCTCGGAGCGGCACTCGCGGCGGCCGACGTCGAACGCAGCGACCTGGGAACTGTACGGGCCGAGTTGCGGGAGATCGAGGATGCGTTGTCGGCGTGCGCGGCACTCGCCGGGGCCGCATTGCGTGAAGACCTGGCGAAGGCACTCCTGGAAAACGAAGGCAAGGTCGCGGACGTACGCGAGGCTGTCGAAGCGCGCATCGAAGAGGGGGACTTCGCGACTGCCGAGGAGTATCTGCTCATCGCCAAAGGCGGCGACCCGCTGCCGGAGGGCGAGAACCACGACGAGCTCGCGGAGTACTTTCCCAGCGTTCCCGACGCGATGCCGGAGGGCCTCACTGATGCGGTCGTCGAGGCCGCCGAGATCGGTTCCCGGTTCGGCCCACTGGACTACACCCGGCTGGGTACGGACGAACGCCGCAGCGTCGGTGAGGCGTTTCGCGTGTGGCGTGATGCCAAGCAGGCACTCCGCACCCGTCGAGGCGACCCGGCTGGACATCTGCGCGCGCCGCTGCGCATGGCCGGCATCGAGTATGCGGGATGGCAGCCGAGTCCGGATCTCCAGGACACGCCGCCGCAGCGCCGCTGGGTGGATCTGGTCACCGTTCGCCTCATCGGCCATCCCCTCGTCCCCACCTTCGGGTCGAAGTCCGGCGACCGACTGAGGCTCCTTCTCGTGCGGGACGTGGTGGACGTCCGGACCATCGTGAGCTGGGTCCGCCAGGACGTGTCGGACGTACCTGTGCTGGTCTGCCTGTTCGGTGCGCTGTCCGCCGCGAACCGCCGGCAGCTCGCGGACGAGGCCGTCCGCAACCGCGACAAGCCGTTCGCGGTGCTCGACGACACGGCGCTCGCCTACCTCGGCAGCCGCGGCCACGGGCGTGTCAACGCCATGACGCGGCTGCTCCTGCCGTTCGCCGCGGTCAACCCGTACTGCCCGGGCGTCGCGGAAAGCGTGCCTACCGAGATGTTCTACGGGCGCCACGCGGAGCGCGGCGCCCTGGCGGACCTTGAAGGCACCAGCCTCATCTACGGAGGCAGGCAGTTCGGCAAATCGGCGCTGCTGAGGGCCACAGAACGTTACTTCGACGGCATGGACGGGTGCCGCGGGATCTACGTATGCCTGCCGGGCGCCGGAGACGGGTCGGACACAGCACTCCGCGAGGCGTGGTCGCGCATCGGCGGGACCCTCACCGAGTGCGGAGTGATCACCCGAAAGAAGGGAGACGTGTCGCCGTTCGACGCCGACAACGTCGGCCGCGATGTTCGGGCCTGGCTCCATGCGGAACCCCGCCGACGTCTGCTCCTGCTCCTGGACGAATGCGACGCGTTCTTCGAAGCGGACGCGAAGACCGGCTTCCGCGAAACGGCCCGCCTGCGCGACCTGATGAACGACACCGGTCGGCGGTTCAAAGTCGTGTTCGCGGGGCTGCACCAGGTACAGCGTTTCGCCGGTCTGCCGAACCAGCCCCTCGCCGACGCGCACTTCGGGAAGTCCACGGTCATCGGCCCGCTCAAGCCCAAGGCCGCCCACGACCTCCTGCGGGTTCCGACCGAGGCCTTGGGCATCCAGTTCGAGAGCGACGCGCTCATCCACCACGTCCTCACCCACTGCTACTACCAGCCCAAACTCCTCCAGCTCGCGGGTGAGGCCATCGTCGACGCGGTGCTCGCGCTCCGCGAGGAAGCACTGTCCGAGCCTCCGTACGTCGTCGACAAGGCCCTGCTGGACAGGGTTCTGTCCTCGGAAACCTTCCGGACCAGCGTGGCCACAGCCATCGAACTCACCCTGAATCTGGACAGCCGATACAAGCTGATCGCCCTGGTCATGGCCCACCGAGCGCACGAAGGGCAGCACGGCACCACGACGACCGCGGAGCTGCGTGCCGAATGCCGCAATTGGTGGCACGCCGGGTTCGAGTCGTCGGCCCCCGAGGAATTCCGCGCGCTTTTGGAGGAGATGGTCGGTCTGGGAGTCCTGGCCCGCGTGAGCGACCAGGCGTGGCGGGTGCGGTCGTCGAACGTCCTGCGCATGCTCGGCACCGCCGACGAAGTGATCAACGCGCTGTGCAGCGACCGCTGGGCCACCATCACCCATCTGTCCGCCGCGGCGTCACGAACCAGGTTGCGCAACGGCTCCACGTCACCGCTGACCTGGCGGCAGACCCAGGATCTGCTGGGTGAGCGAGCCAACCAGGTACGGATCGTGGTGGGGACCAGGGCAACGGGCGTCGGCGAGGTGGCGACCGCGTTGCGGGAAGCCGCGGATTCCGCATCCGATCGTTTCGACTTCCTGGCGCCGAAGCAGCACATCGACTACCGCAAGGGGCTACTCAACGCCAAGTCGGACGGCCGACACCTGGTACTCGTCGACGACTTGACCGGCTTCGACGGCGACCAACACGTCATCGACGCAGTTAAGGCCGCACTCGACAGCACACCGTCGCCGGAGAACACGCGAGCGGTCTCCATTATCGTGGACGCGTGCGATCCCGATGTCCTCATGGCGGTCACCGACCCGGAGCTGGGGGCCGATCCGGGGAGCGTGGTTTCCCTCACCCGGCTGTCGCGCGACGGAGTTCGGGCATGGGGCACCGAGGACGGGCGCACGTATGCGTTCAGCACAGAAGCGGACGTCCAGGCCCTGCTGGAGCACACCGGCGGATGGCCGATCCTGCTCAACCTCGTCGAGACGCAGTTCACGGAGCCGGGCGAGTCGGCCGCGGGCGCTTGCGCCCGCCTCGACAGGCACCTCCGTACGCCCCAGGGCGCGGCGTGGTTCCTGGACGCCACAGGCGTCACGGCCGATCCGCACGTCAGCGTGGCCTGGCGGACCATCGTCGAACTCGACGAAGCCGTCCCCCGAGACGTGCTGATCGAGTTCCTGGCCGGCGACGGGATCGGCAGCGCTCGGGCGGACGCCCTGCTCGACGCCCTGCTGGCGCTGGACCTGCTGATCCCGAGCCCTGACGGTCTTCGCCCCGAACCGGTTGCGGCGCGGGCCTGGCACCAAGCACCAGGCAGGCCGACTGCGGGCTGAATCCGTGGGGGGTGGGCCGACCGTGAGAAGCGGGGACGCGAGTCGTCGGAATCGAGACTCGCGGTCATCCTCAACCTCTATGTCACGCAAGTTCTGATAATCGGCTCCCCCACGTCACGGCGTGACAGCCATGGCTGTCACGATCGCGCCTGCCTCGGCGTGAGTCCGCTACTCCGCTGCCTCACCCGAAGGCATCCTCGGCCTCGCCGTCGCCTTCCTTGCGGCCAACTTGGGTGCCGCAACAGCCCCCGTACCGATCACCTCTTCGGCCAGCGCGCGCCAGGCCGGCATGTCCACCCCGCCGTGATCACTCGTCCACATCAGCGTTCCCGCCGAACCGCCGCCCTGGTCATGGGGCAGGATGTCCTGCGCCGCGTACCACCGCTTCTTGCGCTCCCAACCGGCGGCATAGGACGGCAAGTCGAGCATGCCCAAGTGCTCCCAGTAGACGGTGCGCCCGTCGGTGCCCTGGATCGTGAAGTCCGGCGGTCGGCACACCCCGTCTTTGCCGAGGAGTGGTTGCTCGTAAGCCCACTGGCCAGGCAGGAGGTCGTCGAGGATGCTCGCCACAATGACTTCGTTCTTGCTGCGCACCATCACACCTCCGCCGGTGATGTGAACCAGGCGACCGTCCAGCGGGCCGACCTCCACGCCTGCCGCGGTGATGACCTTCCTCGGCTGCGGTTCCGCGCACAGGTCCGTCATACGCCGGGCGGTGTCCGATCCGGTGGCCCGGGTCAGCTCCTGCAAATCCTCGATCGACCCTTCGTGGCAGATCACCACCCTGCGCGTCTGCCGAGTGAGCGCCGTGTAGAGCAACTCGCGCGACAAGCTCTTCACCGCGGCCGGGACCATGAAAACGACCACGCCGAACTCGCTGCCCTGGCTCTTGTGCACGATCATCGCCCAAGCCAGCTCAAGCGGGGCGTCATCGTCCCATTCGCCACTTCGGTACGTGTAGCGCCTGCCGAGCTGCGACGAGAATTCGACTTGGGTGTCCTTGGGCGCCATCTTCATCTTGGCGGTCTTGATCTGCCCGATGACCACGCCCAGTTCGCCGTTCGCCACGTACCCGGCCTCTCCGGGTCTTGCGGCCAGCACCTCCGTCTGCCGTTCCGGGTGTTCACCACCTTGTCGCCGATCACGATCTACTCTGACCCGAGCGGCGGCGGGACCTTGCGCCATTTCGACGGGGCCAGCGCCTGGTCCAGTGCAGCTCGCCGATGTCGCTGCTTCAGGTGCCGATTCAGTTCGGCTGTGCCGTGCATGCGTCCCCGTACCGGCGACAGCGCCTGCCATTCCTCGCACTTCTCGGCGGCGGCGAAGAACTTCGGGTACGTGACCCCCTTCGCCCCCGGCTCGGTGGTGGCGCCGTAGCTTCGTGCGAAGCTCAGGCCGCCGTCCTCCTCGACGCCGAACTCCTCGCGCAGCACGTCGTCGAGGACCTGCGTCACGGTGCGCCCCTTCCAGGCCACCGCACGGAGGGTGTCCATCGGCTCACCTACGCAAAGGCGCTCCCAGACTTCGTCAGCGCCCTCGACGATCTCATCGCCGCTGAACCAGCGCGCAAGCATGAGGTCATCGCGCACTCGGTCGAGCTCACGCTGCCGCCGCAGCACGGTCAACTCGGCCCACCCCGGTGCGATACGCGGCCAGCCGTCCGCGTACCCGTTCCGGGCGTCGCCTTCGAGGTCGACGAACGGCCGGCCAGCCCCGATCGGCCGCAGCTGCCGGGGGTCGCCGACGAGAATCAGCCGCTGGGGTGCACCAGCCCGTCCAGCAAGGCGGCGAACATTTCCTCAGTGAGCATGGACGCTTCGTCGACCACCACTGTTCCGTACCGCTGCCGGCTCGCCGCGTCGCCTGTGGACAAGTAACGTCCGTACTCGCCGTTGTAACGCCCGGATTTGGTAAGGAACTGGGCCAGGGTCTTTGCATCGAAGCCGACCTTGCTCTCCAGCTGTACTCGGGCCTTGCCGGTCGGCGCCAGGAGCAGCAGTCCCGCCGAGATGACTTCCTGGCGCGCCGCAAGTGCCTTGACAAGCGTAGTTTTTCCGGCCCCCGCCGGGCCGTTGAGAAGGGTCAGCCGTCCTTCGGACAGCTCCACCAACGCGGCGGCCTTCTCTGTGCGTGCGCGTTGCTCCGCGGGATGGGCCGAGAGGTTGGCCTGCGGTCCGCAGGACATCATCAAGGGTCTGGGCAAGGTCAATAGGCGCAGTATGCCTGGGCTGAGCAGGGAGTCGCTCGATGCGCCCGCGGATCTCATCGCGGCGGCGGAAGGCGGAGGGAAGCTTGTACGTCTGGGTTCCGTCCCATAGTCGGGTAGACGCGAGGACGGTCCACTCCTGCGTCGGATCGGGCAAGTCACCAGGGGACAGCCCCAGGCCGGCGACTACAGTCGCGTTCACCGACAGTGGTTGGGCAACGGCGGGCAGGGCGAGTCGCTCCACCATCTGGTCGAGCGGCAGCAGGGTGTGCCCCTCCGCCCGTGCCTGCTGCAACACGGCAACCATCGCGGCCTCCACGCGCCGCGGGTCCTGCGCATCGTCGAAGGCGTACTCCTTCAGCACGGGAAGCGGGTGCCGGGCAGCGAGCTGGTGGTCCGGAAAGCAGCCGCGGTCCACCGTCTCGAACTCGATGGAAACCGCGTCATCGACGGTGCAGGTGACCAAATAGTAAGGGTTCTGCTGGAGTTCACCGGGCGCCATCTCGATGCCTGTTCGGCCGCCGAGGACCCGGTCGACGGCGTCGGCGGTGAGGCCGAATCGACTCAGCAGGCGAAGCGCGTCCTTGACGTCCTGGGGTTGGCCGGCCCAGATCCTCCGGCGCGTCGCGGTTGCCAGGTCGCGCACCGGCTGCGGCGCGTCCCTGCCCTCCAACGCGGCGAGCAGCACCGGCCAGGGGTCATCGCCATCGGCGACGGCGGATCCCAGAATCCGCGCGGCGAACGTAGGATGTCCAAAGCCGAGGTGTGACAGCACGGCCGGCAGTCCCGGGGCAGGCCCTCGGCGCTTCCAGGCCTTGGCCAGTTGCTCGTCGAGCCAGCGCAGCGAAGCCTCCGGAACCGAGCCGCCGAACCCGACGGCCGCTCGGGCGGCGCGTTCGATTTCGAGCAGCCCGGCGACGGCCACGTCGGCGGGAACATGTTCCGCACCGTACGAGAATTCCCGGTTCGTCTCGGGTGCCTTGGCCAGTGCCGACGAGATGTCAGAAGCCGTTGTCGTACCGAACTTGGCGTCGGGTTATAGGACTTGGCTTCTCGTTGGGGTGATTCGGTCGCTG
>NZ_JBPKBH010000034.1:56175-62684 GCF_051388915.1 Yinghuangia sp. YIM S09857 | reverse complement strand
AAGACATCCAACCGGCGTCAGGCACCCCGAAGCCAACCGGCAACCCGGTCAACGTTTCCGGTCACAGCACTAGGTATTGACCTGACGGATCTTTGTGCCGCTCCCGGTCTCTGGTGCGTGCGTGCGTCGCTCTCCGGGCCTGGCGCCCCTCCCAACCAAGCAAGCCCGAAGCTCGTACTCACTCGTACTCGCAAGGGTCTGCAACGCCGCGAGGCGCGGTGTTCAGGGGCCGGGAGCGGTGCAAAGATCCGGCAGACACCCCCTAACTGCGGGCGGGAGGTGCGAGCTGGGAAGGTCCCAGGCGAGCCGAGCACTCCAACAGGAGTGCATGCACAAACCCCTGCGGGAGGTTGCCCCGCAACTGGCGCTGCCCGACGTCGAATTCCTCGGCGAACAGCCCGGCGGGGCCGCACGCTGCCCGGGTCCGCTCGAACCACCGCAGTGCCTCTCCCGGCGCCCCGAGCCGGTGGGCGGCCAACGTCATCATGAAGCCGCAGAGCAGGAAGGCCCCCTCGGCTTCACCCAGCGGCCGGTCCCCGTGCCGGAACCGGTAGAGGTACCCGTCCTCCGCCAGCTCGCGCGCCACGGCTTCGCAAGTGCGGGCGAGGCTGCGCCCGTCGTCGGGCACCGCGCCGCGCGCCAGGGACAGCAGCAACGCCGCCTCGGGCCCGGGGTCGTCCGCCGCGCGCTGCCAGTGGCCATCGGGGTGCAGGCATCGAGACCGGGTGGCGGCCAACAGGCGTTCCGCGAGGCGGGAATGCCGATCAGCGCTCGGCGTACGCAACTCCCTTGCCAAGTCGCGCAGTCCCACGACGCAAGACAGACGCGAGTGCGTCCACCAGCGGGTGTCCAGCTCCCAAAGGCCCGCGTCCGGTTCCGTCCAGCGAAGGGCTACGGCCTGGGCCGCGACCTCGGCGGCCTCGGCCGCCCGCGCGTCCAGGCGGTCGTGGCGAGCGGCCGCGGCGAACAGTTGCAGGGCTTCACCGAAGACGTCCAACTGGAACTGTCCGCCCGCGTGGTTGCCGGTACGCGCGTCACCCCCGGGGTAGCCGACCATGGGGAGAGCGCGCTCACCGGGCAATGGTCTGCCGTCCACGGTGTAGGCGGGACGCAGGTCCGGGCCGTCCTCGAGAACGCGCTCCGCGACGAACCGCACAGCGCGGTCCAGCAGGTCGTGCGGTCCGTGGGCGGCCACGGCGATGCCGGCGTAGCACTGGTCACGAACCCAGGCGTACCGGTAGTCGTAGTTGCGGCCGGTTTCGGCGCGTTCCGGCAGCGAGGTCGTCGCGGCGGCGACCATGCCGCCGTCGCGGCTCGTCAAGCCGTTCAGGACGGCGTACGCCATACGCGTGTCCCGCGGGGCCGCGGTGTCATTGCATTCGGGCACGGCGGCCCTCCACCACCGCTCGGTGGCTTCCCACAGGCGCTCGAAATCCAACGGCGCCTCCGACAGGCCACCGATCTCCAGCCCCAGGTCGTGCACTCGGCCCTCGGGCACTTGCAGCCGTGCCCGCAGTGCGCCGTCGCCACCGGCGCGGGCGTGGTCGGCGCCGATGAACCGTACGTGGAGGGGTCCGGTGCGGGCGCGCCACGTCGTGCCGTCGTGGCGGAGTCCCCGCATCGGTTCGCGGCCGAATGCGGCGCGCACATCGAGTTCGATATCGACCACGGCGGCTCCCTCCACCGCGCGAATTCGGCGCAGGAGGACGACACGGTCCGAGGCTGCCGGGACGGCGAGGGCCTCCCGGCACTCGACGATGCCGTCGGCGGTGACCCATCGGCTGTTACGAATGAGGGTGCCGTCCTCGTATTGGCCGCCCCACACATTCCAGGTCTGGGCGGGGGTCACGCGGTATCGGCCCGATCCGCCGAGGAGGCCCGCGAAGACCGCGCCGCTGTGCCAGGTCGGGGCGCACATCCAGGCGACTCCGCCCCGCGGGTCGATGAGCGCTCCGCGTTCTCCGTCGGCGATCAGCGCGTACTCGCGAAGCGCCCACGGCCGGTCGGCGGACGACGGGTCGGTGGGGGCACTCGTGCCGAGGTCGGTCTTGCCGGGCCGGTTCATGCCACGCGATACCGTTCCGCGGCTTTCCGGTCCAGGGTCACGCCATGGCCAGGCTCACCGGACGCACCGGGTGACACGGATCCGCCCTGCGGGTCGAGGGCGCCGGGGAAGAGCAGGTTCTCGATTCGCACATCGTCGTGGAACCATTCCAGATGTCGGGTGTTGGGCACCGCGGCGGCGGCGTGGGCATGCATGTGCGGCGCGCAGTGGCCGGAGATGTGCAGTCCGAGGGCCTCGGCGACCGCGGCGGCGCGCAGCCGGACGGTGATTCCGCCGCAGCGGGTGGCGTCGGCCTGGAGGCAGTCGACGGCGCCGGAGGCCGCCTTGCGGGCGAGGTACGTCAGGTCGTACCCGTACTCCCCTGTCGCGACATCCGCGTCGACGGCTTCTCGGACCGCCCGCAGTCCGGCGAGGTCGTCGGATGACACAGGTTGTTCGCGGGCCTCGCACCTCCCCCACAACTCGGGGACGCGGTACAGGGAGACCGACACCGTGGTCACCGCCGGACCACCGAGGGGCTTGCCGTGCACGGCCGTTCGCGTCACGTGCTCTGTTCGGTGCTGTCGTGGGCATCGGCGCCGGGCCGGTCGTGGCGGTGGCGGCCGCCGGGCAGGAACTCCTGCACCTTCGCCTTGAAGCCCTGCTTCACCACCGACGTGCGGTCGCTGTCGCCCTTGAGGACGGCCGCCGCGGCGGCTTCGATCTGGTCGAACGTCGCATGCGGCGGGATCGGCGGCACGGCCGGGTCGGTGCGGAAGTCGAGCACGAACGGTCGGTCGGCGGCGAGCGCTCGGTCCCAGGCGGACTCGACGTCCTCGGGCTTCTCCACGCGGACGCCGTCCAACCCGATGCGGTGGGCGATCTCCGCGTACGGCAGGTCGGGGATGGCCTGCGACTCCTCGAACTGCGGAGCGCCGGACATGGCGCGCATCTCCCAGGTGACCTGGTTGAGGTCGCGGTTGTTCAGAACCGCCACGATCAGACGGGGATCGGACCACTCACGCCAGTACTTGGCCGCCGTGACCATCTCCATCATGCCGTTCATCTGCATGGCGCCGTCGCCGACCAGCGCGATCGCGGGACGGTCGGGATGCGCGAACTTGGCGCCGATGGCGTACGGCACACCTGGGCCCATCGTGGCCAGGGTCCCCGACAGCGAACCGCGCATCCGGCCGCGCAACCGCAGGTGGCGGGCGTACCAGTTGGCGGCTGAGCCGGAGTCGGCGCAGAGGATGGAGTCCTCGGGAAGTTTGCCGTCCAGGGCATGGACGACGTACTCGGGGTTGATCGGGTCGGCGTCCACGGCGGCGCGGCGCTGCATGACCTCCCACCACCGCTCGACGTTCTTCTCGACCTTCTCGCGCCACGCGCGGCTCTCCTTGCGGTGCAGCCGCGGCAGGAGCCGCTTCAGCGTCTCGTGCGCGTCGCCGACGAGGTTGACCTCGAACGGGTAGCGCAGACCGATCATGTGCGGATCGATGTCGATCTGCACGGCCCGCGCCTGATCCAGTTCGGGCATGAACTGCGTGTACGGGAAGCTGGAGCCGATCATCAGCAGCGTGTCGCAGTCCTGCATCAACTCGTACGAGGGCCTGGTGCCGAGCAGCCCGATGGAGCCGGTCACATAAGGCAGATCGTCGGGCAGGACGTCCTTGCCCAGCAGCGCCTTGGCCACCCCCGCCCCCAGCACGTCCGCCAGCCGCTCCACCTCCGCCCGCGCGCCGCGCGCGCCTTGGCCGATGAGGACGGCGACCTTCTCGCCCGCGTTGAGCACATCGGCCGCCCGCTGAAGATCGTCGTCGGACGGAACGGGTGCGTAGCTGCCCATGCCGAGGCTGGAAGGGACCATCTTGAAGGCACGGCTCGGCGGGCTGTAGTCCAGTTCCTGCACATCGGCGGGCAGGATGACGGCGGTGACCGTGCGCTTGGCATAGGCGGTGCGGATCGCCCGGTCGATCAGGTTCGGCAGTTGCTCCGGCACCATCGCCGTCTCGCAGAAGTCGGAGGCCACGTCCTTGAACAGGTTCTGTAGGTCGACTTCCTGCTGGTACGAGCCGCCCATGGCACTGCGGTTGGTCTGCCCCACCAACGCCACCACGGGTACGTGGTCCAGCTTGGCGTCGTAGAGCCCGTTGAGGAGGTGGATCGCCCCGGGGCCGGAGGTGGCCGCGCAGACCCCGACCTTGCCCGAGAACTTGGCGTAGCCGACGGCCTGGAAGGCGGACATCTCCTCGTGCCGAGACTGAACGAACTTCGGCTTGTTGTCGGCGCGCCCCCACGCGGCCAGCAGGCCGTTGATCCCGTCGCCGGCGTAGGCGAAGACGTGTTCGACGCCCCACTCCCGCAGCCGCTGGAGAATGTGGTCCGACACCTTCGTGGCCGCCATGGCGGCTCCCTTCTCTAGGGGCATGCGCCGCGTCGGCCGAGTCGCGACCGGCAGGGCGACACCCCGCGAGTAACCGCCAACGGGCGGACCAAACCTCCGGCTCCGACCGGGCCCGGTCAGGTGCGCCCAATACGCGGGGGTCCTGGCCCGAATGCCGTTGGTGTACGGCGGTAGGAGCACGATGGCGTCGGCGGGTGGCTGGGTAGCTGGGTAGCTGGGTCAGGCTCTGCCCCAATTCGCGGACACTCGCGCGCTATGCGACCAGGTCCAGGCGGCCTGGCCATGGTGTCGCTGTTCGAAGTCGACGGGGCTGAGGTCGCCCCTGCATATGGTGCCGGGGCTTCGCTGTCACGGTTCTTCACCTCTCACGTCATCCAGCGCCTCGGTGCCTGCCGGCGAACCTGATGGTCGGGAGTGCGTCGGCGCGGACGGCGTCGACAGTCGAGACGCTGCGTGTCCGGCTGACCCGGCCCGAAGCGTTCGCGTTGACGTTGCCCCGCCGCGTGGACCGCGAGCCTGTCCCCGCGCCGGTGCGCCACCGCCTCCTCCTATTGCCGGCTTTGTGAGCTGCCGGGCAGCGCACAGGCGAAGGCGGCCACGAGCGCGCACAGCGCCGCAATGGTGATGAACGCCAGGCGGTAGGCGGCCGGTCCGCTGTCGGCGGTCGCGGCGAGGGTGACCAGGGCGGCCAGGCCGACGGCGCCGCCGATCTGGCGGGCGGCGTTCATCAGCCCGGACGCCGCGCCGGCGTCGCGCGGGTCGACGTCGGCGGTGACCGTGGCGGTGATCGGGGTGACCAACAGGCCCATGCCGGCGGATATCACGATGCCCGGTCCGAGGAGGCCGTCGACGTAGCCGTCGCCCGCGTCGATCCGGCTCTGCCACCAGAATCCCGCCGCGGCGAGCAGCGCGCTGACCGCGATCAGCGTGCGGGCGCCGGTGCGGCGCAAGGCACGGGGGGCGAGGCGGGCGCCGGTGATGCCGGCGAGGGTGTGCGGCAGGAATCCGACGCCGGTGGCCCAGGCGCTGTAGTGCAGGACGTCCTGCATGTAGAGCGAGAGGAAGTACCACATGGGGATGAAGCAGGCCCCGGCCAGCAGCATCACCAGGTTCCCGGCCCACACCGCCCGCATACGCACCAGCCGCGGCGGCACCAGCGCGACGCCGGGGCGCCGTACTTCGACCACCGCGAACGCGCCCAATGCGAGCAGGCCGGCGCCGAGCACGGTCAGCGTCGCACTCTCACCCCAGCCGTGCGTGCCGGCCCGACTGACCCCGTAGGCGAGCGCCGTCACACCCGCAGTGGCCAGAACCGCGCCGGGCACGTCCAGGCGCCCGCCCGCCTCGCGGGGCCGGTCGGCGGCCGGCAGCCGCAGCGCGGCCGCCGCGGCCAGGGCGCCGATCGGCACGTTGACCAGCAGGATCGACCGCCACNGGGCACGTCCAGGCGCCCGCCCGCCTCGCGGGGCCGGTCGGCGGCCGGCAGCCGCAGCGCGGCCGCCGCGGCCAGGGCGCCGATCGGCACGTTGACCAGCAGGATCGACCGCCACGACCAGGCGTCGGTGAGCAGCCCGCCGATCAGATTGCCCGCCGCGCCGCCCGCGGAGCTCACCGCCGTCCAGATCGCCAACGCCCGGATACGGCCCGGTCCGTCGGGGAACTCGGCGGTCAGGATCGTCAGCGTGGCCGGGGCCAGCACCGCCGCCCCCAGCCCCTGGACGGCCCGCATCGCGACCAGTACACCGGGCGAGGTCGCGAGGCCGCCCAGCAGGCTCGCCGTACAGAACAGCGCGAGTCCCCACAGGAACACCCGTCGTCGGCCGTACAGGTCCGCCAGCCGCCCCCCGACCAGCAGGAACCCCGCGAACACCAGGGCGTACGCGCCGACCACCCACTGCAAGCCGGACGCGCCGAACCCGAGCGCGTCCTGGATGGACGGCAGCGCGACGTTCATCACCGACACGTCGAGCACGACCATGAACTGCACCGCGCAGACCAGCCACAGCACCCCTGGCGCCGCGCTGCCCACGCCGGGTATTGGAGTGGCGGGCGGCACGG
>NZ_JBPKBH010000034.1:0-56049 GCF_051388915.1 Yinghuangia sp. YIM S09857 | reverse complement strand
CCGGCGCCGGTGCCGTCCGCTGTCTCAGGTGTTCCGCGGTGCCCCATGCACACCCCTCGCCCTCGCCCCGGAGTTTTTACAGTACACATGTACTATGAAAACTCGTCGAGAGGGGGCCGCCGAGTGCCGAAACGGGTGGACCATGCCGAGCGGCGGGCGCACATCACCGACGCCCTGGTCCGTGTCGCGGCGCGGGAGGGGTTGTACGCAGTCACGATGCGGGCGGTGGCGACCGAGGCGGGCACGTCGCTGAACCTGGTGCAGTACTACTTCGCGACCAAGGCGCAGCTGATGCACGCCGCGCTGGAACGGCTCGAAGAGCAAAGCCGCGAACGGTGGGCGGCCCGGTCGGCTGCGCTGCCGCGCCCGATGGGTGCGCGGGCGTTCGTGGAGGCGCTGCTCGCCGAGGCCCTGCCCACCGACGAGGCCAGCCGCGCCTTCCACCTGGTGTGGACCTCCTACGCGGTCCTGGCGATGACCGACCGCGAACTGGCCGCGCAGCCCTTCGTCGACGGGCCGGACCGCCTGGAGAAGGAACTCGCCGGTGTTCTCGCGGAAGCCCGGCGCGTCGGGGAACTGTCGACGGCGTGTGATCCGGCGGGCGAGGCAGCGCACCTGCTCACCCTGGCGCACGGCCTGGGCACCAGCGTGCTGGTCGGCCAGCGCACCGCCGATGCCGCCCTGCACATCCTGCGCACCCACCTCGACCGGATCTTTCCGGGCGCCGCAGCGTGACCGCCCGCTGTCGGCGGGACTCGGGCGACGCCTACCGCGACTGTCACGACGCGTCCTTCCCCGCGGACTTGGGCGCCGACGCAGTATCGGGGGGTGTCCGGCGCGGCGACAGGGTCGCGCAGGAAGAGCAGTGCGCCCAGCATGGCGGCGGCGGGTCGCGGTGGTGGCGGTCGCGGTGGTGGTGGTGGCGGTGGCGGTGGCGGTGGCGGTGGCGGTCAAGGATCCGGGGCCACCGTCCCGGCCCGCGTGGCACACCGCAGCGTTGGGACTCGGCCCGTGGCGCCGAGCCGGGGCGACAGCGTTTGTACGACCGCGGTCGTAGCCCGTGCTTCCTCCATCAGGTGGATGTCCTTCATACCCCAGGGGGGAATAGTGACCGACATCCGCGAGGAACCGTCGGCGGGAGGAAGCAACAGATGTTGTTGATCGAATTCTTTGTGCCACGAGGAGCGTTCAGCGCTGAGGCGCAACATGACATAGGCCGTCGCGTTGTCGACCGGCTGATGGTCGAGGACAGCCACGCGGTCGAGGTGCTCGACGCGCAACGCGCCATAACGCAGGTCCTGTTCCACGAACCGACCACGTGGGTGCTCGGGCAGCGTCCGTGCGCGGACGCCGCCGATCCCCCGCGCTTCCTGGTCCGTGTGACCGTGCCGGCGTCCTGGCGCAAGGAGGTCAGCGGACCCTTCGTACAGGCCATCACCGAGGTCCTGGAGGAAGCCGAAGCCGAAGCCGGGCGTGATCCCGGCCGTCTGCGCCGCGACCCCCACCTGATCGTGCTTGTGGACGGCATCTCCGAGGGGGGCGTCGGAATCCACGGACGGCAGATGAGCACCCTCGACCTGACCGAACTGGTCTCCCGCGGCTACCGGAGCCGTACCGATGTGCGCAACACGCCGCCGCAAGGGTCCGTCATCGACCCCGTCTGCGGCATGGAGGTCGAACTCGACGCCTCGACACCGACGTTGACATACGACGGCGTGCTGTACGGGTTCTGCCACGGCTTGTGCCGGAGGTCGTTCGCCGACGAACACCGGCTCGACCTCGACGCCAGGTCCGCAGAAGACTGACCCGGCCGGCGGCGACGAGACGCGCGTCGGCGACGCCGGTCAGTGCGGCGGCGGTCGTCGGGTCGCCCTCTCGATGTCGCCGAAGACGGGGAACTCGTCGTCGACAAGCGCGTCCAGGGCGTAGCCGACGACTTCCGAAGGGTGGACGACGAGGAGTTGGCCCTCTGCCCTGCGCAGAGTCCGGCGTCCGAAGGCGAGGGGTTCGAAGTCGGCGGGCGCCCGGAAATCCAGCGCGGAGATGTCTGCGACCACGAACGGCAACTCTCCGGCGGCCGCGGCAAAGGCGTTCCGCAGCGCGGATCGTGTGTCCGCGGTGACTTCGCCGGACGCGGTGACCAATCGCCAGCCGTTGCGCAGACCGGTGACGAGGTTCGGCGGAGCCATCGCCGCCTCTTGCGGACGCGATGCGGGGTGGGAGCGGGCGCCGACTCCAGGATTCCGCTGAACCTTTGCTTGATGCAAAGCCTTGTTCCCTCTGGGGCGATGGCTCGGGGAGCCGGGGTGAGCGGGTACGCGGTGGGGCGACAGCCCCCGGCCGCCCGGTGTGCTTCCTTCGGGCGGCCGGGTGCCTCATCCGGTCGGCCCCTCATGCGATCGGCGCTTCTTCGGTCGGCACTTCTTCGGTCGGCCGACTTCAGCCGACGGGCACGAAGCTGCGTGAGGCAATGTGTTCGGGACGCCGGGCCGGGGCGGCGTACGGCTCGACGAGGGTGTTCTCGACGCTGTTGTAGACGATGAACACGTTGGCGCGCTCGTACGGGGTGATGTTGCCGTTGGAGCCGTGCATGCAGTTGGAGTCGAAGAACGTCGCGGATCCGGCGGGGCCGATGATCTGTTCGATGCCGTGCCGGTCCGCGAGGCGGCGTACGTCGGCCGGGCCAGGGGTGCCGATCTCCTGGCGCCGCAGGGAGGCGCGGTGGTGGTCGGGCGGCGTGCGGCCGGCGCAGGGGACGAAGGCCTGGTGCGATCCCGGCATGATCATCAGTGGGCCGTTGCTCGGCAGGTTGTCGGTCAGCGCGATCGACACGCTCAGCGCGCGCATGCGCGGCATGCCGTCCTCGCTGTGCCAGGTCTCGAAGTCCGAGTGCCAGTAGAAGCCGTTGCCTCCGTAGCCGGGCTTGTAGTTGACCCGGGTCTGGTGGATGTAGACCTCGGAGCCGAGGATCTGCCGGGCGCGGGCCACCAGGCGCGGGTCGTGGGCGAGTTGGGCGAGGGGGCGGCTGATCTCGTGGACTTCGAAGACCGAGCGGATCTCCTCGGAGTCCGGTTCGCGGACCGCGCGCTCGTCGTCGCGCAGGGCGGGATCGCCGCGCAGGGCGTGCAGTTCGGTCAGGTACGTGGTGATCTCGCCGGGCATCAGAAGCCGTTCGGCGGTGAGGAATCCACGGCGGCGATATCGGTCGAGCTCGGCGGGAGTGAGCGGCCCGGAAGGTTCGCCGGGCCACACGACCGGGTCCAGACGCGGTAGTTCGCCGAGGCGGCCCGCGTCGTCACGGGTGGGGTACGGGTCGGTCGGCGTCGCGGCATCGGTCGCCATCAGACCGCCTCCTCGGTGAGCAGCGGGTAGACGCCGTTCTCGTCGTGGACTTCGCGCCCGGTGCAGGGCGGGTTGAAGACGCAGACGAACCGCATGTCGCTGGCGGGTCGCATCGTGTGGTGCTCGTGCTTGTCGAGGACGTAGAGCGAGCCGGGGCCGATGCGGTGCTTCTCGCCGGTCTCGTCGTTGGTCAGCTCACCGTGGCCCTGGACGCAGTAGACGGCCTCGATGTGGTTGGCGTACCACATGGACGTCTCGGTGCCCGCGTACATCACGGTCTCGTGAAGGGAGAACCCGACGCCTTCGCGGGCCAGGACCATGCGCCTGCTGCGCCAGGTCTCGGCCTGCACGTCGCGTTCGGTGCCGTCGAGGTCGTCGATGGACAGGACGATCATGGGCGGTGGCTCCTCACGGGATTCGGGTGGGCGGGTCAGGCTGCGGCGGTCGCGGCCGCGGCGGCTCGAACCGACGCGTGCAAGATGTCGAGCCCCTCGGCGAGTTCGGCCGGGGTGGTGGTCAAAGGCGGCATGAGTTTGACGACCTCGCTCTGCGGTCCGGAAGTCTCCACCAGCAGCCCGCGGTCGAACGCCTCGGCGCTGACGCGGTCGGCCAAGTCCGGGTCGTCGAACGACAGGCCGCGGATGAGCCCGGTACCGCGGGGGCGTGCGCCGAGGGGGGCGAATTCGTCGGCGAGCGCGCCGAGGGAGCGTGCGATCTGGTCGCCTCCTGCCAAGGTGTCCTTCTCCAGGGCGTCGTCGCGCCAGAAGTCCAGGGCCGCGGTCGCCGTGACGAACGCCGGCTGGTGGCCGCGGAAGGTGCCGTTGTGCTCGCCGGGCGTCCACACGTCCAGGTCGCGGCGGAACAGCGTGAGGGCCATGGGCAGGCCGTAACCGCTGATCGACTTGGACAGGCACACGATGTCGGGAGTGATCCCGGCGGCCTCGAAGCTGAAGAACGGACCGGTGCGGCCGCACCCCATCTGCACGTCGTCCACGATCAGCAGGATCTCGTGCCGGGCGCACAAGTCGGCCAGAGCCCGCAGCCATTCCGGGCGCGCGACGTTGACGCCGCCCTCACCCTGCACGGTCTCGACGATGACCGCGGCGGGCTTGTTGAGGCCGCTGCCGCTGTCCTGGAGCAGCGTCTCGAACCACAGGAAGTCCGGCGTCTGCCCGCCGAGGTAGTTGTCGTACGGCATCGGCGTCGCGTGCACGAGCGGGATCCCGGCGCCCGCACGCTTCATCGAGTTGCCCGTTACCGCGAGAGCACCGAGCGTCATGCCGTGAAACGCGTTCGTGAAGCCCACCACGGCCTCCCGACCGGTGACCTTCCGGGCCAGCTTCAAAGCCGACTCGACGGTGTTGGTACCGGTCGGCCCGGGGAACTGCACCTTGTAGTCCAGACCCCGCGGACGCAGGACCACCTCCTCGAAACCCTCCAGGAACGCCTGCTTGGCAGTTGTGGCCATGTCCAACGCGTGCGTGAGACCGTCGCGTTCGAGGTGTTCCAGCAGAGCGCGTTTGAGCCGGGGGTGGTTGTGGCCGTAGTTCAGTGCGCCCGCCCCGGCGAAGAAGTCGAGCCAGGACCGCCCCTGCGCGTCGTAGACGCGGCTGCCACGCGCCCGATCGAAAACCGCGGGCCAAGTACGGCAGTAACTGCGCACCTCCGACTCCAACACGGAGAAGACGGCGGGCAGTTCGGTGCTGGTCAAAAGAGCTCCCAAGGTGGGGATGGAGGCGGGGTCGAGGTGGTCCTCGACGCGAGAGGTCGTGGTGCGAGCGCGTCGAACGGAAGGAAGCCGCCCGACACCGCTCACGCCGGTCCGGGGACGACCGGACCGATACGGAAGAGCACTTCGGGCTCATGGGCCGAACCGGGAAAGTGTTCGGCGGCGAACAGGGCGGTGCGGCCGACGGGAACGCCGAGGTCCCGGCCGAGGCCGTTGAACAACGCCGTCGACGCGGCGTTGCCGGGGGTGACGGTCGCCTCGACGAACACCTGGCCGAACGGGGCGCGGCGCGAAAGCAGTTCGCCCACCATGCGGGCCGCGACACCGCGGCCCCGCACCCCGGGGTCGACGGCGACCTGCCAGACCATCAAGGTGTCGGGGACGTCGGGGCGCACGTAGCCGGTCACGAAGCCGCGTACGCGGTCGTCGACGCAGGCGACCACCGAGGTTGCCGCGAAGTCCCGGCACCACAGGAGGTAGTGGTACTCCGAGTTCAGGTCCAGCGATCCGACGTCGCGCGCCAGACGCCACAAATCGGCTCCGTCGTCGACGGTGGGGGGTCGCAGCAGCAGGCGGTTGTCTCGGAGGTCGTCGGGCATGGCACGGCAACCTACCCAGCCAAGACGAACCCCAGGCGAGGCACGGGGGTTGCTGCATCCACGCTGGGACGCCTATTTTTCGCGCGCGCCCGCTCACGTTTACCGGCGGCCGGCGGATGAAACATCACGCTTCGATCTCGCGCAGCACGCGAGGCTTCGCACGGCGATGGCGTCTTGCCTACTGAACCCTTAAGAGGAAGATTAAACGGCAAATAAGCCCATCCGCAGGATGATTCCTCACCGAAAGACACTCCTGGCGCAGGATCTGTGGACTGCTCGGCGCGTTGCGAACGCAGGGTGTTCTCTACTGCAGTCGCCTGACGATCGCTGGAAATGTGAGCATCAACACGTTGCGAACCATCGCCCCTGTGTGCGTCGGTTCGGTCGCGTCTCGATAACGAATCGTTTTTCCACCCCATGTCGCGTTGCCGAAAACCTTTGCCCTATGCAATGTTTACCGGTCGGAGTCGTACCGACGACCTCCACGGCACACGAACGAGGTTCCATCGTGCGGCACGTCACCCATGAACTGGTCATCGACCGCGAGACCCACGAAGGCTGGTCGCTCCTGCGGCTGTCCGGCCCGGTGGCGGGAACCGGCGTCGCGGCATTGCGCCGAGCACTCCACGATGCGATCACTCCGGGCACGCCATACGTGGTCGCGGACCTGTCGGCGGTGACGTATTGCGACACCCACGGATTCGGCGTGCTGGTCGCCGGCCGCCGACGGGCCCGTGCGGCGGACGGGCAACTCCGCCTGGTCCTGGGAGCCCGCTGCGGCCGACGCAATCTGGACGCCGCGTGTCTGACCCAGCTCTTCCCTGTGTACGACGACGTGTCCACCGCCGCGACGGCGCCGCCCCACCCAAGGAAGCCCGTGGCATGAGGAAGAAGCCTGTGGCGCGACAAGGCCGCTATTGCCAGCCCGGCAGCACGTCGGTCGTCGCCGGAGGTTCGCCGCCGGCGGCGGCGAACGCCTGGAGTGCGTCGGCAAGTCCCCTGCGCCGCCGGGCCGGCATGGCCTCGACGATCTTGGCGATCTCCTGCGTGCGGCGCCCGGTCACCTCGCGCACCACGCCGCTCCCCGCCCGGGTGCACGACACCAGGATCTCGCGACGACTCTCCGGATTGGCGCTGCGCTCGACCATGCCGATGGCCACCAGTCGGTCGACCATGCGCATCGCCGTGGACGGGTTCACCGCAAGCAGGTCGGCCAGGCGGGAGATGCTCAGCGCGCCGCGCGAGTCGAGCACGACGAGCGTGCGGAACTGCGGCAGCGTCAGGCTCTCCTCCACCGAAGCCAGAGATCTCGCCGAGACCGCCACCAGCAGGCGGGACGCGGTGAGGATGCTCGCGACCAGGACGTCGGCTTCGTCGCGGCTGCTGGCTTCGGAAGAGCGTTCGGGCATGACCACATTGTGGCCCCGCGTCCCTCTGTCGGCGCCCTGATCGGGCAATCAAGCAGTAATGCGCGGGCAATGCGCACACGCCGAAGGGGCTCGTCGTCGCAGGGGCCCGTCGCGGCCGCGGCGGTCGCCGCGATGATGCCGACCGTGGTCGCGACGCTGCTGCCCGAGCCGGGCCACGACGAGCCTCCCGCCTCCCGGGCGAGCAGTGGTCCGCTCGGCCCACGGGAGCGCGACCATGTTTGCACAGAGCAAAGGTTTTCGTCACCCACGGGGACGGCGGCGCGGCCACCGAGTCCGAGCCCAGGTCGCCCACTACCGCCCACACGCCACGAATCAGGCGAGAAGATCACGACTCATAGCCGGGCTGCTGACGCAATTCGGTCACCAGCCACCTTCCATCGACGTTCGAAAGCACCAACTCGCTGATCCGCAGGGCATGCGCGCCGCCGGCGAGTCGCTTCCCGAGCAGCGCTGACGGACCAGGCCTTCACCGCCTACCCGGTAACGGACTGACGCGCCTTGAACTCCTGCATCCAGTGGACACCGCATGCATGCACTTGTCGGGCGGACGGCCGAAGGCCATGGTGTCGCATGGCACGCGGGCGATTCGGCGTGCTGTGCATTGGTGGGGCAGTGTCTCGTAGCGGCGGCCAACAGGGACCTACGCCCCTCTGGCACACAACTCGTAGCCCGCTTCCTCGATCGCCGCGCGTACGCACGCGGTGTCCAGCGCTTCATCGCTCGTGATGACAACCGTGCCGCTGTCGATGTCCACGCTGACAGCCGTAACACCCGCGATGCCTTCGAGCTCTTCGCCGACCGATTCGGCGCAGTGGCCGCAGACTGACGGTGTACTCGCGCTCGGTCACGGTGTCACGCCTCCTGCCCGCCGGATCCGTCGCCCCGAAGAGTGCGGGTGGTCATGTGGGCCTGACTCATACGCCCGTCCGGCGCGAACCGGCCGAAGAAGAACACCTCGGTGGCGAGGTCCTTGCCACGCTGCGAGGAGTACATGGTGTACCGGGCGGCGAGCCGGTCGCCGTCGACGATGGCCTCGTGCACCTCCATGCGAAGAGTGGGGCGGTTCTTGCGCACTGGACGGCAATGCGCGATCAGCTTGTCGCGGTCCATCCGGTGCCCGTCGGCGATCTCCACGATGTCCGGAGTGTGATACCGATCGATGATCGCCGCTGCATCCTCGTCCGACCGCAGCAACTCCTCGGTCAAGGAGGTGTAGAAGTCCGCGATGAACTGCCCGGGGTCGGTGCTGCCAAGTGGATGCATGTCGCTCCCGCCCTTGTGTACGGACACGATCTTTTACGAGCTGTAAAATATACAGCCACCAGTAGCAAGTTTGGCAACATGTAAGAAATGAAGACATCCCCGTCCCGCAACCGCCGCGCTGACGCCCGCCGCAGCCGGGCCGCCATCCTGGATGCCGCAACCCAGGTCCTCAACATCGAACCGGACGCCGGCCTGGAGGCCATCGCCGCAGCCGCGGGCGTGACCCGACCGACGGTCTACGCCCACTTCTCCTCCCGGGAGCAGCTCTTGCTGGCCGTGGTCGAGCGGATCACCGACGAGGCCGTCGCTGCCATGGACGCCATCGCCCCGGATGCCGGCACCGCGACGGAAACGCTGCTCCGCATGATCGACGCGAGCGCCCACGTGGCCGAGCGTTACCCCGTGCTGCTGAAGATGATCAGCGCCCTGCCTGTCAGCACGGAGGTCGACCGCGACCGGCACCTGCCCGTCGCCGACCGGATTGGCCGCGTGATCGAACGAGGCCGGCAGGCTGGAGAATTCGACGACAGGCTCCCCGTCGACTGGCTGGTCGCCTCGACCATGGCGCTCGGACACATAGCAAGCACAGAGCAGGATGCCGGCCGGCTACACGCGACGGCGGCGAAGGATGTCCTGCGTGTCAGCCTGCTCCGCCTGCTCGGCGCCGCCGAACCAGCGGATGCTTGAGGTAGCGCACCGTCCGCGCGCGATGCGCGTGCCGGGTGCTGCTGCGATTGCGGCCGTCAGTAGCAGGTACAACCCTCGGCCCGAGGTCGCGCGGCAGTCTTTCCCCTGCCGGCCATCACGACCTTCCTGCACGGCAGTAGCGGCGATGACAAGGGCAGCGATCGAGTCGGCCCAGGACCAACCGAGCAGCAGATGGGCCGGCAGGCCGACAAGCGGTACAGCCAGGCCCACCGGGGAAGGCAACCCAACCCCTCCCCCGGCGGCTTCAGCGCCTCCACGTCCAGCGGGTCGGATCTCAAAGCCGGGCTTGGTCATCGGCACACCGGGATGCCGGCACACGCCGAACGTCCGCGCTTACCTCGGGGGCGGTTGAGGTTCAACGACAATCCCAACAGGGCCGTTGCGGCGGTGAGTTGTGGGGGTTGGCAGGGGGCCGTCGCGGAGCATGGTCCAGAGCACGTTGGTGACGCGCTGCCCTCGGGCGGCGGTGACGGCGACGGCGGAGGAGTTCTTGACGTTCCCGCTCGGATGGCGGCAGGCGTCTGGTAGCCGGTCAGGAGCATGCCCGGCATCTTGTTGGTGACTGTTAGGGCGTGTTCCGACGCCCTGAGGAACTCCGGGAGTTGATCAACGCCGCCCCCGCATTCCGTCGCCGTCGGTATCCGCAGTCATGGATTGCTCCTACGTGGAGGGCGTGCCGCCTACGGCCGGTTGCCTGCCAAGCGTCGGCACGTCAGTCTTGGGCCCTGGCCGCCACGGCTTGACGGTACGGCAATCCCGTCAATCGACGACGACGTGCTGGAGCGTGAACAAGCCTGTGGTTTTCAGGCGTTTGGCAGGTTGTCCGTCGCTCAGGCCGACCAGGGTGAGCGTGCCTACGCCGGCGGTCTTGCCGGCCAGCACCAGTAGTACCGCTGCACCTTCGGCGCTGATGTGGATGACTTCGGTCAGGTCGACGGTCAGGTCGTGTTCACCGTGGTGCAGGAGTGTCCGTGCCTCCGCCGCGAGCGCCTGGGCGGCGACCTCGTCCAAAGTGTCGAACAGGACGCGGATCGTGTGGCCGGACGTCTTCACCGCCCGCGACGGCCGTTTGGATTTGCCCCGCTTGCGGGCTCGGAACAGCGGCATCGCTATCTCCCGCTGTCCTCGAAGCGCGCGGGAACGTCCCGTACGTCGAGGGAGCTCGTCCGTGGGAGTCCCGGCAGGTCCTGTGCGCTTCGAGCGTTCGCGCAGGATGGAGCCCGGCGGCGCCCGGAGGCGGAAGGCGAGCAGGCGCGGCGGCGGGAGGTTTTGTGTGTGGGGGTTGTTGGCACAGTGCCCTCCTGGACGTGGACGCGTGACGATACGTCGCCGACCAGACTTCCCGGCACACCTGCGGGCACCGTATCGCGCTCACAGGCGACCGACATGTGGGCACGCCGGGGGCGCGTTGTGAAGGTGCAATCCTGCCGTCTGCTGACCCCTGGAGATCCCGTCCCGCCGATTCGGCCGGTGGTGGTCCTCATTTGAACGAGCGCAAGTCCTGGACGGACGCGGGGACGGCACCTGGACTACCGCTTTTGGCATTCCGTTCTCGGTACGAGAGCCGCTCAGTCCCGGGGCAGGCGGATGGGATGCACTCCGAGGATCGTTCCAGGCAACTTCCAACGACGCGGCGGAACGCTGTGTCCTCCGTCGCGTAGGGCCGGGGGGGGTGTCCGGCGTCCCCGGGCCGCAGGGGTCGAGGCGGCGCGCGTGGGTAGGCAGCAAGTATCAGCTTCCGGTTGACCGTCGTCGGGATGGTGAACCGCCGTGGATGCTCCGAAGGACGACGACCCCCGACTCGCCGAGATCGCGCGAGGGCTTGTCGACGACGATCCCGGCTTCGCGGCGCGCCTGGAGCAGCTCGGAGAGGATCTCGCCGCTGACCGGGACGGCGCGAAACGCCTGCGCGCGGTCACCGCCTGGTTCATCGTCGTGGGCTTCGCGGTCCTGCTGTTTCTGGGTGTTCTCATCAGGATCACCGGCAGCGCGGATGCGCCGCCCACTCCGCCCACGCCGCCCACAAGCCCGACACCGGGCACGTCGGCGCCATTGGGTCGGGAGTCAGGCCGTCGTGTTCCAACGCGAACGCCACGAGGCCGTCCCCGGGCTCGCGGCGGCGACGCCGGCGTGAGAAGCCCGCACAGACCAAGGCAGCGGGGTCATGAACCTGCGGTCGCCCCCGACGTTCACGGACGGTGGCACCGGGCGGGCAAGGAGCTGGGCCGGGCAAGGACTGGGGACGCGACGGCTACCGCCCTGTGCGGTGGTCTTGGTGGATGTCGGGGATGCCGTTGCGATCCAGGTCGGCGTTCTCGGCTTTGTACAGGCGACGGTAGAGCACGTCGCGGCGCTTGAGCAGGGGAACGGCCAGGACGGCGGCGAACAGGGAACCGACGAGGACGGCCGCTTTGACGTGCTCGGCGGCGGCCGGGTCGGCGAAAGCGAGTTCGCCGATCAGGAGGGCGACGGTGAAACCGATGCCGGCGAGCACGGCGAGCCCGAACACGTCGGCCCATGCCAGGTCGGGGTTGAGACGGGCACGTGTGAACCGCGCGGCCAGGTAGGTCCCGGCGAAGATCCCGAGTGTCTTGCCGACCACCAGGCCCAGCACGACGCCAAGGGGTTCAGGCCGGGTGAACACGTCGCCCAGCGCCGAACCGGACAGCGTGACCCCGGCGGCGAAGAGCGCGAAAAGCGGAGCCGCGACTCCGGCGGAGACCGGCCGCATGAGGTGCGCGGTTCGCTCACCGGGCGAGGCCTCCTCGGCCGGGTGTCCGGTGCTTCCGTCGTCGCGGCGGGTACGCAGGATCAGGCCCATGGCGACACCGGCGACGGTGGCGTGCACACCGGCGTTGTACGTCAGCGCCCAGATGACGATGCCGAGCGGGGCGTACCACCACCAGCCGCGCACCCGCAGTCGCTGGAGCAGGTGGAAGACGGCCAGTCCCGCGGCGGCGCCGACCAGTGCGAGGACGTTGATGTCGGAGGTGAAGAACATCGCGATGATCAGGATCGCGCCGAGGTCGTCGACGACGGCGAGAGTGAGCAGGAACGCCCGCAGCGCGGACGGCAGATGCGTGCTGAGCACCGCGAGGACGGCGAGCGCGAAGGCGATGTCGGTGGCCATCGGCACCGCCCATCCCTCGGTGCTGCCGCCACCGACCCAGACCGTGGCCACATAGACCCCGGCGGGCACGGCCATCCCGCATGCGGCCGCGACCACGGGCAGCGCGGCGGTGGCCGGGGTGCGCAGTTCGCCGACGACCAGCTCGCGTTTGAGCTCGATCCCGGCGACCAGGAAGAACACCGTCAGCAACCCGTCCGCGGTCCAGTGCCCCACCGACAGGTCCAGGCCGAGCTCCGAAACTCCGAAGTGGAAGTCCCGCACATCGGCATAGCTGCCGCTCCACGGCGAGTTCGCCCACACCAGTGCCACCGTCGCGGCCACCAGCAGCACCACCCCGCCGACGGTCTCGGTGCGCAGCGCGGCCGCCACGGCGGTGCGCTCCGGCCAGGACGGCAGGCCCAAGAAAGTACGGGGTTCCTTCTCGGATGCCATTGCGTCGGTGCCTTCCGAAGCCGGACGGAGGGCGTGCTCGCCCACGGACGCCGACCAGACTTCCCGGCACACCGCGCGTCATCGACGCGTTGATCACAACCCTAACCAGGCGGCACTCTCCGCACACCCACGAGCCGCGGCCGACGGGACGCGCGAGTTCCCGAAACATCGCGGCGCTGCGGGTACGTGTCGCCGACATCGCAACCGCGTCGAGCTCGGCTCCGCAGCACGGCTCCGCAGCACGGCTCCGCGCGGAACACGCCGTCGCGACGCCGTTAAGGCGGCTGACGCGCAAACGTCGGCGCTGATGGGCCAGACCGGGTCGTGCCGGTTCCCGTTCGGTCCGTGACGGCGAGGCAGGCAGAAAGGTGCGCAGGTGAGTTGGCGCGCCGCTACGGCTTCGCGCGGAATGCGTCCGGCCGGAGTTGCGAGGGCCAGTCCAGCAGGCGTGCACCGATGACCGCGGTGTGCAGGACGTAGCGGTGCAGGGGCTCGGCGGGATCGTAGCCGGTGAGTTTCCTGACGCGCTCCAGGCGGTAGGTGAGGGCGCGGACGCTCAACCGAAGCCGTCGAGCACTCTCCGCGGCCACGCATCCCGCGTCGAAGTACACCCACAGTGTCTCCACCAAAGGCGCGGCGCCGCCGCGCGCGTCGCGCAGGGGGCCGAGCACGGTCTGCACCAGGTCCGTCATCGCCTGTCGGTCCCGGGTCAGCACCGGGAACACCAGCAGGTCGGCGGCGCGCAGAACCGGCGCGGGCAGGGGCAGCCGGGAGGCCAGGTCCAGCGCGTGGAGCGCTTCCTCGTAGGAGACCCCCACCCCGCCGGGACCGGGGTGCGGTCGACCGATGGCCACCCGCCCCGCACCCCCCTCACCGCCACCGTCCGCGAGCGCGCGGTCGTGGTGCGTCTCGGTCATGGCGGCGCGTGCCTGGCGGGCGAAGTAGCCGAGCATGTCGTCCTGCCCGCCGGGCGCGACGCACACCAGGCGGCCTTCCTTGGTCGCGGTCAGGATGCGCCGGTCACCGAACCGGCCCACCAGCGCGGCGTCCACGCGCCGCGTCACCGGGTGGGTGTCGTCCAAGGGTTCCGGCCCGACGGCGACGGCGACGGCGTGCTCGTGTGCGAGCCTCAGCCCGAACCGCTCCGCGTGGTCGACCAACCGCGCGACGTCGCCGCGCCCCGACAGCAGGTCGTCGACGAACTCGCGGCGTGCCGCCTCCTCCCGGCGCACCGCCAGGCGCTGCGCGTGCGCGTATCCCTGCCCGACCGCCTCCACCGCCTGGGCGACCGCGCCCATCACCGTCTCCGCAACCGACCGCATCTGCGCGGCCGTCCCCGCCCGCACCGCCCCGGGCAACCGCGGCAGCGCCGCCTGTGCGGCGGCCACGTAGGCGGCGGTGACCCGGTGCTGGGCCACGCCCTCCTGCGCGGCGCGTTCTCCCAACGCTCGCCGCGACTCCACCTCGGTCCGGGTCAGCCGACGGCCGGTCAGTGACACCTCGTCCAGCATGCGGGCGAAGCCGTCCAGCAGATGAGCGGGACACCCGCCCTTCACCACCACCGCCACAACGCCCCACCCCTGTCAGCGGCACCGCCGCGTCGTCTCGTGCGCCCGAAGGCGCTGATGCCTGTTGCCGGCCTGATCGCCGACCGGCCCACGCAGGTCGGTGTGCCTGCCATCTCTCGCCGGTGGTCGGGAACGGTGACGCGGGTCATCCGCAGCCCAGTTCCTCGGCGACGAAATTCAACACCGCGCGTTTGGCATGCGCGTAGTCGGCGTCGGACCCAGTCGTGAAGACGTGGACGAACCGGGACCCCCGGGTGGAGTCACCGGTGGTGTCGCAGCGGACCTCGGTGACGGCGTCGCGGTCGTAGCGCAGGTCCTCGTCGGACAATTCCAGTGGGACGCCGCGGGTTGCGGTGACGGTGGCACGGACGCCGGTGGGAGACAAGGCGTCCACCAACTGCCGGTTGTGAATGACGGTGACGCTGAACAGGCCGGGCCCGAACGCGGCCGCGGAGGCGGCGTCGTCGCGGTCCAGGATCGCGCAGCGGCTGACCGCGGCGCGGACGTCGACCCCGCCGATCCGGGAAAGCTCCTCGCCTTCGCCGTCCCACCGCGCCGGCAATCCGGTGATGCCGCACGCGTTCTGCCCGGCGTCGCGGGGTCGGGGATCGAGGTCGCGCAGGTCCGCGGGATCGAACGGGGTCTGGCCGCCGCAGTCGCGCAGGCGGGCGTCGCCGACCGCGAGCAGCAGCCGCGCGGTCAGATCGACGCTCACCCGGTCGTCGAGCCCGACCGCGGGGACGTTGACGTTGACCAGGCCCTGGCCGCACGGCGTCAAGTACAGCCAACCGTCGGTGCGGTCCGTGCCCGGTTTCACCATGCCGGGCAGCCTCCCGCCGAGGGAGACCGCACCGAGCTGCCACCACAGGTGGGTGCGCAGCGGTGTCTTCATCAGCGTCACGTCCACGGCCCAGGCGCCACGGCGGACCGTGCAGGTCGGGTCTCCCCACCGGTCGGTGGACTCGCTGACCTCCCAACTGCCGCTCTCGGGGGCGGCGTCGGTGAGTATGCTCCGGTCGACGGTCCCCCAGCACGCGCGTTTTGGCAGGCCGGTGGAGCGCTGTGACGCCCACACCGCACCACCGACGACGACCAGCACCAACACCGCCGCGACCAAGCCGAGGCGTCTGGTGTGCGAGCCGGGTATCTGCGGCTTCACCGCGAGTCTCCGTTCCGGTGCGGCGCGCGGAATCCACGGAACGACAGGGCAAGTCCGAGCGGGAACACCACCACTGCGGCGGCGGCGCTCACTGCCACCGTCTCCGTGCCGACGTCCGCGATCCTCGGCAGCGCGTTCAGCGGGGCCCACAGCCACAGGACTGCCAACCCCCAGGCACTGTGCCGTCGCCGTGCCGGGTCGTCGGCACACGCCCCACGCGGCAGGCGCCCGGTCGCGGCCGCCCACGCCGGTGGAAGCATCACCAGCGTCACCACGGCGAACACGACGGCGTGGTAGGCCGGGTTGCCGTTCATGCAGGCCCTCCAAGAAGGGGCGGGATGGAAGCGGGAGTTGACTGCGGTTCAGCGCCTGGGGTTGCGCGCGTCGTCGTAGCGCTTGAGGAGGGCCAGGTCGCGGGCGTGGCGTGCGCGACGCCGCGGCCCCGCCGCGATGGTGAGCAGTGAACCGAGCAGGCACAACCCGCCGACCCCGAGCAGGGGGTATCCCACCGTGCTGCCCACACCGGCCAGCGCACCGCCGGTAGCCAGGAACACCACTGCCGCCCACAGACCGAAGACCAGCCGCAGCGTGACCGGCGGCCGGTGTGCGGCCACCCGAAATCGCGCCCCGGCTGCGGCGGCCGCGCTCACCCCGCCCGCGTCCGGGGCGTCGGGGAGCTGACCCGTCGTGTGCCACACCGCGAGGGAAGCAGCCGCGCGGGCCTGCGCGGGTGGGGTGTCGTCGCGCCGGAAGTCGAGGAACACCGCCGAGCGGGTGGTGGCCACGCGCGTGAGGCGGTAGCCCAGTTCGTGGGCGACACCGGTGGCGCGGTGGCAGGTGGTGCGGCGTGCGTGCCACAGCGTCAGCGTCACGAACGGGCTGCCGTCGAACCGCGCCGACAGACGCGCGTCACCGCCGCGCGGGCTCACCGGCGGCCGCACACAGGCGCGGGCTGCGTCGCGACCAGCGCACGCGGCACATGGGCTGGATCGAAGGAAACCTCGCGTCTCAATCCGCACGATGCCCTGACGAACCCCGCCACCGCCCAGGACGCCCCGAGCCCGTCAGCGTCTGGGCCAAAGCGCGTCCACGGGGTGCGACCGCACCGCGGGATTGTGGGACCCGCCACCCCGCCCAGCATGTCGATCCGCAATGTGTACACAGCCGTCCCCGATCCGCGAACAGAGTCGTCCCTTGTTCGCCGACCAGACTTCCCGGCACACCAGCCCGGACCTTATCCCTTTCGCCGGCGTTCGCGACAGCGACCGCCACTCCACGCGGGTCGTATGCCCGGGCCCGTGCAACTCCCGCGTCGTGCGCGTCGAAGCCGTCGACTCCGACGGCCAACACGGCGTCCTGATCCGCACATGGCCGCGCGCTGAGGCGCTGCGGTCTGCCGTGTCGTACGCGACCGGGCGGACGAATCTTGACGCTTCGTTAACGCCGTCCGCGTTCACGGGGGTCCGGTGGTCCGTACCCTGCTCGGAAACGTTTGCGGGTCGCGCCCCCGGCGCGGGTTCCGGCAACCTGGCCGCTCCTACGCGAGCAGGCCCAGGGCAGATCGGATGTCCAGGACTGCGGCAGGGGGCTTGTGTGGCGCGAGGCGCGTACGGTCGGATCCGGCGCGTTCCGGCGCAGCGCCTGCGTCATCCCGGGCGCATCATCGTCGGTGGCTTCGCTACGGCCGTCGTGGTCGGCGCGGTGCTTTTGTCGCTGCCGTGGGCGACGACTTCGGGGCGCCGCGCCGGATTCGTCGACGCGTTGTTCACGTCCACCTCGGCGGTGTGTGTCACCGGTCTGGTCACGGTCGACACGGGCACGTACTGGTCCGGTTTTGGTGAGGTCGTCATCCTGGTGCTGATCCAGGTGGGTGGGCTGGGCATCATGTCGCTCGCCACGTTGATGGCCGTGCTCGTCTCCCGCCGCCTCGGTCTGCGTGCCCGTTTGGTCGCGCAGATGGAGACCAAGTCGTTCGGGGCCGCGGACGTGCGGCGCGTGGTCCGCAACATCGCGTTGTTCAGCCTGGGGTGCGAGGCGGTCGCGGCGGTGGTGCTGTCCGCGCGGTTCCGGATCGGGTACGACCAGTCCTTCGGGTCGGCCGTGTACGACGGGGTCTTCCACGCCGTGTCGAGTTTCAACAACGCCGGGTTCTCGACCCGCTCGGACAGCCTCATGGGCTACGCCACCGACCCCTGGATCAGCCTCACGGTCACCTTCGCGGTCGTCGTCGGCGGCATCGGGTTCCCGGTGGTGTTCGAACTGGCGCGAACCTGGCGCCGCCCGGCGCGGTGGAGCGTGCTGACCCGGATCACCGTGCTGTTCACGGCAGTCCTGCTCGCCGCCGGGACCGTGGCGGTGATACTGGCCGAGTACAACAACCGCGAGACGTTCGGTGCGTTCACCGGGCCGCAGAAGCTGCTGGCCGGGTTCACCGCGGCGGCGATGGCCCGCACCGCCGGCTTCAACAACGTCGACATCGGCGCCATGACCCCCGAGGGCCTGCTGGCGACCGACATCTTGATGTTCATCGGCGGAGGCAGCGCCGGCACCGCGGGCGGGATCAAGGTCACCACGTTCGGCCTGCTCGCATTCGTGATCTGGGCGGAGATGCGCGGCGAAGCGGCCGTGCACGTGGGGCGCCGCCGCATTCCGCCGCCGAACCAGCGCCAGGCGCTGGCCGTGGTGCTGATGAGCGTGGGCCTGGTCACCGTCGCGACGTTCGCGCTGCTGGGCCTGACCCGGCACCCCTTGCACGCCGTGCTTTTCGAGGCGGTGTCCGCGTTCGCGACGGTCGGACTGTCCACCGGGATCACCCCCGGATTGCCGACGGCCGCGCAACTGCTGGTCGTGGTACTGATGTTCATCGGCCGCATCGGGCCGCTGACGCTGGCGTCGGCACTGGCTCTGAAGCAGCGTCCCCGCCGCTACGAGTGGCCCGAGGAAAGGACCATCGTTGGCTGACCGCGGAAACGAACCCGTCGTCGTACTCGGACTCGGCCGCTTCGGCACCGCCCTGGCGCTGGAGCTGAACCGCGGCGGCACCGAAGTCCTCGCCATCGACAACCGGCCCCGCGTCGTGCAGTCCCTGGCCGGGCAACTGGCCCGTGTCGTGCAGGCCGATTCCACCGACATCGAGGCCCTGCGCCAACTCGGCGTCCCCGAGTTCTACCGCGCCGTGGTCTCCATCGGCACCGACCTGGAAGCCAGCATCCTGGCCACCTCGCTGCTCGTCGAACTCGGCATCGAGGACATCTGGGCCAAGGCAGTGAGCACCCAGCACGGACGCATCCTCGAACGCGTGGGAGCCCACCACGTGGTCTTCCCTGAACACGACATGGGCGAACGGGTCGCCCACTTGGTCTCCGGCCGCATGCTCGACTTCCTCGAAATCGAGGAGGACTACGCCGTCATCAAAGTCCGCCCGCCCCGCGACCTGGTCGGGGTACCGCTACGCGACACACGGGTGCGCTCGCGCTACGGCGTCACCGTCGTCTCGGTCAAAACCGACGACAACCCCTTCACCTACGCCACCGCCGAGACCGTCCTCGGGTACGGCGATCTCATCCTCGTCGCCGGCCGCATCCAGGACGTCGAACGGTTCGCCGCGTCCCAATGACCCCGCGCGGGCGAGCGCACCTGGTCGCAGCGCCGACGTCATCATCACCCCGCCTTCACCCGTGTCAGCGCGGTCCGTTGTCGTGCTCGGTCGGGGGCAGACGTGCGTTCGCGGCCCGCACAGAAAGCAGCGGCCACCGCCGTCCCCGAGACCGCACAGCCCGTCAGCGCCCCCATCCGCGGCAGGTCCGCCGCCGCGCTCCAGGCGAGCTCCCCCACCGCTCCCACGGCGAACCGCCGGCACGACCGCCGCCCCGAACAGCGCCACCAGCACGGCAGTCCAGTCAGGGGTGCTGGTCACGCCTCCGCGTCGGCGGCCCGCGGCTGCGCCCCGGGCTCGGACGCCACGACGTCCCCGGGCCCGGCAGCCGAGGGATCCGCCGCGTCGATGCCCACGTCCTGGGCAGGGACCGTGGACGCCCGCGATGCCTCCGCGGACCCACCCGCGGACGAGCGCGCGTCACCGGGAATGCCGACGAGGGCGTCGACGTGGAACATGCGCGCGACCGGCACGTCGGAACTGCTGTGCGCGGCGATCGAGATGGCGATGGTCACCGCGATGAGGGTGAAGGCCTCCGCTCCCTGTGGGATCCCGGACTGCAACATGAGCAGGCCGTAGACCACCGATGCGAAGCCCTTGGGGCCGAACCACGCGGCGGCCAGTTTCTCCTTGCGGCTGAACCGGGTGCCCACCAACGACAGCAGCAGCGACGCGGGGCGGATGAGCACGATGCACAGCACCGCCGCGACGTAGCCGCCGAGTGACAGGTCGCCGAACAACTCCGGGGTCAGCAGGGCGCCGAACACCAGGAGCGCCGCGAACTTCGCCAGCTCCGCCAGCGACTCGCCCAGCGGCTCGAATGCGGTCTTGCCGCCCGGGGACGCCGACGCCAACACCGCGCCCGCCGCGAACGCCGCCAGGTACGGGTTGGCGTGCGTCAGGTGACACACCGCGTACAGGATCACCCCGGTCGCCAGCGGCAGCAGCGGCTGCAACTTCGGCTCCGCGCCCAACAACCGCAGTCGAGCCAGGCCCTCCACCAGCAGCGGCAGCACCACGCCAAGCGCGAGGCCCGCGGCCAGCTCCAGCACGATCTTCCCGACGGATGCCTCGGCGTGGCCCGCGGTCGGGCCGGCCATCGCGATGAACACCAGCACCACCGGCAGCGCCAGGCCGTCGTTGATGCCGCTCTCCACGTTCAGCAACTGCCGCAGCCGCGCCGGGACCTCCTTGCGCCCGACGATCGCGGACGCGAACACCGGGTCCGTCGGCGCGAGGATCGCGCCGACAAGGAACGACGTCGTCCAGTCCAAGCCCACGACGTAGTGGGTGATCAGGGCCATTCCCACGAACGCCAGCGGCATCCCCAGCCCCAACGCGCGGGCCGGGTTCCGCCACGCGGACCGCAGCGCGGGAAAGGACACGTGCATCCCGTCGGTGAACAGCACCGCGAACAACGCCAGATCCGCGGTGACCACGACGATCTCGCTGTCCGGAGTCACGTGGATCAGGCCGAGGAAACCGTCGCTCACCAGCGCCCCGGCGACCAGGAACAACAGCGATGTCGACAACACCGTCCGGGCCGCCAGCCCCGACACCAGCACCGCGACAAGGAGGGCAACACCGAAGACAGCGACCAGCACCATGACACGAACCCCGATCAGCGAAGAGAGCTATCCCCTGTTCGCCGACCAGACTTCCCGGCACACCGCCCGCGACCCTACCGGCCACGAGACCATTAGGGACAGACCATCACCGTCCCGACACCACTACGCTGCGTGCGTGCCATCGCGGCGGCCGGGCCTCGGGCGGCGAGGCCGCGCCTCAGCTCGCGCCGGACGGTCCCGGACCAACCGATCGGGGGCGCAGCACCTGCGCGGATAGGTCTGCGGCTTTCACTGCCACAACATCAGCAGGTTCGCGCCGTTGTCCGACCACGTGGGCATCCACCAGCCGTCCTGGGCCAGGGTCCGCTGGAGGTAGCCGGTGATCAGCACCGCGGCCCAGAACGCGGGCAGCAACCGGAACAGCCTTCCCAGCCATAACCCACCACCCAGTACCACGAGACCAGGCGCCAACGATCGTTCCGGTGACTCGCCAGAACCGCGTATGGCCGGCGATGGGCAACGCGTATGCTGCATCGAACAGTTGGAAGGCTTTGCGTACGGGGGCGACATGGCCGAGCTGGATCCCGTTCTGGACCGATGGCTGGTGGAACAATCGGCCGGCGAACCGTCGGCGCAGCAGACGGTGGCATCGACCGCGGGGCAAGACGCTTCCGCGTCGGAGACGCATTTGCCGGCGGCCGGCGGGGATTCCGGTGGCACTCCGGACGTCCAGGTCGACATGAACGTCCTGTTCTCGGCCGCCGCGGCGCTCAGGGACATGGCCGACGAGGTCGGGCAGGACACCCGCACCGCCGTGGACGCATCCGGGACCGGCGCAACGCCCCGGTCCTTTCAGCTGCCCGGAGCGGTTGCGCATGTCCACGACCGCTGGCTGGAGAAGCTGACACACCTGACCGACACAATGCACCAGCGGGCCACCGACCTCCAGGACACCGCGAGTCATTGGCGCAAGCAGGACAGTTGGATGGCGAACTACCAGTACGGGGGCTGAGCCGCGTCATGCCGACCGTCCATGAAGTCCTCGTGTACGACACGGCCGCCCTCGACGCCACGGCCGCGGCCTGGGAGAAGCTCGCCAATGCCATGGTGGGCGACGCGGACCGGCTGCGGACGCAGGTGATCGTCCCGTTGTCCGCGGACAACTGGCGGGGTGAGGACGCCAACCAGGCCCGGTCTCGCATCAGGGTTTTCGGCGACCAGTTCGAGGCGATCCGGGCGGAGGCGTCGGCCGCCGCGGCCATCCTTCGGGAGACCATAGGCCTGGTCGAGGCCGCGAAGAACGACATACGCCTCGTCCACACCGAGGTGGCGAGCAGCACCTTCCTGGTGGTCAACGGCGACGGGACGATCTCGATCGCGAACGACTCCGTCGACGACAGCTCACGCCAGGCCTGGCAGGGCTTTTCCGACCGGATCCAGGGCGCGGTCAACCGCGCCGCCGACGCCGACGCCAAGGCCGCCCTGACGCTGAACGCCAACACCGACGCGGGGCCGTCCGGCGACTTCAATGCGAGCGCGCTCGGCGCGGGCCCGGTCGCGGACGGGGTACGCGTCAGTGAGCTGCTCTCCCGGGTCGACAAGCTCAACCCGCAAGAACTCGCGGTACTCAACACGCTGTTGGCGGAGAACTCCGGAAACCCCGACTTCAGCGCCACGATGTTGCAGCGACTTGGCCCCGAGGACCTGCTGAAGGCGACCGCGCTCACGAGCAGGATGGCCCCGAACCCCGGTGACAAGAGCGTGTCGGCCGCCGCGCGCCTCCAGCAGCTCAAGTCCATCCAGACGCAACTCGGCCTCTCGCCGGCCTCGGCCAGTGAACGCCTGTTCCACGACCAGGCGTGGTTCAACGCCTTCAAGGCCGAGGGGCGCGAGCGCATCGAACTCCCCGGCGGTACCAGCGTGTACGGGTACCAGGTGTTCGGCGTGCTCATGCGGCAGGGCACATACCACCCGTCCTTCCTGGAGTTCACCGGCCAGGACATGCTCAGGTTCGAACGCGAGAACGACGGCAGCCAGGTCTGGGAGACCTTCGCCCCTCAGCTCAACCTCAACGGCGCGCCGGACGACGCCGGCCTGGACCCCATGACCGGCCTGTTCACCGCGCTGTCGCGTGACCCGAAGGAGGCCAACCAGTTCGTCACCAACCTCGGCGCGGACGATTTCCGGTACGTCCTGTATGGCCGTGAGCCGATCGCCGACACCGTCACACCGATGAACGGCGCGCCGCCCAAGGACTTCACGTTCGCGAGCCGCGAAGCCCTCGGTCTCGCGATCCAGGCCGGCACCACCGGGGTTGACCCCGCCACGAACGCCCCCGTCCAGCCGCACACGCAGACGCAGGCCGACCTGATGGAACGTGTCGTCAACCTGTACGGCCAGCCCGACCTGAGCGGCTCGATGCCGCAGGAAATCCAGGACGACGTCGCCAAGTCGCTCACGTCGTACATCAGCGACGTGCACGCCAGACTGGCGATCCAAGGCGGCAACCCTCCTGCGGTCTTCCCCGGGTTCGAAGCGGGCGCGCACGCGGTCTTCGACGCGCGGACGCTGACCAACACGATCTACTCGGCGTCGTTCGATCCGAACGCCGCGGTGACGCTGCGCGTCGCCGAGCAGGCCTATACCGGCGCCGGCCTGATCGCGTACGACAACAAGACACACCAGCAGGAGGTACAGAACGTCTGGAACCAGTCCGCGAAGGTCACGGGCATCTTCAACGCCGTGCAGACCGCCGCGGCGCAGGACCAGCAGGCCATCAGCGACGCCGAGTACAACAACAAGGTGCTGTGGCAGAGCAAGTACCTGTACCACGGCCCCGGGGCGATCCTGAACACCGTCCCGCACGTCGGCGACGTCCTGCAACGCAGCATGAACCTGTTCGCCGACTCCTGGGGCGAGGCCAACACCCGCGACACAGCCCCGAAGGTGCAGCAGGAGATCGCCGCCCGCAACCAGCAGGTGCTCACCGAATTCGGGACCATGTACGACAGATGGGGACAGCAGAACGGCATCCCGCCAGCGCAGATCGTGCACGACAAGCTGGCCTTGGAGGACCAGCTGGTGGGCAATGGGCGTGACTACGTCGACTTCACCCGAGGCAAGCAGTGAGCGAGGCGAGACTGCCGCGCAAGGGCGCGCTGGGGGGAGCGCTGCTCACCGCGGCCGCGCTGGTGGCCGGCCTGCTGTGGTGGGCGCCGTGGACGTCGGACGACTCCGGCAAGCCCGATCCCGAACAGGCCTTCTGCCGGGGACTGGTCAGGCGCGGCGAGGTCGAGAGACTGCGGGGACCCGACGGATGGCGGTTGAAAGCCGACTCCAATTACGGACCCACGCCGGTCGCAGACCTGTACATCTGCAACGTCTTCGCAGAGCTCCACAAGAAGGACCCCGGCCGCGTCGAACCGATTGTGCTCAAGCTGGCCGTCGGACAGTTCCTCTCACCTGACAGGCCACCGGACGCCGCCACAGAGGACCGGCCCACGCCCGGTGCGCCGAACGTCCCCTACTTCGACGCCCCGGGACAAGGCACCTTCCGCCATCCGCTTACCGCGTCCCTGCCCGGCTACATCGAACTGAACACCAAGCACCTGTCGCTTGGCTTGTTCCCTCAGTACGCTGTGCGACTCGCCTTGCCAGACTGCTCGGCGTGGGCGGGCCCCGACTCTGCGAACCGGCCGCGATACATGGAGTATCGCCTGCTCTATGAGCCGTGGGACACACCCGTGCCCGAATCCGTCATGGCGACAGTCGCCGTCACGACGGCGAACCGGCTGCTCGACGCCAACAACTGCGACAAGCCGAGGTTCGTCGTCCCGTAGCCGGCGGTGATCGAGCCCCTCCTACACCGGACCGGCCTTCGGTTCCGGAGCGGACGTCGGTTCGGGCGGGCCGACCGGGGGCACGGAAGGTGTCGTCCCGTCGGCTCCCGGTTGTCCCGGGCGCAGGCTGTCGACGAGGCGGAGGATCTCCAGGGGCAGCGGGAAGATGAGCGTGGAGTTCCGCTCACCGGCGACCTCGGCCATCGTCGACAAGATGCGCAAGTGCAGTGCGGCGGGGTGTCGTTCGAGGTGCGCGGCTGCCGAACTGAGGGTTTCGGCTGCTTCGTATTCGCCTTTGGCGTGGATCACCTTGGCGCGGCGGTCGCGCTCGGACTCGGCCTGACGGGCCATCGCGCGGCGCATGGTCTCGGGGAGTTCGACGTCCTTGACTTCGACGAGGGTGACCTTGACGCCCCAGGGGTCGGTGACCTGGTCGATGATCTGTTGGAGGCGCTGGTTGATCTCGTCGCGGTTGACGAGGAGTTCGTCGAGGTCGACCTGACCCAGGATGCTGCGCAGGGTGGTCTGGGCGATCTGCGAGGTGGCCTGGAGGTGGTTCTCGACCGCGATCACCGAACGGTTCGGGTCGACCACGTTGAAGTACGCCACGGCGTTGACCCGCACGGTCACGTTGTCGCGGGTGATGACGTCCTGCGGCGGGATGTCCATGGTCACCGTACGCAGCGACACGCGGATCATGCGGTCGACGAACGGGATGATGAGGAACAGCCCCGGGCCTTTGGCGCCGATGATCCGTCCGAGTCGGAAGATCACTCCGCGTTCGTACTCGGGGACGATCTTGATGCTCATCGCGGCGAGGATGAGGACGACGATGGCGGCGATGATGATGCCGACGAGGGCGCTGTTCACGGCTCACTCCTTGGTCGAGGCGGTTCGTCGGGCGGTGCTTCCGGCCTCTGCGGGACGTCGGACGTGGGTTCCGGCTCCGGGGACGGTCCGGTGTCGGTCGGTCCTGCGACCGGCGGCGCCGCGTCGACGACGAGTAGGAGGCCGTCGCGTGCCGTGACGCGTACGGTCTGCCCTGGACGCAACTGACTGCCCGGCGCGCGTACGGTCCACCAGGCCCCTTCGATCCAGGCTTGGCCGGTGTCCCCGTCGGCCCGGTGTACGACGGCGAGGTGTCCGACGAGGGCCTCGTGACCGGTGGTGGGCGGCGCGCGGCGAGCGCGCCAGGCCAGCCGCCCGGCCAGCAGGGCCCCGGCACCGGTGACCACGGCCACCGGCCACAGCACCGCGGGATCGACGTCGGCCTCCCCGTCGAACAGGAGCAGGCCGCCGACGACGAGGCTGATCGTGCCGCCGACCGCGAACACGCCGAATCCGGCGGTGAAGACCTCGGTGGCGAAGAGGGCGGCCGCAAGCAGAAGGAGCAGCAGGCCGCCGACATTGAACGGCAGGACGCTCAGTGCGGTGAACCCGAGGATCAGCAGTACGGCGCCGGTGACCCCGGCCAGCCCCACGCCGGGAGCGGCAAGTTCGTACAGGACGGCGAGGGTGCCCAAGGAGATGAAGAGAAACGCGAGTTCGGGGCTGGCGAGGGTTTGGCGCACGTTCTCGAAGAAGCCGAGGTCGTCGTGCACCACCTCGGCTCCGGCGGTGTTCAGGGTCACCTCGCGGCCCGGCGCGAGGGTGACGTGCCGCCCGTCCAGCTCGGCGACGAGCTGGTCGAGATCGCCCGCGGTCAGGTCGATGACGCCGGCGTCCAGCGCGGCGCGGTCGGTGATCGAGGTGCCGTTGCGGACCATGTCCTCGGCGAAGGCCGTGTTGCGGCCGCGCTGTTCGGCAATCGCGACGGCGAACGCCGCGGAATCGTTGACGACCTTGTCGCTCGCCGTCTCCCCACCGCCGCTGACCGGAGTGCCCGAGCCGATGTGGGTGCCGGGCGCCATGGCGGCGACGTGCGAGGACAGGACGATGTACGCGCCGGCGGAGGCCGCACGCGCGCCCGACGGCGACACGTACGCCACCACCGGCACCTGTGCGTCGAGGAAGTCGCCCACGATGTCGCGGGTGGAGTCGAGGAGCCCGCCCGGGGTGTCGATCTCCACGATGAACGCCTGCCGCCCGTCGCGTTCCGCGGCCTCGACGCCGTCGGCCAAATGGTCGGCGATCACCGGCGTGATCGTGGTGTCCACGCGGGTCACCAGCACCGACGGCCCCTGGGATCGGCCCTGGGACGGCGGTACGGCCCAGACCAGGGCGAGCACCCCGATCGCCACGAACATCAGTGCGCGTATCAGATGCGCACGTCGTCGGCCTCGGGGCATAGCACACCGCCTCAGGCCCCTTCGCTGCCGCATGCAGCGAAGCCGATACCTTTCCGCTACCCACCACCACAGCGTTGACTCGGTAGCGGGGCATGGAAGGTTCGCGGGCGGTACGGCGCCGGAAAGCAGCGGTGCTTCGGACGTCACCGCAGTGAACCAGAGCGAAGGATCACCGAGCAGCCTGACACGGGTCAGAGCCGGTTGATCTTGCGGCCGCCTGACGTGGCTTCCGCTCGCTGTCCACCCGGCGCCGTCTGCCCTCCCGGAACGTTCGCGCGTTCAGAGCGGCGCGGCGTCGCCGACCAACCGATCACCTGGACCGGTCAATGCGGGTGGGAGGCAGGCGGCGCAACCGGTTCGGTGCGTACGGCGAGCAGGCCGGTGAACTCCGAGGACTGCAAGGAGCGTTCCGGAGCGCTCGCAGTGCCGCGAAGTTGGCCCGTTCGGCGGGTGTCGGCGCCGGGCTCACCGTGCGGTCGGGGCAGGCCGACGTCGATCCGCGTCCGGGCGCTGACCATCACCGTGAGGGTGGCTCCCTCAGCGATATCCACGTGTACGCTGACCGGCTCGCCGACCCCGAGGTGCGAAGGAGTGGCTCCTCCGAGCTCTGCGGGGTCGGGCAGGCAAACCGTGACCGCGTGGCGGCCGACGTCCAGCGGGTACCACCAGGTGGACCAGGAGATCGCGCGCGGCACTTCGTCGACCAGCAGGCGCGGCGGGGCGATCCAGGCGCGGGGATGACGGGCCTCGCGGCGGCCCGCGAGCCACAGGTCGTGTCGTAGGTCGGTGATGACGAGCAGACCGCCTTGCCCGGCCGCTGGTTGCGGAAGTTCGCGGACCGTGCCGCCGAGGAGGTAGCCGTCTCCCAGAGCGTGGCGCGCCTCCACGTGGTGCGGGGACGAGGCCGTTTCCCGGCGGTAGTGGGCGTCTCTGCGACGGCGGCCGGACCTGACGAGTACCGCCGTTGCCACGGCCAGGGCGATCAGCCCGGCGGTGAGCCACCAGCCGCCGTGCGTCGGCCCGCCGAGGCGCGGGCCGACCATCGCGGCAAGGGCGACGAACGCCGCCGTCCACAGCAGCGTCGGCCGGAGCCCGGCTCCCATGTCCCGCGCGGGCGGTTCGGCCAGGACGCCGGTCCTGGCGTATCCGCGCGGTGCGGCGTACTCAAGTTCGACCAGCTCGCCCGGAGCAACTGCCACGGTCCGCACCGCCTCGACGCGGTCACCGCGTACCTCCACCACGTGGTCCCCGGGCGGCACGACGGCGACCATGCGCCCCCAGCCGTGCCAGAGCACCTGGTCGTCGACGCCGATATTCCGCACCGGCGTCCCGTAGGGCGCCACCCAGGCGCTGCCGCTGCGCGAACGTACGGCGATGCCGCCCTGCCCGGCCGGCAGCGGCGGCGGCGGCGGCAGGTGCTCAGGCCATGCCAGCACGGGAAACGCCGGATCCGGGTACGCCTGCGCCGGGTCCGCACCGGTGACCTTCACGCGCGGTGCCCCTCTCCACGAGACAGTCCGCCGAGTATGGCCCACTCGGTCCTTCGCTGCTCCGGCGACGGCGGTTTCGTTGCCGGGATACGGCAGTGACCGCCCGGCCCGGGCCGCGTAGCCTGCGTGATCCGATTCGCGGCGATCATGGAGCAGGGACGGCCGCCGCAGGCGTGAGGGGTATCGGGATGAGTGTGCGCGGTGGTGGGGGCGAGCCCGTCTCGCGGCGTCTGAAGGTGGGGGTCGTCGGCTTCGGCGGTGGCGCGGCTGCCGGGATGGCGCTGGGCGGGGTCGTGCTGCTCTGGATGGACGGGCTCTCGTTCCCCGCCGGCCTGGCGGTGCTCATGGGCACCTTGTTCACCGGCATGGTGCTGCTGGGAGCGGGTGGGGACTTGGCCCGCCACCCCAGGACCGTGGGGTGTGTCGCGTTGGCGGGCGTGGTCGCTGCGGCGGCGGTGTTCGTCTGGTACCGGGCGAACCGCACGGCGGTGGTGTGGGCGGCCGAACGCGACGCCCCTCACGCACCCGAGGCGGTCGGCGCATGGGTGGTCGGCGACACGGTGATTCGCGTGCGGCCGGACCTGGTCACCGCCTACGCCCTGGAGGACGGGCGCACGGTGTGGTCATGGTCCCCGCCCGGGCGAGAGATCGTCTGCGCCATGAGCGCGTCCACGTCGGGTGGTGTGGGCCTGATCGGGCACGCGGACGAAGGACGGGACTGTGCGGCGACGTCGGCCTTGGACGTCTCGTTCGGCGTGATCCGGTGGACCCACCGAACCGGCTCACCGGGCACGGGCCCGGACCTCGCTGCGGACGTGGGATTGACGGCGCCGGCTGCTCTCGCGCTGGTCGACAACGTTGCTGTGGTGCGCGACGGCGAAGGCTGGCGTGGCCTGTCGGTGGCCGACGGCACGGCGAAGTGGCGGGTCGGCGCAGGCGATGGTTGCACGGCCGCACACGTGGCGGCCGAAGCGGGCACCGTCGTGGCCGTGACGCGCTGCCCGGACCGGTCCGCGCGGGCTCTCGTCGTGGACGCGGCCGAAGGGCGCGTGCGTACCTCGGCCGAACTCCCGGTGGCCGACGGCGAGGCGGACTTCGCGGTGCTGTCGGTGGATCCGGTGGTGCTGTGGGTCGACGAGTGGGCCCAACGCGGTACCCGTGCCGTGTTCGTCCTGGACGACCAGGGGCGTGTCAGGGCCACCATCCCCACCGTCGGAACGCACCACGATCTGCTGGTCGGCGCGTTCAACACGTACCACCGACCCCTGTTCGCCGCCCGGCCGGTCCCTGCCGCCGTGGTCGTCGACGGCCTGCTCATCGCCCCACCCGTCAAGCCCGGGGACCGCCGGGTCACGTCGAACAAGGGCGGGTTGAGCGTGGACTACGACGGGCGACTCGCCGCGTTCTCCCTGACCGACGGATCGCGGGTGTGGACGTCCGGCCTCGACGACAAGGTCCAGGGCATCACGGTGCGGGACGGCTCGGTGTGGGCGCTGGGGGTCCGCAAGCTCTTCCGGATCGACCCCGCCGACGGATCGCGCGACCTGGAACTGACGACGTACAACACCGACCATCAAAGTCCGGTGGACCTCCAGGTCCGCGGCGACCGCATCATCGTGGTCGCCGAGGACGGCACCGACCGCCTTCCGCCGGTACGGGTGTTCAAGCCGGACTTCGTGGTCTTCTGACCCGGGCGGCCAGGAGCGCGGCGCGGAACTGGTCGTGCACGTCGGCGAGTTCCTGTGGTGCGTCCGGCGGCGCGGTGGCGTGGCGCGTTGTGTTCGTGGCCCAGCCTGCGATGCCGTGATGGTTGCCGGTCGCGACGGGCACGGCCGAGTTGCGCACGAGGGACGGCACGGCCGGGCTGCGTCCGTCCCGCAACCGGACGTGGACCCGCCAGGTGCTCTGCCGGTGCGTACGATGGAGACGCCGGGGCGCGGCCAAGCTGTCGGTGTGGACGAGTTCGATGTCCTGGACGTCCGCCCACGACAGGCGCCACCGACGGAACACCCCGTGCAGCACAGGCCCTTCTTCGGTCAGGACGATACGTCGTCGGGCCGCCCGCACGGCGATCAGGACGAACACGCCCCAGCACACCGACGTGCTCACGGGCGTGCCCGGGCGCTCGCGCACGATGCTCCGGAACACGACGAGGTTGACGACCGTCAGCAACCACACCGCGCCGACGATCCAGGCGGCCCTCCGCGCGGCCCGAATCCGCGGCTCGTACCGCAGCACCCGTACGCGCCCGGCTTCACTGTCATCCGCAGGCCGAGGCCCCTGACCCGGCGCGGTCGCGGGGTCAACCACCCCACACCGTCACCGCGCTGATGTGCTGCTTGGCGATGAGGAAGAGGTCTTCGTACATGGTTTTCGCGGTCGAGTCGGGCGTGCCGCCGTCGGATCGCACGATCTCGACGATCACCAGGTAGTGGCCGGACGGCATGGATCCGACCCAGCTCCGGTACTGCTCGGAGAACCTCACCCCGGATCCGGACGGCGGGCTGATGAACGCGACGTACTGACCGTCGCTCTGGCCGGCGGAGAGGCGGTTGGCGATGGACTGAGAGGCCCGCTTGTCGGTGAGCGACACCACCGACAGCGCCCCGACGTACTTCTTCGCGGAATCGCTCCACAGGGAGCGGACGATCCCGATGCAGTCGTCACCGAACATCGACCTCATGCCCCGCTCGGCGGCCAGGCATGTGGTCTTGTCCTGGGCGTGTTGGATGTACGGCCTGCCCTGGATCGTGAGCGGACCCCTCTCGGGGAACCACTCGGCGGCGGTGAACGGCTTCTTGTCGCCGGACGCGGTGTTCCAGTCGTTCGTGGGAGCCGTGGACTTGGCCGTGGACGTCGACGTCCTGGACGGACGCGTCGGGGTCGCACTCGCAGCGCCCGGGTTCTTGGCGGGCAGCTTGGTCGAGGCGGTGGTGGGCAGCATGCCCGGGGGCAGGGTGGGAGGCCCGCCGCCGAGCGGCGCTGTGCCGCTGCCGCCGTCGGACAGGGAGACGAGCCCGCCGACGAGGAGCACGGCCGCTACGGCGGTTGCGGCGACGGTGATCCACGGACTCCGACCGGATGGCAAATGGGGGCCGTGCTGAACGCGATTCGGATCCATGCAGGCGGACGCTATTTCCTCAGGCGGTTGTCCCGCTGAGGGATTCCCCCCGAATTCGGCACGCCGTGCGCGAGGATCGCGCCGACGAGGAACGCGGCGGCCAGTCCAGTGCGACGAGGTAATGTGCGACGGCGGCCTGCCGAGGAAGGCCGGCGGCATCCCGGGGCCGAGGGCGCGCACGGGGTTCCTGCTCGCGCTGTCAGACGCGATCGCGCGGATCGGAGACGGCGTCGTCCTGTGGCGGTGTCAGGTTCTTCAGGTGTGCGGTGAGTGCGCGTAGTTCGTCTTCGATGGCTGTGAGGCGGCGTTCGAGGTGTTCGGTGTCGCGGCGTTCCTCGGACTGTTGCTCGGGAAGGATGAGGCGAGTGGCGATGGTCGCGGACACCAGGCCCATCATGCCGATGCCGACGACCATGAGCACGGCGCCGACGAGTCGGCCTTCGGGGCTGACTGGGTGGAGGTCGCCGTAGCCGACGGTGGTGATGGTGCTGATGGCCCACCACAGCGCGTCCGGGTAATCCTTGATGTTCCCATTTGGGTCGCCGCGTTCGGGGGACAGCACCGCGGCCGCGCCGGCGACGACAAGGGTGAGGACGAGGACGACGCTGGTGACCAGAAGCCGTTCTGCGCGGCCCCGGCGGGAGATCATGCCGATGCGGCCGATGACCGCGATCAGCCGCAGCAACCGCACCGCGGGAAGCGCCACCGCAGCCAGGTCCAGCGGGTGGGTGCGCACGAACTCCCAGCGGTGCGGCGCAAGCCGGAGGCGGACGAGGTAGTCGGCGAGGAACGCCGCCCACACCCCGTACTCGATCCACAGCACCGCCGTACCGCGGGCCCGCAGCGCCTCGCTCACCACGAACGTGACCAGCGAGACCACGGCCAACGTCGTCAGCCACGGCGTCGTGGCGTCCTCCCAGCGCCGGTACGCGGAATCCTCCGGCCGTGTCGTCTCTCGGCGCATTGCCGCACCCTCCCCATCAATCGGTGCTCCGCGTCGTCTTCGCCGCGCTCCCCCGACCGTGTCGCGGCCCGGTTCACCGCGTGTGTGGATCCGGCCGCTGCTTCGAGTAGGCAGGGTACGGAAGGCGCTGTTCAGCCGTCGGCCCGGCGTACCGCCCCCGCGGACAACGTCGCCGGATCACCGGCCACCGGCCACCCGATTCCCCGTCACTCGGCTCGACCAGGGGGAAGGCACCTGACGGCTGCCCGTTGCACCCGTCACGCGGCGGGACGGGGCCGCCATCCCGCCGGGCATAGACTTCTGGCCCGTCGTCCGGGCCGCGGAACCGCCCGTCACGGGCCCGGCCGCCGGAGGCGTGTGACCCAACCGAGGAGATCACCAGTGCGGGTGCCACTGACCCGGGGCGAGGACGGCGTGCTGGAGCCGCGACTGACACTCGGCGCGGTGACGGTCCGCGGAGCGTTGTACGGGTTGGTGCTGTTGGTGCTCACCGTGTCCTGGGCTTTCCTGACGCAGGAGCATGACACCCGCGTGGACATTTTGGCGGTCGGCACCTTCCTCGGCCTTATCGGCGGTGGCGTTGTGCTGCTGTGCGGGCTGTTCTTCTGGCTGTGTTCCTTCGGCGACGTCCGTCGCTGGCGGGACATCCCCAGCATGCGCAATCAACACGATGCGGTCGCCGTGATCGGCCCGGCGTTTGCCCGGGTCGGTGTGCTCCTCCTCGTCCCAACCCCGGCCTGCTACGGCCTCGGAGAACTCGTCGCTTCGGCTCCCTACGGCTCCTGGGTGTACGGGCGAGCCTGAGCCCACGCGAGGTCAGCGGCAAGGCCGCGGCGCATCCGAACCGTGGAAACGTCGCAAGTGTGCAACCGCATGCCCCGGGGGGCGCAGCAGCGCCGGCCCTGCTTCGCAATGCTGCCTTGGTTCATTGCGGTTCGCGTCTGTCTCCCAGGGCGTCGAGCCCTCCGCGGGGCGGCACTTCGTGCCATGCGGGGCCTCCCAGGCCCTGGGGGTCCGCCGCGGCGGCAAGTGCTTGGAAGTGCGGGTCCTTTGCCGTGTGCGCGGTCAGGCGGTCGAGGACCGCGAGCCGGTTCAGGAGTGGTGGGCGGCGGTCTTCAGGCGCGTGGGCGGAGGTGCGTTCGATAAGTGCTCTGGTGCGGCGTACCACTTGGGGGTTGGTGGCGCCGTAGAGGAGGATTTCGTCGAGCGCGAGGGCCACCAGGTCGGGCCAGTCGGGTGCCTGACAGCGAACGCGGACGCTGTCGGTGTCGTCGGTCAGTCCGAAGGTCCCGAGGGCTCGGGTGGAGAGCTTGAGCAGGATGTCCTCGATCTGATCGAGGGCTTGGACGGCGGTGGTGGGGTCGTTGACTGCCGGGGAGAGCGCGCGGATGGCGATGTCTGCGAGCAGGCGCATGCCGTACGCGGGGTCTTGCTCGAAGGTGCGTGTGGGTCCGCACAGGAGGTGGCGGGAGACCAGGTCCGCAGTGTCCTGGGCGATGTCGGCTCCCGGGGGCGCCAGGATCGCGGCGATCCGGGCCTGGGTGCCGACGTAGTCGCCGGTGGTGACGGTCATTTCAATGATGGTTCCGGTGCGGGCGGCGAGGCTGACGAGGGCCGGTTCGTCCAGGGAGCGCATGGTGCCGGGGCGGCCGGTGTAGTGGACGGGGACTCGTCGACCTGCGTGCCGGTCGTGCGGCTCGGTGGGCGGCGGGGGGTAGTTGTGTCCGGTTGGGTAGACGCTGTCGACGACGTGGTGGAGGCGGTCGCCGACGGACCGGGCGAGCCCACCTCCGGTGACGACGGAGCGCAGGGCCGCGAGCATGCCCAGGACGACGACCGTGTCGAAGAGGACGAGTACCACTGCGAAGGTGACGGCGAGGCGAGGGGTCCGGTCGGAGTCGACCTGGCTGAGGGCGACCAGCGCGTAAAGCGCGGTGCCGACCAGGAGGGCGAACACGGTGAGGAAGCGTGCGAAGTAGTGCAGGGCGCCGACCAGTCGCGGGGACATCGCCTGGATGGTCTGGATGACCAGCGTGACGGCAGTCAGGACGAAGCCGGCCAGGGTGACCATGGCGGCGGCGATCGCGCCGAGGGCGGCTTGGGCGGTGCCCGCGCTGTAGCCGAGGCCGGCCTGCGGCAGGTGGGATTCGACATGGGGCAGGACCCAGCCGAGCACGGCGCCGGCGGCGATGACCGCCAGCGGACCGAGACGTCCGCGCGTGCCCAGGCGTGTGGTCGGCCGAGTGCGTCCGCGCGGTGGGCGGACCCGTCCTACGATCATCGAGGCCCCCGGCTGCGGATCGCGGGACTCACAGGTCTCCTTCGAGGGAACTACGGGTGTGGGTCAGCGTCGGCGAGACCGAGCCAGAGCGCCGGACGAGGACAGATCGACGACGAAGCCGATCGCGACCAACGCCCAGCCCACGCCGGTCACGCCGGTGGCGGGCCGGTAGGCCAGGACATACATCAAGGTCGCGAACGGGAAGAAGATCACCCCCAGCAGCGGTACGAGGATCCCTGCCCAGGCGCGGTCGACCAGGTTGGTGAACAACCACACCAGGATCAGGGCGAGGCGCGGCGACAGGGCGGCGAGAAGGGCGAACACGCAGCCGCATCCCATGCGTTCCTCCTGGTTCGAACTATGTCGGGGGCTTGGCGGCGTCGCGGTGGCGTTGTTGCCGGGCTGTTGCCCTGTGTGTGGTCGCCTCGCGCACACCGAACCGTGGCGCGGTGGTGTCGGGGGCGGGGTGGGGACTCCCACCGGTCCGGTGGCGCGGGAGCAGTCCCCGTAGAGCCCGGGGGGCTACGGGATGACGATGGAGAAGTCCTGGTCGCCGGGGTCGAGTAGGCCTGTGAGTGTTCCCGGCACGGTGGTGTGGCCGTCGACGTGGATGCCGGCCTTGGCGAGGCCATCGGCTGTCAGGCCGCCGAGCGCGACGGCCGGAAGGGCACGGGTCGTGGCGGTGAGGTTGACGTCGGCGTCGCCCTTTGCTCGGCGGCGCGGTGTGTCAGGGCGCCGTTGGCCAGGCGCAGGCGGTAGCGGTCCCCGGTGTCGGTGTCGGTGTCGGTGTCGGTGTCGGTGAGCACGATGTCGACGCAGCAGTTCACGTACTTCGAACAGCCCTTGTTCGGCGACCAGTTGGGAATGGCGTCACGGGCTCGGTTCGGCGGTGGCCGGTGCGTCGTCGGCGACGAACCCGTACGTGTCGTTGTCCCACACGATGGTGCGTCCTCCGCGGTGACGGTATTGGCTCGCGGCGAGCGATCAGGCCGCCGCTCCGCGTCCTCGAAGTCCTGGGTGCCGGAGAACGGCGTACGGCTCAGCGGTTCCGCCTGTTGCCCGGCGACGGTCGGCTGGGCCGATTTGGACGTCGAAACCATGGCGCTAGATTCGCACTATTTGTCACGATTAACACGTAGGCGCACACGGCCTGATCTCGTTCGCGCGTGCCGTGCGTGCCGCACGGCGGCGGAGCAGGGAGCCGCCCACGATGAGCGCCGCACCGGCGCCGGCGCGCCTTCACTCCGTCAAGCGGCGACCCGCCCGCCCCGCATCTGCCGTACAGACGCCGCCATCGGCGTCGCAGCGGCGCGTGTCGCCGGCGACGAAACGGATCTCCAGGTCGGCGTCTCCCATACCGTTCCGGTCCAGCGCGGCGCGCAGGTCGTCGGGCTTGGGCACCGGCGGAATGCCGACGGCCTGGACCACGACCCGGCCGCCCCGGGCCTCGACGGAGGAGACCTCCCACCCGTTGCCCACCGCCCACTGCCTGGCCACCGGCGTGGCGTCGGCGACGAGTTGGCGATCCCGGGCGACCGCGACGGTGCCGGTGGTCAGCGGGACCGCGATGAGCAGCAGCATCGCGCACACCACCGCCAACGTCCGGCCGCGCAGCGCGCCGATCCGGATGCCGGCGCCGCGGGCCGCGACCCGTACGCCGTAGGCGAGAAAGACCGTGGTGCCGGTGGCCACGATGGCGGCCACGTTGGTCGCGAACAGCAGCGCGGCCTCGCCGGCGTCATGGTAGCGCTGCACCCTGAACAGCAGTCCGGTCACCGCCAGCGGAGGGACGAGCGAGATCGCGATCGCCACGCCCGGCAGGGTGTCGGAGATGTCGGAGCGGACGAGGGCGAACGCGCCGACGGTGCCGGTGGCCAGCGCCGCCACCAGGTCGATCAGACGCGGGCTGATGCGCCCGGCGACCTGGCTGTTGCTCGCGAAGTCGTCCGGTGGCGCACTGATCCAGCCGACCAGGAACCCGATGGCGACCACCACGAGCGCACCGCCGACGACGAGCAGGACGCTGTGCGCCAGCGTGCGGCGGTCCGCGAGCACGACTGCCAGGGCGCTCCCGAGAATCGGGGTCATCAGCGGTGCGACGATCATGGCGCCGATCACGGTCGCGGTGGAGTCCGCGACGACGCCCGCGGACGCGATGATCGCGGCCAGGACCAGCAGGGCCCAGAAGCGCGTCGAACTCGGGCTGCGCCACGACTTCTCCACGAACAGGGTCGCCGTCATCCGCTCGACGGCGGCGGCATCCACGTGAGCCATCGGTCAACTCCTCCTGGCACGGGCCTCGGCCTCGCGCACGGCGCTCTCCACACGCAGGTGGTAACTGTCCGGGCCGAGCACATCGCTGATACCGGTGGCGTCGGCGAGTTCGCGGACGTTGCTGCGCAGCCGGGCGAAGATCAGGTGCACGTCTCGGGCGCGGAGCACTTCGAGCAGCTTGCGGACGGTGTCGGCGCCGGTCACGTCGAGGTCGGTGACGCCTTCGGCGTTCACCACGATCGCCCGCACACGCCCCTCCCCCTCGTCGACGAGGCCGAGGATCTCGTCGTGGAAGACCTGGGCGTTGCCGAAGAACAGCGGCGCGTCGAAGCGGTAGACCAGCACCCCGGTCACCGCGGCGGCCTCGGGGTAGTTCTCGGCATCGCGCCACGCGTCCCTGGTGCCGGGCACGCGCGCGAGGATCGCCGTGCGCGGGGCGAGGGTACGGCGGATCACGTCGAGGAGGGAGACCACCACGCCGATGCCGATGCCGCCGATGGGACCGGTGACCAGCACCCCGACGGCGGTGGCCGCAGCAAGGACGAAGTCGGCGGTACGCAGGCGGTGCAGCCGCCGCAGTCCCGCGACGTCGACCAGCCGGATCGCGGACAGCAGGATCACCCCGGCCAGCGCCGCGTTGGGGAGCATGCGGAACGCGGGCAGCAGGAACAGCGCGGTGAGGAGCACTCCGGCGCCGGCGACCAGGTTGGCGGCCTGGGTACGCGCCCCGGACCGCGCGAGCAGGGCGCTGCGCGAGTCACTGCTGTTCGCGGGGAACCCGCCGAACAGCCCGGTGGCGACGTTGGCGCTGCCGAGCGCGGTGAACTCCCTCTGCGGGTCGACCTCGTCGGCGTGGTCGGGGTCGGTGGCGCGGGTGGTGAGGATGCTCGTGGCGTAGACGAAGACGGCGATGCTCAGCGCGGTCGGGATCAGGGCGTTGATCTCGTGGAGCCGCAAGTCGCCCAGATGGGTGAACGGGGCCGCCGTGGTGATGTCGCCGAGGGTGGAGATGCGGTCGTCCAGGTGCGCCGCGGCGGTGACGATCGTCGCCGCGGCCAGCGCGATGAGGGGCGCGGGCAGGACCGGCACGAAGCGTTCCAGCAGCAGGACCGTCGCAACGGTCCCCCCCGCGACGAGGACGGAGATCCAGCTGGTCTGGTCGAGGTCGCGGATCATGCCCGCGACGACGGTCGGGTAGTTCCCGCTGGCCTTGATCCCGAGTGCCTTGGCGAGTTGGGACGTCGCGATGACGATGCCCGCGCCGCACAGGTAGCCGGTCAGGACCGGGGCCGACAGGAACCGCGTGATGAACCCGGCCCGGGCGATCGCGCCGAGGAAGAGAAAGCCCGCGGTCAGGATCGCCAACATTCCGGCGAGGGCCGCGTAGTGGTCCGGGTCGTCGGCGGCGAGCGGGCCCAGCGCGCCGGCGACGATGACCGCGATGGTGGACTCGGGGCCGATGTTGAGCAGACGGGCGGTGCCGAGCAGGGCGTACACGCACATGCCGAAGAAGGCCGTGTAGAGGCCGGCGGAGGCGGGCAGCCCGGCGAGTTCGGCGTAGGCGAGGGCCTGCGGGACGACCAGGGCCCACAGGGTGAGGGCGCCGATGACGTCGGCGCGCAGGACGTTCCTGCCGTACGGGTGCATCTGACGCGCGAGGGGCAGGTGCCGCGCGAGGTCGCGAACGGCACTCAGGGCGCTCACTTGCGGCTGCCCGATCGCGAGGAGCGGACCGCGAGAATCCCGGCGGCCACGACCAGGCCCACGGTCAGCCACCCCCAGGGGAACCCGGCGTCGCCTTGGCCGTGGCCGCCGCCGGGCGGCGGCTGGGGCGGAGACGGGGTGGCGGTGGCTTCGGCGGGGGCGGGGGCCGGGGCACGGGCGGACGCGGGGACGAACTGCGGGGTGATGGCTGTGGTGTACGTGGGCGGCCGGGTGGCGGCTCCGGCGGGGACGGCCACGACCGGTGGCAGGAGGGCGGCGATCAGGCAGGCGGCAGCCACGGCCCGGCGTACGCGGTGCCGGCATGGGGCCGTAGGCATCGGTACTTCCTTGTCCCGGGGCAGCCGGTCGTACGGTGTTTTCACGAGGCGTCCCGCTGGTAGGCCGCCATGGCGTCGCCGACCGAGGCGTGGATTGCGGCGGGTCCGAGGGCCAGGGCTTCGCGGTGTCCGGCGGCGCGTCCCGTTCCGCCACCGCGGAGACGTCCGGCGGATGGCGCATCGATCGCGTCGGCCCCGAACGGGTCCCATCGGTGCGTCCGCAGCCAGTCGGCGACCGGCCACGGCCGTCGCATCGCCGCTCCGGCCCCGCATTTCGCCATAGACGTGCCCCGCTCCCTCAACCCGGCTCAGGACGACAGTCCGCTGATGGCGTCGCCGACGGACTTGGCACCGAGGACGAGGAGGAGAACGGTCATGATCGCGGCGTTGTGCGCGGCCATCCACGTCTTCCAGCCGTCCAGCGTCACCGCCGCCCTGGGGCCGCCGAACAGATACACCGCCAGCGGAACCACCGCGCACGCCGACGCGATCGCCACGAACACCGCACCGGCCACCACCCGGTCACCGACCGCCGACGACGCACCGGCGACGGATACCGCCGCACTCAGCACGAGCGCGAGGTTCTTCGGGTTGACCACCGCGAGCACGAACGCGAAGCCCGCCGCCTTCACCGCCGTGAACCGGTCGATCGCACCCATCCACCCCGGCAGTTCCGCGTCCTGTCCGGCACGCGGACGACCGCGCCACTGGCGCGCGGCCAGGAGTAGGAACAGCACACCCACACCGAGCTTGACCCACGCCACCCAATCAGCCGGCGCGCCGCCGTCGTCGGCCCCGCCGCCGGCTCCGATCGCGACAAGCGCCGCCATCGCCCCCGCCAGGGCGACCACCCACCCGACCGCGAACGCCGTCCCATTGGCCCGCCCCCTGGGGGTGGCCAGCATGAGGATCACCGCGATCAGCGGGACCGGACTGATCGCGACGCCGATCGCCGGACTGAGGACCTGCCCGATCGCGTCACCCATAAGGCCCCCAACGCCGGTACCGACGGTCGGCGGACACCGACCCCGAACGCGTCCGGGCGAGACAGCCCAACGCCGTCTGAAGACAACCCAAAAGTGAACAAGATTAAACAAATCATCGTTCTGTCATCCAGCTAGGCGGTGGTCGTCACGCCGGGTCACGGCGACCCGCCCCGAGCCTCCGCTGCGGAACCGAGTGCCCTTATGTGCCTGTACAGGGCCGTCCGATTCCTTGACTTCCCACGTGGAAGGTCAAGCTGAAGGGACAGGCATTGAACGGCGGCGATGCCCGATGATGCCCAGTGCTCGACCAGCCGTCACGTCCGATTCGCAGCCCGCTTCCCCGCACTCGCCGACGCCCTGATAGCCGACCAGGGCCTGCGCCGCGGCGGCGGCCGTGGCTGGTGTGGAGTCGTCGTCCGCACGCTCAGCCGCGGCTCACCTGCGACAGCCTCAAGCTTCTGGAGACCAAGGCGCTGCCCGCTCGGGCCGAGTGCGGCGTGTCGCGCGGGCCGGCTTTCAACCCCGCCTGGGTATCGTCCCCATATTGGGAGCATTTATATGCCTTTGTTCAATATGGGGTGGAGGGCTTGTGTCCATGGAGTCTGGGGCCGATCGCTACCGAGACCTGGCTGATCTGCCGTTCAACGCCGGCTACCCGGTCGGGGAGTCGGCGCGGGTGCTGGAGGAGGAGCTGTTCTTCCAGCGGGCGGTGCAGGTGTACCTGTGGGCGCTGCCGGCGGTGAACATGTGCGCGATGCGCGACGGCCTCGGCGAAGTCGCCGGGCGCGGGTACCAGGTGGTGTCGGTGTTCGAGCAGCGGCTCAAGCCACGCACCTTGATCACCACGCCGAACTGCGACGTGATCTACGGACTGGTGTTCGCGGACCTGGCCCAGACGGGGCCGCTGGTGGTCGAGGCGCCGCCGGGCATCCAGGGCCTGGTGGACGATTTCTGGCACCGGCCGCTGGCCGGGCCGCTCATCGACGGCAGGCAGTACCTCGGCGACATCGGCCTGCCCGGCCCGGACCACGGCAAGGGCGGTACCTACCTCATCGTCCCGGACGGGCAGGAGCCCGAACACAAGGGCGAATGGGACGACTTCTTCGTCTACCGCAGCCGCACCGACGGCATCTTCTTCTTGCTGCGCGGCTTCTTTTCCTCCGTCGACGACCTGTCCCCGGGGGTTGCCGCGATCGAGGGCATCCGCCTGCGCCCGTTGCGCGGGGACGCGAAGCCCATGCAGTACGAGCATGTCTCCGACGTCCCGGCCGATGCCCTGTACCCGCGCGACGCCTCGTACTTCGACATGCTCCACGCGTTCGTGCAGACCGACCGAATCGACCAGGTCGACCCGTACATGCACGGCGTACTGGCGGCTCTGGGCATCCGCAAAGGACAGGAGTTCGCCCCCACGCCCCGGCAGCGCGAACTGCTGGACCTGGCCGCCCGGACCGGCTGGAAGACCGCCAAGACCCTTGCCGCCGGGTACGACCGCGAGCCGAATACGCTGTGGTGGTCCGACCGGCGGTGGGTCGCGCACGCCAAGACCGCGCAGGACGACTTCTGGCACACCCTGCTCGACGAGGAGTTCCGCGACCGCGCCACCGGCCACACCGACGTGAACGCCAAGGCGCACATGTTCGTCAATCACTACTCGATCAGCACCGGGATGATCAGCTCGGTCGTCGGGTTCGGCGCGAAGTACGCCAACACCTACCGGGACCACGACGGCGACCTGCTCACCGGCGAAAACGCGTACCGGATCGACCTGCCCGCCGACCCGCCCGCGCGGCTGTTCTGGTCGCTGACGCTCTACGACGCCGAGACCGCCGCCGAAATCGACGCCGAGGGGCAGGTGTACTCCTCCCTCAACGGCATGAACGACATCACCTTCAACCAGGACGGGTCGTTCACCATCCACGTCGGCCCGGAACGCCCGGAGGGTGCCGGGAACTGGATCAGGACCGTCCCCGGCCGCGGCTGGTTCGCGCTCATCCGCTGGTATGGGCCCGAACAGGCCTTCTTCGACCGCAAGTACAAGCCCGGCGACTTCGTCAAAACCTCCGCGGGCACCGCCTGAACGGCCCCGATGCACCACGGCGACGGTTCGCGATTCAGGAGGTTCGGAATTCTCGGCGCAAATCCATCGGCGACGGCGACGGCGGCCTGTCCGCGTGAAGCCCCGCGAGACGAGCGCACGCCGGCGCGGCCGGCGCAGGCACAACGCACGCATCCACGACGCCGAGAACGGCTTGATGGTTGGGAGATTGCGTGCGCGGTCACGCCGATGGAGCAGTGAAGGTGTGACGTCGTGGTCCGGTGAGCACCGGATCGACCAAAGTTTCTTCGTGGGAGGTTTCGATGCCGTACGGATCTGTTTCCGCGCCCGGGGGTGTGCTGGCCGCGACTGGCCTTGTGACCGGGCAGGTGTGGCTGGTCGTGGCAAGTTTGCTGCTGGTGCTGGCCGGTGTGCTGCTTGTGCGCCTGTCGTTCCGTCGCGGCCGTGACCCGTTCGCCCGGTGACGGCGTCGTCCTTGCCGCCGCGTGTGGACGGTGGTCCGCGGCCTGTCCCGCGGGCCCGCCATACCGCGGCTGGCCTGCCGGTCCAGGGCCGGTGGCCCGGCGTCGACGTACTGCCGCGGGCCTGGTACGGGTCGTCCTGGCGGCTGGTGGTCCTGGGCGTGCTGCCGATTGCGGCGTTCGCCGCCTGGGGTCTGGTGCACGCGGTTGCGGTGCTGAAGGGTTTCGGGCACGGCGAGGTGGCCGGTGTGATGGCGATGCCGTGGCTGGTGTCGTTCTTCCTGCTGTGGTGGGTCCCGGTGTCATGGCTCGAACGCCCGCACAAACCCGCCAATGCGGCAGCGCAGGCGGCCGTCGACGCGTTGACCGTCACTGTCCAGGTGCCCGTGTACAACGAGGACCCCGGCGCGCTGCGCGCGTGCCTGCACTCCGTCCTCGTCCAGAGCCGCCCCGTCACCCGGGTACGGGTGGTCGACGACGGCTCCGTGCGCCCGGACGGCACGCCGATGGACTATGCCGATGTCCGTGCGGAACTGTTCGAGCGCGCGGCGGCCGTCGGCGTCGAGGTCACGTGGGACCGCACGGTGAACCGCGGCAAGCGGTACGCCCAGATGCACGTCCTCGCCGACGACGACGCCGACATCTTCGTCACCCTCGACAGTGACTCCGTCCTGGACGCCGACGCCGTCGCCGAGGGCCTGAAACCGTTCGCCGACCCGGGGGTGCAGTCGGTCGCCGGGCAGGTCGTCGTCCTCAACCACGACGCCAACGCGCTCACCCGCCTGATCAACCTGCTGTACCTGCCCTTCACCCGCGGCCTGCGCAGCGCCCAGTCCGTTCTGCGCCGGGTCACCATCAATTCCGGAACCCTCGCGTTCTATCGCGCCGACGTGGTCCGCAGCGCGGCCGGCGCGTACGAGAACGAGCACTTCGCCGGGCGTCCGATGCAGATGAACGACGACTCCATGCTCACCTTCTACGCACTCCTGGCCGGCGACACCGTGCACCAACCGTCGTCCCTGGTCTTCACCCTCGCCCCGGAGCAGTTCTCCCACTACATGCGCCAGCAGATGCGGTGGATGCGCGGCACCACCGTGCGCCACCTGTGGTGGCTGCGGTACATGCCGGCCCACGGCGTCGTGTTCTGGAGCACCGTCGGCGAATACCTCCACCTCGTCCTCGGCATCACCATCCCCGCCGCCCTGATGGCGGTCCCGGAATTCCGCGAGCACCTCGGCACCGTCGCCGTCCTCGCCCTGGCCATCGGCGCCGTCATGAGCTACCTGGCCGCGCTGCGACTGTTCACCGTCACCCGTACCGACATGACCGCCCGGCAAGCTGTCCTGCTTTTTGCCGCCGCGCCGATCGCCGCGCTGTGGCGCGCGGTACTCCTGCGGCCGCTCTACTGGTACGCCATGGCGACGTGCACCCGGATCAGCCGGTGGGGCACCCGGGAAGGCGTCGAAGTCCGACTGTGACCCGGGCGTTGGGCGGCCACGGCAGCCCGTGTGTCCGGTGGCCCGGCGCCGGATGGTGCCGGGGCTGCGTGCGTAGGCTGTCACGCTCGGGCAATCACGGGAGCGTGCGGCTGTGGGGCAGGAGCGGGTGGACCGGGAGCGGGCCCGGTTGTTGGATGAGCTTCAGGCGGCGGTCGAGTCGGTGATGACGGCGACCCGGAGCGGTGAACGGCACCGGGCGCTGGCCGGCCGGGCCGGCCAGGATTTGACCCGAGGTGAGGCGCAGACCCTGGCGCGCATCGTGAAGCACGGGCCGCTGCGTGTCTCGGGCCTCGCGGAGATGTTGGACGCGGACCGCTCACTGGCCAGTCGGCAGGTCGAGGCGCTGGTACGGGCCGGCCTGGCCGAGCGGGTGCCGGACCCGACCGACGGCCGCGCGACGCTGGTGTCGGCGACGCTGCGCGGCAAGCGGCTGACCACCGCGATCCGCCGCCAATGGGCCCAGGCGATGGGCGAAGCGGTGACCGACTGGCCCACAGCCGACGTCGAACTCCTGACCGGCCTACTCCAGTCCTTCGGTTCGTCGCTCCTCGGTGCGATGGAAAGCACAGCTCATGAAGCCAATCATGATGAAGATAAATGAGTGACGTCACTCATTCTTTTTCCTCGTTCAGCTCTTGACTCCCACTGCCCCGCCTGCAAATCTGACGCCCAGTCAGATCAGCATGTGGGCAAGGAGAGCACGGTCATGGGCGGAGAGTTCGGCGCGCGGCGCGGCGCGGCATTGGTCGTGGGTGCCAGCGGCGGCATCGGTGCGGCGATCGCCCGGATGCTCGCCGAGCGCGGCAGCGACCAGCTGCTGACGTACCGCGGCAACGCCGAGGCCGCGACCGGGCTCGCCGACGAGATCCGCACACGGCACGGACAACGCGCCGAGCTCCGGCAGCTCGACCTCACCGACGCGGCGCGCGTCGCCGAGGTCGTGGACGAGGCCGCCGAGGTGTTCGGCGGCCTCCACACCGTCGTCTACGCGTCCGGCCCGCACGTCCCGATGCTGCACCTGAGCCGGGTCACCCCCGAGCAGTACCAGCACCAACTCGACGGCGACGCGGCGGCGTTCTTCAACCTGGTTCACCCCTCGCTGCCACACCTGCGCACCGCGAAGGGCAGCCTGGTCGCCGTCACCACCGCCGCAACCAGCCGCTTCCCGGTCCGCGACGGACTCTCGTCCTGCACCAAGAGCGCCGTCGAAGCGGTCGTACGCGGGCTCGCCGCCGAGGAAGGCCGCTACGGCGTACGCGCCAACTGCGTCGGCCCCGGCATGCTCAACGACGGCATGGCCGCCCGCCTCGTCGCCACCGGCGACCTCGACGACCGCGCGCTCGCCGTGGCACGCGCCAACATCCCGCTGCACCGCTTCGGGACTGCTGCGGACATCGCCGAGGCCGTGTGCTTCCTGGCCTCGGACCGAGCCGGATTCATCACCGGGCAGAAGCTGGACGTGGACGGCGGCTACGGCGTCTGAGCAGCTCCCGCCCGCCCTGCTCCACCAAGTTTCTCGCACCAACACCCTTCACAACGCTTGGAGTTCCCATGCCCATGCCCACGACCGAACAGCTCACCGTCTGGTCCGACCAGTACGTGGCGTTGTGGAACGCCGGCGACAAGGCAGCGTGGGAGGCGAACTGGCGCGCCGTCGGCCCCGGTGACTTCCGCATGCTCGACCCGGTCGGCACCCCCGAGAAGCACGGCTTCGAGAACTGCTGCCTGAACCCCTTCGACCTGTTCCAGCCCACCGTGAAGTTCCGTGTCCAGCCCGGCTCCCGCTTCATCTGCGGCAACGAGGTCGCCTGGGTCATGGAGAACCACTTCACCGCAGCCGACGGCACTCCGACGGTGCTGTCGAGCATCGAGACCTACCGCTTCGAGGAGGACGGCTCCGTCGTCATCCGTACGTACTACGACGTCCCCGAACACAACGACGAATCCCTCGGCCAGATCTTCCAGACGTACCTCCCCTGAACCCGCCCGCCCCAGCCGGTCGTGCCCCTGCGGCAGCCACGCAGCGGGGCCAACTGCCGCCCCAGGGAGGCCGACACCTGCGTCCGGGCCGTTCCGATTCGATCTGGACGACCGCGCCGCCCTGCACGACAACTGGGAGCACGCGTGCAACCCCTTCGAACGAACCGGCCTGTCACCGCCGACGCCAAGCAGCCCCGTCCGGCCGCGGCGGGCGGGCTGCGGGTCCGTCTGATCGTCCCGGTGCTGGCGTTCTGCGGCGTCCTCACGGCGGTCATGCAGACCGTGGTCGTGCCGATGCTTCCGGACCTGCCTGAACAGACCGGCAGTTCGCCGTCGACCGTGAGCTGGATGCTCACCGCCACCCTGGTGACCAGCGCGGTGCTCAGCCCCGTACTCGGGCGGGCCGGCGATATGTACGGCAAACGCCCCGTACTCATCGGCTCGTTGGCGGCGATGACCGCCGGATCGGCACTATGCGCGGTCACTTCCGACATCAGGGTGCTGATCGCCGCACGGGCCCTACAGGGCAGCGGCGCCGCAGTGGTCCCGCTGGCAACCGGCATGCTGCGGGACGTGCTCCCCCGACACCGCATGGGATCCGCCATCGCCCTGATGAGCGGCACGGTCGGCGTCGGCGCGGCGCTGGGCCTGCCACTGTCCTCGGTGGTGGTCGAACACGCCGACTGGCACGCACTGTTCTGGATGACCACCGGGTTCGGGCTGCTGGGTGCCGCAGCCTCGTGGTGGGTGCTCCCGGCCTCTCCGGCGCGGTCGCCGGGCCGGTTCGACGTGCCGGGGGCGGTGCTGCTGACCGCCGGGCTCGTCGGCATCCTCCTCGCGCTGTCCAAGGGCGCCGACTGGGGTTGGGCCTCGCTTGCGGTGCCGGTCCTGGCGGTCGGCGGCGTGGCGGTGCTCGCGCTGTGGGCCTGGCAGCAACTACGGTGCCGCGCACCGCTGGTGGACCTGCGGCTCGCGGCGCGCCGCACCGTGCTGCTCCCGCACGTGGCGGCGTTGCTGACCGGCTTCGCCTTCTACGGGAACTGGCTGGCCACCGCGCAGCTCATGCAGGCGCCGAAGGACACCGGATACGGGCTGGGCACCTCCGCGGTCACGGCCAGCCTGTGCCTGGTGCCCGGCGGCCTGGCGATCGTCGTGCTGTCGCCGGTCTCCGCGCGCATCTCCGCCGCTCGGGGTGCACGCTGGACGCTCGTACTGGGCACGCTGGTGATCTCCGGCGCCTACATCGGGCGCATCTTCACCAGCGAAAACCTGATCACCATCACCGCGGGCGCGACGCTGTGCTCGGTGGGCACGGGCCTGGTCTACTCGGCGCTGCCGACCCTGGTCCTCGAAGCCGTGCCGGCAGCCCAGACCGCGGCCGCGACCGGCCTGAACGCCCTGATGCGGACGATCGGCCAGTCCCTGTGCAGCACCGCAATCGCGGCCGTGCTGACCCAGTTGACCTTGGACTACCACGGCACAGCCACCCCGACGCTGCGCGCCTACCAAGTGGCCTTCGGCCTGGCGGCGGCCGCCGCGCTGGGTGCCGCGGTCGTCACCCTGGGGCTGCCAAAACCCGCATCCGAGCCCCTGCCGAATCCCGTCACGAAGCCGACCCCGTAGCCGCACCAGGCCACAGCCGGGGTGGGCGAAGGCTCTGGGTAGTGGTCACCCGCGGCCTGATGGCACGCAGTGGTGCGTGCCTGGAGACAGGCGGACCAGTCGACGACCGCACGGCCGCACGGCCGCGCCACTGCACGGCGGTGAGGAGGTGGCGGCCGAGCATCGGGCGAGCACGGCGGGCGGCAGGTCTTCGGCGAGTTGGATCAGGGCTCGTGGGTGTAATCCGCAACGGAACCGCGGGTGTTCCCAGTCGCATTCTTCTCCGCAAGCGGTGTCCGGCAGTGGGACGACGGTCGGTGCGCCGTGGCCAGGACCCTCGCCGAACGCGCCACCACCGCACCCTGTGGCCTGTCGGTCCTGCCTGCGCTTCCGGCCGTGAGCGCGAACGAGGTTGCGGGGCAGGCCAGGACGCGGCGCGCGTGACCCGGGATTCGGCCTACGTATGGTGTCGACGCCGCCGGGCCGCGCGTGTCCCTGGTCTCAGGGGCCGCCGGCCCGGACTGCTCCGACCCCGCCGTGTACGTGGCTGATATCGCGGCGGCCGTGCGGTGTTCCGGGCACACTGAAGTCCCGGAACGGTCTTGGGGATCCCGTTGCGGCGCGCTGGGGGGCGGCCGATCCGGGGGGGAAGGGGTGGGGGCATGGATCGGTGTGGGTGGCGGCGGTGCGCTGCGAAGGTCGTGGACGGGCTGCTGATTGCGGTGCCGACGGCGGCGCTGGGGTGGGCCGCGGTGCCGGTCGTGCAACAGGTGGTGCAGGTGCAGGCGCGCAGGGTCGGCCTGCGCACCCGTAAGCGGATCGTCGAATCCGGCCTGGACACCGACGTGTTGGAGGCGACCGCGCGCGACTCGGTGGTGACGATGGCGAAGACGGTGTCGTCCTTCATGATGGCCATGCTGCTGGTCGCATTGGCCCTGTGGCTGGTGTACGAGTGGCTCGCGCACGCGGCGTTCGGCCGCACGGTCGGCAAGGCGGTGTTCGGCCTGCGGGTGGTGTCCGTCAGCGGGTATGGGCGGGCGGGACTGGTCCGCACCCTGGTGCGGTCTTTGGTGCTGCTCGGGTTGCCGATCGTCCTGTTCGCGTATGCGTGGGCGTACTCCCTCGCCGAGCGCACCGACCGGCCTCTCGCCTATCAGGTGGGGTCGGGCGTCGCCGCGCTCGGTCCGATGCTGATGGCCCTGCCGGGCAACCGCGCACTACACGACTGGCTCTCCCTCAGCCGCGTGGAGAGCACACGGTAGGCGCGGCCGATCCCGTGCGCACCATGCCACCCGACAACGTTCAAGACGCGGTCAACCAGGCGCAAGCGGCCCCACGTTCGCGCCCGGCCAGGGGGCTTGGACCACACCGACCGTTGGTACGACAGCCTGTTCCCGATCGCCGAACAGCACCTCAACGCGGTGACAGCTCGGGGCGGACGGGCCTGAAGCGTGAGCCGGGTGGAAGTCTCCACTCGTCATATGCTGCCGGATTCCGGCAGTGACGCGTGATCCTTCGTCGGTTACCGTCCCGACCTCCATTGGTCCGCGAACGAACAATGAACGGGGAATACCGATGTGGGCCGTGCCCGGTGTCCACTGCATACTCAGTCTCGCCGACGGCGCCTTTGCATACCCCGACGGCACCACGGCCGGGCGGGCGATTCCCCAGGCGCCCGGGGCCATCGGCGCGCTGCGGCGGGCACTTGCCCGCAGGCCCAACGACGCCCGGCTGGATGTCGTCGTCTACGACACCTCGGGCCGGCCGATGATCACCGTGGTCAAACACGCGTCCACCCGGACCCGGGTCGAGGTGCAGGCGCCCGGAGGTGGCCCGGTCGGAACGTTCGAGAAGACCAAGGGCATGGTGCGCAAGACCTACCAGGCCAAGGACGCCAGGGGCCACGTCATCGGCGAGGTTCGCGACCAGAAGCCCACCCAGGCCGAACCGCACTACTGGGCGCTGCTGCACGCACCCGACGGCACGCCGATCGGACGCATCACCCAGCGCATGCAGACACGGCCCGGCGCGGTGCTGGCCGGGCTCGCGCGCAATCACCGCATCTGGTGGGAACTCGACCTCGGACCGGAGGTCGCCGAGCCGTTCCGCACCCTGGCCGTCGGCTTCACCACCGTCATCGGCGCGGTCACCGGGCTCGACGTGCGTCCACCGGGGGTCGGAGACGCCGCCGGCCAGATCCTGCCCGGATGAACCGCCCCGCAGCCGGCGCCCCGACGGGCAGGCATCGCCGACCGCACTGCGTCCACGGAGAGGTCCTTGAGCTGTGCGCGCGCTGCCGGTCCGCACGCATGCGCAGACTGTGGACGTACTCGGCCGGTTTCGCCGCGGGGGCGGTCGCCCTGGGTTTGTTCGTCGCGTGGACGGCGCATCGCCTGAACGGATTCCTGGACGAGAACCGCGCCTATGGCAACGCACGGCCGTGCGCGACGAGCGATCCTCCGCGGCGTGACTGCTTGCGCGAGGTACCCGCAGTCGTGCGAGCGGTCATCGACGTCGACGCCGAGAACAACGCCCGACACGAACTGTGGCTGACCGGCGAGGGCTTCTCCCACCGGAGCGTCCCGGTCCGCAATTCCGGCGAGATAATCGAACACGTCAAGGAGGGCGACACCGTGGTGGTCACGCTGTGGCGCGACCGCGCGGTCGAGGTGCGCGCCGGCGATCGGGGCGAAGCGACTCGCGACACACCAGGCCACGACGCGTCCATGGCCGTCTTGGCCCTTGGCGTGAGCACGCCGCTGATCCCTGTGTTCGCCAGGTTGGCGGTGTGGTTGCCACGGCACCGCAGCGCGGTCGTCGACAACGAGCTGACATTGGCCCTGGATGCCTGGGGACCCACCGACCTCGGCCTCGTGGCGGCCGCCGCGGCCTTGCCGGTCGGCTACGCGCTCGCACCAAAACTCGGCGTCGACCCGGGCCTGACACCGCAGTCGATCGCCGGAGCAGCGCTGGGCACGCTGGCATTCGTCGCGGCGTGGCTGCTCACCCCACTCGTCAAAGGCAGGAACTCGGGGCACACGCGTGCGCGACGGCGGTGAGACGGTGACCCGACACGTACGGAAGCCGAAGGTAAGCCGGAATGACTGCGTCGGGCGGACTGTCCGTCGGGCCTACAAACTGTCCCGCCCAGGCCCGTCGTCACCGGGACTCCGCAGATGAACCTTGGCATGATCTCGCCGAACGATCTTGAGGAACTCCTGGCATCCCGTCCCGCGGCCGTGGAAGCGCAGTTCCTGGGACGCGACTTCTGACTGTCGGTGTACGGACCCACTCAGGTGCCCGCGACCTGGTCGAACGCGAGCCGGTTGTCGATGACTTCCGGCTGGTGTTTCTGGACCCAACGCACGACTCCGGACACGGCTTCGTTGAGCGAATGGCCCAGGGGCGTGAGCGCGTACTCCACGCGGGGTGGCATCTCGGCGTACGGGGTTCGCGTCAAGAGGCCGTCACGGGTGAGCGATCGCAGTGTCCGGGTCAGCATCCTGTGGGAGATGCCTGCGATCTCCTCGTGCAGGGCGCCGAATCGAAGCGGCCCGGAGGCGAGCGCACTGATCACCAAGACGGTCCATTTGTCGCCGACGCGTGCGAGCACGTCCCGGACGAGTTCGATGGTCTGCCGGCAATCCGGCGAGACTCCTCGCAAGTCGAGCTCTGCCCGCAGGGCGGCGTCCACGCGATTCTTCCTTCGGGGTGCGTAGGTGACATGAAAGTGCGTGTGGGAGAGGCGGAGTAAAACCGGTGATCCCACGTTTCTTACTGATAGTAAGTGACGGTGGCCCGACAGACGGGGCCGACACCGCGAAAGGACGTCATGACCCCACACCGAGATCCGACCGCATCGCGAAAGTGCCGTCTCGCGGCCGGTGAGGTCGGTGCATGAGTACATCGGCGCACCGGCGTACGCCCGGCCCGGTGCTTGGCCCACGGCACGAGACGTTCACGCTCGATAGAGACTTCGACGAGTCGCCGGCGTCGGTGTTCGCGGCGTTCGGTGATCCGGCGATCCGCCGTCGGTGGTTCGCACTGCCGGGGAAGATGACCGCTTACCACCACGTCTTCGGCGTGGGCGGCACCGAAACGGCGCGCAGCGTTTTCACGAGCCTGAACGCTCCTGCGGAGCGATTGGACTACCGGGCCCGGTACGTCGACATCGTCCCCGCCCAAAGGATCGTCCACGTCTACGAGGCGCGAGTCGACGACGTACTGCGCTGGGCGTCGCTGGTGACCGTGGAACTGCATCCCCGACGCCCACAGGGCACCCAGCTGCGGTGGACCGAGCAGGTCGCTTTCATCACGTTCTCCGGAGACGGCAGTCACGACCTGCCGCACCTGCGCGGCGCAACGGGGCTGCGATTGAACGGACTCGCCGCAGCCCTGAAGCCCGCCAACGTGTCCACGCCGTGAAGAGCCCCGACACGACGACACGTCCCAAAAGCGGCTCAACTGAACGTTCCATGCCGCGAACACGATCGACCCGCCTGCTCGACCGGCGCCGGACCAGCATCGCCCCCTCACCCACAGGAGAAACATGACGAACGTCGGGATCATCCTCGGCAGTACCCGCCCCGGCCGACTCGGACCGCAGGTCGCCGAATGGGTCGCCGAGACCGGCAGGAAGCACTGCGGCGTCGACGTGGAAATCGTGGACATAGCCGATCACGCGCTCCCGATCTTCGACGAGCCGCGCTCTCCTTTGTCGGGAGACTACGAGCACGCACATACACGTGCCTGGAGCACCACGATCAACGCATTCGACGCTTACGTCTTCGTCACGCCCGAATACAACCGATCGATCCCCTCGGCCCTGAAGAACGCGATCGACTACCTGTACAGCGAGTGGAACAACAAGGCGGTCGGATTCGTCTCCTACGGGAGCACCGCCGGTGGGGCCCGAGCCGCGGAACAACTGCGGCTCATCGCGGGGGCACTGCAACTGGCCGCAGTCCGCACAGAGGTCAACCTGTCACTGGCAACGGACTTCGAAGGATTCAGCACCCTCAATCCCGGCCCGAGGCCGCCGATCGCTCTGCAACAACTGTTCACAGAAGTCGTCGCCTGGGCCGACGCACTCGCACCCCTGCGCAGAGGATGACCGTTGACGCGGCGAGGAACGGGGACCCCGGCTCGGACATGTGGCCCCTGCACTGCGGTGACGCCTACTACTACCACCGTGAACTCCGGCCCGTGCCGAACGGCACCCGCTGCTGGATTTCGTGCAGACGACTTCCGAGACCCACCGCGACCTGCGGTTGGGCAAGGCGAGACTCCGCGAACTCGTCCGTGACCACGGCGACCGGGTATCGGTCTTCTGCGCACACGACCCGTGGGAACCGGCCGACCGCCAAGGGTCGGCCGCGTGAGCAGCCGGATGACCCACGTCGAGCGGTTGGCGTTGCGCGGCGTGAAGTTGGCCGACGCCCAGAGCGAGGGTGAGTGCGTCCACGGTGATCGCACCGCCGAGGTAGGACGCCTGTCGTCGCGGATGCGCGCACCGCGGCCGTCGCGGCCGTCGCCTACCGCGAAAGCGCAGGGAGCCCGGCCGGCGTACGTACGGGCATCGAGATTGAAGCCGATGAGGCAGGTCGACAACGAGAGGATGTGCACGTGTCGGTGGAGCCGACGGCACGGGGAAAGAGCCGGATCTCGGTCGTCACGGCGTTGTATCGCAAGTCGTTGCCCTACTTGCCGGCCGCCGCGCGGTCGTTGGGGACACAAGACAGCGCGTTGGACTGGATCGTGTGCTGGGACGGGGACGCCGTTCCAGAGGATGTGTTCGAGGTCGTCGAGGAGAAGTGCCGTCCGCATATGCCGGATGGACGGCTGACGCTGATCGCGGCGGGCCGGGCCGCGGGTCCGTCGACGGCACGTACGGTGGCGCTGTCCCATGTGCGCACGCAATGGACGGCGGTGCTGGACGCCGACGACGAATGGATGCCCGGCGGGTTGGACCGGCTCCTCGCGGCGGCCGAGGCCGGCGACGCGGCGTGGTGCGCGGGGCTCACCGACGACCTCCACAGCGACGGCCTGCGGATCGCCTTCCCCCACCACCTGCAAGCCGGACCCCAAGAACGCGGCGCGGTGTACGACACCTACCTGCGGCTCGGGTTCCTGCCCTTTCACGGGTGTGCGGTGTTGTGGCGGACGTCGGCGCTGTGGGACGTCGGCGGTTGGCCGGCCCTGCCGACGAGCGAGGACACCGCACTGGTGTTGGCCGCGACCGAACGGCACCGCGGGCACTACCTCGGCGGAGAACCCGTCTACGCGTATCGCCGCCACCCGGAGCAGACCGTGAAAGGCCCCGAGTACGCCCGTCGTCGTCGGATCGCGAACGCGTACCACCGGGCCAGGATCGAGGCCATCCGCACCACGCGCGGGGCGCCGCCGAGTGAGGCTGTCCGTGTTCCGGGTTGCGCCTGATGCGTTTCCCCCACCCTGGCCGCGATCGTGCTGGTGTCGTCGGTCGAGCTCGCTCAGCAGCACGACTGAGCAGGCCAGTTGGGGCGCGCGGAATCGTCCGCGATCGTGCGCGCGTTCACGGCGCGTGGCGATCTGGAAGGCCTTCAGCGGTGGAGGCGTCGGGGTTGCCGCCGTGTTCGTGATGGGACGAGTCGGGTGCGTCAGGCTCGTCCTCGTCGGGAGGCGGCGGACGCAGGATGCTCAGCACGATCGAGGCTGTCAGCACCACGACGATCACACACAGGCTGACCAGGGAGGGAATCTCGGGGACCGACTTGCTGATCACCTTGTGCGAGGCCTGGAGGACGAGCTTGACGCCGATGAACGCGAGGATGATCGACAGGCCCTTGCTCAGCAGGTGGAAGCGCGAGAGCAAGCCGGACAACAGGAAGTACAAGGCGCGCAGACCCAGAATCGCGAATGCGTTGGACGAGTAGACGATGAAGGCTTCGTCGCTCACCGCGAGTACGGCCGGCACGCTGTCGACGGCGAACACCAGGTCGGCGGCCTCGATCGCGACGAGGACCACGAACAGCGGGGTAACCACCCGCCGACCCGCCTCACGGACAACGAAGCGGCTGCCGGCGTAGTCGTCGCGTACCGGGACGACCTTGCGCACCAGGCGGACCGCCAAGCTGCGGCCGGGGTCGAAGCTGTCGTCCTCGTCTTTCAGGAGCTTCCACGCGCTGTACAGGAGCACCGCCGCGAAGGCGAACAGCACAGCGGTGAACTTGCTGACGACCGCCACACCGGCCGCGAGGAAGAGACCGCGAAAGACCAGTGCGCCCAACACACCGAAGAACAAGACCCGATGCTGGTACTCGCGTGGCACCCGGAAGTACCCGAAGATCAGCGCAAACACGAACAGGTTGTCGACGGACAGGCTCTTCTCCAGGAGCCACGCGGTCGTGTACTCCACCCCCGCGGTCGTTCCGACCTGCCAGAACACCAGCCCGCCGAAGGCGATCGCGAGGCCGACCCACAGGGCGCTCCACCAAGCGGCCTCGCGGAAACCGATGACGTGGTCCTCGCGATGCGCGAACAGGTCCACCGCGAGCGAGATCACCACGATCCCCGCGAAGACGAACCACAGCCACAGGGGCACATCCATAGCTGGCCTTCCGTTGTCCGGCACTCGCGGGCGACGCGATCGGCAGTGCCCCGCCATGCTAACAAAACACCAAGGGAACACCATGGAATTGCAAAGGAACGTCGAGTTCGGACTCGCACTCCGCGACGGACTGGCTGTACTGGGCGCGGGCGAGGAGGAACGCCAGCGCGGGAACTGCGGTCAGAGCGACCACGATGAACCCGATCACGACGTCGTGGACCTGATGCCGCCGACCGTCGATCTCGGGCATGTCCTCGCCGTGCTCGCGGATCCAGGCGTTGGGGGGCCGTTGGTCCTGCATGAGCTGGCGAACGTCGGCGGCCTTGTGCCCCAGGCCGGGCACGCGGCCGCCCGCCACCAGGCGTCCACCGACTCCAGATCGACCGGGTGGGCGTCTACCGCCGGAGAGGATCAGACACGGCTACCCCTCGAACCTCGCGCGGCGGCTACCGGCGCCCGGACAGTCAGCGTCGACGCTGCCCTGTGTCCCGGACGAACAGCAGGGCCGAACGGCCCTGTGAGGCTTACGGGCCTCGCAGGAGACTTGAGGCCAAGTCGGCCGTTGCCGGGTCGATCCTTTCCGGGAAAGACCATGACAACCGCTTCCCCGACCGTCTTGCGCACACCGTCCGCTTCGACCCGCTTCCCCGAAGTCGGGGCCGTTGTGCTCACGCGCGGGCTGCGGCCCCGACCCGCTGAACTCCTGCGACACTGAAATGAACGCCAGTTCGAGAGATGAGCCTGCCATGACACCGATCCGCGTGTTCCTGCTCGACGACCACGAAGTGGTCCGCCGCGGGCTGTCCGACCTGCTGGGGGCCGAGCCGGACATCGAGGTCGTCGGCGACTCCGCCTCCGCCCAGGAAGCCATCCGCCGCATCCCCGCCCTCAATCCCGACGTCGCCATCCTCGACGGCCGTCTGCCGGACGGCAGCGGCATCGACGTGTGCCGCGAGGTCCGCTCCCGCTTCCCGCACATCCAGGCGCTCATC
>NZ_JBPKBH010000033.1:13959-64424 GCF_051388915.1 Yinghuangia sp. YIM S09857 | reverse complement strand
AACACCTTGAACCGCGTACCGGAGTTGCCGTACGCCCATGACGGCGTCTCGATGCGCTGGGCCCGCAGAGCGGCCTTGACGTCCTGCTCGGTCATGAGGTTCGACACTCCTGGTGCTGAGGTGCGGATTTCTTGCTGCTTGAAGGGGTGAACGACCCGCTCAGGCGAGGTGGAAGACCTCGTCCAGCGGTGCCATGGCCTCGTCCGGGCGCCGCCCGTCGAGTGCCTCGGCCTCGAAGAGGTCGCCCATTTCGCGCTGCCAGCGGGCGTTGACCTCGGTGGCGTCCATCGCGGCCTGGGCGGCGGCGAAGTCGTCGGTTTCCAGGTAGCCGACGAGCAGGCCGTCCGGGCGCAGGAAGAGCGAGTAGTTGCGCCACCCGGCCTCGGTCAGTGCGGCGCGCATCTCGGGCCATACGGCCGCGTGCCGTTCGCGGTACTCGGCGATGCGCTCGGGGCGGACCCGGAGCACGAAGCAGACGCGTTCCACGGCGGCCGGCTCAGAAGTCGTACTGGTCGACGTTGTCCTTGTTGAACACCGTCGGCGGGCCGAGGATGATCTCGCCGTCCTTGCCGATGGTGTACTCGCCCAGGTCGCCGGCCGTGAACTTCTCGCCCTCGGCTCCGGTGATCTGGCCGGAGGCCAGCGCCGCGGCCGAGTAGACGGCGAGCTTGCCGAGCTTCTTCGGGTCCCACAGGGAGAACTGCTCGACGGTGCCGTTCTTCACGAACTGCCGCATCTGGTTCGGGGTGCCGAGGCCGTTGACGACGACCTTGCCCTTGTACTGCGAACCGTCGATGTAGCGGGCGGCCGCGGAGATGCCGACCGTGGTGGGCGCGATGATCGCCTTGAGGTCGGGGTTCGCCTGAAGCAGGCCCTGCGTCTCCTGGAAGGACTTCTGGTCGTCGTCGTCGCCGTACGCGACCTTGACGAGCTGCATGTCCTTGTACTCGGGCTTGGCCAGCTCCTGCTTCATGTATTCGATCCAGGTGTTCTGGTTCGTCGCGTTCTGGGTCGCGGACAGGATCGCGATCTTGCCCTTGTAGCCGACCTGCTTGGCGACGTTCTGCACCAGCGAGCGGCCGACGTCCTCGGACCTGGCCTGGTTGATGAAGAGCTGGCGGCAGTCCTTGGCGGTGTCCGAGTCGTACGCGACGACCTTGATGCCCTTGGACATCGCCTGCTTGAGCGGGCCGCACACCGCGTTGGCGTCGTTGGCCGCGATCATGATCGCGTCCTGGTTCTGCTGGATCAGCGTGTTGATGTACGACACCTGCGAGGAGGCGTTGGCGTCGGACGGGCCGACGCGCTTGCCCTCGCTGCCGATCTCCTTGGCGGCGGCCAGCCCGGCCTCGCCGGTGATGGTCTCGTACGGGTTGTTGATCTGCTTGGGCAGGAACGCCAGCTTGAGGCCGGTCTTGAGCTCTGCGTTCGGGTCCGCGCTCGCCCCGGCACCGGCCGCGGGGGCGGCACCGCCGGAGGAGTTCTTGTCGTCGTCCTTGCTGGTACCCGAGCAGCCCGCGAGGGCGAGGCCGAGGGCGGTCGCGGCGGCGACCGCGGCCGTGGTGCGGCGGCCGTGGGTGCGGAGTCTCGCGTTCATGGTCATCCTTCGAGGGGGAGGGGGCGGCGCCGTCGGCCGANGCAGCCCGCGAGGGCGAGGCCGAGGGCGGTCGCGGCGGCGACCGCGGCCGTGGTGCGGCGGCCGTGGGTGCGGAGTCTCGCGTTCATGGTCATCCTTCGAGGGGGAGGGGGCGGCGCCGTCGGCCGACGGCCTGGATGACGCGCGGGGCCAGCACCGACACCACCAGCAGCACGCCGGTGACGATCGACTGGACCTCGTTGGCCACGTCGTTGAGGGTGAGCAGGTTGCGGAGCAGGGCGATGAGCAGCAGTCCGGAGACGACGCCGCCGAGGGTGCCGCGGCCGCCGTCGAAGTCGACGCCGCCGAGCAGCACCGCCGCGATGACGGTCATCTCGAAGCCCATGCCGTTGTCGGCGCGGGCGCTGCCGTACCGCAGGGTGAAGACGATCCCGGCGAACGCCGCGACGACGCCGGTCAGCGCGAACAGCGCGAGCTTGATGCGCTTGACCCGGATCCCGGCGAAGAACGCCGCCTCCTGCTGCGCGCCGATCGCGAACATCGCGCGGCCGAGACCGGTGGCGTGCAGCACGACGGCGGTGATCACCGCGAGGACGCCGAACAGCGCGATGGGGAACGGGATGAAGCCGAGGACGGTGCGCTGCGTCAGGTCGGCGTACTCCTGCGGGAACTCGGCGACCGCCTTGGTGCCGAGCACCACCGAGGCGAGGCCGCGGTAGAGCGTCATCGTGCCGATGGTGACCGCCAGGGACGGGAGTCCGACCTTCGTCACCAGCAGGCCGTTGACCAGACCGCCGGCCAGGCCGACGAGCAGCACGATCGGGACGATCATCTCGAACGTGTAGCCCGCGTCCCACAACGATCCGGCCAGCGCGCTGGACAGGCCGAGCATCGAGGCGACCGACAGGTCCACCTCGCCGCACACCACCAGCAGCGTCATCGGCAGCGCGATGATCGCGACCTCGGCGATGTCGTTGAGCGCGAAGGACAGGTTGCCGGTGGTGGCGAAGGAGGCGTTGTCGGCGCTGCCGAAGCCGAACACCGCGATCAGGATGATGGTGACCGCGAGGTCCCAGCGCAGGAACCGGGCCCAGCCCGCGGACCCCGCGCCCTCGGTGCGCACCGGCGGGAGCTCCGGCTTGGTCAGGGTGTCAGCCATGGCGGGCGTTCCTCCTCCGCAGCGCGCGGGTCACCCGCACCTGGACGATCCGGTCGATGCTGATGGCGGCGAGCAGCAGGGCGCCGTTGATGGCCTTCTGCCAGAACGAGTCGACCTTGAGCACCACGAGCGCGCTGCCGATGGTGGTCAGCAGCAGGGCGCCGAGCGCCGCGCCCCACACCGTGCCGACACCGCCGGTGATCGCCACGCCGCCGACCACGACCGCGCTGACGACCTGGAGTTCCCAGCCGTTGGCGGCGTCCGCGACGACGGTGCCGAAGCGGGACAGCCACAGGGCGCCGGCCAGGCCCGCGATCGCTCCGGAGAAGACGTACGCCGCGAACACCCGCTGCCCGGACGGCACTCCGGCGAGCCGGGCGGCCTCGGGGTTGGACCCGATCGCGTACAGCTCGCGGCCGGTGCGGTAGCTGCGCAGGTACCAGCCGGTCACCACCAGCACGACGGCGGCGATCAGCGGGAGGTACGGGATGCCCAGCACGCTGCCGGTGCCCAGGTCGAGGACGCCGCCGGGCAGCGTCTCGGCGTTGATCTGCTCGCCCTGCGCCCAGTAGTAGTCGACGCCCTGGATGATGTAGAGCGTGCCGAGGGTGACGACCAGCGACGGCACCCGGCCGAGGCTGACCAGCAGGCCGTTGACGACACCGCAGGCGACGCCGACCAGCACGCCGACGAGCACCACGGTGGCCGCCGAATGGCTCGACCCGGACGCGAACTTGCCGCACGCGAAGGCGGCCAGGCCGACGACCGAGCCGACCGACAGGTCGATGTTGCGGGTGACCACGACGACCGACTGGCCGACGGCGAGCAGCACCAGGATCGAGGCGTTGAGGAAGAGGTCCTTGACGCCCTGTTCGGACAGGAAGCGGGAGTTGCTGAGCTGGGTGCCGACCACGAGGGCCACCAGGGCGACCAGCAGCGTGAGTTCGCGGGCGCGGAAGACCTTGTCGACCAGTCCGCGCGACGACTTGGCGGCCTCCGGGTCGGCCGTCGGCGGCGAGATGAGTGTGGCCGTCATGCGGCGGCGTCCCTTCCGTTCGGGGCGGGTCCGGTCGGGCCGGGTCCGACCGGGGCCTTTCCGGCGCCGGTACGTCCGGTCGCCGCCGCCATGACGGTCTCCTCGGAGGCGTCCGCCCGGGGGATCTCGGCGGTGATGCGGCCCTCGTGCATCACCAGCACCCGATCGGCCATGCCGAGGACCTCCGGGAGGTCGGAGGAGATCATGAGGATGGCCAGCCCTTCGGCGGCCAGACCGGAGAGCAGGCGGTGCACCTCGGCCTTGGTGCCGACGTCGATGCCGCGGGTGGGCTCGTCGACGATCAGCACCTGGGGGTCGGTGGCCAGCCATTTGGCCAGCACGACCTTCTGCTGGTTGCCGCCGGACAGGACGCCGACGGCGTCCGAGAGGCGGGCGTACTTGAGCTGGAGGCGCAGGGCCCAGTCGCGGGCGGTGCCGTGCTCGGCGCGGCGGTCGATCAGCCCGGCCCTGCCGAGCGAGCGCAGGCGGGTCAGGCCCATGTTGCGCTCGATGGACAGGTCCATGACCAGGCCCTGCTGGCGGCGGTCCTCGGGGACCAGGGCCAGCCCGGCGGCCATCGCGGAGGTGGGCGAGGCGGGCTTGTACGCGCGCCCCGCCACCTCGACGTGGCCCGCGTCGTACCGGTCCACACCGAAGACCGCCCGGGCCACCTCGCTGCGGCCGGCGCCGACCAGGCCCGCGAGGGCGACGATCTCGCCGCCGCGCACCTCGAAGGAGACGTCGCGGAAGACGCCTTCACGGGTCAGGCGGTCGACGCGCAGCGCGGTGCCGCCGATGACGGTGTCCTGCTTGGGGTACAGCGAGTCGAGGTCGCGGCCGACCATGCGGCGGACCAGGTCGTCCTCGGTGAGCCCGGCGACCGGCTCGGAGGAGATCCAGCGGCCGTCCCGCAGCGTGGTGACCCGGCGGCAGAGCGCGAAGATCTCCTCAAGGCGGTGCGAGATGAACAGCACGGCGGCGTTCTGGTCGAGCAGCGTGCGCACCACGGTGAAGAGGCGGTTGACCTCGCTGCCGGTGAGGGCGGCGGTCGGCTCGTCCATGATCAGCACGCGGGCGTCGAAGGACAGCGCCTTGGCGATCTCCACGATCTGCTGGTCGGCGATCGACAGGCCGCGGGCGGGCTGCTCGGGGTCGAGCGCGACGCCGAGGCGGCGGAACAGATCGGCGGTGGCGCGGTGCATCGTGCGGCGGTCGATGCGGCCCAGGGCGCCGCGCGGCTGGCGGCCCATGTAGATGTTCTCCGCGACCGAGAGGTCGGGGAACAGGGTGGGCTCCTGGTAGATGACCGCGACGCCCGCGTCCCGGGCGGTGGCGGGGTTGCCGAAGGCCACCGGCTTGCCGTCGAGCAGCACCTCGCCGGCGTCGGGGCGGTGCACGCCCGCGAGGGTCTTGATGAGCGTCGACTTGCCGGCCCCGTTCTCGCCGGCGAGGGCGTGGGCCTCCCCCGCGTACAGCTCCAGCGAGACACCGTGCAGCGCCCGCACCGCGCCGAAGGACTTCTCGACGCCGCGCAGCGCCAGCACGGGCACCGGGGGGTCGCCTCCGGGGGTGGTGGGTACAGCGGTCATGGGGTTCAGCTCCTCGTCGCCTCGTTGCCGCTTCGTCGTGAAACGTTTCAGAGAGGTTGCGAGGAAGTTAGGTCCGGGTTGAGCCGCGCGTCAAGAGTTTGGGCTGCGCGAACTCGGCGCGCTGGCGTATGGTGACCATCGGTGAACGGCCGTACGTGCAGGCCACCTGGGGTTGACCTCGGATTTTGCGGGATCGACGGGGTCTCGTCCCGGTGACCGGCGGGGTCGACGGGCGGTCGAGTACCGCTGATCACACCCTCCGACTATTGACACGTTTCAATACTTCTCACCACAGTTGGGCGGCATGGCGACGACGGGTATCAAGGAAGTGGCGCGGCACGCCGGGGTGTCGATCGGCACGGTGTCGAACGTGCTGAACCGCCCCGACCGCGTTTCCGAGGCCACGCGCAAGCGCGTCCTGGACGCGATAGAGCACCTGGGGTTCGTGCGCAACGACTCGGCGCGGTCGCTGCGTTCGGGGCGCACCAACGCCCTCGGGCTGATCGTGCTGGACGTCGCCAACCCGTTCTTCACCGACGTCGCGCGCGGCGTCGAAGACGTCTCCAGCCGCAACGGGTCGGTGGTGATCCTGTGCAACTCCGACGACTCGGTGGACAAGCAGGAGACGTACCTCCAGGTGCTGCAAGAGCAGCGCGTACGCGGGGTGTTGGTGACCCCGGCCCACGAATCGGCGCTGCCGATCGACGGGTTGCGCAGCCGCGGCATGGCCGTCGTCCTCCTCGACCGCAGCGGCGACCGCCCGGACCTGTGCTCGGTCGCGGTCGACGACGAGGCGGGCGGTCAACTGGCGACCGACCACCTGCTCGCCGCCGGACACGACGATTTCGCCTTCGTCAGCGGCCCTCTGACGATCCGTCAGTGCGAGGAGCGGCGACGCGGCATGCGCCGGGCCCTGCGCGGCGCGGGCCTGCGCCTGGGCACGGCGGTCCGGGACGTCCTGGTCCCCGCGATGAACGCCCGCTCCGGCGCGGAAGCCGCCCGGCGTCTGCTGGCCGGGGGCGACCTCCCGCGCGCCGTACTGTGCGCCAACGACCTCCTGGCCATGGGCTTCATGCGCGAAATGCTCCGCGCGGGCGTGCGCATCCCCGAGGACATCGCCCTGGTCGGCTACGACGACATCGAATTCGCCGGCGCCGCCGCGATCCCGATCACGTCCGTCCGCCAACCCACCTACCAACTCGGCCAGACTGCTGCGGAGTTGCTGTTGGACGAGTACGAGAACCCGGAGGCCCACGCCCACCAGCAGGTGATCTTCCAACCGGAACTGGTCGTGCGGGAGTCGACGACGGGATAGTCGGCGTGGGAGACGACGGCGGCGAGGGCGAAGGCGCGGGAGACGGCGACGGCGCGGGAGACGGCGACGGCGACAATCTGCATAAATAGCAATCAAAGGTACGGATTGGGGTATTCGGGCGGGGCGTCTCGGTTTACCGTGGAGGGAAGCGGCGCGTCCCCGCGGCCGTCCTGCCTTGCAGCACGTTGCCCCTCTGGAGCACGGTGCCTTGACCCACCGTGCGCCCGGTGCGTCCTGCCCCGGGCCGCCTCCCTCGTGCCGCCGTGCGTTTGCTCGGGGAGCTCATCGGCTCGGGGAGACCACGCGAAAGCGGGGATGACCATGACCACCCTCGGCTCGGACGCCGCGCGGCTCGGCAGCAGTTTGCGCGGTACATTCGGCGGCGACGTCCTGCTTCCCGGCTCGCCCGGGTACGACGACGCCCGCGCCGTCTTCAACGGCGCCATCGACCGCCATCCCGGCGCCATCGCGCAGTGCACCACCACCGAGGACGTCGCCCTCGCCCTCGCGGCGGCCCGCGACGCCGAACTGGAGGTGTCGGTACGCGGCGGCGGCCACGGCGTGACCGGCAAGGCGCTCACCGAAGGCGGCCTCACCATCGACCTGCGCCGCATGAACGCCGTCACCGTCGACCCCGACGCCCGCACCGTCCGGGTCGGCGGTGGCGCGACGATCGGCGACATGGACCACGCGACGGTGCCCCACGGTCTGGCGACGACCGGCGGCCGGGCCTCCACCACCGGCATCGGCGGCTTCACCCTCAACGGCGGATCCGGTTGGCTGGAACGCCGGTTCGGACTCGCCTGCGACAACCTGCTCGCCGCCGAACTGGTCACCGCCGAAGGCAGGACGCTGCACGTGAGCGCCGATTCGCACCCGGACCTGTTCTGGGCCCTGCACGGTGGCGGCGGAAACTTCGGCGTGGTCACCGACTTCACCTTCCGGCTCCACGAGCTCCCGGTCTTCAGTGCGGCGTTGCTCTTGTGGTCCGCCGAGTACGGCCCCGACGTACTCCGCACCTACCGCGACTTCTGCGACACCGCTCCGGACCAGGTGGGCGGCGGGTTCATCTATCTGGTCGGCCCGCCCGAGGAGTTCGTACCGGAGCACCTCGTCGGTCGGCTCGCGGCGGCGGTATTGGTGACATACACCGGCTCGGAGGCCGAATGCCGCGATGCGGCAAGCCCGTTCCTCGGCCTCGCCCCCGAGGGCGCGATGATCGCCGAACTCCCCTACCCCGCGTTCCAGTGCATGCTGGACGACCCGCCCGGCCTGCGCAATTACTGGTCCGCCGACTACCTGACCGCGTTCCCGGACGAGGCGGTCGACGTGTTCTGCGCCCGCTCGCCCGAGATGGTGATTCCGTCACCGTCGCTGCACGTGTTCTTCCCGCAGGGCGGCGCCCTCGCCCGCGACAACGGGCGGTACCCCCTGCCGTGGCGCGAATCGCCGTACGCCGTCCACCCGTTCGCCATGTGGGAGGACCCCGCCGACGACGCCCGCGCCGTCCAGTGGGCGCACGACGTCTGCGCGGACATGCGGCCGTGGGCCACCGGCTCCGTCTACCTCAACTTCATCGGCGACGAAGGCCACTCGCGCGTCATCGACGCCTACGGCCCCGACAACTACCGCAGGCTCGCCGCGATCAAGGCCGAGTACGACCCCGACAACGTCTTCCATCTGAACCAGAACATCCGCCCCGCCTGACCCCGCCGTCCCCCGACCGACGTCGGTCCTCCGCCCGGAGCACCGGACCCGGCGTCTCCACACGGACCGGGGAACTGCGGCGGTGATCACCTTCGGTGATGCTGCGTTCCCCGACCGTGCGGCCACGGCGCCGGTCGCTCATGTGTGGTCGCGCGCATTGCACCAGGCCCACGGTCCTAGGCTGGCCCGATGGACCACGAGACGTTGCCGGACGAGTCCGCCCGCCTGATCGGCGCCGCACGGCGCCACCTGCCTCCCGACCTGTCGGAGGCGTGGGTGCGTCTGCTGCGGCCCACCGTGAAGTTCCGGCATTCCGCTGCGGCCGACCCCGCTGTCGCGCACCGGGGCGGGCGGCCGCTGCTGCCGCCCGATATGCCGTGGCCGGTCTGGGAGGGCGAGGGGCCACTGTCCCTGATCGCGGGGTTCGATCTCGGTGCTCTGCCGCGCGGGAACGTGAACCTGCCGGACTCCGGTCTGTTGTACTTCTTCCTGTTCGACGGCCAACTGTGCGAAAGCACCATGCCGTCCTTGGACAACGAACCCCAGGCGCACCGCGTCGTCCACATCCCCGCGGGCACACACGTGGAGCGCCGGTCGCCGCCCGAGGTGCTGCGCGACTGCGCGGCGGAACCCATGGCGGTGTCCGTGGAGTTCACCGCGCCGTCCATCGCCTCGCACGTCCTGGAGGACCACTTCGACACCACCGACGCGAGGGTCGCCGAGGCGCTGTACGACGAGGACTTCGACGACGCCCTGGACCTGTGGGCCCACATGGATCACCAACTTGGCGGCTACCCCTTCTCACCGCAGAACCCTTCGCTGTGGGACATCGTCGGGGACGAGCCGCTGGAGTCCGGCCCCGGCGAACTCGCCGCTTGGAGGGCCGAATGCCGGGAGTGGCTGACTCTCGCCCAATTCCCACCGGACCGCCAGTCCGCGCTGTGGTGCGCCGACACCGGGTACCTGTACTGGTACATCCGCCGCCAGGACCTCGACGCCCGCCGCTTCGACCGCGCGGTCTTCGTCTGGCAGGACACCTGAGAGAGCCCACCACGGAACCCGGGCACGAAACGCGCCGTCATGAACCTGCTCAGTCTTCGGCCGGGAGCACCAACCACAGGGTCTCCAGGCGGAACGGCAGAAGTGCCGGGCGGCCGTTGGGGGGACGCATGTAGAGGCTGTCACCCGCCATGGCCAGGTGCGCGACGGTGCTCGTCATCGGCTCGCCGTTGTACGCCGTCGCGGCCACGCGCACCGCGCTCCCCCGGTCGAGTGCCTGCGCCAGCACAAGGCAGTCCTCCGGTCCGAGCAGCGGTGCCGCCTCGTGCAGGCGGGCCGCCTTCGCGGTGAGCGGCGGAGGCGGGCGCAGCGCCTTGTCGAGCAGGTCCGCGGCCCAGCAACGCCGGTCCTCGGCCGCGTCGTCCGCCATCGTCAGGACCACGGTACGGCCGCCGCGCCCCGGATCGGGGTCGGCCCCCTCGGCCCGGAACTCCGCCGGGCGTTCGACCAGCGCGCTGCCGGTCTCCGACTCCGCGGCGGGCGCGTAACCCGCCTTGCGCAGACGCCGCACCGCTTCGTCCAGCGGCTCGGCGCAGAGCAGCACCGTCGGCGCGATGCGCCGCAGGCGCAGGTCGGACAGGCCCCGGTGGTGCAGGAGTTCGGTCACCAGCGTCTCGTCGTCGGAGTAGACGACGCCGGCCGCCGGCGCGACACGGACCTGGCCGTACCGGCGTCCGACATCGTGGATCAAGTCCTCCAGCGGCTTGGGGAGTTCGCCGATCGCGGCCTCGGCCAGGTCGGCGAGCAGGCCCGCCGCGGTGCCGCCGGCGTCGAGGTGGCGACGCACCGAGATCTCGGAGAACCGCCATACGCGGCCCGGGCTTTCGACCTCGGCGCAGCGACCGAGCAGACGTACGAGCTCCACCGCCGGAGTGCCCGCGACCGCGGCCGTCAGGTCGGCGCGGAACCGGGCCCGTCGCGTCGCGGGCGGCACCAACTCCTCGGCCACTGCCAGCAATGCGGCGGCACTGTGTTGAACGGCCAGCCCGCCGCCGAGGGCGGTCAGTGCGCCGTGTGCGACGAGGCCGAGCGCCGCCGCCTCGTGCAGCGCCGTGACGGTGAACGCGACGGCGTCGAAGCGTCCGCGGTACGCCGTCTCCAACTCGTCGGCGACATCCCGGCAGTCCGCACACCCGCACGGCGTCGACAACGGGAACTCGGCAGGGCGCACGGTCCCCGCATCCGATGCCACAAGGCAGTTCGCGTCCACGACGAGGTCGGCGGCGGAATCGCCCACGGCGTCGACCAGCGTGTCGTGGTCGCACCCGCCCCCGAACGGCCCCCCGAAGCCGCGGTCGAAACCGCCGTTGACATCGACCTCGAACTCACCGCCAACGCCCTCGAGTTCGACCCCCAATTCGACCCCGGCGTCGACCCCGGCCTTGACCCCGTGTTCCGCCCCACCGTCACCCGCGGCATCACCGACGACGACGCCCCCGCCCCCCACCTCGAACCCGGCCACCATCTCGTCGATCCCCTGGCGGAACGGCGTAGGGCACACCCACGCCACGCACCGCGCCAACGAAGCCGGGTCGGCCACCGCGCGGTCCAGGCCCATCGCGCCCAGCGTCCGCAGCAGCGTGCCGCGCGCCACCAGCGCGAGACCGCCCCGCGCCGACGCCCCGGACAGCGGCGCGGGCGGCCGGGCCCCCGGGCGCGCGGCGGCGTCGAGCACGTCCAGCGTCGGGACGTCCGGCATCGTGACCCAGCCCCGCACCAACACCATCAGCCTGGCGGCGGGTTCGCCGTCGAGCCAGGCGTCGTACGCGGACGTCGGCAGCACCCGTCCCCGTTCCGCGTCGGCGACCACCAGCCCCGCCGACTCGGCGACGTGCAGCCACAACCGCACCGTGCCCTCGTCGCACCCGAGTTCGCGGGCCAGGCGGCGCATCTCGCGTACTCCCACACCGCCGCTCTTGAGCAGCACCGGCGGGCCGACCGCGCAGGCGTGCAGCAGCCGGGCCGCGACGTCGAGGGCCGCGGACGCCGAGGCCGCCGAGGACCGCAGCACCGCCGCCCGGTCCGCGTCCTCCGTGGCGACCCGCGGCGGGCGCGACTCGAACGGCACGCGGTAGTCGTCCCCGCGCAGCGCGAGGGCGACTTCGCGCGGCATCATCTCCCAGCCGTCGCCGGTCGGCAGCAACAGCCCGCGGCGGCGCAGCCTGGCGAACCCGTCGCTCCGGCCGTCGGCCGCCCCCGCGCGACGCGTCGTCGGCCCGAAGTAGCCCCACGCCGCGGTCGGGTCACGCCGTATGCCCACCTCGGCGAGCTCGTCGAGCGCGGCCCGCGCGGACGGGTCGAGCCGGGCGGCGATCCGGCGTACCACCTCCGGGTCGCCGAGCAGCCGCGCCGCCAGCACCGCGTTTTCGTCCTTGCGCCCCGCGGGCAGACCGCCCAACTCCCGGACGATCGCCTGGAGATCCTCGGGCCGCTGGCCGAGCAGCAGGCCGTACGCCGGCGCGCCTAGCCCGAGCGGCAGCGGGAACACCGAGGCGGCGCCCGGGTGCAGGCGTATCCGCCCGTCCTCCGGCCAGGCCAGCACGCGCCCGGTCAGCGCGTCGAGGGCGGGACCCAGGTCGCGCGCCTCGCTGCGGTCCGGACCGCAGACGAGCCCGATCAGCGCCTCCGGGTCGACCACCACGACCGGGTCGTCGTCCAGCCGCGGCCCGGCGTCCCCGCCCAGGCGCGCGGCGCCGCCGGGCGGCCGCTCCTCGGCGACCGCCCACAGCACTTCGAGCAGTTGGAGTTCGCCCCGGCTGAGGAACGAGCAGCCCAGCAGCGCCGTTTCCGGATCCGCCAGGCAGACCGCCACGTGGCGCAGCGTCGTCGGCCTGGGCTCTTCGGGCACAGTCGGGGTCATGGTGACGATGCGCGCGAGGTCCGGTGCGGAGAGCGAGGCGAGGTACACCGCGAGCGAGTCTGTGGTGGACAGCGTCACGCATCCAGACTGCCAGATGGCCGGGACGGGAGGACCACTCCCTTGGGGTGGCGCGGGGGTGGCGATGCCCGGACGGGACCGCACCGCGCCGCCACCGCGACCGGACGGCGACTACCTCTGCACGTTCCACCCCTTGCGGCGCAGTTCCACCACCAGTCCCTCGGCCGTCGCGGGGTCCACCATCAACTCGACGAGACCGGCCGGACGGCCGGGCGAGTGGTCGATGGACATGTCCTCGATGTTCACACCCGCGTTGCCGACGTCCCCGAACAGGCGTGCCAGCTCGCCCGGTTGGTCGCCGACCACGACGGGCACCGACTCGTACCGCGCGGCGGGCGCGCCGTGCTTGCCCGGGATGCGGGCGTGCCCGGCGTTGCCGAGGCGCAGGATGGCGCCGATGCCGTCCGCGCCGCCGCGGCGCTTGGCCTCGTCCTCGGCGGCGAGCGCGCGCAGGGCCGTGATGGTCTCGTTGAGGTCGTCCGCGAACCCGGTGAGCACGTCGGCCACGGCGTCGGCGTTGGCCCCGAGGATCTCGACCCACAGGCGCGGGTCGGACCCGGCGATGCGCGTGACATCGCGTACGCCCTGCCCCGCGAGCCGCGTCGCCGTGTCGTCCGCCCCCTCCAGCCGGGCCGCCATCAGCGCGGACACCAGGTGCGGGGCGTGCGACACGAGCGCCACCGCGTGGTCGTGCGCGCGCGGCTCCATGACCACCGGGACGGCCCGGCACAGCGCCACCATCTCCAGGGCGCGGTTCAGCGTCTCGGTGTCGGTCTCCTTCGACGGCGTCAGCACCCACGGCCGCCCGTCGAACAGGTCCGCGCGCGCCGCGAACGGCCCGGAGCGCTCCCGGCCGGCCAGCGGGTGCCCGCCGATGTAGCGCGACACGTCGCACCCCAGCGCCTCGATGTCGACCAGCGGCTGCTCCTTGACGCTGCCCACGTCCGTGTAACTGTGCGCGAGGCCCTTGCCCTGGCACTCCTTGAGCGCGGCGGCGATGCGCGCCGGGGGCACCGCGAGGACGGCCAGGTCGACCGCGGCGGGCGGCGCCTCGTCCAGCCCCGCGCCGAGGGCGGCGGCGGTACGCACGGCGGTCGGGTCCGCGTCGTGCAGGTACACCGTGATCCCGCGCGCGGAGAGCGCGAGCGCCACGGAGGTCCCGATCAGGCCGGTGCCGACGACGGCGGCGGTACGCATCAGGAAGCTCCGTTGCTGGCTGGTGTCGGGGAGAAGACCCCGCGGGAACACCCGGGGCCGCCTCCCAAGATTATCCGGGCACCCCCCGGCCGCGAGCGGCAGCACGCCCACACGCGGCCGGACAGCCCCTCCCCCACCGGCAACGGTTCGGTGACATCGCCCGCACCGTCCGCCCGCCGCCGACCACACTGACCAAATGGGACACGCCACGGCGGCCTCCGGCGGCCGCTCCGGGAGCTCCGACGACTCGTGCGGCTCCCTCGACTCCCGGGCAGAGCGAACGGCCCGGGGATTCGCGGCCTTCGTGAGCGCGCTGGTCGTCGACACACTCGTCGGCCTCACCTGCGGATCGCGGCTCATGCTCGGCAACCTCGCCCTCGCCGGCGCGCGGTACGACGACGCCGAGCTCCACGACCGCCACCGGCACAACATCGTGGTCCTGGCGATCGCCCTCGCGCTGCTCGCCGCGGTCGCCGCCGTGCTGTTCGGTACGCGGCACCACGCGACCGGCGTCGCGCAACTCGTGCCGATCCTGGTCGCCGTGGTCGTCCTCGTCGGCGTGATCGGCGACGGTCCGGGACGCGCCGTCCCGTCGGGCAAAAACGCGACAGCGGTGCCCGCGGCAGGGTGCCACAGCGACCGGTCGCCGGGCCACCAGCCGGAATGTGCGGGGTAGCGGTCCTCGTGGCGATGGCGACCGCGATGCGGCCCGCTCAGCCGGTCGGCCGCGCGCCTTCGGGCGGGTCCGGCGGGGCCTCGGTGTCCGCCGGGGGGTTCAGTTCGGCCCAGCGGCGGCCGAGTTCCTGGTAGTAGGCGGGCTCCCAGGACGACCGGCGCAGCACGTCGTCCAGCACCGGATACGGCGCGAGGCGGCGGCGGTCGCTCATCAGGTCGAGGGCGAGCGCGCGCAGCGGACGAGAGGGGTCCTTCTCCAACGTCAGGACGACGCGTACCAGCCGCTCGAACATGCGCCGCACGACCTTCGTCTCGACACCCGCCTCCACAAGGCGGTCGCCGTAGCGCACAGGGTGGAGCAGGACGTCGCGTACGGCCTGGCGCTCACGCTGCGTCCACTTCGGCGCGTCGTCGAGGCGGCGCGGGAAGTGCTCCGCGACGTACGGCAGCAGGCGCAAGTCGGCGAGTTCCAGCGCGACGGCGAGGGCGACGACGTCCTCGACGAACGCCACCGCGCGGTCCGCGCCGCCGTCCGCCACCTGGTCGGCGGCGAACTCCAGGGCGTCGATGTCCTCGTCGTAGACCCCGCGCCGCTTCCACCGCTCCCGCTCGGCGTTGCCCGCACTGGGCGGCGGGTCCTCGGGACGCAGCGGCACGCCCGCGGGCGCCCGCAGGGGGAACGCCTCGGGCTCGGCGAGGACGGGGTCGGCGGCGGGGTCGGAGGGCTGGTCTTGAGCACGGCCTTGGGTCCGGTGTCGGTCGGACGCGGGCTCGGGGGCACCGGCCAGCTCCGCTCGTTCCGGCTCGGAGACGCGGCCCGGAGGCGGCTCGGCAGTCTGCGGACAGACGGAACCAGGGTTTTCCACCGCCGCATCCGCACCACCCCTGTCCTCCTCCGGCGCGGACGCGGGTACGGGTATGGGCCCGGGCGGCTTCGTGCGCGCGGACCGCACACCCCGCGACGGACGCCTGGGCAGCACGGACCGCGTCGCGGGTGCGGTCGTCTCGGGTGCGGTCGTCTCGGGTGCGGTCGTCGCGACAGCGTCCTCGGACGGTCCGGTGTCGAGCGCAGCCGCCTCGTCCGAGGCCGCCTCGCCCCGCCGCGCAGGACGGGTCGAGGGCTCGGTGCGATGTGCCGCCTCCCGGATGGTCGGAATGGCCGGGTGACCGGAGTTGGGTGTACGACGCGGCAAAGGCGCCGCAACGCCGGGGCGCGCGGCCGGCGACGCCTCGTCCTCCACCACGGCCGTCTCCGGGGCCTCGGCCCGCACCGCCGCAGGTGCCGCGAACAACTGGTCCAGCGACGCCCCCGGCCCGTCCGGCGGTACGTCGCGCACCGGCACCGCGACCGGCTCGGCAGCCGACCCGGCAACGGACTCGACCGCGGAGTCGGCAAACGACTCGGCAAACATCTTTGCACCAGATTCAGCACCAGACTCTGCGTCAGATTCGGCCCCGGCCGCGGCACCCGACTCGGTACCGGCCCCGGCCGCGGCCTCCCCCGCGAGCCGCGCCTCCTGCCACGCCGCCGCCCGCGACAGCGCCTCCGCCGACTCGCCCGGGACCACCTCCTCGTTCGGCAGCCGCAGCGGCGCCGCGCCGCCCGAACCGCCCCCCGCGCCACGCCCCGCGTCCGCGGCGAAGCGGTCGCGGATCTCCACCGCCCGGTCGTACGGCTGATGCCGCCGCAGCCCCTGGAGGCCGCGCAGCAGCGGGTACATCGTGTCCCAGTCGTCCTCGACGTACCGCGCCACCATCAGTTCGGCCGCCTCGCGGAACACGTCGGTGCGCGCCTCCGCGTCCGGGTCGACGCGGTGCCGACCGCTCCACAGTTGCGAGGGCCAGCGCGGCACCACCACGAAGCGGGGCCGCGTCGTACCGTCCGCCGTCTCGTACGTCGAGAACGTGAGCGGCCCCGGCAGCGGCACGGTGATGAGGTCGAACAGCCCCCACAGCAGCGCGACCGGATCGCCGGCGTCCGCGAGCCGGACCGAGAAGCCCATCGTCGGGCGGCGCAGCACCGCGGCGAGCACCACGGTCAGCGGCTCCGGCTGGGTGCGCGCCGCGTCGCGGAGCTGGAACGCCCGTTCGGCCAGGGCGTCGTCGAGGATGGTGTCCGGTATTCGCGCGAGCCGGCGGCCGACGGGTATCTCCGCCAGTTGCGGCTGCCCGGTGCGCCACCCCCAGCCGTCCAGCGCCAGGACCGCGTGCGGGGTCAGCGCGGCGCGGGTGCCGAGCAACACGTGGGCGTGGTTGCCGAGGCGCCCCTGCTCGAACTCCGAGGCGACGCGGTGCACGACGGCCGCGAGCGAGTCGACGTGGATCAGCGAGGTACTGGTCAGCGGCGCGCCGTCGCCGCCGAACTCGGCGGCCACCGCCTCCGACAGGTCCGGCACCAGTCGCGCGAGATCGGCGACCGGCAGCGAAGTGGCCGCCGGGCCGAGGCCCTTGCGTCCGAACAGGTCCTGGCGCTGCCACCGGTACACGATCTGGTGCAGCGGCTGGCGACTCGCCGTCGGTCGGGTGGTGCCCTCCATGACTACCCCTCCAAGGGGTCCGCCGGGTCGGGGAGGAGGGACCGGCTGGCCGCCCAGAGCCGGCCGATCTCCTCGAAGAACCGCGCACCGAGGCCCTGCGCGACGGCGGCCCCGATGAGTTCCTGCTGATAGGGACGATATGTGCCGGGGACGGTGTCGAGGTTGCGAACCACCGCGGCGAGATGGTCCGCGGTGCTGTCAGTGTGGCAGCCGTCCAGGACATATGCGGCGAACTGTCCGATGATTGACGCTATCTGATGGCGCGGCACACCGCAGCGGTCCAGGGCCCGCATCGGCCCGTCGAGGCCCGCGAGCACGCGTTCGAGTGCGGCCTGCTCGCGCGCCGAGGGCAACCGCGGTGACGGGACCACGAGTTCGGCCAGCCGTTCGACGAGCGCGGGCAACAACGCCTCGTCGGCCCGCTCCAGGCCGACCGCCACCGCCACCAGCCCGGCCTGCCCGACGAGTTCACGGAACTCCCGGTCGCCGGTGGCGCCGCCGCCGTCGAGCCAGCGCGCGGCGTCCAACAGCGGCTGGAGCGCCCATTCGGCGACGCCGTCCTCGGCCCAGCCCGCGAGATCCCAGTCGCGCGGGGTGCGTTCGGGCGGCGGCGCGGGCGCGACGACCGGCGGCGGTACGGACGGCTGAACGGGCGGCGCGGTCAGCGCGTTTGCGGCGGCCTGGGCCGCAGCTGCGGCACCGGCACCGGACCTGGGCGGCGGGGCGGTCGGGGGCGGAGGCGGCGGTACGGGCGCGGCGGGCGGCGGAACCGCACCCCGCGCCCCGGCTCCCGGCGGCGCCGGGACTCGCGGCGGACCGGGCGCGTGGGCCGGGTGGGCCGGATGTGCCGGCTGACCCGGGTGACCCGCGCCGTACGCCGCCGCGCGTCCCGCCCCCGGCCCGCCGACGACCGGTCGTTCGGGCCTGTCGGGCCGTTCGGGCCGATCCGGGCGCTCGGGCACCGGAAAGGCCACGGGCAGGTAGCGCGTCTCGGGCTGCGTGGGCTTCGGACCGGACGGGCGTTCGATATGCGGCGGCAGTACGGGCGTTCGCTCGGCCCGCGCGGCACGCCCGTCGGCGGGCGGCGCGGGCGGAGGCACGGACGGGGGCACGGACGGGGGCATCGCCGGACCGTCCGGTCGATGTCCTGATCCATGCCCCGGCCGGCCTCCGAACTCGTTCCCGGCCTCGTGCCCCGAAGGAAGCGCCGACCGAGGTTCCGGCGGCAGAGCTCCGTTCCCGCCGTCAACTGCGAACCCCGGGTCCACCGCGACCGGGACATCCGTGTACGGATCCTCGTCCGACAGCACCGACTCGACGTCGCGGGCAGCGTCTTCGGCCTCAGCCTCGAACACGGGTTCCGGCCGCGCATGGCGCCCACTGTGCGGCCGCTCGGGCAGGTACTCCCCCGTCACGTCCAACTCCGCCGGGACGCCCAGGAAATCGGCGAGCCCCTGCCCCGACGCAGCAGGCGTCGCGTCCGGCCCGGGACCCGCCGCCCGGACCAGTGTGTCCCAGCCCCTTGGCCGGGCGGCGGCGTGGCGGGCGGGCGGCGGCTCGACCGGGCCCCGTGCCTTGACCAGGGAGACCTTGGGCGGGAACAGGCGGTCGATGGCGTCCAGGATCGCGATCGCCTTGGGCTCGGGCTCCAGTTCGGCCACCGGCCGCAGTTGGCGCAGGAGGGTGCGGGTCTCCTCCCACGGGCGTTCGGTGTAGCACGCCACGAGCCTGCGCGCCGCCTCCGCGTACAGCCCCGTGCCCGGGGCCGAGGTGACGTCGAGCCGCAGGCGCCCGGGGAAGTCCGCACCGGGCCACTCCGGCACGACCACGAAGCGGGGCCTGCTCGCGTCGTCGTCCGACTCGTACGTGGAAAAGCTCCAACTCCCGCGCACGAGATGGCTCACCAGGTCGAACACGCCCCACAGCAGCGGCGCGGGGTCCGGTCCGGCGTCGCGTTGCAGCAGGGACAGCGCGGCGCGGGGCCGGGCGAACAGCGTCTCGGCGATGCGCTCCAACGCACCCCGCCGGTGCCGCGCGGCGGCCCGCAACCCGGCGGCGCGCTCGTGCGCAAGGGCGATGAGCCCTTCGGAGCCGATGCCCTCCAGGTGGTACCCCGGCGGCATGTCGTCGAGCGGCGGACCGCCCGCCGCCCAGTCGAACACCCCGAGCGCGAGGACCACATGCGGCCCGAGCACGCGTCCGGGATCCAGCACGACGTGCGCCACGTTGCCCGGAGTGGCCTCCTGCCCGTGCAGGGCGAACTCCCGGTGGATCAGCGCCGGCCCGGCGGTCGTGCGCGCCCAGCAGACACTGGTGTACGGGCCGGTCTCGACGTCGACGCGCATGCCGACGTACGTCCGCAAGTCCCCCGCCCACCCCGGCAACCGGTCCGGCGCCAGCGAGGTCGCCACCGGCCCGAGCCCGCGCCCGCCCAGCAAGTCCCTTTCCTGCCAGCGGTAGACGATCCTGTCGAGGACCGCACCGCCCGTCTTCGCCCCCACGCCACCCCCACACCCCGGTCGGCCTGCCGCGCCTCGTCGCGGGGCAACGCCCTGGGCAACGTTCTAGCAGCCCCCGCCCGGCGCCGCAGCCACGCGCGCGCCACGCCGCGCGAACCGGAGCCCCGACAACCGCCGGCTCCGAACCACAACCACAGCGTTCGCCCCCCCGTTCGACCGGTTGATCACGGGGAGTTCGCCCCGGCACGGATCGTCCGACGCCCCTGAAATCCCCCTCACCCGGCGTGTCGCAGTCCCTCACACCGGTCATCCCGACCCCGGCCCCAAACCACCACAACGAACTGACGGCGGCCGAGGACCGGTTGCGTACCCGAACGGCCGTGCGGGAACAGCAAAGGGCGCCGCCACACAATCGTGCAGCGGCGCCCGCAATACCTCAGCGCAGTCGCGTCAGCCGTCCAGGATCCAGAGCCATCGGGAAGGGCTGCTCCCAACTCGTTTCGCGACCCGCGAGGGCGATTTCGCGTTCGATGTAGGCGCCGGTCACCAGCTCGGCGATGATCAGGCTCGGGACCGGGCGCAGGTCGAGGCGCCAGTACCACGGGGTGCCCGCCTCGGCGTACAACTTGCTCTTCATGACCACGTCGGAGCGGCGGTCATGGGGCGAAGCAACGTCTACAGCGATCACGACCGCTTCGGACGATACGGTCGCCACACCGCTGTCCATGATCTCCTCCGCGGCCGCAAGATCGACGGCGACCACGTCCGGGATCAGCATCCCGGAGGGCATGACCACGTTGACGGCGTCGAAAACGACGAGCGCTGCGTCCGCCTCCGCCGCGGCCGCTTCCAAGGCGTTGGCCAGGCGCCGTACGGCCATCTGATGCGGCGGAGCGGGGTTGGGCGACATGAGGAGCGAGCCCCCGATGAGCTCGGTGCGGTGGCTGGGATCCTCGGGCGGCGCCAAGACCTGCTCGACCGTCCACGGGCCGACGTGCCCCCGCCCATACCCCTCGACATGCGCAAGGCTCATGGCCCCCTCCATTCGGTTGTCCTCGGCGCCGTCAGTCTCGTCGCGTCGGTCCACCATGTCAGGGAGTCACAACCCAATCACCCATTTGGCCCAGTCGACCTGGGTCTACAGGCCCACCTCGCGGAACAGAAGGCCGATCTCCTCGTTCGACAGGCGCCGGGTGCGGCCGGGCCGCTGGTCGCCGAGCTGGATCGGGCCGAACTTCGTGCGCACCAGCCGCTCCACCGGGAAGCCCAGTTCGGCCAGCATGCGCCGCACGATGTGCTTGCGACCCTCGTGCAGCACGACCTCGACCATGTACGTCTTGCCGAGCTGGTCGATGATCCGGAAGCTGTCCGCGCGCGCCAGGCCGTCCTCCAGCTCGACGCCCTCCTTGAGCCGCTTGCCGAGGTCGCGCGGGATCGGGCCCTGGATCTGCGCGAGGTACGTCTTGCGCACCTCGTACCGCGGATGCGTCAGCCGGTTCGACAGCTCGCCGTGGTTGGTGAGGAGGATCAGACCCTCGGTCTCGGTGTCGAGGCGGCCGACGTGGAACAGCCGCTGCTCGTGGTCCGTGATGTACTCGGCGAGCGTCGGGCGCCCCTCCGGGTCGTACATCGTCGATACCACGCCCGACGGCTTGTTCAGCGCTATGTAGACCTCGCCGCTGGACGTCGGGATCCGCAGCCCGTCGACCTTGATCTCGACCTTCGCCGGGTCCACCCGCAGGCCCTGCTCGCGCACGACCTCGCCGTCGACCTCGACCCGGCCCATGTCGATCAGTTCCTCACAGGCCCGGCGGCTGCCGATGCCCGCCTGCGCCATAACCTTCTGGAGGCGTACGCCCTCCTGGGCCTCGCGCGGGCTCCGCTCGCCCTCGCGCACGGTGGTCGGACGCCGGTCCGGCCGGCTCGTGCCGCGTCCGGCACCGCCGGAACGCCCCGCGTCGCCGCGGCCGCCGCCTGCGCCGCCACCGCCCCCGCTCCCGCTCCCGCCGCCGCGGACTCCGCCACCCCGGCCGGCGTCGCCCCGTCCCGAGCCGCCGCGCCCGGCGGCGCCGCCCCGCGGTGCGCCGGACCGCTCGTCGCGGTTGTTGCCCGCGCCGCGGTAGTTGCCGCGGCCGGAGCCCTGCCTGCCTGTGCCAGCCATCAATCGTCCGTAGTCGTCGGGTCGGTCGCGTCGGCCGCGTCCGGCTCTACGGCGGACGCGGACCCGCTCCCGGTGTCGGTGGGGTCGTCGGCCGCGGGGACGGGGTCTGCGGGAGCGCCGTGTGCGCTGTCCTCGGCATCCGCCGCCGCGGGGTCTTCCCCACCAGTATCCCCGGTTTCCCCGGGCTCGGACGACACCGGGCCGGGGTCGGTGGCGGAGGGAGCGTCGGAGGGGGTGGGGACGGGGTGTTCCGGTGATTCCGCGGGGTGCGTGTCGACGGGGTCGGAGTCCGCCTCGGTGTCACCTTCGGCTTCGGGGTCGGTGTCGGCTTCGGCTTCGGTCTTGGCGTCGACTTCCGCCCCCGCCTCGGCACCCGTGTCGGCCTCCGCCTCAGGCTCGGCTTCCGTCCCCGCGTCCGCCTCGGCTTCACGGGCGACATCAGGCTCGTTCCCGGGCTCGCCCGACGACGCAGCACCCGCCGCGGTGCCCCCGGGCTTCCCGGCGCCCAGCGGGAAGCCCTCCAGGCCGCCCTCGGTCTCCGCCTCCAGTGCCTCCACCTCGGGCAGGAACGGCGCCAGTTCCGGCAGCTCGTCCAGGCTCACCAGGCCCATGCGCTCCATGAAGAAGTCCGTCGTGCGGTAGAGGAACGCGCCGGTCTCGGGCTCGACGCCGTACTCCTCGACCAGGCCGCGGGCGAGCAGCGTGCGCATGACGCCGTCGCAGTTCACTCCCCGGACCGCCGAAATGCGGCTGCGACTGACCGGCTGCCGGTACGCCACCACGGCCAGCGTCTCCAGCGCCGCCTGGGTGAGCTTGGACTGCTGCCCGTCGAGGACGAACTTCTCCACCGCCTCGGCGTGCTCCGGCCGCGTGTAGAACCGCCAGCCGCCGGCCACCTGGCGCAGGTCGAACCCGCGGTTCTGCGCGGTGTACTCCTCGGAGAGCTCGCGCAGCGCGGTGACCACGGCCTCGGTGGGCTGTTCGAGGACCTGCGCGAGAACGACGTCGGGGACGGGGTTCTCGACGACCATCAACACGGCCTCAAGCTGCGGCTTGAGCAGCGCGGGGTCGGATGCGGGCACGGGTGCCGGGGTGGGCCCGGGCGCCGGGGTGGGCTCGGGCGCGTGCTCGGGCACGCGCTGCGCCTCAAACTCCGGCACACGCTGCGCCTCGGGCTCCGGCACACGTTCCAGGTCAGGTTCCGGCGCACGTTCCGACGCAGGCCCCGGCTCGGGCTGCGACCCGGGTGCCGCTGCGGGCGCCTGCTCCTGCTGCTGCTCCTGTTCCTGCGCAAGCTCGGACTCGGGAGCGATCTCCGGCGCCGACTCGCGCTGTATCGGCAGTGCGGCGGTCTCCGTCGCGGCGGAGTCGGGCGTACCCGAAGGCTCGTCGGGCGGCTCGATCCAGAACCCGTCGTCACTCATGCCGGTTCCTCCACGTCCACCGCTTCCGGCTCCGCTTCCCGCACCGCCGCGTCCCCGCGCCCGGCCTCGGCGCCGTCCGCGTCCTCGACCGCACCCTCGTCCTCGTCCTCGTCCTGCTCGTCGAACTGCGCGCCCACCTGCGGCGCGTCCTCGTCGCCGCCGGTCCACCGGACGTGCAGCTCGCCCAGCGCCTCGACCTGGTCGAACCCCACCGCCGCCTCGCGGAACAGCTCCAGCAGGCACAGGAAGCGCGCGATGACGTGCAGGTTGTCCGGACAGTCGGCGGTCAGCGCGCGGAAGGTCAGCGCGCCGTGCCTGCGCAGGCGTTCGACCACAATCGCCGACTGCTCCCGCACGCTGACCCGCTGGACGTGGATGTGCTCGATCGAGACGACCTTGGGCCCCTTGGGGGTCATCGCCCGCGCCGCCAGCCTCGCGAACTTCTCCAGGTCCATCTTGATGACCAGCTCGGGCAACATGCCCGTGTAGCGGTCCTCAAGCGGAACGTCGCGCGGGTAGCGGCGGGCCTCGACCGCCCAGCGTTCGTCGAAGATCGCGGCGATCTGCTTGTACGCCCGGTACTGCAACAGCCGCGCGAACAGCAGGTCGCGCGCCTCCAGCAGCGCCAGGTCCTCTTCGTCCTCGATCTCCGCGGCGGGCAGCAGCCGCGCGGCCTTGAGGTCGAGCAATGTCGCCGCGACGACCAGGAACTCGGTCGCGACGCCGAGGTCCCAATCGGGGCCCTGCGCACGGATGTACGCGATGAACTCGTCGGTGACCTTCGACAGCGCCACCTCGGTGACGTCGAGCTTGTGCTTCGCGATCAGTCCGAGCAGCAGGTCGAACGGCCCCTCGAAGTTGTCGAGGTGGACCGCGAATCCCTTGTGCTCCTCGGCGGGCCGGTCGCCCTCGCCGGGCGCGTCGGCGGCGTCCTCGCCGCCCTCGGCATCGTCGCCGGACCCGTCCCCCGCCACTCCCGACACGGCATTTCCGGCCACCTCGGACGGGCCGTCCGCCTCCGCATCCGGCACATCCACCGCGCTGTCCGGTACCTCCGGCATTTCCGACGCGTCCGACGCGTCCGGCGCATCCGACAGGTCCGAAGCATCCGAAGTGTCCGACGCATTCAACGCATCCGATGCGTCCGTCACATCCGACGCGCCCAACTCCCGGACCGCCCCGTCGTCCCCGCCCCCCTGCGCGGGCAACGCGCCCGCACCGCCGCGGCCGAGGGGGCGGCGGGCGGAGGGGACCGGGCTGGCAGTGGACATCGGGTTCCATGGTGCTGGGCGGGGACGACGGCGGCGGGTTGCCCCGCCGGTAGATGCCGGATTTTCACGGTTTGACCGGTCGTTGCGCAAGAGGCTGTGCCCGATCGGCCGCCCGCCAGGATCCCCGCCGTACCGCCGGAGACGTCCCCCGACACGCCGTTCGGGGGCGGATCACCCGCCAAGTCCCGGGACTTGGCCGTGTTCCGCCCCCGGTCACCGGCATTCACCGGGGCCAAAAGCCGACGCCTACTCCTGCACAGTCGCCACCTGAACCGATGATGCGATTGTCGGCACGACGCCCTGCACGGCGCCGCCTCGGCTCAGCGCGTTCCGGCGTACCGCGTCCCCGCTCCGGGCTCGCCGCTCCCGCGGTGCGTCAGTGCCCCGGGCCCGGGCCGCCGCGCAACCGCCGTACCAGGATGCTCGCTTCGCCGCGTGCCTCCAGGTCGGCCAGCACGACCGCGATGGCCTCGCGCACTATCCGGCCGCGGTCCACCGCGAGCCCGAAGTCGCCGCGCAGTGTGAGTCGCGCGTGTTCGAGGTCCATCAACTCCTCGGCGGAGACGTACACCGTGATCTTCTCGTCGTGCCGCTCCCGGCCGCTCGGGCGGCGCTGCACGCGTCCGCGCCGGGGCGCGGCGGCCCGCGGGGCGGGCGGCTGCCCGGCCTCGCGCGCCGGTGCCTCGCGGGCGGGTTCGCGTGACGGCGGTACGGTCCGCTGCTCGGGCCGCGCCTCCTGGTGCGGCTGCGCCGGTCCCGGTTCACCCTGCGAACCGCCCTGACCGGACGCGGAGTTCTGCGCGCCGGCGTGCTCCGGCTCGGCGTCCTGCCCGGCGGACGGCGCCGGTACGGCGCGGGCGTGGCCGTTGCCGGAGGCGGCGGCCGACCCGGCCGCCGCCGCGGACGGGCCCGAGGCCCCCGCACCGGTGGGCGCCTGACCGGTCGTCCCCGCCGCGTCGGCAGCGGACTGACGGGTCGTCAGTGCGGCTCCCCCGGTGGTGCGGAACAACTCGTCGGCGCCCGGCAGACTCACTCGGCGCGGCACCGGGCGAGCACCTCCCTCGCAAGCTGGCGATACGCGGCGGCCCCGACGGAGTTCGACGCGTACGTGGTGATGGGTTCGCCCGCGACCGTGGTCTCCGGGAAGCGGACCGTGCGCCCGATCACCGTGTGGAACACCTGCTCCCCGAACGCCTCGACGACGCGCGCCAGGACCTCGCGGCCGTGCACGGTGCGTACGTCGTACATCGTCGCGAGGATGCCGTCCAGGACCAGGTTCGGATTGAGGCGCTCGTGCACCTTCTCGATGGTCTCGGTCAGCAGCGCGACACCGCGCAGCGCGAAGAACTCGCACTCCAGCGGCACGATGACGCTGTCGGCGGCGGTCAGGGCGTTGACCGTCAGCAGGCCCAGGGACGGCTGGCAGTCGATGATGATGTAGTCGTAGTCCTGCACCAGCGGCCGGATCGCGCGGGCGAGCGTGGTCTCGCGGGCCACCTCGGTGACCAACTGCACCTCGGCCGCGGACAGGTCGATGTTGCTCGGCAGCAGGTCCATGCCCGGGATGATGGTCTTCAGCAGGACGTCGTCCGCGCTGAGGTGCGACTCCATCAGCAGGTTGTAGACGGTGAGTTCGAGCTCCATGGGGTTGACCCCGAGGCCCACCGAGAGGGCGCCCTGCGGGTCGAAGTCCACGAGCAGCACACGGCGTCCGTACTCCGCGAGGGCGGCACCCAGGTTGATGGTCGACGTGGTCTTGCCGACGCCGCCCTTCTGGTTGCACATCGCGATGATCTTCGCGGGGCCGTGCTCGGACACCGGTCCGGGGACCGGGAAATAGGGCAGGGGACGGCCGGTGGGGCCGACGCGCTCGCGGCGCTGGGTCGCGGCGTCGGGGGCGAGGGTCGCGGCGTACTCCGGATCCGGCTCGTAATCGGCGTCCGGATCGAACGGGCCCCCGCGCAGTTCCTCGGCGTAGCGCAGCTCGTCGTCGTAGTAGTACATGTCGTACGCGTACTCGTCCGCCTCGGACCCCGTGGGGGTCCCCTCCGCCGCTGAACCCGCTGAAGTACCCGGTGCACCCGCTTGGTCGGCCGTCGACGGGAGCGCGGCGTCGCGCGTCCCCTGCTGCTCCGCGGCAGGGCCCGGGGCGGGAATTCCCGTCCCCCCGCCCTGAACCGACCCACGGGGGGCCTGGGCCGACGCTGGCTGGGCACCCCCGGGAGCAAATGTCGACTCATTCACAAGTCGTCTTACCTCCTTGCCGACCAGGCCATTTCTTGCTTCGTCAGCGTGACGATCCTTACTGACGGTTCGCGACTCTATGGCGTGTCGCATGGTCGCAGCAAGGCGAACCGCCCGACCCATGCAACATCGCACCGGTTCAGTCAAGAGCCCGGGGGTGGGAAGCTGCGTAGACCTCACGAAGTCGATCAATGGTGACCAGCGTGTAGACCTGAGTGGTCGTCACCGACGCATGTCCCAACAGTTCTTGGACAACTCGGACATCCGCTCCGCCGTCGAGAAGGTGCGTCGCGAACGAGTGCCGCAGCGTGTGCGGCGACATCTCCTCCGTCAGCCCGGCACGCAGCGCGGCCGAACGCAACACGGTCCAACCGCTCTGCCGGGACAGCCGGCCGCCGCGCGCGTTGAGGAAGAGCGCGGGCCCGCCGCGACCGGTTCCGATCAGTTCCGACCGGGGTCCGGCGAGGTAGGCGCCGACCGCTTCCGCGGCGTACGAACCGAGAGGCACCACACGCTGTTTGCCGCCCTTGCCCGCGAGCACCACCGTACGGGCGGTGAGATCGACATCGTCGATATCCAGACCCAACGCCTCCGAAATACGGGCGCCCGTACCGTAGAGAACTTCGAGCAGCGCACGGTCGCGCGGACCGTACGGCGGGTCTCCCCCGCCGGCCGCGGCGAGCAACGCCTCGACGCGGTCCAGCGGTACGGCCTTCGGCAACCGCATCGGGGGCGCCGGCGGCGCCACTTCACGCGCCACATCGTGCGCCACCAGGCCCTCACGCAGGCAGAACCGGTGAAACCCCCGCACCGCGACGACAGCCCGCGCCGCCGAGGCATCCGACAACGCGGGCCCGTGCGCGTCACCGGTCCGCAACGACCCCACGTACGCCGTGACGTCCGCGGTCGACACCTCCCCGACCCCGCCGCGCCCCGCATCCGCCAGAACGGCCAGATATCGCCCCAGGTCCCGCCGATAAGCCGCCAAAGTATTGGCAGCCAGCCCGCGTTCGACGGAGAGGTGGTCCAGATACGCCCGCACCGCCCGCACCGACGCCTCGGGCGCCACGGCGTCAGACGCGGCATCCGGCGCGGCATCGGGCGCCACGGCATCGGGCAGCCCGTCTGCGGACGCGGGCGAGGAGACGTCGGCGGGATCGGTGCTCACCGCACCAGTCTCCCCGCCGCGGCGCCCGCAAACGCGTGATGCCGGGCCCCACGGCGTTGTGGGGCCCGGCATCACGCTGGGCGGCCTGCGTACGGTCCCGGGTGCCCGCGTGCCCGTCCGGCGGCGCCATCGGCGTCGGACGGGGCCGTCGGGGCCCGTCGGGTGTTCCTGTGGACCGACGGGGTCAGGCCGTGGTCACGCCCCCGCTCAGGCGAGCAGCTGGGCGGTCTCGACGTGGCCGAGGCCGTGGGCCTCGGCGACGGCGGCGTTCGTCAGGTGGCCCTCGTGCGTGCTGAGGCCGAGCGCGAGGGTCGCGTCGTCCTGGCACGCCTTGCGCCAGCCCTTATTGGCGAGCGCGACGATGTACGGCATCGTCGCGTTCGTCAGCGCGAACGTCGAGGTGTGCGGCACCGCGCCCGGCATGTTGGCGACGCAGTAGAAGATCGAGTCGTGCACCTTGTAGACCGGGTTGTCGTGCGTCGTCGGACGCGAGTCCTCGAAGCACCCGCCCTGATCGATCGCGATGTCGACCAGCACCGAGCCGGGCTTCATGCGCGACACCAGCTCGTTCGTGACGAGCTTCGGGGCCTTCGCGCCCGGCACCAGCACCGCGCCGATGACGAGGTCGGCGTCCAGCACCGCGCGCTCGATCTCGTACGCGTTCGAGGTGACGGTCTGAAGGTGCCCCTGGTAGATGCGGTCGGCCTGGCGCAGCGTCTCGATGTTGCGGTCGAGCAGCAGCACCTCCGCCTGCATGCCGAGCGCGATCGCCGCCGAGTTGAGGCCGGAGACGCCCGCCCCGATGACGACGACCTTGGCGGCGTACACGCCCGACACCCCGCCCATGAGGGTGCCGCGGCCGCCGCCCTGGCGCATCAGGTGGTACGAGCCGACCTGCGGCGCCAGACGGCCCGCGACCTCCGACATCGGCGCGAGGAGGGGCAGCGCACCGCTGGGGAGCTGGACGGTCTCGTACGCGATCGACGTGGTCCCCGCGGCGAGCAGGGCGTCGGTGCACTCGCGCGACGCGGCGAGGTGCAGGTAGGTGAAGAGGGTCTGGTCCTTGCGGAGGCGCCCGTACTCCTCGGCGATCGGCTCCTTGACCTTGAGGATCAGCTCGCCCGTCTCCCACACCGCGTCGGCGGTGTCGAGGATGGCCGCACCGGCGGCGACGTACTCCTCGTCGGGGATGGAGGAGCCGAGCCCGGCGTCCTTCTGGATGAAGACCTCGTGGCCGTTGCGCACGAGCTCGTGCACGCCGGCGGGCGTGATCGCCACACGGTATTCGTGGTTCTTGACCTCGCTGGGAATGCCGACCTTCACGGCTATCCACGTCCTTACGTACAGAGGGTTGAGACGCCGTCGGCGGACCCGGAACGGGCAGGCGGGCGCATTCCACCGCGCCCTCCACGGCAAACCTAGGTTAATGCGGCTCCAACGCCCTGACAACCTTACAAAGTGCCAGTGACCCCAGCATGTTGTTTAGCTTTCCCAGGCCAGCACTGCCGGACCCGTACTTGAGAAATACCCGTCGGAGCCGTCTGGCAGTCCACCCGCGCGGGTGGCACGGCGCCCGCGCGGCACCCGCCTCACGCCCTCAACCACGCCCTCAACCACGCCTTGAGCCGCACTTGAGCCACGCCTTGAGCCGAGCCCGGGTCGCGCTTGAGCCGCGCTGAGTCGCGCTGAGTCGCGCCCTGAACGACGCCTCACGACACGGCCCGCCACCGCCCGACGCGACGGCCCGTGCCGTCCCACGCGACGGTCCGCGCCGTCCCGCGTCACGCCCCCGCGGCGCCCTCGGCGGGCCCGTCGTCGAGCATGCGCCGGACCGCCTCCGCCTGCGGCACGTCCGCCAGCAGCGCGAGCGCCTGGCGGCGCCGCGACCTGGCCTCGCGCAGGTCCCCGGTGTCCTCGTTCAGGTCCGCGGTACGCAGCAGCGCCAGCGCCTCCAGGCGCTCGTCCCCCGCGGCCCGGAACGCCTCGATCGCGTCCCGGTACACCGTCAGCGCCTCCCGCGTGCGCCCCGCGTCGCCGAGGCACGCGCCGATGTCCGCCAGCACCCGGCCGACCTCGGCGTGGTCGCCCAGCCTGCGCCGCACCCCGAGCGCCGCGCGGTGGTCGCGCAGCGCCTGCTCGAAGCGGCCCATGCGCGCGTGCAGACGTCCCAGATGCGACAAGACGCGCGCCTGCCCGACGTTGTCGCCGGTGGTGCGGCGCAGCAGCAGCGCCCGGTCGTACCAGTCGGCGGCGCGCTGGAGGTCGCCGAGGTCGGCGTACGCGTTCCCGAGGTTGACCATCGCGCGGCCCTCCCCCGCCGGGTCCGCGATCGACCTCGACACCTCCAGGGCCGCGCGGTAGCACGCCAGCGCCTGTTCCAGCTCCGCACGGGCGACGTGCAGGTTGCCGAGGTTCAGCAGCGCCACCGCCTCCTGCCGCCCCGAGCCGTGCCGCCGCGCGGTCGACAGCGCCAGCTCGTGCAGCTCGCGTACGTCGCGCCAGTGCGCGCGGCGGTCCAGCAGGCGCGTCAGTACGGCGACGAGGCGGCGCGTCGGGCCGTCCAGCCCCGCCGCGGCGGCCACCCGGGCGGCGGCCAGCAGTTCCGGCCGCTCCTCGCGCAGCCACGCCCGTGCCTGGGCCGGGGACTCGAAGCGGACGTCGGCGGGCACCCGGTCGCCCCGGCCGGTGATGGTGTGCTCGGCGGCGCGGGCGAGCCGGACGTACCGCTCCAGCAGCCGTACGCGTGCGGTGCGCCGTTCGCCGGGGCGCTCCTCGGCGTCCAGGCACTCCTGCACGTAGCCGCGCAGCAGCTCGTGGAAGCGAAACCGGCCGGGCGTCGAGCCGGGCTCCAGCAGGTGCAGCTCGCACAGCTCGGCGAGCGAGCGCGCGGCGGCGTCGGGGCCGCAGTCGGCGAGCGCGGCCGCGGCGTCGGGGCCGAACTCGCGGCCGGGCACCAGCGCGAGCAGGCGCAGCAGCCGCGCCGCGGACGGCACCAGTTCGCGGTGGACGAGAGTGAAGCAGGCGCGCAGCGCGAGTTCGCCGTCGTCGCAGGTGCCCTGGAGGCGGAGGCGTTCGGCGCGGATGCGGCGGGCGACGTCGGCGAGCGCGTACCGCTGGCGGGCGCGCAGCCAGGCCCCGGCGAGCTTGAGCGCCGCCGGATGGAAGTCGCACAGCGACAGCAACTCCTCGGCGGCGCGCGGGTCGCAGGCCACGCGCGTGTGCCCGGCGAGGTCCCCCAGCAGCTCCGACGCGGCGGCCGGTTCGAGCACGTCGAGCGCGCACGCGCGGACGACGGCCGCGCGGCCGAGGCCGGTCAGCGGGCCGACCGTGGTGACGACGAGCAGCGCCGTGGGGCTCTCCGGCAGTAAGGGCCGCAACTGCGGGGTGCCGGCGAGGTCTTCGAGCAGGACGAGTATGCGGCGGTCGACCAGCAGCTCGCGGAAGCGCCGGGAGCGGTCCTCGGCCCCGGCGGGCACGTCGCGGTCGCCCAGCACGTGCAGGAACGATTCGAGGACGTCTGCGGGCGGGGTGGTCTCACCGCGGGGGCCGGTGAGGCGGGCGTACAGGACACCGTCGGGGAAGTGCGGGGCAAGGCGGTGGGCGAGCATCACCGCGAGGCTGCTGCGGCCGATGCCGGGCGGCCCGGAGATCGCCACCACCCGGTCCGGCGGAAGCAGCGAGGCGCGCGCGGCGACACCCTGCGCGGGGACGGCGGCTCCGGGACCGGTGACCCAGCCGTACAGCGTCTGCAACTCGTCGACGCGCCCCACGAACTCCGTCGGGGCGGCGGGCAGTTGCGCGGGCCCGAGGCGGACGGTCGGCACCGACCCGTCGTCGGCGACCCGGGGCGCGGGGACGGCGGCGGCCACCGCGTCCGTAGCGGTCGCGGACTCACCAGCCTTGAACACCGCCGACGACCCCCTGTTCCCAGCCCCCCGACAGTCCTGCTGCGCAGGGTAGCGAACGGCACACGCCCAACGCCCGCCGACGCACGGCACGGCATCCGCCGAACCCGGCAGGACCACCGAGCAGGAATGCCGACCGCGGATCGGCGGCGGGACGGAGGCGCCCGAGGGCCGAGCCACGCCCCAGGACAGCGCGGACCCTGATCGCACGCGGCCCCGACCCCGGGGACAGACCCCCGAGCCGTCCGGAGCCGAAGCCGGGCCCCGACGCGCTGGGGCCCGAATGGGAGGCGCCTTGGCCGCAGAGAGAGTTCGGCCGACCGGGTGCCTCCCCCATTTCCGCGCCTGCCGCGCCGAAGGCCGCGCGGAGTCAGGTGGCAACCGGCGCAACGCCCCGTCCGCCCTGCGGCGACATCGCGCAGCCGCCCGCCAACTCACGGGGCACCGGCAAGGGCAGGCGACGTCGTGGCGGCGGCACCCGTCAACCCGTCGGCGCCCGCTCGCATGCTCCCGGCGTCGGCGCTCAGCCGACAAAACGGCGCGGCCCGCCGTGCGCGCCGGAGGGGGCCTCGACAGGGAGGCGAACCGACGCTGCGGGCCGGAGCCTCCTGCGGCGCTCCCGGTCCACCCCCTCAGAACGGGCGGGCCGGCCAGGGGGTTTCGGCGGGGCGGAGGGCGTCGAATCCGCCTCTTGCTCGGGCGGCGACGGTGGCGAGGGCGCCGGTGACCAGGGTGGGGTTGTGGAGTTCGCCGGACAGGGCCAGGGCCACCAGGTCCTCCAAGGGGGCCCAGGCGATTTCCAGGTCGGCCTCCTCCGCGTGGGCTTCGTAGCGGTCACCCACGGCCTCGCTCAGGCCGCGGGCGAGGAAGACCCGGATCGCCTCGCTCGACGAGCCGGGGGTGTTGTAGAAGTCGACGAGGACGCGCCAGTCGTCCGCCTTGTGGTGCGCTTCCTCGTACAGCTCGCGCTGGGCCGCGAGCAGCGGCGGCTCGCCGGGAACGTCGAGCAGCCCCGCCGGCACCTCCCACAGCTTGTGCCGCACGGGGTGCCGGTACTGCCGCAGCACCAGCACGCGGTCGTCCTCGTCGAGTGCCAACACGCCCACGGCGCCGGGGTGTACGAGGTAGTCGCGCCGCGCGGTCGTCCCGTCCGGCATGGCGACGACGTCGCTCCGCATCGCGGTGATGCGGCCCTGGTACGGGGTCTTCCCCTCGATGACCGGCCATTCCTCGGGGCTGTCCGTGAAGCGGCCCGCGGATCCGGGCTCTGGGCGTGCGTCGGCGTTCATGGCGCCCAACGTAGTGGAACGCGGAGCGGGGGCGGGACCGGCTTTCCGGTCCCGCCCCGCTCCGGGTGCACATTGCGCCCGGTATCGGATCCGCACGAGCGCTTCGGGCGCCCCTGCGAGGGATGCCTCGGCTAGGGGGTGCCTCCGCGAGGGGGTGCCCCGGTAAGGGGCCCCGCCGCGTCAGNCCCCCCCCCCCCCCCCCCCCGCTCCGGGTGCACATTGCGCCCGGTATCGGATCCGCACGAGCGCTTCGGGCGCCCCTGCGAGGGATGCCTCGGCTAGGGGGTGCCTCCGCGAGGGGGTGCCCCGGTAAGGGGCCCCGCCGCGTCAGCCCGCGACCTCCGCCGCCTCGCGCCCCGTGCCGCCGTCCGCGTCCAGGACGCCGTCCGCGCCGGTGACCCGGCGCACCGCCGCCGCGACCAGCCCCGCGAACAGCGGGTGCGCGCGCGTCGGGCGCGACTTGAGCTCCGGGTGCGCCTGCGTGGCGATGAAGTACGGGTGCACGTCGCGCGGCAGCTCGACGTACTCGACCAGGCGCCCGTCCGGCGACAGCCCCGAGAACACCATGCCGGTGGCCTCCAACTGCTTGCGGTACGCGTTGTTCACCTCGTAGCGGTGGCGGTGCCGCTCGAAGCTGTGGTCCGCGCCGTACACCTCGGCCGCGATCGAGCCCTCGGCGAACTTCGCCTCGTACTCGCCGAGCCGCATCGTGCCGCCCAGGTCGCCCTGGCCCGCCACGATGTCGAGCTGGTCGGCCATCGTCGACACGACCGGGTGCGGGGTCTTCTCGTCGAACTCCAGCGAGTTGGCGCCGTCGAGCCCCGCGAGCGAGCGGGCCGACTCGATGACCATGCACTGGAGGCCGAGGCAGATGCCCAGCGTCGGGACGCGGTGCTCGCGCGCGTACTTGAGCGCCTGCACCTTGCCCTCGACGCCGCGGTCGCCGAAGCCGCCGGGGACCAAGATCGCGTCGGCGTCGGCCAGTTCGCGCGCCGCGTCCTCGGGGGTCGCGGTGTCGTCCGAGGTGACCCACTTGATCTTGGCGCGCACGTTGTTCGCGAACCCGCCCGCGCGGATCGCCTCGGTGACCGAGAGGTACGCGTCCGGCAGGTCGATGTACTTGCCGACCAGCGCGACCGTGACCTCGCGCTCCGGCTGGTGCACCCGGCGCAGCAGGTCGTCCCACGTGGACCAGTCGACGTCGCGGAAGTTGAGCCCGAGCCGGCGCACGACGTACGCGTCCAGCCCCTCGGCGTGCAGCACCTTGGGGATGTCGTAGATCGACGGCGCGTCGATCGCCGTGGCCACGGCCTCCTCGTCGACGTCGCACATCAGCGAGATCTTGCGCTTGATGTCCGCCGGGACCGTGCGGTCGGCGCGCAGCACGATCGCGTCCGGCTGGATGCCGATCGAGCGCAGCGCGGCCACCGAGTGCTGGGTCGGCTTGGTCTTGAGCTCGCCGGACGGGCCGATGTACGGCAGCAGCGAGACGTGCAGGAAGAACACGTTGTCGCGGCCGACCTCGTGCCGGATCTGCCGCACCGACTCCAGGAACGGCAGCGACTCGATGTCGCCGACCGTGCCGCCGACCTCGGTGATGACGATGTCGACGTCCTCGGTCGCCATCTGCCGGATCCGCGACTTGATCTCGTTGGTGATGTGCGGGATGACCTGCACCGTGTCGCCGAGGTACTCGCCGCGGCGCTCCTTGGCGATCACCGAGGAGTACACCTGGCCGGTGGTCACGTTGGCGGAGCCGTGCAGGTCCTCGTCGAGGAAGCGCTCGTAGTGGCCGATGTCCAGGTCGGTCTCGGCGCCGTCGTTGGTGACGAAGACCTCGCCGTGCTGGAACGGGTTCATCGTGCCCGGGTCCACGTTCAGGTACGGGTCGAGCTTCTGCATCGTCACCCGCAGGCCTCGGGCCTTCAGCAGCGAGCCGAGGCTGGATGCCGTGAGCCCCTTGCCGAGCGAGGAGGCGACACCCCCGGTGACGAAAAGGTGCTTGGTCGGCCGGGTGCGGATCGACGAACGCGCGCCGTGCGTCGGACTGCCGGGCGTCTGGGGCACTGCCAAGGAGGGGCTCCCGTGGGTCGTGATTCGAGGAGGGAATTCGACGGGGAGGCTCCACCTCCACAAAGAGGCCACACAACGAGGCCACCTCGACAAAGAGGTTTGGAGAGTCCCTAGAAGTCCACGGGAGACCAGAGTAACAGCGAGCGGCGACAACGTCCCGTAGGCGAGGCCACCACCACGCAGGACGATCCGGCATATTCGGAGCGTGACCGGAGCAGCCCAGGAGCACTCCCAACGCACTCACAAATAGCGGGAAAACCTGACAGTTGAGGGTGAAGTCCCTCACGGAGGCCACGCAGAGTCACGGAGCGGGTCTCATCACCGACGCGCGTGGACTACCCTGATCAAGGGTCCGCAGCGACCGCCGGGGCCGGCGGAGCGCCCGGCGGACGACCCCGAAATATCTCATACGCACGGCCTTTCGCTTTTCACCCGGTGAACAGCACCCCCACGCAACAACACACCCCCGGCACCGCTTCTTCACCACCCTTCGGCACTTCTTCGGCACCCGTTCGCCAGGTCATATGAGCGGCATCCGCCGAACACCCCTCCTGAACAGCACACCCGCCTCTGAACAGCGCGACGGCCGTACGTCGGCAGGACGGATTCCGCGTGAGCAATCGCATCGAGGACTACGCCCTCATCGGGGACATGCAGACCGCGGCCCTGGTGGCCCGCGACGGCTCCGTGGACTGGCTCTGCCTCCCCCGGTTCGACTCCCCCGCCGTCTTCGCGGGCCTCCTGGGCACCGAGGAGAACGGCTACTGGCGCATCGCGCCCCTCTCCGGCGGACAGGCCACCCGGCGCCGCTACCGGGGCGACTCGCTGATCCTGGAGTCCGAGTGGGACACCCCGCGCGGCTCCGTCCGCGTCATCGACTTCATGCCGCCCTCCGACGAGCTGATCGGCGCGCCCACCATCGTGCGGATCGTCGAGGGCATCTCCGGGCACGTGCCGGTCCGCTCCGAGATACGCATGCGTTTCCACTACGGCAAGGTCGTCCCCTGGGTGCGGCGCCACCCGGACGGGCGAACCGTCGCCGTCGCCGGCCCCGACTCGGTGTGGCTCCAGAGCAAGGCCGAGGCGTACGGCCGCGGCATGACCACGTACGCGGACGTCACCGTCGGCCCTGGCGAGCGCCACGCGTTCATCCTCAACTGGTGGCCCTCGCACGTCGACGCCCCGCTCACCACCGACGCCGAGGAAGTCCTCGACGACACCGAGCGGTTCTGGCAGGACTGGGTGGACCGCTGCACCTACCGCGGCCCCTGGCGGGACGCCGTGGTGCGGTCGCTGATCACCCTCAAGGCGCTCACGTACGCCCCCACCGGCGGCATCGTCGCCGCCCCGACCACCTCCCTCCCCGAGGACATGGGCGGCGTCCGCAACTGGGACTACCGCTACACCTGGCTGCGCGACGCCGCCATGACCCTCTCCGCCCTCGTCCGCACCGGCTTCCTGGAGGAGGCCAAGGCCTGGCGCGAGTGGCTGCTGCGCGCGGTCGCCGGCGACCCGGAGAACCTCCAGATCATGTACGGCGTCGGCGGCGAACGGCGCCTGACCGAGTACGAGGCCACCTGGCTGCCCGGCTACGAGAACTCCAGCCCGGTCCGCATCGGCAACGCCGCCGCCGAGCAGTTCCAGCTCGACGTCTACGGCGAGGTGGTCGACGCCCTCCACCACGGCCGCCTGGCCGGCATGGAGGGCCACGACAACGCGCACCAGCTCCAGTTGCGCCTGATGGACTTCGTCGAGGACCACTGGCGCACCCCCGACGAGGGCATCTGGGAAGTCCGCGGCCCGCGCCGCCACTTCGTGCACTCCAAGGTCATGGCCTGGGTCGCGGTCGACCGCACCATCCGCATGCTGGAGACCGACAGCCTCGACGGCACCGGCGCCACCGAGGCCACCCTGGACCACCTGCGCACCGTCCGCGACGAGATCCACCACGAGGTGTGCGAGTACGGCTACGACGCCGAGCGCAACACCTTCACGCAGTACTACGGCTCCCGCGAACTGGACGCGGCCCTCCTGCTCATACCCCAGGTCGGCTTCCTGCCCGCCGACGACAAGCGCGTCGTCGGCACCATCGAGGCCATCCAGCACGAACTGACCGAGGACGGCTTCGTCCGCCGCTACCCCACCCACGGCGACGGCATCGGCCTCGACGGCCTCCCCGGCGACGAGGGCGCCTTCCTGGCCTGCTCCTTCTGGCTCGCCGACGACCTGGCCATGATCGGCCGCGTCGACGAGGCCCGCGAACTGTTCGAACGCCTCCTCGCCCTGCGCAACGACCTCGGCCTCCTCGCCGAGGAATGGGACCCCCGCCTCCAGCGCCAGGTCGGCAACTTCCCCCAGGCCTTCAGCCACGTCCCCCTCATCGACACCGCCCTGCGCCTCACCACCCTTTGGCAGCAGGACCAGCAGAACCCCGACATCCCCAACACCCACCGCAACACCCGCCGCCACCTGGAGTCCCCGGGCGCGACGGCCGAGAAGCAGGCAGAGACCGAACACGCACCGGCGGCGGCCACCACGACGGCCGCACCCGAGGCAGCGGGCACCGAACACCCGGAGGCCCGAGCCCGCGAACGGTCATAACCGGGACTCCACCGCCCGCGCCGCCGCCATCTCCACGCGGGCGCCGACGATGCCGGCGAACCACCCTGCCGGCAGGCCGTATCCGCCACCGGCCGCGGGAACGTCCGGTGCCCGGGCCGGAGACCGCTCGTCGGTCGCCGAACCGGGCTCGGGTCCGCCGGGCATGCCCGAGATCAGGTGGCTCGTGAGGCTGTGCGGAGCGCCGCCGGCAAGCAGCGAGAACCACCCCGCGGTGAACGGGTTGGCGTCGGAACACCCGGCGGCGGACGCGAGCACCCGCCCGCGCGGCGGCCGTGCCGGCCCTCTCACTCATTTGTCGTAGGTGGGGGCTCCGGTGGAGTAGTTGCGTGGGGCTCGGGCGGGCGGGGCGTGTCCTAATGGGGGCATGGGTGACGGGGTCGGCGACGGGGTGGGTGACGGGGCGGCGGGTGGGGCGGGGGTTGTCCGGGTGCCGGCGCCGCAGTGGGGGGTGATGCCCCGGGCGCCGCGGCGGATGGCGTTTCCGACGTTGCGGGAGCGGCTGCGGGACTCGTTCCTGCTCGGCCCGGTGGTCGGGCTGGTGTGCGGGTTCTTCCTGGCCACCGTCACGCTGACGATCGACGCGGAGATCCACGACCATGCCGTGGACTCCGACGACAGCAGCCTGCTGGAGTACATCGACAACGTCGGCGGCGCGGGCGCGACGGTGATCGGCACGATCAGTTCGGCGATGCTGACGTTCATCGGCGTCGTCTTCTCGATCACGCTGGTGGCGCTCCAGATGGCGTCCGGCTTCACGCCGCGCGTCATCCGGCTGTACGTGCGCAACCGCGTCACCAAGACCACCTTCGCGCTGTTCCTGTGCACCTTCCTGTTCGCGCTGCGGGTGCAGAAGGGCCGCTTCACGGCGGAGGAGGCCAAGCCGTTCATCTCGTCGTTCATCGCCATGGGGCTGGTCATCGCGTGCCTGGTGCTGTTCGTCGTGTACGTCGACTCGACGCTGCGCATGATGCGCGTCACGCACGTGATCGCCACGGTGGCCGGCGAGACCTCGCGCGAGCTCTGGTACCTCGAACGCGGCGCGGAGTACCGGCTGGACGGCCCGCCGGTCGCCGTCGTGGACTACTGGGGGTCGGGCGGCGTGCTGCGGTACGCGGACGTCGACCGCCTCGCGCGGGTCGCCCGGCGGCACGACTGCGTCGTCAAGCTCGTCCCCCGGGTGGGCGACTTCCTCGTGAACGGCACGCCGCTGGTCGAGGTGTACGGCGGCGGCCGCGTTCCGCCGCCGTACGAGCTGGCCAGGACGCTGCACATGGGCACCGAGCGCACGATGCACCAGGACTTCGCCTTCGGCTTCCGGCAGTTGTCGGACATCGCGGCGCGGGCCCTGTCGTCGGCGGTGAACGACCCGACGACGGCGGTGCACGCGTTCGACCGCATCCACATGCTGTTGGTCGCGGCGGTGCGGCTGCCGCTGGGCACACGGGCGCACTGCGACCGGAAGGGGGCCGTGCGGGTGATCGAGGCGGTGCCGGAGTGGTCGGACGTGGTGGACCTCGCATACACCGAGACGCGGCTGTTCGGCGCCGGGTCGCCGCAGGTGACGCGGCGCCTGGCGGCGTCGCTGGACGACCTTCTGGCGATCGCGCCGGAGCACCGCAGGGCGCCCCTGGAACGGCAGCGGGCGGAGCTGCGGGCGGCCGTCGGGGCCGCGTATCCGGACGCGCCCGAGGACCGCGCGTTCGCACTCCAGCCGGACCGGCAGGGGATCGGTTGAGGGCGACGTCCCGGGTTGGAGGAGTTCGGGCCGACGGTCAGGGGGCCCGAGGCGGCGCGGGCGGGCTCGGCGGCGCCGCAGGCGGCGCGGAGGGCTGGGCGGCGGGCGGGGGTGCCTGGACGGGCAGCCGAGGGGAGGCGTACGGCGCGGGCGTGTGGGGCGCGGGCGTGTGGGGCGGCTGCGCAGGTGCGTACGTCGGCTGCGCGGCCGCCCAGGCGGCCCCGTCCGGGGCCGGGGTGGCCGCGAAAAGGGTGCGCAGGCCGCCGCCCGCCGCGGCGAAGGCGGCGACGATGCCGACGAACCAGCCCGCGAGCAGGCCGTATCCGGCGCCCGCGGCGATGACGTCCAGGCCCGCCGCGAGGGTTCGGTCGTCCGAGGACGCACCGGCCCCTGTACCACCGGGCATTCCGGACACCAGGTAGTTCGACACGCAGTACGCCGCGCCGCCCGCCACGAGCGAGAACCACCCCGAGATCAGCGGGTTGAAATCCCGACGCCGCGTGGCCGAGAGGAGGACTACGGCGACGGTGCCCAGCAGCGCCGCGACGCCGACCAGGCAGCCGGTGACGTCCGCCGCCTCGAACCTCGCGAACGGGCCGCTCCGGTCCACGATCCAGTGCGGCGTGTTCAGCCACATGAGCACGTGCGAGGCGGAGTCGTCGTCCGCGAGGTCCTTGCCCAACAGGTCTTCCCACAGCCACTGGTTGCCGAAGGCGACGACCAGCAGCAGGGCCGCCGCCACACCTGCGACGACGAAGCGCCCGGAATTACGCGAGTCCATGGCGCGGCATGCTACTGGCGGTGCGGCCGGACGCGTCCCCGACGGCAGGCGGCCGGACGGCGGACACCACGGTGGCGGCGTCACCCTTCCGGTGGATGGCGGATCAGCCCGCGTCCGTCGGAGGCCGCAGGCCGCGAAGCGGAAGTCGCGTAGTCCGGGCTCGAATTCGACGTGCAGCCATGCCGCCGCGCGGGCCGCCACCCATCCGAGGCCGTGGGGGCGGGTCCGGTCCCGCCAGCCGGGGACGGCGTTGCCGCCGTGCGACCGGACCAGGTCCGGCATCTCGGCGTCGGCGGCGGGCCCGCGCCAGGTGTAGGAGATCGTTTCGCTTATCGGGCCCCTCTGGCACGAATACGCGGCAGGAACAGGCGCAAAACCCGTCAGAGGGGCCCGAGTTCCTCGTAGATGCTGAGGACCTGTTCGACGGTGGCGCGTTCGTCGGGCCAGGTCTCGGCCTGCTGGCGGCCCAGTTCGGTGAGGAGTTCGCGCTTGCGGTGGTCGTCGAGGAGGTCGGCGACGGCGGCGGCGAGTGCGGGAGCGTCGCCGTACGGCACCAGGACCGCGGCGTCGCCGACGAGTTCGGGGGTGCCGCCGACGGAGGTGGCGACGAGCGGGACGCCGACGCGCAGCGCCTCCTGGGCGAAGAGCGAGCGCGCCTCCCACTCGCTGGCCAGCACCGCGATGTCCGCGGCGGTGAACAGGTCGGCCACGTCGGAGCGGTGGCCGAGCAGGCGTACCGGCAGGTGGTCGGCGTCGATGCGCGTCCGGAGCTCGTCCAGCAGCGGGCCGTCGCCCGCGACCACGAGCAGCGGCACGGGGTCGAGGCGCTTCCAGTCCCGCGCGGCGTCGAGGAGGACCGGGTAGGCCTTCTGCGGGGCGAGGCGGCCGACGGTGAGGACGATCGGCCGGTCGGCGCTGGTGAGTTCGGCCCGGACGGCGGCACGCTCGCGGCCCGGCGGCGGCAACTGCGGCGCGCCGACCGGGCCGAGGCGCGCGTCCGCGGCACCGACCTTGCGGGCGCGGTCGACCAGGTCCGCGGACGCGCCGAGGACGACGTCGGCGGCCCGCACCGCGCGGCCCTCCATCATCCGGGTCAGCGCCCCCTTGGGCCCCGTCGCGAGGACCGCGTTGTGCAGCGTGAGGACGAGCGGGCGGCGGCCCGGGCGCTGCCGCCCCACCGCCGCACCGGCGACCAGCCCGGCGCGCAGCCCGTGGGCGTGCACGACGTGCGCCCCCGCGCACGCCTCACGCAGCGCCCGCACGGCGGCCACGTCGGCCGGCCGCGGCGCCGTGGAGATCGCCACCTCCGCGAAACGCGCACCGGTCGCGGTGAAGCCGAAGTGCTCCTCGACCGAGGCGGGCCCGGCGACGGTGACCGCGACGCCGCGCGCGACGAGGCCCTCGGCCAGCGAACGCACGTGCGCCCCCGCCCCGCCCACGGCGGTGGCCAGGACCAGGACGGCCCGCAGGCGTGCGGGCTTGCTGGCGCGTTCCTGCGGCGTACCGTCAGCCACGGTTCTCCTTCGTGTCTCGGACGTCCGTGCCGGAGGCGCCCGCGCGCCCGCCCCGGCGCCGGAGCAGCGCGCGGAAGTCCTCCCCCGCCGACGCGTACGCCGACGCGGCGAAAACCGCCAGGCCCACTATTGCGGCCGCGGTCCCCATGATCAACGTCCGTGCGGTACCGCCCGTTCCCGCCGCGGCCGCGAGCGCCGCCCCGGCGGCCCCGCCCGCGGCCGCCGCGAGCAGTCCGGCGCAGGCGGCGCGCGGCACGCCGTGCAGGGCGGCGCGTCCGGCGGTGCGCGCGGTCGCGGCCACCAGCAGCAGGCCCGCCACGGTCATGCCGACCGTGTTGCCCAGGCCCAGCGCCGCCACCGTCCAGTCGGCGGGGACGTTGGGCACGAGCGCCAGGTCGGCGGCGATGACCGCGGCCCAGCCCAGCACCACGGCTCCCGCAGAGGCGCGTCCGTGGCCGCGCGCGTACAGGGCGCGGCCGAGGTGCGCGACGAGGCCGTACCCCGCGAGCCCGGGCGCGAACGCGACCAGCGCGCGGGCCAGGACGACCGGGTCCGTCCCGCCGTCGCCCAGCCGGGCGAAGAACGCACCGATCGGATAGGCCGCGGCGGCCAGCACCGCCGCGCCTGCGAACGACACGAGCAGCACCGCGCGCGTCGTCGCGGCGGCGGTGGCCGCGAACGAGCCGTGGTCGCCGGAGTGCGCGGCGGCGCTCAGGCGCGGGAAGGCGCTGGTGGCGATCGGCACGGCGAGGATCGCGTACGGCAGCGAGTAGAGCATCCACGCGTTCTGGTACGTCACCGCGCCGCCGTCCGGCCCGTGCGCGTTGACGAGCATCAGCACGGTGACGGTGGCGAGTTGCTGCGCGACGAGCGTCGCGACCCCGGCGAGCGCGAGGAGCCGGGCACGGCGCGCGACGCCGTCCGGGAAGCGCAGCGTCGGCCGCAGCCGGACGCCGGTGCCGCGCAGCGGGACCAGTGTGCACAGTGCCAGCGCGAGGACGCCCGCGGTGGTGCCGAGCCCGAGGACGAGTTCGCTGCCGCGCGGGACGCCGCCCGGGTCCTGGCCGTCGCCGTCGTACCCGGCCGCGAAGACGACGTAGGCGGCGGCCACGACGAGGCTCGACACGAGCGGGGCGACGGCGGCGGCGGTGAAGCGCCGGTGCGCCTGGAGGATGCCCGCGGACACGACTGCCAGGCCGTACAGCAGGATCTGCGGCATGAACGCCAGCAGCAGCCCGCTCGCGAGGTCGAGCGTGCCGGGGTCGTCGGCCTTGTCGCGCAGCAGGAGTTCCATCAGCGGCCGGGCGAGCGCCATCCCGGCGGCCGTGACCGGGACCAGGATCAGGACGGTCCAGGTCAGCAGCGCGGACGCGGTGCGCCGCGTCTCGTCGGCGTGCCCGCGCGCGATGGGCCCCGCGAGCAGCGGCACGACCAGGCTCGCGAGCGCGCCGCCCGCGACGATGTCGAAGACGATGTTCGGGACGTAGTTGGCGGTCGTGTACGCGTCGCCCACGGCCGTCTGCCCGACAGCCGCGTTGAAGACGATCTGCCGCCCGAACCCGGCCAGCCGGGCCAGCACGGTCAGGACCGCGATGAGCACGGCGGCCCCGGCGAGCCCGCGGGCGAGCCGCCGCTTGCGGGGGTGCGGTGCCGGGGTCGTGTGGGAGAGGGACGGGGTGCCGTGGCCGTCCGAGTCGGGTCGCCCCGTTCCCGGCGTCACCAGGGCCACCCGGCGGAGCCGCCGGGCACGCGCACTCGGCATGGTGCCCGGTCCGAAGTGACCGCCACGGCGCGACTTTCATCGCAGGCACGCGGCCCCGGGTCCAGGGGTTCGGTGCCTTGGCCGCAGAGGTTCGCCGGTTCTCGTCGTTCGCTGCAATGCATCGCCCGGCGAGCTCGTACCCGGTCGTACTCGCGGGGTCCTGCAACGCCGCGAGGCGGGGTGCCAGGCTGTGGGAACCGGTGAGGGTTCGTGGCCACCGCGGGGACACACAAGGGGCGTTCGGTGGACTCGGCCGTCCGCAGGTGCCGCCCGGTGATCGGACTTGCCGGCATGGGGCCTACGACGCCACCGGCTGTTCGGCCGGATCGGCGGCGACCGGGGCCGGGCGCGGCGGCGCCACCGGGCGGCGGCCCAGCATGTCGACCTTGTGCAGCCACGGCGTCTTCGCGATGACCTTGGTGAAGCTGACCTTCTCGCTCGCCAGCGTCAGCCCGGCCAGCACCGCGGCCCGCACCACCAGGCCGCGCCGCGAGGCGCCCGCCGCCGCGGCGACGCCGAGGGCCGCGCCGAGCGCGTTCGCGCCCGCGTCGCCCAGCATCGCCTTCTCGTCCAGGTCCTCCGGCAGCAGCGCCGCTGCCGCCCCGACCGGGGCCGCGGCCAGCCGCGACCCGCGCAGCACCGGGAGCGCACCCGCCATCAGCGTCACCTTCGCGGCCCGGCCCGGCCGCAGGTCGAACAGGTTGACGACGTTCGCCCCGCCCGCGATCACCAGCCCGGCCAGCACTTTGTCGACCGGTTTGCGCTGCACCAGCGCCCCGGCCGCCAGGCCGGTCGCGCCGATACCCAGCACCTTGACCATGCCGCTGGTGACCTCGCCCTTGGCGAGTGCACCGATGTGCCCCTTGAAGCCGCGCTTGTCCGTCGCGCCGAGCATGTCGTCGTACGTCCCGAAACCGGCCGCGCCCACCGTCGCCAGCGCGGCCGCCGCACGGTGCCGCGACGGCACCCCCGGCGCGGTCGCCGCGGCCAGCGCGGCACCCAGTGCGCACGCCGGGCCCTCGACCAGCGTCACGACCTCGCCGCGGTGGTTGCGCCGCTCCCACAGCGCGGCCTCGCCGGGCGTGAAGCGGTTGAGCATGGTGTACGCGAAGCGGGCCGCGGTACCCGCGACCAGCGCGGTCCGCACCGCGCGCCGAGCCGAACTCACGACGTGTTCTCCGTCTTCCCCGGGTCCCCGGTCTTCTCGGGCTTCTTCTCCGGCAGTTCGGGGAGCCAGCCGTCCGGGCCGGTCAGGCCGTACTGCCCGGCACGCCCGGTCTCCGCCTCCATCACGAGGGCCCAGTCGACAGAGACCTGGCCCGCGTTCGTGTCGGCGGCGTCGACCGTCGACACCGACTTGATCGCCCGCTCGTCACGACGCAGGGCGAAGACGGTGCCGCCGTCCTGCGCGGACGCGGCGTCCCCGGCCAAGACCGTACCGTCGTCGGCGGCGTCCAGGGTGCGCGACAGTCCGAGGTACACGGAGTTGGCGCGCGCCGGATCGGTCGCCTTGACCGGGCCGGACGCCGCCACCACCACCGCGAGCGTGGCGCCCTTCTCGGGGTTGCCCTTGATCTCGATGAACCCGGCGCTCTTGAGGCGGTTCAGCGTGGCCAGCGCGGACTCCCGGCCGCCGGACGAGCCGGAGGTGCCGGGCGTGGTGGTGGCGCCGCCGGACGGCGACGGGGACGAGGTCGCGCCCGGGTTCGGCGTCGTGGCCCCGTCGGTCGGCGCGCTGCCGGACGGCGGCGGGCTCGACCCCGGGTCGGCGGGAGGCGTGGCGGTCGCCCCGGGGGTCGGCGTCGCGCCGCCCGGATTCGTCGGCGAGGTGGACCCGTTCGTCTTCTTCACCAGCGCGGACGCCAGCGCCGCCGCCGCGCGGTCGTGGGCCGTGGCGCCGGTGACGGCCGAGTCGACCGCGTCGCCGAGCGCGGCCTCCTTGGTCGGGTCGACCCAGTTCGACCTGAGCGACACCGTGCCGGTGACCGTCGCGCCGGACTCCTCCAGCGTCTTCGCGGTCGCGCTGGTGACGTCGGTGTCCGCGTCCGGCAGGTTCACCAGCACGACCGACCGGCCCTTGAGCTTGTCGGCGACCAGCTCGGGCTTGGTCGTGGCGATGTAGGAGTCGAGCTTGCCGATCTCCGCGGCCAGCGCCTTGTTCTCCGCGCGTTCCGCGTCCCGCTCGTCCGCGATGCCGTCGATCTTGCTGTTCAGGTCCTCCTTCGCGAAGTCCGCGAGGAACGAACTGCCCAGCACGAGGCCCACCGACAGCGCCAGGAACACCGCGATGATGGAAACGACGTGGTACCGAAAGTCGATCAACCGAAGATTCCTTGCAGCCAGAAGACAAACGAGTCCCAGTACGCCTGGTAGACGTGGTAGTACGCCTGTCCCAGCGGACTGACCCGGATGGTCACCGCGATCGTGGTCAACGCGGCGAGCGTCATCAGGAGCAGGGACGTCGTCGAGATGCGGCTGCGGTACAGACGGCTGACGCCCTTGGCGTCCACGAGCTTGCCGCCGACCCGCAGGCGGGTCAGGAACGTACTGGCCATGCCCGCACGGCCCTTGTCCAGGAACTCCACCAGTGTCGCGTGCGTGCCGACCGCGACGATCAGGTTGGCCCCCTTGTCGTCGGCGAGCAGCATCGCGATGTCCTCGCTCGTGCCGGTCGCCGGGAACGGCACGCCGTCCAGCCCCAGTTCGCGCAGCCGCTCCATGCCCGGGGCGCGCCCGTCGCGGTACGCGTGCACCACGATCTCCGCCCCCGACCGCAGCGCCTCGTCGGACACCGAGTCCAGGTCGCCGATGATGATGTGCGGCCGGTACCCCGCCTCCAGCAGCGCGTCCGCGCCGCCGTCGACGCCTATCATCACCGGCCGGTACTCGCGGATGTACGGCCGCAGCGCCGCGATGTCCTCGCGGTAGTGGTAGCCGCGCACCACGATCAGGACCTGCCGCCCGTCCATCCGCGTCCGGATCGGCGGCACGCCCACGCCGTCGAGCAGCAGGTCGCGCTCCTCGCGGATGTACTCCAGCGTGTTCGCCGCGAACGCCTCGATCTGCTCGGACAGCCCGGCCCGGGCCTCCTCCATCGCGGCGCGCACCGACTCCTTGTCGAGCATCGTGCCGACCGCTATCGGCTTGTCGCCGCGGTAGAGGATGTCGTCCTCGATGTGCACCCACTCGCCCTCGGGCAGCCGCCCGATGACGCCGGTCCCGACCGCGTCCAACAGCGGGATGCCCGCCTCGACGATCAGCTCGGGGCCGAGGTTGGGGTAGCGCCCGCTGATGGACGCCGACGCGTTCACCACCGCCGACGGGCGGCAGGCGATCAGCGCCTCCGCCGCCACCCGGTCCAGGTCCACGTGGTCGATGACCGCGATGTCGCCCGGGTGCAGCCGCTTGGTGAGGTTCTTGGTACGGCGGTCCAGCCGTGCGGGACCCGCGATGCCCTCGTAATCGGGCTCGCGGCGTCGGCGCAGCACGGGAATCCTCATCGCGGTCATCCTGCCATGCGAAGTGTCCTGGTCAGGCGGGTACCGACCGCACCTATGGCGGCCTTCACACGGTGCGCGAACGCCCGGTGCACGGCCGTACCCAAGCCGTTATGGCCTCGTGACCGCCCGGAGGGAACCGCCGACCCCGAGTGCGGCAACCCCGACAAAACGCCCGACCCACCAGGGCCCGGGAAAAAGCCGGGAGGCACGCCGGAATCCGCGGGACGCCCGCGCTACGCGCGCCGCCCCTTGCCGCCCGCCTGCTTCGCCGGCCGCCGCTTCGCCGACTCGGCGGTCTCCAACAACTCCTCGGCGTGCGCCCGGCCCAGCTCGGAGTCCTCCAGGCCGGCCAGCATCCGCGACAGCTCGCGGACGCGCGCCTCGTCGTCCAACGCCACCACACCCGACCGCGTCACGGTGCCGTCGTTCGACTTCTCCACCACCAGGTGCCGGTCCGCGAACGCCGCCACCTGCGGCAGGTGCGTCACCACGATCACCTGCGCATTGCGCGCCAGCATCGCCAGGCGCCGACCGACCTCGACCGCCGCCTTGCCGCCGACCCCCGCGTCCACCTCGTCGAAGACGAACGTCGGCACCGGGTCGGCCCCCGCGAACACCACCTCGACCGCCAGCATCACGCGGCTCAGCTCACCGCCCGACGCGCCCTTGTTCAGCGCCCGCGGCGGCGCCCCCGGGTGCGGGGCCAACTGCAACTCCACCTCGTCCACGCCGGTCGGCCCGTACGCGAGCGTCCGCCCGCCCACCGGCAGCCCCTCCGGGTCGTCGACCCCGGTGACCGCGACCGTCACCCGCGCGTGCGGCATCGCCAGCGCCGCCAGCTCGCCCGTCACCGCCTCCGCGAACCGGTCCGCGGCCGCCGTGCGGGCCTGCGACACCTCCGCCGCCAACTCGGCCAGCTCGGCGCGCAGCGCGTCCCGCTCGGCCGCCAGCTCGTCCACCCGGTCGTCGTCGCCGTCCAGCTCCGCGAGCCGCACCGCGGACCGCTCGGCCCACGCCAGCACCTCGGCGACGTCCGCACCGTACTTGCGGGTCAGCCCGGTCAGCGCGGCCCGCCGCTCCTCGGCCACCGCCAGGCGCACCGGGTCGGCGTCCACCCCGGCCGCATACGACGCCAGCTCGGTCGCGACGTCCGCCACCAGGTAGCCGACCTCGTTCAACCGCTCCGCGAGCGCCGCCAGCGCCGGATCGTGCTCCGCGACCGCCTCGACCGCGCGGCGCGCCGCACCGATCAGGGCACCCGCGTCGGCGCCCTCGACCACCGACTCCGGATCGCCCAGCAACGCCTGGTGCGCCGTCGTCGCCGCGGTACGCAGCGCGTCCGCGTGCCCCAGACGCTCCGTCTCGGCCGCCAGCGCCGCGTCCTCACCCGGCTGCGGCGCCAACTGCTCGATCTCGCCCAGGCCGAACCGCAGCAGGTCCGCCTCCTGCGCCCGCTCGCGCGCCCGCGTCGTGATCGTCTCCAACTCGGCGCCGACCGCCCGCAGCCGCTTGTGCACCCGGGCATACGACGCCAGCGGCTTCGCCACCGACTCCCCCGCGTACCGGTCCAGCGACGCGCGCTGCCGGGACGGGCGCAGCAGCCGCTGCTGATCGGTCTGGCCGTGCACCGCGATCAGTTCCTCGGCCAGGTCGGACAACAGCCCCACCGGGGCCGAACGGCCGCCCACGTGCGCCCTGCTGCGGCCCTCGGCCGAGACCGTGCGGCTCAGCAGCAGCGCGTCCTCGTCCAGCTCCGCCCCGGCATCGGCGGCCCGCACCGCGGCGGGCGCGTCCGGCGCCAGCCGCACCCGGCCCTCCACCACGGCACGCCCCCGGCCGGTACGGACCAGCCCCGCGTCGGCGCGGCCGCCGAACAGCAGCCCGAGACCGGTGACGACCATGGTCTTGCCGGCCCCGGTCTCACCGGTCACGACAGTGAAACCCGAGGCCAGTTCGACGACGGCGTCCTCGATCACGCCGAGGCCCTGTATGCGCATCTCTTCCAGCACGGCGACGACCCTACGGGTTCTCGGCCCCCCGGACGGCGACGTCCGGGGAAACATCCGGGCTCTCCGACACATCCGCGGCGTCGGGGGTATCGTGCGGCCCCCCGCGCCACCCGCGCACCGGCAGCGCGAACTTCGCCACCAGCCGGTTCGTGAACGGCGCCTCGTGCAGGCGCGCCAACCGCACCGGCACCGCGCCCCTGCGCACCTCAACACGCGCCCCCGGCGGCAGGTCCACCGTGCGGCGCCCGTCGCACCACAGCACGCCGTTCGGCGTCTCCGGCAGCACCTCCACCGCGAGCACCGACCGCGGCGACACCACCAGCGGCTTCGCGAACAGCGCGTGCGCGCTGATCGGCACCATCAGCAGCGCCTCGACCTCCGGCCACACCACGGGGCCGCCGGCCGAGAACGCGTACGCCGTCGAACCGGTCGGCGTCGCGTACACCACCCCGTCGCCGCCCCACCGGGACAGCGGACGCCCGTCGACCTCGGTGACCAGTTCCAGCATGCGCTCCCGCGAGGCCTTCTCCACCGCGGCCTCGTTCAGCGCCCAGTTCGTGTGCACCACATCGCCGTTGGTGCGCACCACGACGTCCAGCGTCATGCGCTCCTCGACGTCGTAGTCCTGGCGCACCACCCGCTCGACCACCTCGCCCAGGTCCTCGCGCTCCGCCTCCGCCAGGAAGCCGACCCGGCCCAGGTTCACCCCGAGCATCGGCACACCCGCGTCCCGCACCAGCTCGGCGCCGCGCAGCAGAGTCCCGTCGCCGCCCAGCACGATCGCCAGCTCGCAGCCCTTCGCGGCGCCCGGCTCCGCGGGCACCACCTCGATGCCGGGCAGCGCCAGCTCCTCGGCCTCGGACTCCAGCACGCGCACGACGACCCCGGCGTCGACCAGCCGGTCGACCACCAGGCGCGCGCTGCGGAGCGCGGCGGGCCGCCCGGTATGCGCGACCACAAGGACAGTACGCCCGGTCATGCCATCGCCCGCCCGTCCCGCCGACCGGCTCTCCGACCGCCCGCGTGCCCGTGTTCCCGAATGTCGTCTACCCCAATATGAACGGCCTCCCGAAGCGCCACCAGGCACGCCCCAGGAGTTTGGGAGGGCCGTCGAGGCCCGGCTGCCCTGAACACCCGCATCGGCCGACCGTATCGCGTACCCCCGTCATCCCGCGGCGGCCGGGCGCCCTGGGACGCACTCCGGCGCACGAGGCGCGGCGCACCGCCCGGGGCGGGGCGCGCAGGGTGGGGTCCAGAGGGTCGGCCGGCGTCGGGCTCTGCCGACGCGGGCTGCGAGAGACGGCGCGGTCGGGGCATCGGGGCTACCGGGGGCCCTCGGCGACGGCGCGGTCGACTTCCGCCGGGTCCAGGTCCGGCGCGCCCCGGCGCATCCACAGGAAGTACTCGACGTTGCCCGAGGGGCCAGGCAGGGGGCTGGCGACCACGCCGAGCGCGCCCAGGCCCAGGGCCGCGGCCTGTGCGGCGACCGTGCGCACCGCCTCCGCGCGCAACGCGGGGTCACGGACCACCCCGCCCGCGCCGAGCCGCTCCCGGCCGACCTCGAACTGCGGCTTGACCATCAGCACCAGGTCCGCGTCCGGCGCCGAGCAGCGCACCAGCGCCGGCAGCACCAGGCCCAGCGAGATGAACGACAGGTCGCCGACCACCAGCCCCGCCGGTTCCCCCACCTGATCCGGCGTCAGCTCCCGGACGTTCGTACGGTCCCGCACCGTCACGCG
>NZ_JBPKBH010000033.1:0-13820 GCF_051388915.1 Yinghuangia sp. YIM S09857 | reverse complement strand
GCTGCGCAGCGACCACGCGAGCTGCCCGTACCCGACGTCCACCGCCACCACGTGACCGGCGCCGGCCCGCAGCAGCACGTCGGTGAAGCCGCCCGTCGACGCCCCCGCGTCGATGCAGCGGCGCCCCTCCACCACCAGCCCGCGCGGCACGAACGACGCCAGCGCCCCGGCCAGCTTGTGCCCGCCGCGCGAGGCGTAGTCCGGGTCGTCGTCGTCCCGCGCGACCACCACGGCCGCGCTCGTCTCGACCTGCGTCGCCGCCTTGGCCGCGGTCGCGCCGCCGACCGACACCCGGCCCGCCGCGATCAACTCCCCGGCGTGCTCCCGGGAGCGCGCCAAACCCCTGCGCACCAGCTCGGCGTCGAGCCTGCGTCGTGCCGCCACGTGTCCTTGCCCGCCTTGTCCCGTGCTCTGCCCTGTCCGGCGGCCCGCCCTGTCCCGCGCGGCCGCCCGCCGGGGTCGCGATCGCCCCGGCTCAGCGGTCCAGACCCGCCAGGACCTCGCGCAACTCCCGGTGCACATCTTCGTACACCTCACCATGCAGCTCGGTCGGCAGGACATCCACCTGCGTCAACCGGCGCACCGCCCGGTCCACCGAGGCGTCGCCGGACGGCTCGGGGGCGTCCAGGCCGAGCGGCGTCGGCTCGGGTTCGGCCTCGGCCTCGACTTCGGCCCCGGCAAGCTGCTCGACCCCGGCGTGCTCGGCTCCCGTCGCCTCGGCCGCGTCCGCGACCTCGCCACGATCCGTCCTCGGTGCCACGTCCCACACGTTGTCCACACGCAATCCTTAGCAACCGCATCCACCCCGGGTCCACGACACCCGCCCGGGAACCACCGGGTCCCAGCGTCGCACCTGACGCCCCCGCATCGCGTACGCCCGGCTCCGACACGCCCCGCCTCCACCGCGCGCCACCGCCCGCGCCGCGTGCCCGCGCGTCACACGACGCAGAACTCGTTCCCCTCCGGATCCGCCATCACCACGTGGTCCAGCCTCCCGTCCGGCGCATCCTCGCGCAGCACCGCCGCACCCGCCGCCGTCAGGCGCTCGACCGCCGCGACCACGCGCGGCATCCGCTCGTCCCACGGAACCTCGCGCCCGCCGCCCGCCTGGATGTCCAGGTGCATGCGGTTCTTGGCGACCTTGCCCTCCGGGACCTTGAGGAACGAGATGGTCGGCCCCACGCCGTCCGGGTCGACCAGGTACGCCCCGTCGCCCCACTCCTCCTCCGGCACCCCGTGGTGCCGCAACCACTCCTCCCAGGTCGCGAAACCCGGCGGCGCGGGCCGCGGCACGTACCCGAGCGCCGTCGCCCAGAACTCCGCCAGCCCCCGGGGATCCGCGCAGTCGACCGTCAACGTCCACCGAACAGCCACAACCGCCTCGCCTCCGCGCCCGGGCGGCCACCGGACCGTGCCGCCCCTCGGCACCCAGTCAACGCCATCACGCGGCGCGGAGCGCGGAAGCGGCGGCCAAGTCCCGGCGGAGGTAGTGCGCGGTGTGCGTGTCGGCGTCCGCGAGCGCGCGCGGCGTGCCCTCGAACACGACCGTGCCGCCGCGGCGCCCGGCCTCGGGGCCGACGTCGATCACCCAGTCGGCGTGCTTCACCACGTCGAGGTCGTGCTCGACGGCGATCACCGTGTTGCCCGCGTCGACCAGCCGGTCCATGAGCGCGAGCAGCACGTCGACGTCGGCCATGTGCAGGCCCGTCGTCGGCTCGTCGAACACGTACACCCGTCCCGACTCGCCGAGCCGGTCCGCCAGTTTGAGGCGCTGCCGCTCGCCGCCCGAGAGCGTGGACAGCGGCTGACCGAGCGTCAGGTAGCCGAGGCCGACGTCCGCGAGGCGGGCCAGCGGCTCGGCGGCCCGCGCGTCCGCCCGCTGTTCGGTGCGGCGGGCGTGGCGGGCGAGGAACCCGACGGCCTCCTCGACGGTCATGCCCAGCACGTCGACGATCGTCCGGCCGCCGAGGGTGTGGCGCAGGGCCTCGTCGCGGTAACGCGTACCGCCGCACACCTCGCACACGGTCGTCACGGGGTCCATGAACGCCAGGTCCGTCCGCACGACCCCCCGGCCGCGGCAGTTCTCGCAGGCGCCGGCCGAATTGAAGCTGAACAGCGCCGCGCCCACCCCGTTCGCCCGCGCGAACAGCCTGCGGACCACGTCCAGCACACCCGTGTAACTTGCCGGCGTGGAACGGTGCGACGCGGCGATCGCCGACTGGTCCACGACCACTGTGTCCGGATGCTGCTCGACCAGCGCGCCCGCCATCAGCGAGCTCTTGCCCGAGCCCGCCACGCCGGTCACCGCGCACAGCACGCCCGTCGGGACGTCCACCGACACCTCGCGCAGGTTGTGCAGCGCCGCGTCCCGCACCCGCAGCACCCCGCCCGGCGTGCGGTACGCCTCCTTCAGCCCCGCCACGTGCCGCAGCCGCCGCCCGGTCGGCGTCTCCGCGCCCGCCAGCGCCCCCGCGGGGCCCTCGAACACGACCTCGCCCCCGCGGCGCCCCGCCCCCGGCCCCATGTCCACGACGTGGTCCGCCAGCGCGATCACGTCGCGGTCGTGCTCGACCACCAGCACGGTGTTGCCCTTGTCCCGCAGCTCCAGCATCAGGTCGCCCAGCCGGTGCACGTCGCGCGGGTGCAGCCCGACCGTCGGCTCGTCGAAGATGTACGTGATCCCGGTCAGGCTCGACCCCAGGTGCCGTACCGTCTTCAGCCGCTGCCCCTCGCCGCCGGACAGCGTCGACGTGGCCCGGTCGAGGCTCAGGTAGCCCAGCCCGACCGCCTCGATCCGGCGCAGGCCGGCCAGCGCCTCGGCCGCGACCTCCGCCGCCACCGGCGCGTCGATCGCCTCCAGCAGCGGGATCAGGTCGCCGATCTCCAGCGCCGACCACTCCGCGATGTTCCGCCCGCCGATGCGGGACGCGAGCGCGGCCGCATTGAGCCGCGCGCCCCCGCACGCCGGGCACGGCCGCCGGCGCACCACGCGTTCGACCGCGGCGCGCTTGTGATCGCTGATCGCGTCCTCGCCGCGCTTGAGGTACAGGCGTTCGAAGCGGGCGGCAACGCCCTGGTACTCGTTGCGGTACACCTCGTGGCGGCCCGGGCGGTCGACGGTGAAGCCGCCGCCGTACAGCAGCAGTTCGCGCTCCTCGGGGGTGAACTCGCCGACGGGCTTGTCCGGGTCGAACAGCCCGGAGTCGCCGTACAACTGCCACGCGGCGCTGCCGACCGCGAACGCCGGGAAGTCGATGGCCCCTTCGTTCAGCGACCTGGTGCGGTCGACCAGCAGGTCGACGTCGAGGCGCATCGTGCGGCCGAGGCCGTCGCACTCGGGGCACATGCCCTGCGGGTCGTTGAACGAGTACGCCGTCGCCGACCCCGCACTAGGCGCACCGAACCGCGAGAACAGCACGCGCAGCACCGACTGCATCTCGGTCATCGTGCCGACGGTCGAACGGGAGTTCCCGCCGACCGGCCGCTGGTCGACCACCACAGCCGCGGACAGGTTCTCGATGCGCGCCGCCTTCGGGCGCTCGCGCTTGCCGAGGCGGTTGCGGATGAACGCCGGGAACGTCTCGTTGAGCTGCCGCTGCGCCTCGGCCGCGATGGTGCCGAACACGACCGACGACTTGCCCGAGCCGGAAACGCCGGTGAACACGGTCAGCCGCCCTTTGGGGATGCGCAGCGAGACGTCCTTCAGGTTGTGCTCGCGGGCGCCCTCGACGACGATCCAGCCGCGGGCGGCGGGGTCGACGGGGTGGACGGGGGCGGCAGGCTGGACGGGGTCGACGGAAGCGGCGGGTGCGGGCCGGGGCGGGCGGTCGGCGGGGGCGGCAGGGGTGACGGGGGTGACGGGGTCCGCAGGGTTGGCGGGTTGCCGCCCGGCGGCGCTGCTCTGCGTGTGGTGGTCGGTGGTCTCGCGGGTCCGCTTGCGGTCCACGGCGTACTCCCTCGACGGCGGTGCGCGTAACGGCATGGCTAATACCTATAGCTAAAGCTACAGCCATGCTATCCGGGTGTCCGACACCGATACGCTGATCCCGTGACAGCCAGCGAGGCCCCGACACCCGACGACACGGCGACCGCCTCCCCCGCACCCGTGTCCGACCCCGCGTCCGCACCCGTCGGGGACCGACGCAGCCGCCGACGCGCCGAGACGCGCGAAGAGATCCTCGACATCGCGCTGGACCTCATGGCCGAGGAAGGCGTCGCGGGGCTCAGCCTCGCCGCCGTCGCCCGCCACCTGGGCATCCGGCCGCCGTCGCTCTACAAGTACTTCCCGTCGCGGCACGCCGTGTACGACGCGCTCTTCCAGCGCGGCCAGGAGCAATACCGCGACACCGTCGCCGCGGCCGCCGCCCGCGCCCCCGAACCGGGCCTCGCCGCGATCGGCGCCGCCTTCGACGCGGGAGCGCGCTGGATCATGCGCAACCAGACACTGTCGCAACTGCTGTTCTGGCGGCCCGTCCCCAAATTCGCCCCGACACCGCAGGCGTACGCCCCGGCGCTCGACATCCGCGACCTCATGCGCGGCCTCGTCGCCGCCGCCGTCGACCGCGGAGAACTCCACCCGCTCGCCGCCGCCCCGGAAGGCCTCGACCTACTGGCCGCCCTCATCACCGGCCCGGTCTCCCAACAACTCGCCAACGAACCCGACGTGGCGTTCGAGGACGGCCGCTACATGCGCCTGGTGGCCCGGTTGCCCGACCTGTTCGCCGCCGCCTACCCGCCCGCCGACACAGCCCGCTGAGGCAACCACCCGCAAGCACGAAAACAGGCGGCGGTACGGGACCTCTCGCCCACGTACCGTCGCCCGTGCAGCATGCGCCACGGCGCCCTCAGCGCCGCGCGGCGGCCGCCAGGTGCCGGAACCCCGCACCCAATCGCACCGCCCCACCCACCCGCGCCGCGCACCGGGCCGCCGCACGCCAAAGCCCACGGCGCCCTCAGCGCCGCGAGGCGGCCGCCAGGTGCCGGAACCCCGCACCCAATCGAACGCCCCACCCACTCGCGCCGCCACACACCAAAGGCCACGGCGCCGCGAAGTCACCGCACCACAGCCGCCGGGGCGTGTCTTCCCATTCCCGTCGGATGGCCCGCGCTCCGTGGTGGTATGCACGCATGACGCGGTCCGCAGTGCGGCCGGGGGTTTGGGCCGCGCGAGGGTCGTAACGCCGCGTCTTGGGGGCCGTCAGGGCGCGGAGCGTGCCACTTGGGAGGGCCGTCAAGGCCCGGCGTCGGGGGCTCGGCGCGGACGTGAAGGCACGACCTGGCCAAGCTCCCCGCCCCCTACGCCTCCGAACCGCCTTCGGCCGCCGGGGGCTTCGGCGTGGCCGGGGGCTTCGCGGGGGTCGCCTTCTTCCGCGCCGGGCCCGTGCCCTCCGCTGCGGCCGTCTTCTTCGCGGGGGCCTTGGCCGCCGCCTTGTTGCCCGCGGCGGTCTTGCCCGCGGCGGTCTTACGCGCGGCGGTCTTGCCCGGGGCCGCTTTCCCCGCGGCGGCGGTCTTCGCGGGCGCGGTCTTCGCCGGGGCCCGCTTGGCGGCCGCCCGCTTGGCCGCCTTCGCCGGGGTGACCGCGCGGCGCGCGAACGGAGCGTCCTCGCCCTCGTCGTCGACCGGCACCGCACTCACCGCCGCCGACGCCGACGCGCGGGCGGCGGGCTTGCGTACCGGCACCGGCTTCTCCTCGCCGTCCTCGCCCTCGGCCGCGTCCGCGACCGGCACCGCGTGGCCCCGGGTCGCCCGCGGCGGCGCCGACAACACGGCCAAACGGTGCTCCAGTTCGGTGATCCGCCGCTCGGCACGCGCCAGGTCGTCCTCGACCCGCCGCAGGTCGTCCGTCCACGGCCGCAAACGGCCCATCGCCTTGTCGACCTCGCTGCGCACGACCCCGACCAGCAGGTCCCGGTTGGCCTTGCCGGTCGCGAACAGGTCGTCCGCGACCTGCTGCACGTACTGCGGCACGGCCTGGGCCTGCTGCGCCACCTGCGCCGGGACGTGATCGAGGTCCACGCCGCTCTTCTCCACGAGCTGCTTGGCCGCCTCCGTCACCCTGTGCACGGTCATCTCGGTCAAGCCACTCGCGATCTGCAAGTAGCTGCGCAGTGCGTCACGCATGATCCGGCGCCTCCTGAACTCCCTCGGGCCGGCAGCGGCACGCGCGGGTCCTCCCGCACGAACCCGGGCCGCGGCACGCCGTGTTGCGGCGCGCCCGACTCCTGCCGTGGTCTCTCGCAATCGACCTCTCGCCACCGACGCTACCGCGTCCCCGCCCCGCGGACCGTGCGCAGCGGGCCGATCGGGGACATCGGGCACCGGGGGTACGCGTACCGCACCCGGGGTACGGTCTGGCAGCGGGCCGGGACCGGAAGGGAACACTGCACATATGGCGACCGTCGAGGAATGCCGCATCGCGCTCGAACAACTCTCCGCCAAACTCGGCGGCGCCGACGGCGACCTCGGCCGCGCCGCCCGCCTGGACCGCAGCCTGAGCTGCCGCGTCCCCGACCTGGACACCACCTTCTCCGGCCGCCTGCACGACGCCGCGCTGCACGACATCACCACCGAACCCGCCCGCGAAAAAGCCCAGATCCGTCTGGAGACCTCCAGCGACGACCTGGTCGCCCTCGTCAACGGCAACCTCAACTTCGCCTCCGCCTGGGCCCGCGGCCGCATCAAACTGGAAGCGTCCTTCAAAGATCTCCTGACGCTCCGCAAGCTGATCTGACCCAGAACCGAGCCGAACCGAGCCGGCGGCCAAGCCTGTCTATGCCGACGCGCCCACTGCCCCGGGCCCAGGCGCCAACGCCTCCGACACGGCGCGAAGCGCACCCCCGGAAAGCGCAAACGGCGAAAGGGGATTGCGCAGGCTGTACGCCGAGTCGCACACCATCGCCCCGGTGCCGGCATCACGAACCCACCGCGCGCCCCCACGGAGACCGAGCTGCCCCGCCAACTCCCCCACCTCCCCCCGCGCCCCCACACCGCGTAGCGCCGCGGCGAGTGTCTGCTCCTGGGTGCCATCCGTGTCGTTGTCCCAACACGCCGGGAAGAGGAGCACGGTCAGAGCCGCTCGTTCCGCATAGTCCGAGGCCGTGCCCACGATGTACTGCACCTCCGGCCAACTCAGCGCCGGGAGCAGGCAATGGCCTTCGACCGAGCCGATCCGGCACGGCCTCGCATAGCCGGGCGGCCGGCAGAAGTAGTCCACTCCCGAATCGTCGCCGTCGTCCCGGTACACGACCGCCACGGTGGCGTCCCCGACCGGGACCTCGACGCAAGGCCACACGTCGCCGGAGACGGTCTCGCGCTGCCGGGCCCGGACCGCCGCGTCCGTCGTCCCGAAGCCGCGCAGCACCGACGGCCACTCGACGATCTGGGCGCGGATCACATGGATCGCCCAATCCTCGGCGGTCAAGTCTGCAAGGCGGCGCACCTCGACCCGAACCTCATCGCCGTCCTCAAGGATCACGTCCGGGTAGTACGCGGGGAACAACGAGCCGGGCACTGTACTCCTGAACGACCGGTGTCGACTTGTGGTGGACGGGTGCGGGATCAGCCCGTCGCAGTATTCACGGCCTTGGCGGCGTGTTCGAGGTCCACGGCGACATGGGCGTCGGCGGCGGCCCACACTGCGGCGGAGGCGGCGCGGAGGGCGTTGCAGGGGTCGCCCTCACCCTCCAGGGACAGGCGCCCGTTGTCGACGTGGGCCCTCCAAGCGCCGCAGCTCCACGCCCCGTTCGGCGCCTCCGCCCTGGTCGGACGCGGCAGTTCGGTCAGGAGCGCGCGCAGGTCGGCGGCCACGTACGTCGGGCGCAGGCCGCGAGGTGCGGCCAGGAGTCGGGGGACGTCGGTGACACCCGTCATCACGAGGAGGCTGTCCACGCCGCCGTTCACCGCGCCCTCGATGTCGGTGTCCAGGCGGTCACCCACCACCAGCGGGCGCTTCGCCCCCGTACGCAGCATCGACTCGCGGTGCAACGGCAGTTCCGGCTTCCCGGCGGCGACCGGCTCCGCGCCCGTGGCCGCGCGCACGACACCCACCAGCGCCCCGTTGCCCGGCGCGATGCCGCGCTCCGTCGGGATCGTCAGGTCGAGGTTGGACGCGAACCAGGGCAGGCCCGAGCCCACCGCGTACGACGCCTCCGCCAACAGCGCCCAGTCCACCGTCGGCGCGAACCCCTGCACCACCGCCACCGGACCGTCCTGCGCCGACGACACCGGCACCAGACCGCGCTCGCGCAGCGCCGCGACCAGCCCCTCGCCGCCCACCGCCAGCACCGGCGACCCCGCCGGGAACCGTTCCGCCACCAGCCGCGCCGCCGCCTGCGCCGACGTCACCACGTCGGACGGGTCCGCGGGCACACCGATCTCGGTCAGGTGCGCGGCCACCGCCTCCGGCGTACGCGAGGCGTTGTTGGTGACGTACGCCAGAGCCATCCCCATCTCGCGCGCCCGCGCGAGCGCGTCGGAGGCGTGCGGCACGGCCTTCTGCCCGGTGTAGACGACGCCGTCGAGGTCGAGAAGGGCCACGTCGTACGCCTTGGCGGGGACCACCGGCGCGTCCGTAACGGCGACCTGGTCAGTCCCGGCCCCGGCTTCCGGACGGTCCGATCCCCCCACCGCACCGCCGTCCGCCGCCACCCCGCCGCTCACGCCGACCGCCCTCCGACATCCCCGATGTCCCTCGTGTTCCCGATGCCTCCGGCACCGCCCGCGTCGCCGGCATCCCCGGCACCGCGCCCGTCGCCGCCCGACCCCCCGGAACGGCGTGCGCCCTCCCGCGCGCGCAGCGTCGCCCGCGCCTGGGTCAGCGCCACACGGTAGTGCTTGGTCCCCGGACGCATCGCCACCGCCAGCGCCAAATGCTCCACCGCGGTCTCGAAGTCACCCACCCGCGCCGCCGACAGACCCCAGCCGAACTGCGCGTAGTCGTCCGCCGGATCCGACTCCGCGACCACCCTGAACTCGCGCAACGCCTCCGCGTGGCGCCCCGCGTCGAACAGCGCACGCGCCAGCGCCTCCCGTACGCTCCGCGACTCCGGCGCCACCCCCGCCGCCCGCGCCAGCAACTGCGCCGCGGCGGCCGGATGGCCCGAGTCGAGCAGGTCCAGACCGCGGCGGTACCAGTCGTACACATCCCCCTGCGGAGAGCCTCCCCCGGACGCCCCGGACGGCGATTCCGGACCGCCGCGCGACTCCCCCGCCCCGCCCCCGAACTGCTCCTGCGGCCCACCCGTCATCGTCCGCTCCCGTCCTTCGCACCCGACGCCGCCGGGGCGGCCGCGCGGGCGGCGACCCCCGCACGACAACCCGACCCGCGGCCGCCGGGGAACCCGGCGCTCCCGCGCGATCATGGACGTAGCATGCCCGTCATGGACCACGCCGACACGAACGGGCTTGATCTCGCGCCATTCCGGGGGCTGCGCTACGACCCCGCCAAGGTCGGCGACCTCGCACTCGTCACCTCACCGCCGTACGACGTGATCGAGCCCGGCGGCATCGGCCTCCTCGAGGACGCCGAACCGCACAACATCGTCCGCATCGTCCTGCCGCGCGCCGACGCCTGCGGCGACGAGGGCCCGTACGCCCACGCCGGCGTGACCCTGCGCACCTGGCTCGCCGACGGCGTCCTGCGCCCCGACCCCGAGCCCGCGCTGTACGTCTACGAGCAGATCACCGCCACCGCCCACCAGCGCGGCCTGATCGGCGCCCTCTCGCTGGGCGACGGCCCGGGCGGCAACCCGGCCGTGCTACCGCACGAGGACGTGATGCCCGGCCCCGTCGCCGACCGCACCGAACTCATGCGCGCCACCCAGGCGAACCCGGAGCCGATCCTGCTCGCCTACACCGGCGACGGCCCTGCCTCCGACGCCGTCGACCGGGCCGCGGCCATCGGCCCGCCGCTACTCGACACCCGCACACCGGACGGCACCGAGCACCGCCTGTGGGCCATCACCGACCCCGCGGAACTCGCCCGCATCGCCGCGGACCTGGCGACCCGTCAGGCGCTCATCGCGGACGGCCACCACCGCTGGGCCGGCTACCGCCGCCTCCGCGACGACGCCCACGCCGCCGGACTCGGAGCGGGGGCGTGGGACCGCGGCCTCGTCCTCCTCGTCGACACGGCCCGCTACCCGCTCCAGGTCGGCGCCATCCACCGCGTGCTGCCCGGCCTGCCGGTGCCGCGCGTCCTGGACGAACTGCGCGCCCACGGCCCGGCCGGCTCCGGCGCGTTCCTCTCCCGCCGCGTCGAGGACCCCTGGCCGTCGGTGATGTGGACGCTCGAACGCGCGGAGGGCCCGGCGTACCTCCTCACCGGCGACAGCACCTTCCACCTGCTCACCGACCCGGACCCGGAACTCCTCCGCCGCGCCGTCCCGCACGACCGCCCTCCGGCCTGGCGCAGCCTGGACGCGACCATCCTGCACGCGGCCCTGCTCGACCACGTATGGCGCGTACCGGACGACCCGGCGCACATCACCTACCACCACGACGCCGTCGCCGCCATACGCGAAGCCCAGCGCACCGACGGCAGCGCCGTGATCCTCCGCCCCACGAGCGAAGCCGTGGTCCGCGACCTGGCCCGTCAGTCCGTCCGCATGCCCCGGAAATCCACCTCCTTCGGTCCCAAACCGGCTACCGGTCTGGTCCTGAGGAGCCTGGCCCTCGACTGACGTCGGCCCTGAGCTATGGGACTGCTTTACGGGGCCGACCCACGGGTGACGACCCCGTGGGTGCCGACCCCACGGGGCTGACGCCCAGTCACTTCCGGGCTAGTTATCATGGTGAACTATCGGTGCGGACGACGCGGCTGCGGCCCGTGAAGTGATCATCACGGGAGACGGCGCGGGCGGGGCGGTGCTGATTTCTCAGCACCGGCCCGCCCCGCCCGCACTTTCGGCGTTGCCTCCGAGGCACGCCGGCTCTCACCCGACTGACGTGCGTTCCGCGTCAGTCGCGCTTGTCGGCGTCGCCCTCGTCGTCCGGCTTGGCAGCCTCNCCCCCCCCCCCCCCCCCCCCCCCCCCCCCCCCCCCCCGCCCGCACTTTCGGCGTTGCCTCCGAGGCACGCCGGCTCTCACCCGACTGACGTGCGTTCCGCGTCAGTCGCGCTTGTCGGCGTCGCCCTCGTCGTCCGGCTTGGCAGCCTCGTCCACGGCGGCGTCGTCGCCCGCGTCCTCGTCGGTGAGGTCGTCGTCATCGTCCAGGTCGTCGTCCGCGAAGACGTCGACCTCTCGGCCGTCCTCGTCGTCCTTGTGCTCGTCGTCCTTGTGCTCGTCGTCCTCTTCGTGCTCGACTTCGTCGCGATCGGCAGCTCGCGCCGGGGCGATCTCCTCGATCTCCTCATCGTCGTCGTCGAGTTCCGGGTCGTACGCGTCGACGAACTCCAACCCGTCCAGCTCCGCGAGCCGCTGCGCTGCCCCCGTCGAGCCATCGGCATCCGAGTCCGCCGCGCGCGCGAACCACTCGCGTGCCTCGTCCTCGCGTCCGACCTCCAAGAGCGCATCGGCGTACGCGTACCGCAGCCGCGCCGTCCACTCCTTCGCCCCCTGCGCGTTCAGCTCGGGCACCTGCAACGTGACGACTGCCGCGTCCAGCTGTCCCATGTCACGACGCGCGCCCGCAGCCACGATGCGCAGCTCGATCTGCGCGGCCTTGTCGAGCTCCTTGACCTCGGGCGCACCCGCCATCTGCAACGCGCGCTCCGGACGGCCCAACCCGCGCTCGCAGTCGGCCATGACCGCCCAGTGCTCCGCCGAACCAGTCATCCGCCGCGCCGCCCGCAGCTCGGAGAGCGCCTCCGTGTAACGGCCCGTCATGTACGCGGCGATCCCCGCCGCCTCACGCACCGCCGCCACCCGCGACGCGAGCCGCAGCGCCACGCGCGAGTAGCGGTACGCCTGCTCGGGGTCCTCGTCCACGAGGCGCCCGGTCATCACCAGGTTCCTCGCCACGTCGTCGGCCAGCGTCTTCGGCAGGCTCATCAGCTCGCGACGCGCGCCGGCGTCCAGTTCCTCGCCGGTGACGTCGGCCGGAATCGGCAGCCGGTCGACGGGCGCGCCGTCGCCGCGGCGCTCACGCTCGTCGTGCTGGAACGGACGACGGTTGCCGCGGTCGCCCCCACGGTCGCGGTCGCGGTCGCGGTCGCCGTACGACGGACGACGGTCGCGGTCGCCCCCGCGCTCCCCGTACGAAGGCCGCCGGTCGTCCCGCGGCTGGAACGAGCGACGCTCGCCGCCACGGTCGTCGCGGCCCCGGTCGAAGGAACGACGCTCGCGGTCGCCGCCACCACCTTGTCGGTCGCGGTCCCCGTACGACGGACGCCGATCCCGGTCGCCACCGCGCTCCCCGTACGACGGACGCCGGTCGTCCCGCTGCGGGTACGAGCGGCGTTCGCCGCCGCGGTCGTCACGCGCGTCCCGCTGGAAGGGACGCCGCTCACGGTCTCCGCCGCCCTGGCCACCACGACCACGGTCACGATCACGATCCCGGTCGCCATACGACGGACGCCGATCGCGGTCGCCACCGCGCTCCCCGTAGGACGGACGCCGGTCGCGGTCGCCACTGCGGTCCCCATATGAAGGCCGGCGGTCGTCGCGCGGCGGGTACGAGCGACGCTCGCCACCACGGTCATCACGCGCGTCCCGCTGGAAAGAACGACGCTCCCCGCCACCCTGACGGTCACGATCCCCATACGAAGGCCGTCGGTCATCGCGCTGCTGGAACGAGCGGCGTTCGCCGCCGCGGTCGTCACGCGCGTCCCGCTGGAAGGGACGACGCTCACGATCTCCGCCGCCCTGGCCACCACGACCACGGTCACGATCACGATCCCGGTCGCCGTACGACGGACGCCGGTCGCGGTCGCCACCGCGCTCCCCGTACGAAGGCCGCCGGTCGTCGCGCGGCGGGTACGAGCGACGCTCGCCACCGCCACTACCCTGACGGTCCCGGTCGCCGTACGACGGACGCCGGTCGCGGTCGCCCCCGCGCTCCCCGTAGGACGGACGGCGGTCCCGATCGCCCCCCCGGTCCCCGTAGGACGGACGGCGGTCGCGGTCGCCCCCGCGGTCCCCATATGAGGGCCGGCGGTCGTCGCGCGGCGGATACGAGCGGCGCTCGCCCCCACGGTCGTCACGCGCGTCCCGCTGGAAGGGACGACGCTCCCCGCCACCCTGACGGTCACGATCCCCATACGAAGGCCGTCGGTCGTCACGATCGCGGTTGTAGGGAGGGCGACGGTCGCCACCGCCACCCTCGCGGTTGGACGGGGGACGGCGGTCCCCACTGTCACGCTGCCCATACGAGGAGGAACGCCGGTCGTCTCGGCCCGCGTTGCCGCCACGGTCGTCCCGCGGCTGGTAGGGGCGACGCTCGCCGCCTTCACGCGAACCGCCGCCGTCGTTGCGGTACGGCCGACGCTCGCCGCCGCCGGAGCCACCACCCGAGAACCGTCCGCCGCCACCAGGTCCGCGCCGACCGGCACCCCCCGAGTTCTGCGAACCACCGGAACGGCGATGCGGTCGCCCCTCAGAGGGATTGGACATGGGTATGACTCCTCGGATCATCGAACGGATGTGGCCGATCACCACGGCCGCGACCCCCATTGTCCCGCACCGGCAGAGGCTCGGCGTACCCGGCGCGCATGCTGCCGGCGCCGCCGGAAATTCCGGGGGGACGGAAAAGGACCTGAAAACGCAAGTAAGGGGTTCCACCGAGCGGTGGAACCCCTTACTTGTAAGTAAATTCCGGCGGCGTCCTACTCTCCCACACCCCTTCGAGTGCAGTACCATCGGCGCTGAAGAGCTTAGCTTCCGGG
>NZ_JBPKBH010000032.1:55512-72567 GCF_051388915.1 Yinghuangia sp. YIM S09857 | reverse complement strand
CCCGGGCCCGGCACCAGCGGCCCGGCCGTGTGCGGCGGCGTGTGGCCCGAACTCCCCGGCCGGGGCAGCAGGAACCCGCTGGTTGTGCGCGGCGGCCCTGTGACGGCCCCCTGGGCCCCTGAAGCCCCGGCGTACGCGAGCGCCCCGGCCGCCGCGACGCGCGACGCCGCGTCCGCCGCCGAGCCTCGCTCCCGTTCCAGGTCCGCAAGCAGCGCCAGGAACACCGGCTCGATGAGCACCCGGATGCCCCGCTGGCGCGCCCAGTACGTGCGATCTGACGACTCGTCAGGGTCCGCGACGACGAGCACATCCACGCGGTCGTGGATGCCCGACGCGAGTTCGAGACGGGCCCTGGCCAGGCGCTGCTCCAACTCGGAGCGCGTCACCGCCAAATACCCGTGGAACAGCACGTGCTGCCCCGGCAAAAGGGACCGGCCGCGCGCCAGGATCCGGGACGCGCCGTGCGCGGACGCCGTCTGGTCCGCGGCTGTGTCGCGGGCCATGCCGATGATGTCGTCGAGGGCGATCCGCGGGATGCCCAACTGCGCCGCGACGCGCGTCAGGTCCGCGCGCTCCTCGCGGTCGATGACCGGCCCGGCGGCGACCATGGAGGCCGCGAGCGTGGTGACGTACAGCCGGTCGAGGTCCTTGCGCTGGGCCTCGGAGATGCCCAGCGACACGGCCAGTTCGGCCAGGTCGGCGGCTTCCTCCGGGGTGATCACGCGGTCTTCGAGCGCCGCGTCGAGCACCGCCAGGTAGCTGTCGGGCCCCTCGCCCACACCTGTCGGCGGGCCGAACGCGCGGGCCTTCTCCAGGTACGAGACCGCCACCCTGCGCCGCGCCTGCTCGGCTTCCTCCCGCGCGCGGCGCGCCGCGTGTGCGTCGTCGCGCGTGTAGGGGCGCGGCTCCCCGGCCTTGCGGCGCGGCCAGTTGAGGGACGCCGCAACTGTGCGCGCCTGCTGCCAGTGCCGCGCCTCGCCCGCGCCCTGCTCCAGGTAGTACGACAGCAGCCGCGCGGCACCCATGGCCTTGGCCGCGGCGCCGTACCCCGAGTCGACCGGCACGGCCGCCGTCTCGCAGCACGCGATCAGCGAGAAGCGCGGCGCGTCCGGCACATACTCGGGCGCCTCGCGCATCGTGCACAGCATGGTCAGCGGGGGCACGGAGGGGTGCCTGCGGCGCTGGAACTCGCGCTCCAGGAAGCCGAGCTCGAAGCGGGCGTTGTGGGCGACGACGACGCGCTGCCGCAGCAGCCCGACCAGCCACGGGGCGATGTCGCCGAAGCCGGGCGCGTCGACGATGTCGTCGTCGAACAACCCGTGGGTCTGGAAGTCCCCGACCGGGCCGTCCGGATTGAGCAGCGTGGTGAAGAAGTCGGTCACCCGGCCGTCCGGGTCGCACAGCGCGACCGCGATCTCCACGATGCGGTGGCGGTGCGGCGACAGCCCGGTGGTCTCCACTCCCACCACGGCGTAGCCCGGACATTGCAGGCGGTCCCCAAGACGCACGGTCACCCCCCAATGGTGGTCTGCCGACCGGAGGGCGGTGCGGGGCACCCCCCGGCGGCGTGCNTCTCCACTCCCACCACGGCGTAGCCCGGACATTGCAGGCGGTCCCCAAGACGCACGGTCACCCCCCAATGGTGGTCTGCCGACCGGAGGGCGGTGCGGGGCACCCCCCGGCGGCGTGCGGGAATCCCGCGGGCCCCTCAGCCCAGGAAATTACCCGTTCGCGGCGGCCCGCACGCGGGCCGGAGCGGCGCGCGGGTGAAACCGAACCATACGCCGGTTCGCCCGCGCGCCGCCGAAGTGCGCGCCCGGGGACTGCCGTTTGCGCGGGCGGAGGTCAGGAGGCGCTGTCGGAGGGCACCGGCTGGCCGACCTTCGCGCCGTTCCTGATGGTGTCGAAGACGGCGCGGCCCGGTGCGTTGGGCAGGTCGTAGACGATCGTGCTGAGCACCGGGTACTCGCGGTCGACCGGTGCGTCGATGATGACGAACTGCGCGTAGACGATGCGGTCGGCCGGGTCGCGCACCTTGTACTCCAGGATGTGCGCTTCCTTGCCGTCGACCTTGGTGCGCTCGTTCTTCTCGGTGTTCTGGAGCTGGTACCCCTCGCCGTCGAGGCTTTCGTACTGCTCCTGCGTCTCGGTGATGGCCTTCTCGAAGGAGCTGGCCTCGGTGGTGTCGACGAACGACTCGCCGAGGAAGCAGTCGCCCGGCGCGTCCGAGGGCCCGTCGGACGGACCGCCCGAGGGGCCGCCGGACGCCGGGTTGCACGCCACGCGGTCCTTGCGCTGGTGGGTGGGCTCGCCCTGCGGCTTCGGGACGTCCCAGTCCTTGATGCGCGGCACCGAGACACCGGTGGACGGGTCGAGGAGCGTACCCGACGTCGCCGTCTTGCTGTCGTCACCGCCGCCGAGCAGCACGATCAGCGCCGCGACCAGGCCGCCGACCACGAGCACCGACACGATCGCGATGACCACGTTCCGGTTCCGCCGGTTCGGCGCGCCCTGCCCCTGGTAGGCGCCGTACGGCGGGTACGGCGTCTGCCCGGGCGCGGACAACTGCCCCGGGCCGTACATCTGCCCCGGCCCGGAATTCGGCCCCTGCCCGGGCCCCGAGCTGTGCATCTGTCCCGGTTGGAACTGATCCGAGGGGTAGCCGGCGGGCTGTTGGGCCGACGGGTGGCCGGGCGCGGGCGGGACACCGGGGGAACTGTCGGTGCGCGGGCGCGAGGATTCGGTCCATTGGGTGCCGTCCCACCAGCGCTCCATGCCGGATGCTGAGGGGTCGTCGTACCAGCCGGGAGGTATCGAGGCAGTCACGCGGGCAACTTACCGTCCGCTCCCGTGTCATGTGCGCCGTGCACGGAACCGTGATGGGACATCAACCAAACTGTCGCGAATGTCGCTGGAAATCCCGCGTCTGATGTCGCGTCAGAAGTCCAAGGCGGTCTGACCTGCGTCCTCCAGCACCGAGCGGACACGCTTCAGGTGCCGCCATTGCGGCAGGTTGTCGAGGTACGCCCACGACATGCGGTGGTACGGCGTGGGCCCCTGCTGCTCCAACGCCGCCTGGTGCACCGGCGACGGATACCCGGCATTGTCGCCGAACGCGAACTCCGGGTAGTCCAGCCCCAGTTCCGCCATCAGCCGGTCCCGGTACACCTTCGCCAGCACCGACGCAGCCGCGACACCGACGCACACGCGGTCGCCCTTGACGACAGTACGCACGCGCCACGGATCGCCGAGGAAGTCGTGGCTGCCGTCGAGCACAACCGCGTCGGGGCGTACCGGCAACGCCTCCAACGCGCGCACCGCGGCCAGCCGTAGTGCGGCGGTCATGCCGAGGGCGTCGATCTCCTCGTGCGACGCCGCGCCGAACGCGTGCGCGACGGTCCACTCCGCGACCAGCGGCGCCAACTCCTCGCGGCGCTGCGCGGTCAGCAGCTTCGAGTCCGTGAGCCCCTGCGGCGGTACGCCGAGCGCCGACACCGCCGCGCCCACGACCACCGGGCCCGCCCAGGCACCGCGTCCGACCTCGTCGACACCGGCGACCACGAGCGCGCCGGCTTCGCGCAACTCGCGCTCGACCGCGTCGGTGGGGCCGTCGGGGGCCTTCTTGGCGGCGGCCTTCTTCGTGGACGTCGCCCGCACGCCCGCCTTCTTCGCCGCGGTCTTCTTCGCGGCCGTCTTCTTGACGGCGGCCTTCTTGGCGGCTGCGGCAGCGCTCTTGGCGGTCTTGGCCGCCTTGCGGACAGGTGCCTGCTCGGCGGTCCCGGTCCCGGTCCCGGTCCGCGCGCCGGGCACGGCGACGGCCGCGTCGTCGGCGGCGTGCTCCGCCGCGGTGTCCTGGGTGCCGCCGATTGATGCGTCCACGGCAACTGCGTCCTCCGCAGCGCTGTCGGCGGGTGCGTCGACCGTCACGCGGGGCTGTTGCGGGATGCTCACGACTTCAGGCTATCCCTCTCGCGCGGCCGCGATGACCAGTCCCCGCGCCGCCGCCGCTGCGATCCGCCACCACGCGCAAGATCAACGGCACTTCATCCGCGCTCGATCGGCACTTGACCGGCGGCTTGATCGGCACTTGATCGGCACTTACTTGGCACTGCATCGGCAGGTCAGCGGTGCCCGACGGCGGTCTCGCGCTCCGACGCGGCGTGGAACGACGCCGGCATGCGGGCCTCGTGGTAGAGCGACACACCCGCGTCCGCGAGCGCGGAGCGCAGCTCGCGACCGCCCTCCGGGCCGGCGATCGCCCGCGCGGCCAGCCCGGCAAGATCGAGCGGCGCGCCGTCGTACGAGGTCACGCGGTCGTGGCCGGACCACGTCAAGTCCCAGCGCGCGCGGCCCGCGTCGACCCACGCGCAGCCGAGGAGCGCGGTGAGCGCGGAGACCACCGGGCTGTCCGGGCCGGTCTCCGCGGTGCCGCCCTCGGCGTGCTCGCGGGCCAGCTTGGCCCCCTGCCCCTCCACGAGCAGCGCCACCACGCCGCCGAGGGTGACCGGGAGTTCGGCCCCCGCACGCCGTGCGGCGGGTGCCAGGCGGGACGCACGGTACGCCGCCCGGTAGCCGCTCACCTGCCGGAGAAACGCCTCGCGGTCGAGCGACGTCATGCCGTCGAGCATCTCGAACGCGCCGCTCCCGGCGATGCCGTCGTCGTCCGTGGCGAGCAGGTACGCGTGCAGGTGCGACACCACCCGGCGCGGATCGTCGAGGCCGAGCGCCAAACCCTGCGCCCCGCCGCGCAGCGCGACGGTCCCCGGCAACGGGCGGGCCCGCAGCCGCTCGGCCCGCGTGACGAGGGTGCGCGGCGGCTCGTCGTCGGCGAGCTCGTCGAGCGCGGCGGCGCGGACCGGGTCGGCGAGCAGGGCCTTGAAGTCGCCGAGCGGATCGAGCGGCAGTACGCCGGTCGCCAGTCCGGCGTTCAGGTAGCCGCGCCGGTACCAGCCCCAGGCGACCCGCACGCGGCGCAGCGCGTCGAGGCCGTCGGCGATCGCGTCGGTGCCGTAGACGCCGGCCGCGAATCGGTCGGCGGTGCGCTCCTGGAGTTCCAGGACGGGGGCGCAAATCTCCTCGTAGCGGGCGGAGAAGCGCTGGGCCGCGTCCGCGAGTCCGCCGGCTCCGCGGGCGCGTGCGGCCTCCGCGAGACCGGCCACCATGTCGAGCCCGTGCAGCGCGAGTTGGTCGGGCAGCGGGGGCCGGCGGCGGCGCAGACCGCCGAGCGCGGACGCGACGACGGCGCGGAGCTGGGGCTCGGTCAGGCAGGTGGGGACCGCGGAACCGAGCACCAGGTGCTTGTGCAGCGTGATGCCGGGACGGCGGACCGCGCGGAGCCCGACGACGGTGCCGCCGGTCAGCACGATGCCGTCCGGCTCCGGAACCTGGAGTTCGCGCGCGGTCGCCCGTACGAGGGCCCACAACCGGGGCTGGTCGCGCGGCGTGACGGCGATCCCGGCGGGCAGGCGGCGCGGTCCGGCGAGTTCGAGGACCAGGGCGACCAGGGCGATCACCAGCTCGGCCACGATGACGGCCTCGCCGGAGGAGAACAGGTCGAAGCCGCGCACCATCATCCCGATGGCGAGGGCGACGACCACGAATGGCAGGGCTACCGCCACATACAGCGCGACCAGCACCCCGACCGCGGTGAACGCCCGCAGTCCCGCAGCCCTCACACCCACGTCCCCTCCGAACCCTCTCCACCCACACGCGCGATCGCGCGGGCAGCCGGTGCACACCCTATTGGCTCCAAGACGCGCCCGGGTGCTGACGTTGAGTCCACCTCGGCGCGCTTCGCACCGGACGCGGAACCCGCCGAGCGCGAGGGGCGCAACCGCATGTGAGCAGAAGGAGGCGCGGAGGACGAAGGCCAGGAGGGGCGGCGGGCCGCGGGCGCGAGGAAGACACGGGGCGAGGTGCAGGCGAGACGCCGGCTGGGGCCGCACGGACGCGCCCGAGGGCGCCCCGCGGGCGCCGACGGGCGCCGGCGGGCGGGAGCGCAGCAAGGTGTGGTGGGTGGGATCTTGCGGCCGAACACGCAGCGCGGGGCCGGTCAAACGGCGGCGCGGCCCGCACCGCAGACCGCACGCGGGCGCGGATGAGCGGGCCGGAATCGGCCGCGCGCGGGAGTCCTGGCGTCCACGGACCGGCGGCGCCGGAGCGGTGCCGTACAGGCGGGCACGAGTAGGTGTGTGCGGTTGGACCGAGCGCGGCGACGTTCCCTGACCGCTCAGGCGGGTTTGGGGGCCGCGGACAGGTCCAGCGGCTCCAGCAGGCGGTGGGGAGTGCGAAGGGCGAGGCTCACGGGGTCGGTCCGGGTCTGGGTCAGGATGCCGGGGCCGGGGCGCATTTCGAGTTCGTCGGCGGGGGCGACGCGGCGGCATGCGGGGCACTGGCCGGTGTTGTCGACGACGCGGTCGCACGGAATGTGGGCGAACTCGCGCAGTGCGCCCGCGGCGGAGGGAACGAATTCGAGGGCCCATTGGGCGAGTGCGAAGACCGCGGGCCAGAGGGCGCGGCCGGTGGCGGTCAGGTCGTACTCGTCGCGCGGTGGGGAGTCCTGGTAGCGGCGGCGTTCCAGGACGCCCGCCTCGACCAGGGCCGCGAGGCGCGCGGTGAGCACGGCGCGCGGGATGTCCAGGTGTGCCTGGAAGTCGCTGAAGCGGCGGACGCCGTAGAAGACGTCGCGGACCACGAGCAGCGTCCACCGCTCGCCGACCAGTTCGAGAGCGCGGGCGAGGGCGCACTGCTGTCCCGCGTAGTCCTTGCCGAGTGCCATGCGGACCAGCGTACGCCGCTTGGTTCATTCATTGAACTCTTACTGCTACAGTCGGTCCCGCCCGTTGGTTCGGTGAATGAACTGACATATCGGAGGCGGCCTCCGAGCGCGCCCGCACCGCGCCGCACGCCGCCCCGCACCCAAAGGCGCCATCACTCCGAGGGGACCCCCATGCCGCCGACCCGCGCGTCCTCAGCCGACCCGACAGAGACAGCGACCGAGACAGCGACCAAGGCAGAGACCGAGGCAGAGACAGCGACCGCCGCGGAAACACCGACCGCGCCGCCGACGTCCGGCCACGGCACCCGCGACAGGCCGCCCGAGCAGACGCACACGGCCGGGCACGCCCGTACCGCCTCCCCCGCCGTCACCCTCGCCGCAGTCGTGGCCGCGACCCTGCTGGTCCTGATGACCTACACGGCGCCCATCGCCGTGCTCCCCGACACCGTCCGCCACCTGCACTCCGGCGCGACCGGCCCCGCCTGGATCCTCAGCGGCATCAGCCTGGGCCTGTCCGCGTTCCAGCTCACCGCCGGGAGCCTCGCCGACATCCTCGGGCGACGCCGCGTCTTCATCGCGGGCGCGCTCGGCCTCGCGGCGGCGTCCGCCCTCACCGCGCTCGCGGGATCGCTGGCCCTGTTCGTCGTCGGACGCGTCCTGCAAGGCGTAGCCGGCGCCGCACTCCTGGCCGCCGGGCTCGGCCTCGTCGGGCACTCCTTCCCGGTCGGGCACGCCCGGGTACGTGCCACCGCATCCGTCGGCGCCGCCCTCGGCGCGGGCATCGCCATCGGCCCGCTGGCCGCCGCCGGCCTCACCCGCGCGGGCGGCTACGCCACCCCCTACTGGACGCAGACCGCGGCCGCCGTCGCCCTGGCCGCCGTCGCCGCGCTGCTGCTGACCGAGTCGCGCTCGCCCGTACGCCGGCGCCTCGACCCCGCGGGCGCCCTCACCCTCGGCGGCGGCATCGGCGCCCTCACCGCCGCCCTCGTCGAGGGACGCCAGGGCTGGGGCCGCCCCGTCGTCCTGGTCCTGCTCGCCGCGACCGCCGTGCTGCTGGCCGGGTACGTCGCCACCGCGCTGCGCGGCCGGGAGCCGATGATCGACGTACGCCTGCTGCGCCGCCCCGTCTTCGCGCTGTCCCTCCTCGGGTCCTTCATCACCGGACTCGCGGTCATCGCCGTCGGGTCCTACCTGCCCACCCTCTTCCAGGGCGTCATCGGCCTCAGCCCGCTGGCATCGGCCGGCGTCCTCGCCTTCTGGTCCGCGAGCTCGGTGCTGGCCTCCGTCGCCACCGGCCGCCTCACCGCGCACATGCCCGCACGCCGCCTCGTCGCCGTCGGGCTCGCGGTCATCGCCGCCGGATTCCTCGCCCTCGCCGGGATGGACACCGGCACCCCCTGGGCCCGCCTCGTGCCCGGCCTCGTCATCGCGGGGCTCGGCCTCGGCGTCCTCAACGCGGCCTCGGCCAGACTGTCCGTCGAGAGCGTCCCGCTCGACCGGGCGGCGATGGGCGCGGGCGCGGCCAACACCGCCCGCAACACCGGAGCGTCCGTCGGCGGCGCGATCGTCGTCGCGATCGTCCAGTCCGCGGACGGCGCGACCCCGGCCGACGCCCTCGCCGCCGGTGGCGACCGGGCGATCCTGGTCGGTGTCGTCCTCGCCCTGCTCGGCGCCGGTGCGGCGCTCCTGGTCCGCGACCGCACCGCGTCCGGCGAACCGAGGACGTGACGCTCCTCGCATCTTCCACCCCCGCCCGGCACCGCCGACCTCCCGAGGCGGACCCGCGTCGAACCGCCGAATCCCGCGCAATCCGCGGCCTCCCCGGCCCCGGCCGAACAACGCCCCCGACCCCCCGCATCCCTTTCGCGCCGCCGTGCCCCGTGCCCGGCGGCGCGCAGGGGTTCTTGCCGACACGGCCCTCAGCGGATACTGAACACACGAAATCCCTCCCGACAACACCGGGGAAAGCCGAGAAGACGACAAACACCGCAGCCCGACGCGCCCGCCCCAGGTGGCGGACGCCGCCGTCTGGAAGACTTCACCCACGTGACGACCGAAGCACCCGCGACGCCCGCGGCAGGCCTGCCCGGCCCGGCGCCCCGCGGCCGACTGCGCGCCGCCGCGATCGCGATAGCCGACCGGCCCTACGTGATCACCGCGGCGCTCATCGGCCTCATCATGGTGCTCGACCTGTCCGGACCCGACTGGCCCGCCGCGATCTTCCGCGCCAAGCTCGTCGAGGAGCACAACGCGCTCCTGTGGAACAACCAGTGGTACGGCGGCCACCTGCTCCCCGGCTACAGCGTCGTCACCCCGCTCCTGTCCCAGGGCATCGGCACCCACACCCTCACCGCGCTGTCCTGCATCGTGTCCGCGTGGGCCTGGTCGCGCCTGGATGTCGGCCGCAACGAACTCGCCCGGCGCGTCGGAAGCTGCTGGTTCGCCGTCATGGCGTCCGTCGACTACCTCATCGGCCGCACGCCCTTCGCCCTCGGCGTCGCCGCCGGACTCCTCGCCATCCTCGCGGCCCGCAACCAGCGCCTCTACTGGGCCGGCGCGGCAGCCCTGCTGTGCGGCCTCGCCAGCCCGCTCTCCGGCGCGTTCCTCCTGCTGATCGGCCTCGCCTGGGTCCCCCGGCAGAACGTCTGGCCCACCCGCTTCAGCCTCGGCCCCGCGGGCGTCGGCCTGCTCGTCTCACTCGCGTTCCCCAGCGAAGGCATGTTCCCGTTCCCGTGGTGGCGGTTCTGGCCGATCATCGCGCTGGCCGTCGTCGGCCTCTGGCTCATCCCCGCCTCACAGCGCAGCGCCCGGCGCTTCCTGGTGCTCTACGCCGCCTCCGCGATCGTCTTCTTCTTCCTCCCGACCACCCTCGGCGGCAACCTCGCCCGCCTCGGCGAGATGGTCGCCGGACCGATGATGGCGGTCGTGTTGCTCTCGCTCGGACGGCGGCGCCTGGTCATGCTGCTCGCCATCCCCCTGCTCGTCTGGGGCTTCCAGTCCGCGGCCATCGCCATCACCAACGACCGCGGGGACAGCCGCGGCGAGAAGGCCGAGTACTACGAAGGTCTGCTCACCTACCTGGAGACCGCCAACCAGCCGCTCGGCCGCATCGAGATCCCGTTCACCCGGGGCCACTGGGAGAGCGTCTACGTCGCCGACAAGATGCCTCTCGCCCGCGGCTGGGAACGCCAGCTCGACCGCGGCCGCAACGCCGTGCTCTACCAGGAGATCCTGACCGCCCCCGAGTACCGCGAGTGGATCGAGGAGACCGGCGTGCGCTTCGTCGCACTGCCGGACGTCCCCATCGACAAGTCCGCGAAGCCCGAAGTCGACCTCATCAAATCCGGCGTGCCCTGGCTCAAGCCCGTCTGGTCCGACAAGAACTGGCAGGTGTGGGAGGTCGAGAACCCCAAACCCCTGCTGGAGGGCCCCGGCGTGCTCACCAGCCTCACCCCGTCGGAGTTCAGCTTCCGGGCCGACGCCCCCGGCACCTTCACCGTGCGCATCCACCCCACGGACCTGTTCGTCGCCGACCGCAAGGGCGTCACCATAAAGGCGGACAAGAACGACGAGTGGACGACGATCCACGTCTCCACACCCGGGCCCGTCACCATCAAGGCCGACGAGTCCAAACTGCTGCCATGACCGGGCCGCTCGGCACCGCATACGCACGGCCGCTCGGCACCGCATACGCACGGCCGGGCGGCGCCTCCGGTACGGCCCGCCCCCGCGCGTACCGCGTCAGGGCTTGACCGGAACCGCCTGCGGATCCATGCCGCCCTCCCACTTCGGCGCGGGCGGCGACCACGCCTCACACGCCGCCAGCAACCCCTCGGCGTCGTGCGCGACGAGCAGCGTCCGTCGGTAGCGCGGCTTGATGAAGCCGCTCTCCACCATCGCGTCCAACGCGGCCGTCAGCGGGCCCCAGAACCCGTCCACGTCCAGCAGCGCCACCGGCTTCGCGTGGATCGCCAGGTGCTGCCACGTCCACACCTCGAAAAGCTCCTCCAGCGTGCCCGCACCGCCGGGCAGCGCCACGAACGCGTCCGACAACTCGGCCATCGCCGCCTTGCGCTCGTGCATCGTCTCGGTGACCTCAAGCCGCGTCAGCCCCAGATGCGCCACCTCACGCTCCACCAGCGACCGCGGGATCACCCCGATCACCTCGCCGCCCTCGGCCAGCGCGGCGTCAGCCACCGCACCCATCAGTCCGACATGGCCGCCGCCGAACACGACGCCCACGCCCGCCCGGGCCAGCGAACGGCCGAGCTCCGCCGCGGCCTCCCGGAAACGCGCACCCTCACCCGACGCCGAACCCGCGAACACGGCAATCCGCACCTGAGCCTCCTCAACTCCCCGCCCCCGCGACAAGATCGATCCTCATTGTCGCAATCACCGCCCGTCACCCGCCGACCAGGGCGTTGCCGCAGGCCACACCCGCACCCGCGGCACGACACCCCCACCCGGAACACCACAAAGCACCGGCCGATCACCCATCCGACATTGACGCGACGACCCCAACCCACGGCAGAATGCCCGCGTGCCCCCCACCGAACGCCCTGCCTCGGACATCCCGTTCGAGCGGCTGTTCCCGCAGCTCGACGACTCCGGCCGCGAACGCCTCACCGCCGCCGCGAGAGCCCTCGACCTGCGCCGGTCACTCGACGACCCGGCACGCTGGTTCTGGAACGAGCCCGACCCCGCCGAGCCGCAGCCCGAGCCCGAGGCGCATCCGCACGTCCTCGGCACCGCACTGCTGCTGTACGAGTCGGACGGCGACTGGCTCGAACTGGGCCTTGACGTCTGGCACCAGGAAGGACCACGCGTCAGCGTCACCGCCACCGTCGAAGTCGCCTGCTGGTGCGAGCTCGACCACAACATGCACGCCGTACAGCGCGCCGAATGGACCGCAGACGGCGGACAGGCCCTCGTCGAGGCCTTCAACGCCGCCGCGCTGTCCGTGATCCGCCGCATCGAAGGCCCGCGCGACCCACGCGACCTGCGCACCCGAGCCGGGCTCCCCAACCCGCCCGAACCCGTCCCCGATGCCGACGACGGCACCACGGTCGACGGCGGCATGGCACCCAGCCACCACACCCCCTGACGACGCGTCAGCACCAGCACACGCCGAGACGCGGCGCGCCCGCGCACGCCCCGCGCCGCATGGCAGCTCCCCGTTTCTGGAAGACTCGCCTCGCATGAGCAGCACCTCGGCGGCCCCACCGGCACCCGGAGCCCCCTCGCGCACCGTCGGCCACGCGAGCCTGCGGGCCACCGCCATCTTCCTCGGCGACCGCCCGTACCTCATCACCCTCGCCCTCGTCGGACTGCTCACCGCCACCGGCCTCTCGGGCCCCGACTGGCCCGCCCAGATGTTCCGCGCCTGGCTCGCCCGCGAACACGGCGCCGTCCTGTGGAACAACCAGTGGTACGGCGGCCACCTCCTCCCCGGCTACAGCGTCATCACCCCCGCCCTCGCCGGAGCCGTCGGCACACGCACCCTCACCGCGTTCTCCTGCGTCCTCGCCGCCTGGGCCTGGGGCCTCCTCCGCGTCGGCAAGCCCGGCCTGCCGCGGCGCATCGCCTCCATCTGGTTCGCCGCCATCATCAGCGTCGAATACCTCATCGGACGCACCCCCTTCGCCCTCGGCGTCGCCGCCGCGCTGCTGGCCTTCCTCGCCGCGCGCAACCACCGCCCCCTGCTCACCGCCTCCGCCGCCCTCCTGAGCGGCCTCGCCAGCCCGCTCGCCGGCGCCTTCCTGCTCATGGCCGCACTCGCCTGGGTCCCCGCCGAACGCGTCTGGGCCAACCGCCTGAGCTTCGCCCCCGCCGCGGCCGGACTCGTGCCCGCCCTCATCTTCCCCAGCACCGGCGACTTCGGATTCCCGCTCTGGCGGCTCGGCGCCATACTCGGCTTCGCCGCCGTCGGCCTCGTCCTGGTCCCCGCGAACCATCGCACCGCACGCCGCTTCCTGTGGCTCTACGCCGTCTCCGGAACGGTCCTCTACCTCATCCCCAGCGCCGTCGGCGGCAACGTCGCACGCCTCGGCGAGGTCATGGCCGGCCCCCTCGCCGCGGTCGTCCTGCTGTCCCTGGGCCGACGCCGCCTCGTCGCGCTGCTCGCCGTTCCGCTGCTCGCCTGGCAGCTCTCCTCCGCGAGCATCGCGGTCGCCCACGACTTCAAGGACAGCGCCGCCGACAACGACGCCTACTACACCGGCATGCTCGACTTCCTCGCCACCCACAACCAGCCCGTCGGACGCGTCGAGATCCCCTTCACCCGCGGCCACTGGGAAAGCGTCTACGTCGCCGAACACCAGCCCCTCGCGCGCGGCTGGGAACGCCAACTCGACCGCGGCCGCAACGAGGCGCTGTACGACCCCGACATGACACCCGAGCAATACCGCGCCTGGCTGCGCGAAACCGGTGTGCGATACGTCGCACTCCCCGACGTCCCGCTCGACCCCTCCGCCTACCGCGAAGCCGAGATCCTGCGCGCCGGAACCGGCTGGCTGCGCCCGGTCTGGTCCGACAAACACTGGCGCATCTGGGAGGTCGCCGACGCCGTACCGCTCCTGGAGGGCCCCGGCCGGCTCACCGAACTCGCCCCGACGAGCTTCACGTTCACCGCGGACCGGCCCGGCGCGTACACCGTCCGCATCCACTACACCGCGTGGTTCACCACCAACCGCCCCGGCACCCGGATCGCCGAGGCCGCGGACGGATGGACGAAGGTCACCGTCACCCACCCCGGGCCCGTGACCGTCACCGCGAAGGCCAGCGCGCTGCTCCCGTGACCGCGCGGCCGCGCACCACGTAACGCGCACGCGCGCACCGCGCACCGAACGCCTCCCGGACGCCCGGGCCTTCCCCGGCCCGCGGAAGCACACATGGTGGTCACCGCGGCCACACACGGTGACCCGCGGCCCGAGCCGGGATGTTAGTTTTTCCAGGCGCACCGGTGCGCCCGACGGCGCCCGGACCGGCCCGTACACCGTCCGCACCCCCGGTCCGACCGCCCGCACGCACGCCCCCCGACCCGCCACGGAAAGGCACAACCACGATGTCCGAGCCGCACAGCCACGCCAGCGACACCGAGGCCCGGATCTTCGTGCAAGGCCAGCCCGTCGACAACTACCCGGACTTCGCCCCCGAGGCGGCGCGCGGCGAGACCCTGCGCATCACCGTCGTCGGCGAAGAGGTCCTGCACCGCCCGTGCGCGGAGATCACCGAGTTCGGCACCCCCGAGCTCACCAAGCTCATCGACGACATGTTCCACACCATGTACGTCGCCGACGGCGTCGGGCTCGCCGCCAACCAGGTCGACGTCGGCATCCGCCTCTTCGTCTACGACTGCACCGACGAGGACGGCAACCGGCACGTCGGACACATCCTCAACCCCGTCCTCGACGAACTCCCCGCCGCCGACCGCCACCTCGACGAGGCCGGCGAGGGCTGCCTCTCGGTGCCCGGCCCCCACAAAGATCTCGCCCGCCCCGACCACGCCGTCGCACGCGGCGTCGACAGGGACGGCAACCCCGTCGTCGTCGAGGGCCACGGCTACTTCGCCCGCTGCCTCCAGCACGAGACCGACCACCTCAACGGCTACCTCTACATCGACCGCCTCTCCAAGCGCGACCGCAAGGACGCGCTCAAGAAGATGGAGTCGATGAAGGACGAGGTCTTCGCCCGCCGCGCCGAGAAGGCCGCCAAACTCGCCGGCTGACCCGGCCACCGGCCGTCCCGCGGACCATCCCGGGGGCGATCAGGCACAGGATCACGGCGGCCACAGGATCACGACGGCGCGTCCGGCGTGGGGACCGGGGGGACGCTCCCGCAGCCCGGGACCGTCAGTCCCTCGGTCCCCGCCACCATCACCATTGTTCTCGCAAGGCCGTTGGGGCAGCATCCGGCGGGTGGACATCGCCATGACACTCCCGACCATGCTCCCCCACGGCCGCGACGAGGTGTTGCGCTGGTGCCGCGGCATCGACGAAGGCCCGTGGTCCAGCCTCGCCGTCCCCGAACGCGTCGCCTACACCAGCCACTCCATGACCGTGCAGCTCGCCGCCGCGGCCGCGCTCACCGAGCGGGTGCGCCTGTGGACCACCATCGTGGTCCTCCCCTCGCACAACGCGGTACGCATGGCCAAGGACCTCGCCTCGGTCGACCGCCTCTCCGACGGCCGCCTCACCGTCGGCGTGGGCGTCGGCGGCCGCGAACAGGACTACCGCGCCGTCTCCGCACCCTTCACCCGCCGCTGGCAGCGCCTCGACGACCAGGTCGCCACCATGCGGGCCACGTGGGCCGGAACACCCCCCGAACCCGACCTCGACCCTGTCGGACCGCCCCCCGTCCAACCCGGCGGACCGCCCCTCGTCGCCGGGGCCATCGGCCCCAAGGCCACCGCCCGCGCCGCCCGTTGGGCCGCCGGAATCGACGACGGCACCGCCATCGCCAACCCCGACGGCGAAGCCCTCGCCGACGTCGCCGCGCGCGTCCGCACCACCTGGAGCGAAGCCGGCCGCACCGACGAACCCCACCTCTCCACCAGCATCTGGTACGCCCTCGGCGACGACGCCGAGACCCGCCTCCGCTCCTACGCCTTCGACTACCTCAAAATCTTCGGCCCCGAAATAGCCGAAGCCATAGCCGAATCCGCCACCGTCAACTCCCCCAAAGCCCTCCGCGCCGCCGTCGAAACCGTGAAGTCCGCCGGCTTCCACGAACTCTTCCTCGTCCCCACCACCACCAACCCCGAAGAACTCCTCCGCACCCGAGAAGCCCTCGGCATCTGACCCGTCAGGACAACCGCACTCGAAGCCCCAGAACGGCCCCGGCGCCAAACACTCCGGGGCCGACTGGGGCGGCGCCGTCATCCACCCAGCCGCTTCGCGCCTCGCTGTCCCGGGATGACGAAGCCACCGACCACGCAGTCGTCCCCCGACGCGGTCGACAACGCGAATACCGGTCGACGACCGAGATCCTCCGAGCCGACCACGCGCACCGCCGGATCCTTCCGGTAGAAGCGACTGCCGCTGAGGATCCCGTCGAGGCGCCCCTGCTTGCCAGGCAGCATGAATCCGATCGAATCCCGGAACTGCCGGATGCCGGTCCCGGTGATCCGCAAGTCGTAGGCGGGTCCGAGCGACCTGTACGTCATGGCTTGACCATCACGCTTACGCGTGTACTCAAAGGTCCGGTCAGCACTGTTGCTCGCGTAGATACGCCCTCTGACGCCGAAACAACTGCTCAGCAACTGCTGTACATCGAGCAGGAGTTCGCGTGAGGCGCTGCCCAGACCGACGTACCGTGTCTGGTTCGTCTCTTGGTTGACCACGCAGCCATCCGCGTCGAAAAGCCCCTGAAGGAATGCCGCCACCACCTCTGACGGCGCCTCGCAGATGGCCGAAGGGACCACCTTGAAGGCCGCGCGAGACTGTGAGACGCCAAGCGCACCGAGGAACGCGACAAATCCGCCACGCAAGAGTCGCAACTGGTAAGTCCCGTTCGCCTGTCGGCTCGGCTTTATCGGCCTCCCAGCAATTTTCTGGAGCAAAGCGTGGTGACTCGGCATTACAAAGCGCTGATCGCCCTGAGAGCCGTACACCGTGACCGCACCCGACCTGGTCAGACACCCGTCGCCGATCAACCAACCGACGTAGTGGCCCAGATTCGAGGTCCACAGATGTGGAAGGCGCAACGGGCGGCGCGACGGGACGCCTTGGGCGGCCATCTGCGCGCGCTGGAGAACCAGGCGGCCGTCGTTCGGCTCGCGCGGCACGATCCGATGGGCACGCTCGACGATGTCCTCACAGGTGAGGGCACTCAAGGGTGACCATCCCCGATTGCGCGTAAGTACGACCTGGCGCGAAGAACCGGCCACGACCGACCCATCCGAAAAGCGGACTGCAAGTGCTTGACGGAAACCGAGGGGACGGACGACAAGGCCGGTCAAGTGCGCTTCCTGCGACGTCGCGTCAGGCCTTCCGTCGCTTGCCACCCGGATGCGCAGGCCTTGCCGGATTCGCAGGAATGCAGATTCGGCCGAAATCAATCCATGATCAGTCGGGATCCTCTGGACGCCCGCGACTCCGCCGAGGGCTTCGCCAGGACCGCCGGATGTTTGCGTCTCGCGTGTGATGCTCATGCAGACAAGGGCACGCGAGCACACCGACACGATCATCGTACGATGCGCACTAAGTCCCTTATGGCCATAAAAGGTTCACTCGATTAGCCCAATTGCAGTGAGAGGGAGCCGACCCGCGGGTCGGCTC
>NZ_JBPKBH010000032.1:12374-55417 GCF_051388915.1 Yinghuangia sp. YIM S09857 | reverse complement strand
GACCCGCGGGTCGGCTCCCTCTCACAATCCCCGCTGCCTCAACAACGCTTCGTCACCACGTTGTCGGGCCGCTTCGTTCAGCTGCAACCACTGGTGGAGCCGCAGCCCTCGCAGAGGTAGCAGCTACCGGCCGGGCGCATCTTGATGCCGCAGGAGAAGCAGAGCGGGGCGTCCGCACTGCGGCCCTGCTGGGCCTCCAGCAGCTCCGTCGACGAATGCACCGCTGCCGGAAGGACCTTCAGCTCCGGCGGGGAGCTCTTGTGCTCGCGAGGGGCCGACTGGGCCAGCGTCTCCGTCGTGACGTCGTCGTCCTCGCCGTCCGTCTCGGCCGCTTCGTACGAACCGGTGTCGAGGTGCCGCTGACGCTCCTCGGCCGAGTGGATGCCGAGCGCCGAGCGGGTCTCGAACGGCAGGTGGTCGAGCGCCAGGCGGCGGAAGATGTAGTCGACGATCGACTGCGCCATCCGCACATCCGGGTCGTCCGTCAGGCCGGCCGGCTCGAAGCGCATGTTGGTGAACTTCGAGACGTACGTCTCCAGCGGCACGCCGTACTGGAGGCCGACCGACACGGCGATCGAGAAGGCGTCCATCATGCCCGCGAGGGTCGAACCCTGCTTGGACATCTTGAGGAAGACCTCACCCAGACCGTCGTCCGGGTACGAATTCGCCGTCATGTAGCCCTCGGCGCCGCCCACCGAGAACGAGGTGCTGATCCCCGGGCGGCTCTTCGGGAGGCGCTTGCGGACCGGACGGTACTCGACGACCTTCTCGACGGCGACGGGCTTCTCGGCCGTCTCTTCTTCCTTCTTCTTCGCGGAGAGAGGCTGGCCGACCTTGCTCGATTCCCTGTAAACCGCGAGGGCTTTCGTGCCGAGCTTCCACCCCTCCATGTAGACCCGCTCGATGTCCTCGACCGTGGCGCTACCAGGGAGGTTGACGGTCTTGGAGACCGATCCGCTCAGCCAGGGCTGAACGGCCGCCACCATACGCACGTGGCCCATCGGGGCAATGGAACGCTCGCCCATCGCGCAGTCGAAGACCTCGTAGTGCTCGGTCTTCAGGCTCGGCGCGTCCACGACATGGCCGTGCTCGGAGATGTACTCGACGACTGCCTCGATTTGCTCGTCCTGGTATCCGAGGCGCTGGAGCGCGCGCGTCACCGTGCCATTGACGATCTGCATCGAGCCGCCGCCGACCAGCTTCTTGAACTTGACCAGGGCCAGGTCCGGTTCGACGCCGGTGGTGTCACAGTCCATCATCAGGCCGATGGTCCCTGTGGGAGCGAGCACCGAGGCCTGCGCGTTGCGGAAGCCGTTCTTCTCGCCGAGCTTGAGCACTTCCTTCCAGGCCTTGGTCGCGGCCTCCCACACCGGGATGTCGAGGTCGTCCATGCGCGTCGCGGCGTCGTTCGCGTCCGAGTGCTGCTTCATAACGCGCTTGTGCGCGCTCTCGTTGCGGGCGAACCCGTCGTACGGACCGACTACGCCGGCGATCTCCGCCGAGCGCTTGTAGGCCGTACCGGTCATCAGCGAGGTGATTGCGCCGGCCAGGGCGCGGCCGCCGTCGCTGTCGTAGGCGTGACCGGTCGCCATGAGCAGCGCGCCGAGGTTCGCGTACCCGATGCCGAGCTGGCGGAACGCCCGAGTCGTCTCGCCGATCTTCTCGGTCGGGAACTCCGCGAAGCAGATGGAGATGTCCATCGCCGTGATCACCAGCTCGACGACCTTCGCGAACCGCACCACGTCGAACGTGTCGTCATCGCGCAAAAACTTCATCAGATTGAGTGAAGCGAGATTGCATGACGAATTGTCCAAACTGTGGTACTCACTGCATGGGTTAGATGCGGTGATTCGCCCCGATTCGGGATTCGTGTGCCAGTGGTTGATCGTGTCGTCGTACTGGATCCCCGGGTCGGCGCAGGCCCAGGCGGCTTCGGCCATCTTGCGGAAGAGCTTGCGGGCGTCGACCGTTTCGAGGACGTCGCCGGTCATGCGGGCGCGCAGGCCGAACTCCGAGCCGGATTCGACGGCCTTCATGAACTCGTCGGAGACGCGCACCGAGTTGTTCGCGTTCTGGTACTGGACGGACGTGATGTCGTCGCCGCCCAGGTCCATGTCGAAGCCCGCGTCGCGCAGCGCGCGGATCTTCTCCTCTTCCTTCACCTTGGTGTCGATGAAGTCCTCGATGTCGGGGTGGTCCACGTCGAGGACGACCATCTTGGCGGCGCGGCGGGTGGCACCGCCCGACTTGATGGTGCCGGCGGACGCGTCCGCGCCGCGCATGAAAGAGACCGGGCCGGAGGCGTTGCCGCCGGAGGAGAGGAGCTCCTTGCTGGAGCGGATGCGGGAGAGGTTCAGGCCGGCGCCCGAGCCGCCCTTGAAGATCAGGCCCTCTTCCTTGTACCAGTCGAGGATCGACTCCATCGTGTCGTCGACCGACAGGATGAAGCATGCGCTGACCTGCTGCGGCTGCGTGGTGCCGACGTTGAACCACACCGGGGAGTTGAAGCTGAAGATCTGGTGGAGGAGGGCGTGCGTCAGCTCGTGCTCGAAGATCTCGGCGTCGGCGGGCGAGCCGAAGTAGCCGTTGTCCTCGCCGCCCTTGCGGTAGGTCTTCACCACCCGGTCGATGAGCTGCTTGAGGCTCCACTCGCGCGCGTCGGTGCCGACCGCGCCGCGGAAGTACTTGCTCGTCACGATGTTGACCGCGTTCACCGACCAGAAGTCGGGGAACTCGACGCCACGCTGCTCGAAGTTGATCGAGCCGTCGCGCCAGTTGGTCATGACGACGTCACGGCGCTCCCAGACCACCTCGTCGTACGGGTGGGTTCCGGGGGTCGTGTACACGCGCTCGATGCGGAGGCCCTTGCCGGGCTTCGCCCGGCCGGCGCCGCGTGCTGAGCCGCTCGTCGTCTCTGTCATACGTATCTCCTCCTGAACAACGCCGCGGGCGGGCCGGCGATTCCGGCATGCCCGATCGGGTGGTCCGTCGTTCGTTCCACCTGGTGTGTCGTGCGGTCTTCGGGTGTGGTGACGCCGGGGTTCGGCGTCAGCGGGTGGGTCCGGCCCCGGGGGCGGGTCCGCGCGGATGGTGTGGTTCTCCATCCGTGGCCGAAACCAATCCCCCGGATCGGGGGACATCGTCTTCGGCGGGGGCATCGGAGGCGGTCCCGGGAGGGTCGTCGGCTGGTCCGAGGGTGCCTGCGGCTTCGGTGCGCAGCAGGGAGATCTCGGACTCGAAGTCCTCAAGCGAGTCGAAGGCGCGGTACACGGAGGCGAAGCGCATGTAGGCGACTTCGTCGAGTTCGCGCAGGGGGCCGAGGATGGCGAGGCCGACGTCGTGCGTGCTGAGTTCAGCGCAGCCGGTGGCGCGCACCGCCTCTTCGACGCGTTGGCCGAGTTGGGCGAGGGCGTCCTCGGTGACGGGTCGGCCCTGGCATGCCTTGCGGACGCCGGTGACGACCTTGTCGCGGCTGAAGGGTTCGGTGACGCCGCTGCGCTTGACCACCGTCAGGGAGGCCGACTCGATGGTCGTGAAGCGGCGGCCGCAGTCCGGGCAGGAGCGGCGGCGGCGGATCGCGGCGCCGTCGTCGGTGGTGCGGCTGTCGACGACGCGGCTGTCGGGCCGCCTGCAAAAGGGGCAGTGCATGACTGGTGTTGTCCTCCCCTGAGTGCCTGCCTGGTGTGCCGCGTGGTTCCGGGCGTACGGGCGGGTACGCGAGGTGTCCGTGCGACGGTGTCGCCCCCGCGCCCCAGGGCCTCGTCGGACGGTTCGCGGCGAGGTTTCGCTTGGTGCGCTTCGGGATGTGGTATATACGGCGACCACAACTTATGGGTTAGATCTGAATCCGAACCACAAGATGTAGTGGCTACCGTATTGCGCGGCCCGAGGTGCTGCAAGCTGACACGCGCACCCTGGGAGAGGGTGTTGCGACCTCTCGTCATCGGCGCAGGTCACCGCGGTGGCACCGGAGACCGGTGGGGCGAAAATTCAGCCGGGTGGGCGCGTGTTACGGGAGATGTCGGACGAATCAGGCTTTGCCTGATGCACTGTCCCCTACGGCCCGAACGCCTCCGCGGCCCCGCCCGCGGCGGCTCCGGCGGTCGCGCGGGGTAGTCTCCGAACCCGGCCGTAGCGGCGCATGAGACCCGCCCGACCACGGCGTTCCGACCGGACTTCAGTACATACATTCGATCGAATACCTGTACGATTAATACTACGCCGGGGCGATCCCTGAGGCGGATTGGGCCAAATTCACTCGAACGTGTGTTTGGCGCAACCTTTCGATCCCGGCTACCGTTCTCCGTGTGCGAGTAATCCGTCGAGAGGGGAAACCCGTGTCCGGAGAAGCAGTCGGAGGCCCCCAGCCTCCGGCCTTTGCCAGTGCAGCCCGGAACACCGCGACAGCAACGGACGCACCCGGGGGGGACCGGTCGGAGTCGGCTCAGGTGCGGTCTCTCCCGCGCCGCGGAGCCGGTGGTCTGACGCCGCGTCAAAGCCGCGTGCTGGAGGTCATCCGCGCCTCCGTCGAATCGCGCGGCTACCCGCCGAGCATGCGCGAGATCGGCGAGGCGGTCGGCCTCTCCAGCACGTCGTCGGTCGCACACCAGTTGATGGCCCTGGAGCGCAAGGGCTATTTGCGCCGTGATCCGCACCGCCCGCGAGCGTACGAAGTGCGCTCCCCCGACGGCGGACGCCCCCTCGCCCCGGTCGCGCCCAACGGCACGGCGAACGGGAACGGCGCCGGCGCCGAGCGTCCGGCCGCGTCGTATGTGCCCGTGGTGGGTCGTATCGCCGCCGGTGGCCCGATCCTCGCCGAGCAGTCGATCGAGGACGTCTTCCCGTTGCCGCGCCAACTCGTCGGCGACGGCGAGGTCTTCCTGCTCAAGGTCAGCGGCGACTCGATGATCGAAGCGGCGATCATGGACGGCGACTACGTGGCGGTACGCCGCCAACCGGTCGCGGAGAACGGCGACATCGTCGCCGCCATGCTCGACGGCGAGGCCACCGTCAAGCGCCTGCGCAACCGCGACGGGCACCGCTGGCTGATGCCGCACAACCCGGCGTACGAGCCGATCCCGGGCGACGACGCCACGATCCTCGGCAAGGTCGTCGCGGTCATGCGCCGCGTCTGACGAGAGTGTTCGGTGGGGCCGCGGGAGGAATCCCCCGCGGCCCCGCCGCATGTCGGCGCCCGAACCGCCCACACGTGCAACGCCACCGAGTCAGGCCAGCGTCACCAGGCTCGGGACGCCTGGCCGCACGTTCCAGGTGAACCCGACCAGCCGCCCNCCCCCCCCCCCCCCCCCCCGCCGCATGTCGGCGCCCGAACCGCCCACACGTGCAACGCCACCGAGTCAGGCCAGCGTCACCAGGCTCGGGACGCCTGGCCGCACGTTCCAGGTGAACCCGACCAGCCGCCCCTCGGTCAGCATCCACTCGTCGGTGTCCTCCGCGCCCAGCAGGTCCTTGCCGCCCACCTCGCGCGCGCCCAGCGACGAGCCGTCCTCGTGTTTGAACGCCGCCAGCCGCCCGGGTGCGCCGGGAAGCCCCTTGCCCAGGACCAGGACGCCGGTCGCGTCGGAGCCCACGATGTCCCCGTCGCCGACGCCCTTGCCGAGCGGCTTGCTCCACCGCGCCTTGCCGGTGTTGAGGTCAAAGGCGACCAGCCGCACCACGTCTCCCGGGCCCATGTCGCGCCGCGTGGCCATGATGTAGAACGTGTCCTTCGCGACCACGACCGCGTAGCGCGTGGGTGCCGAGAAGTCGAGGTCGTAGGGGCTCTGGCCGTACTCCAGGTCGAGAATTCCCTCGGGTCCGCGCACCGGGATCTCGGAGCGCAGATTGCCGTCGGCGTCGTACGCCTGGAAGAACTCCTCGCCATTGCGCTCGATTTGCACGAGCGCGGGGTCGGCGTGGATCAGCGTCAAGGAGGCGTAGCTGTCGGCCGAGGCGGGGATGTTCTTGGTCCATTTGCGGGCGCCGTCGGCGGTGTCGAATGCGGTGAGCACCGCGGGCTCGCCTTCCTCGTACGTGGTCTGCGTGACCAACACGGCCTTTCCGTCCACGCGCAGGCCGTCGATCTCGTCCGGGTTGGATTCCGCCGAGTCCCACTTCCAGCGCTGGTCCCCGGTTTTCAGGTCGTACGCGACAAGGCCCCGCTCGGACGTCACCACGACCAGTTCGCCGTCCACGTCGGTCTGCACGGTCCGGTACCGGTCTCCCGAGTTGCCCACGTCCTTGGTCTTCTTCTCCCACAGCGAGCGCATCGTGGTGAGGTCGACGGCGACCGTCGTGTCGCAGTTGTCGCCCGCGCCGTACATCGCGACGCCGACGTCCTGCGAGGTCCTGGGGACCATTCCGCAGAACTCCCCCGAGGGGGCCGTGAACTTGCCGACCTCGCGGCCGTCGGCGACGTCGTACGCCACGATCGCCTTCTCGTCTCCGACGAAGGCCCGCGGGCCGGACGTCCAGGCTCCGAGCATGTCGACGCTCTTGCCGGTGTCGGGGGTGGCCCACGCGCGCGCCATGGTCCTGCCGTCGGTGGCGGACGAGCCGTCGCCGCCGTCGTCCTTGATGACGAAGAGCCACACGAGCGTGCCCGTGGCGATGAGGGCGAGCGCGACGACCGTGGACAGAATCGCGATCAGGCGGCGCCGTGCGGGGTCGTGGGGCCGGTTCGGCGGGGGCGTGCTGCCGGTGCCGTACGGGTTGTACGACGGTGTCGAGCCTCCGGCTCCCGGCGGCGGCGTGCCGGGGTACGCATTCCCGACCGGCTGCACCTGCGGAGGCGCTGCCGGGCTCGCCGGCGGTCCCGCGGGCGGTGCCGGAGGCGGGCCCGACGGCGTGCCGGGCGTCGGCGGCGGCGGAACGCCCGGCAGGCTCGGACTCGGCGGGGACGGCTGCCAGGTTCCGCCTCCGCCGGTGCTCGGGCCGCCCGGGTCGCTCGGGCCGCCCGGTCCGCTCGGGCCTCCAGGGCCCCCAGGGCCGGATCCGCCGGGCGGAGGCGGGCTGCCGTAGGCGGGTGGACCTCCTGGTCCCCCCGGCGTGCCGGGAGGCCCGTAGGCGCCTGGAGGCTGTGTCATGGTTCCCCCTCGCGTTCCCGGCTGGACCGCCGCTCGGCCCGGCCGCGTGACGAGGATATGTATCTCCTCCGCGGTGCCGCCGCGTGAGAGTCCGTCAGTTCTCGTCTCTGCCAAGGACGTTGACGATCATCGGCAGGAGCCCTGGCCCCGCAGGCGGACACCGGCACGCGTCCACCGCGCACGCGCCCGCGAGCCGTCTGGCCGTCTGGCCGTCTGGCCGTCTGGCCGTCAAGACCAAGTCACGGCCTCACCCCGCGAGTCACACGTTGATGGCCGCCAGCGAGCGCCGGACCTGGTTGCGGTCGGTGGTGTACCAGAAGTCCGGCATGGAGGCGCGGAAGAAGCCGCCGTACTGCTTGGTGGCGAGCCGGGAGTCGAGGACCGCGACCACGCCGCGGTCGTCGGCGGCGCGGATGAGGCGTCCGGCGCCCTGGGCCATGAGCAGTGCGGCGTGGGTGGCGGAGACGGCCATGAAGCCGTTGCCGCCCGCTTGTTGGACGGCCTGCGCGCGGGCGCTCATGAGGGGGTCGTCGGGCCGCGGGAAGGGGATGCGGTCCATGACGACGAGTTGGCACGCGGGTCCGGGGACGTCGACGCCCTGCCACAGCGAGAGAGTGCCGAACAGACAGGACGCGGGGTCGGCGGAGAACGCCTTGAGAAGTTCGGGCAGGGAGTCGTCGCCCTGGCAGAGGACCGGGACGTCGAGGCGTTCGCGCAGGGCCTCGGTCGCGGCGTCGGCGGCGCGGCGGGAGGAGAAGAGCCCGAGGGTTCGTCCGCCCGCGCACTCGATGAGTTCGGCGAGTTCGTCGAGGGTGGACGAGTGCATGCCGTCGCGGCCTGGCTGCGGGAGGTGTTTGGCGACGTAGAGGATGCCCTGCTTGGGATAGGCGTAGGGCGATCCGACGTCCATGCAGCGCCAGGGGGCGAGTTCGGCGTCGGTGTCGGGGTCGCCGTCCTCGTCGCCCTCGTCTTCCACGGCACGAACTGCCTTGCCGCGCGCGGGTGGTGCCGCCGGGACGGTGGCCCCTGGCTCGGGCAGGAGCCCCTCGGGGCTCAGGCCGAGGGTACGCGCGACGCCGGTGAAGTCGCCGCCGAGTTTGAGCGTGGCGGAGGTGAGGATGACGGTGCGGTCGCCGAAGAGGGCTTCGCGCAGGAGTCCGGCGACGGCGAGGGGGGCGATGCGCAGGGACGGGCCGACGCGGTCGCTGCGTTCGATCCAGAGGACGTCGTACGGCGATCCGGTGAGGATGCGTTCGCAGGTGTCGTGCACCGCCTGCGCGGAGGCCATCGCCTGGCGGCGGGCGGCGTCCTCGTCGGAGAGGGACTTGTCGCGGACCTCGCCGAGCGAGGTGATGACCGCGCGGGCGCCGTCGCGCAGTGCGGCGAGGGCCCAGCCGAGGTCGGGGTCCGGTTCGGCGAGGCGGGCGGGTTCGCGCATGCTCATGGCCTTGGCGTACGCCTCGGCGGCGGACTGGAGCGCGTCGACGGCCTTCTCGTTGGCGAGTTTGGCGGCGCGGCGGGCGGCGCGTTCGACGGTGCCGATGGTGAGGTCGTCGGTGGCGACGGACGTGACGCGCGCGGCGAGTTCGTGGGCCTCGTCGACGACGAGGACTTCGTGCTCGGGCAGGACGGGGGCGCCTTCGAGGGCGTCGATGGCGAGCAGTGCGTGGTTGGTGACGATGATGTCGGACTGCTTGGCGATCTCGCGGGCGCGTTCGGCGAAGCACTCTTGGCCGTAGGCGCATTTCGAGGCGCCGAGGCATTCGCTGGAGGAGACGGAGACCTGGGCCCAGGCGCGGTCGTTGACGCCGGGGCTGAGGTCGTCGCGGTCGCCGGTCTCGGTGTCGTCGGCCCAGTCGCGGACCCGCAGGATGTCGCGTCCGGTGGGGGTGGCGGGTGAGGGGTCGAACAGGACCTCGCCTTCGTCGGGCGGTCCGTCGTGGAGGCGGTGCAGGCACACGTAGTTGCCGCGGCCTTTGAGCGTGGCGAAGCTGGGGCGGCGGCGCAGCAGCGGGTGCAGGGCCTCGACGGTGCGCGGGAGGTCGCGTTCGACGAGTTGGCGTTGCAGCGCGAGGGTGGCGGTGGCGACGACAACTCGGCGGTACCCGGAGAGTGCGGGGACGAGGTACGCGAGGGACTTGCCGGTCCCGGTGCCTGCCTGGACGAGGAGGTGTTCGCGGCGTGCGACGGCACCCGCGACGGCTTCGGCCATGCGGATCTGTCCGGGGCGCTCGGTGCCGCCGACGGCCCCGACCGCGGCGGCGAGGAGTTCGCCGAGGCCGGCGCGTCCGCCGCCGGAGTCGCCGCTCTCGACGCCGGCGTCGCCATCGGTGTCGGCTCCGGACTCCGCTCCGGACTCGGCGCCCGCCTCGGCGGCGGGGTGGTCCGCGGGCACCGTGGTGTCGGTGTCGCCGCTGCTGGTGTCGGGGGCCTCGGGTGCCGCGGTGTCGCTCATCGGGTCCAGCCTAAGGGGTGTGCGGCGGCCGTCCCGCGGACGCGTCGGGATCCGCGTGATCGCCCGTGGACGGGCGGTTTCGCGGATCCCGGCGTGCTTCCCCGGCCCTCGCGCGCCCCCGGTCAGGCTCTAAGGGCGGTGACCGAACCAGCAGGTCCGACGGGGCAGGGCGTCCTCATGCCTGCCGGGCCATGGCGACGACCGCCGCGGCCATGCCCTCGTGCCCGATCGCGTTGGGGTGGGCCTGGGCGCCCGGTGACTCGGGGACGATGCCCTCGACCCACTTCACCCCGACGGGCTGGCAGACGTCGTGGCCGATGCCGGGGGTGTAGGTGTCGACGTACGTCGCGTTCCCGGCGGCGGCCCGCGCGGAGATCATGCCGTTGAGGTCGCGGATGACGCTCCGCAGGTAGTCGAGGTCGCCCACCGCGACGGGCAGTTGGGCGGGGCATCCGTTGCCGGTCTCCGGCAGGATCGCCGGGTAGCCGACGAGGAGGACGCGGGCCTGCGGCGCCTTCTCGCGGATGGTCTTGAGAGCGGCGTCGATCTTGGGTCCGGTGGCGTCGATGCGCTGCTTGAGGACGTCCTGGCCGTCCTTGGTGAAGGCGTCCTTGCACGGGTTCGGGGAGGTCTTGTTGCCGCTGCGCATGACGCAGGTGGTCATGATCTCGCCGAAGCCGATGTCGTTGCCGCCGATGCCGAGGGTGACGAGCCTGGTCTCGGGACCGAGGACGTCGAACTGCGGCGGGGCGGGGGCCTGTCCGCCGGACAGGGTGGTCTGGGGTGCGGCGAGGTCGGCGGTGGTGGCGCCGCCGCAGGTGGCGTCCGCGAAGCTGGGGACGGCGAGTTGCGCGGCCATCAGGTGGGCGTAGTTGCTGCCGCTGCGGCTGCATCCGGGCGGGCTGCCGGGGACGGTCTCCGGGATCTTGACGCCCGCGGCGTAGGAGTCGCCGAGGGCGACGTAGTAGGAGCCGACGCCGGGTGCGGCGGCGGGCGGTACGGCTCCGGGGGCGGGCGCGGCGGCGGTCTGCTGCGGTGCGGCGGCTCCGCCGGGTGCGCCGGACGCGGTGGGCCGGGCGGCGCCGTCACCGCCGTCCCCGCCGTTCCCGTCGTCGTCGGAGGAGCAGGCGCCGAGTGTGAGGGCCAGGGCCGCGGCGAGGGCGGCGGCTGCGGTGCGGTGTCGGGTGTGGCCCACGTACGTCTCCCCTGGTCCGGCCTGGTTCGGGCCCACCACGGCGGTTACCGGCGGGTAGGCGTGCGGGTGAGCTTAGGCGCCCCGGCGCGGGTATGCCAGGGCGCGCGGTGCCGTGGTCGCGTTCCGGCTGAACGGTGTCGTCGGTGGGCCGCGTGCCTCAGTCGAGCTTGAGGCGGTCGCGGCGGCTGGCCGGGCAGGGCGTCTCGCTGAGCATGGTCAGGCTCTCCCGGGCGGCGTCGATCTCGAAGTCCTGGAGGGTGGCCACGACGACGTCGACGCGTTCGCCGTCGGCCTCGGCGACGACTCGGCCGTCCGGCCCGAAGACCGCGCTGCGCCCGCACGCCGGGCCGTCGCCGGTGGCGCCGACGTGGTTGGCGACGACGGTGTAGCAGGTGTTCTCCAGGGCGCGGGTGGCCAGGTAGAGGCCGCGGCGGTACTCCTCGTCGCCGCGGGTGAACGCGCCGCAGCACAGGTACGCGTCGCAGCCGTCGAGCGTGGCCGCGCGCACGTGTTCGGGGAAGCCGATGTCGTGCCGGGTGCCGACGCCGAGCCGCCAGCCGCCGACCTCGACGGAGCAGCCGTGGTCGCCGGGGGTGAACAGGTCGCGGGCGCCGGGCGGCAGGTGCTGGGCGTCGTAGGCGACGTGGGCCTCGCCGTCGCGTCCGACGACGAGGACCGAGGAGGACCGGGTGCCGCCGGGTCTGCGCACGCAGGCGCCGACGACGGCGACGGTGCGGCTGGCGTAGCAGGCCGCCACGAGGTCGTCGAGACGGGGGTCGCCGGGCACGATCTCGCAACTCTCCGGTTCGCCGCGCAGCAGGTCGAGGTCGTACCCCGACAGGAACAGCTCGGGCAGCACGACGAGATCGGCGCCCGCGGACGCGGCGAACCGGACGAGCTGGGCGGCGGTGGCCACGTTCTCGGCCACGTTCCCGGCCAGGGCGTGTGCCTGGGCAGCGGCCACGCGCAAAGGCGCTCGATCCAACGTCACGGGCGCATTGTGGCATCGTGACGGGAATCACACCATGGTCATCTTCGGGTGTTCGGGCGGTCGGTGCGTGCGCCGGGGCCGTGCGGCGGAGGCGCTTCGTGGGGCTTCGTCAGCTTGGTCCCCCGTACAGGGGGTTGGGGACGGTGCCGTGCGCGGCGACGTGCGGGCGGCCGGGCCGGTCGCGGTAGCCGTCGAGCAGCAGCCGGTTGCGGTTCAGGCAGAGCCGGTCGATGCGCGGCGTGAGGAGGTCGAACATGCGGTGGCGGTCGCCGAGTTCGGGGAAGCGCGCCTGGTGGTCCAGGATCTCGTCGCGCACCATGGCCCAGAAGTCGGCCTGCGGGACCCCGAGGTGCATCTCGGCGGTGTCGGCGAGGTAGCGGTAGTGCCCGACCAAGAGCGCCGCATGGATGAACTGGCAAAGATACGCGGGCTCTTCGCGCAGCAGGACAGCGGCGACCTCGTCCGGCAGGCCGTCCAGTTCGGGCAGCGGCCGGTCGCTGATGTTGACGTCGTCGACGAAGTCCTTGACCGCGAGGCGCACCGGGACGTCGTCCTCGTCGAAGACCACGATGGCGTTCTCGCCGTGCGGGGAGAAGACCAGGCCGTAGCGGTACAGGCAGTGCAGCAGCGGCGGCAGCATGGTGTGGAACAGCGCGCGCAGCCAGGCGCGCGGGGCGATGCCGGAGCGGTCGACGAGTTCGGCGACGAAGGGGCGGCCGTACGGGTCGATGTGCAGCAACGAGGCGAGGGTGCGGGCGCGTTCGCCGTGTTCGAGGTACGGGGTGAGGGGTTCGCGCCAGATGGTGCCGAGAAGTTCGCGGTACTGGTACGGCACGCCGGGGAGGTCTTCGAGGACGGGGTGCCGCACGGTGACGGACGCGGTCTCGCCGAGCAGGATGACGCGGCATTCGTCGCGCAGGAACTCGTCGTTGTCGCGCAGCGCGTGCACCCAGGCGGTGACCGCGGGGGCGGCGAGGGTGCGTTCGGTGGGGAGTCCGCGCCAGACGAGCGTGTTGAGCACGGACAGCGGGAGTTTGACCGTGCGGCGGGCGGGCTGGTCGATGTCGAGGAAGGTGCGGACGGACTGCTGGGCAAGGTAGCGGTCTGGCGCCTCGCCGAGGCGGATGATCCGTCCGGCGGCGATATCGGGGGCGAACAGGGTGGCGATGGTCTCGTCCCACTGCCAGGGGTGCACCGGCATCCACAGGTAGGCGCCGCGGTCGGCGTCCTCGCCGAGCCGGGAGGCCATGCGCTCGGCGAAGCGCTGCGCGGTGGCGGGGTCCAACTCCTCGGCGTAGAGGCGGTGTTCGTCGAGTCCGGGGACGGCGCGGTAGAGCGCGAGGCTGCGGTGGACGGCGATCCACGGCAGGCGCATGGTGCGCCGCGACTCGGGGGCGTACCCGGCGGCGTCGGTGGCGGAGAAGCCGAGGCGGCCCTTGTTGGCGACGATCCAGGGGTGGCCGGTCTGGTGGCCTTCGAGGTCGGCGTAGTCGAGTTCGGCGAGCACGGAGGCGGGCTGCGCGGTCTTGCCGATGGCGACGTCCGCGGCGAGGGTCGCGGTGAGTTCGCGGACGAGGTGGCCCGCGGTGTCGCCGGTGAGGCCGAGGGTGGAGTGCGCGTCGAGGAGGAACCGCAGCATGTCGTCGCCGGGCTCGTCGCCGAGCGGACCGGTGCGGCGCAGCGAGGCGGGGTCGACGTGCCAGCAGTCGTACGCTCCGCGCCGCGCGCGGAAGCCGTACCGGACCTCGCCGGGGAGGTCGACGCGGTAGGTGTCGCCGTGTTCGTGGACGGGGGCGAGGAGTTCCTCGTACGCGAATTCGCCGATGGCCTTGGCGAGCATCGCGCGTCCGGCGCGGGCCCAGGCGTCGTCCTGCCGTGGCGGGTCGGCGCTGCGGGCCGCCGGGACGGACGGGGGCGCGGGCGCGCCGGGGCCGCCGTCCACCAGTGGCGCCGCGCCGGGGTCGGCCGTGGTCAGGGCGGGCTCAGTGGGCAGGGACACGGGGTGTCTCCAGTTCGTCGGGCGGTGCCGTGAGTGGGACAGGGGCCGCGGTGTCTCCGGCGGCGAGTCCGAAGGTGGTGTAGGCGGTGCGGGCGGGCAGCCGGTAGACCGCGCGTCCGCAGACGGCGTTGAGGATGACGGCGGCGCGGTGGGCGCCGAGGCCGAGGTCCGGGGTGCCGACGCCGTGGGTGTGGAGTTCGGCGTTCTGCGCGTAGAGGCCGCCGGTGACCGATTCGTCGAGGGCGATGCGGTGGTCGAGGCCGATGCGGGGACGTCCGCGGGCGTCGCGCAGGAGGTGTGCGTCGAGGGGGTCGAGGAGGTCGGGACGCCGCGGCGCGTAGCCGGTGGCGAGGACGACCTTGTCGGTGAGGGTGGTGAACACCCGGTCCTGCTGGGTGTGGTGGCAGCCGAGTTCGAGCCCGGCGGGGGTGCGGACCGCGGTGGTGACGCTGACGCCGGGCATGAGGGTGGCGCGGACCCGGCCGCCCGCGATGCCGCGTTCGTACAGTTCGTCGTGGATCGCGGCGAGGGTGTCGGCGCTGACCGCCTTGTAGAGCTGGGCCTGGGCCGGCAGGACGCGGTCGCGGACGGGTTCGGCGAGGCCGTGGAAGTAGCGGGTGTAGTCGGGGGTGAAGTGCTCCAGGCCGAGCTTGGAGTACTCCATGGGGGCGAACGCCGGCGACCGGGTGAGCCAGGCGATGCGGTGCCGGGGCGAGGTGCGGCGGCGCAGCAGGTCGAGGAAGACCTCGGCGCCGGACTGGCCGGAGCCGACGACGGTGACGTCGGGGGCGGCGGTGAGGCTGTCGCGGTGGTCGAGGTAGTCGGCGCTGTGCAGGACGTCGCGGGGCCCGCGGATGTCGAGGAGGTCGGCGAAGGGCGCCGGGACGACGGGTTCGGTGCCGATGCCCAGGACGAGGTTGCGGGCCGCGGCGCGGTGTGTCTCGCCGGTCTTGGTGTCGCGGAACTCGACGCGGTACAGGCCGCTTTGGGCGTCCCAGGACGCGCGGGTGACGTCGGCGCCGAAGCGGCAGGACGGCAGGGCCGCGGCGGTCCAGCGGCAGTAGTGGTCGTATTCGCGGCGCGGCACGTGGAAGCGCTCGGCGAAGTAGAACGGGAACAGCCGGTCGTGGGCCCGCAGGTAGGCGAGGAACGACCAGGGGCTCGTCGGGTCGACGAGGGTGACGAGGTCGGCGAGGAACGGCACTTGCAGGGTGGTGCCGTCGATGAGCAGGCCCGGGTGCCAGCGGAACTCGGTGGACCGGTCGAGGAAGAGCGTGCGCAGGCCCCCGACCCGGTCGGCGAGGGCGGCGAGGGCCAGGTTGAACGGGCCGATGCCGATGCCGACCAGGTCGTGGACGGGCGTCCCGGGGTCGGGGCGCGCGGTGCCGCTGCGCGGGTGGGGCAGTTCGCGTGCGGTCACTCGGTCGCCGCCGGGGTTCCGTTCGCGGGAGCACGCTCGGTCGTGGCGGGCTCGGCGGGGGCGGGCTCGGCAGGGGTGGCGTTGGCGCGGGCGGAGGCGTCACCGGCGGGCCCTGCGGGCGCGGTCTTGGCGGGTGCGCCCTTGCCCGACGCGCCCTTGCCCGACGCGCCCTTGCCCGGCGCGCCCTTGTCAGGTGCACCCCTGCCCCGTGCGCTTGCCGCGGACGCGGACCTGCCGCGTCCGTTGTCGGGCCTGCTCGTGGCCGCGTCCGCGGCGTCCGTGAGCGGGCCCCCGTCGCGGTGCCGGTCGCGGATCATCAGCGCGGCGGTCTTGCCGGGCAGCGAAAGGTCGACGGAGCGGCGGAACCCGGCGCGGCGGAACGCGGCGATCGAGGCGGCGTTGCGTACGTCCGGCTCGGCGATGACGCGGTGGGTGTCGGGGGCGGCGCGCAGGATGAGTTCGCTGACCACGAGGAGGAGCAACGAGCCGAGGCCCCGCCCGCGGTGGGCGGCGGGTCCGATGAGGACGTGGACGCCGACGTCGTGCGGCTGCGCCGCGTAGTGCCGGGCCAGCGGGTCGAGGTCGGCGCGGTAGAGCTCCCAGTAGCTGACGGGCTGGTCGTCGAGGCAGCCGACGTAGGCGGTTGCGTGGGTGAGGCGGCTGTGCGCCGCGAGGTGGTTGCCGGTGACCTCGATGCCGCCGGCGAGTTCCCACCAGCGGGCCACCTCGGGGTCGTTCATCCACTCGTGGATGATCGGGAGGTCGCGCTTGAGGTGGAGTTCGTGGAAGGAGAACCGGCCGGGGGGCAGCGAGACGGTGCCCCACCGGTTGGCCTCGGTGAGCGGGCCGGACAGGCCCTCGCGGAGCCGGCGGTGGGTGAGCCGGAGGGTGTCGTCGTCGGGGATGCCGGTCGGGTCGGCCTCGGCGGTGGTCTTGGCGTGGTGCGCGGCGGCGGCCTGGACGGCGGCCTCCACGGTGGCGTCGGCGGGGCTGTTGGCGGGGGACAGCGGGGACACGGTCATGCGGGGACGGCACCTCCGGACGTGCGATGTGCGTGGAGCGGGTTGGGGATGTCGACGTACACGGACTGGGTGGCCACGGGGCCGACCAGCTCGTCGAGTCCGTGCAGCCGGGTCATGAGGTTGCCCTTGCAGCGCAGCGTGGGTTCGCCGGTGAGCAGGCGCGCGGCGCGTACGCGGGGGGCGTGGGCGGCGAGGGTTGCGTGCAGGCGGCGCAGCAGGGTGTCCTCGTCGGCGAGGCGCTGGGCGCCGAACGCGCCGACGAGTCCGAGGAGGTTGTTGACGCCGAGGTAGTAGGCGAGGCGTTCGTCGGCGACCTCGTCGGGGACGAAGGTGTCGCTGCCGCCGCCCGCGCCGAACAGGCGCCCCCGCAGGTCGGCTGCGCGGGAGTCGCGGAAGTAGTAGCCCTGGTTGTCGCGGAAGCGGCCGCCGGCCGGCCAGCCGTCGGGGTCCAGGACGACGAGGGTGTTCTGCTGGTGGGCCTCCAGGGCGATCCCGGCGTGCGCGTCGAGCCACAGGATGGGGTCGGCGACGGCGGCGAGGTAGCGCGTGAACCACTCCTCGGCGACGGACTCCGTGGTGCGGCCGGTGCGTTCGGCGAGGCCGCGGACGAGGGTGGCGAGGCGGGACGGGCCCATGCCGGGACGCTCCGCGACGAGCCCGGCCACGCAGGCGATGTCGTCGGTGCCGAACGGGTTGTCGCGGAACACGAGTTCGAGTCCGCTCTCGGCGCGCTCCGGTCCGCTGGTGCGCGGCGCGTCGACGGCGAGCCAGGCGACGTCGCGGACGATGTCGAACCCGGGGTGGGCGGCGTGCAGTTCGGCGACCAGGCCGCCGCGCATGATGCGGTCGACCTCGACGCCGCGCAGGAGTTCCTTACGCAGGTTCTCGCGGCGCGAGTTGGTGATGCGCAGGCCGAGGGACAGCTTGAGCATGACGGGCGCGCCGGGCCGGTAGACGGTGCGTACCGACGAAGTGGGGTGCCACGGCGGGCCGAAGGGGCCGAGGTCGCGAATGAGGGCGACGTCGAGGAGGGCGCGGATGCCGGGGCGGTGCGCGAGGTCGCGGGCCTGCCAGGGGTGCACGGGGACGAGGACGTGGTCCGCGGGGCCGACGAGGCCGTCGGAGAGCTCGGCGGCGATGGCGGCGGCGGTTTTGCCGGTGCTGCTGTCCTGGGTCACCAGGTCCTGGTGGACGGCGAACCAGTGCAGCGGGAAGGCGCCGCGCAGTTCGGGGGCGTAGGCGGCGGCCTCCGCGGCGGTCAGGCCGTCGCGGCTCTTCGGCGTGGGGTGGGTGGGGTGGCCGAGGAGAAGCGCCTGCTCCGCGGCGAGGAACGGCGTGGTGCCGGGCGGGTCGTCGGGGTGCGCGCGGCGGTGGCGCACATGGTCGGCTGCGCGGCGGGCGGAGTCGGCGACGCGCGCGGCGGTGTCGGTACGGGCGGCCGCGGTGGCTCCGGCGGCCTCGCGTCCGAGGAGTGCGGCGACGGTGACGGCGTCCAGGTCGGGCCCGGGCGCGTCGGCCAGGCGCGGCGGGCCGAATCGGTGCCAACCGGCCTGCGACCAGTAGCGGACGGGCACGTCGAGGGTGACGCCGGTGGCGGGCATGGGCAGGCGAAGCGGCCCGTCGCCGGGTGGTCGCGGTACGCCGCGTTCGCGGACCCAGCAGCGCAGCAGGGCCTCGGCCGCGGCGGCGTCGCCGACCCGGTCGGGGTCGGGGTGGTCGAGCGGGTCGCCTGTCCAGGTGCGCGTCTCGTCGCCCGTGCGGGCGGCGGGGTGTGCGGGTGCGGGCACGGGGACTCCGACAGGCACGGCGGGACCTGCGGTCGTCATCATGGCTCCGGGGGTTCGATCGGCCCGGGTGGACCGACATCCATCGATGATCTGGGGTTTTCCGGCGATGTCGACCATTTGGCCCGCGTTTCGCCTAATTTTGGGGAGATTCAGGGGAGATTAGGCAAACAACGGAATTCGCCGGGACGTCAGCGGGCTATGCCGAGGCGCGGGCGCGGCGGGACCGGGAGGGTGCCCGGCGCGGGCCGGACGCACGGCGCCGGGAGAGCGCACCGCATCGAGAAGGGGCGCCACACGGGCAGAGGGCGCTGCGGCGCCAGAAGGGGCCGGCGCGGCGCGGGCAGTGCGCGCTGCGCCGAGAAGGCACGCGCCGTCGGGGCCGTGCGCAGGACCTGCGCCGAGCGCGGCGACGGCTCGGGGCAGGGCGACGGCTCGGCCCACCCTGCCGTCGGCTGCTCCCGTCGTCCGGTCCCGCGCCCGTCGCTCACAGGTCGCGCTCCGCGGCGCGTCCCGCGGCCACCACGGCGTGCAGCAGCGCGTCGACGTCGCGCTCAGAGGCGTACGGGTTGAGCAGGGTCAGCTTCAGGCGCACCGCTCCCGGGCCGGTCCCGATCTCGGTGCGGCCGACCACCGCCTGTCCCGCGGTGAGCAGGCGGCGGCGCAGTTCGGCGTTGACCAGGTCGGCGTGCCGGGCCGGGCACTCGCCGGGGTGCGGGTGCGGGACGTACCGGAACACCACGGTGGTCAGCACCGGTTCGGCGGTCAGTTCGAGCGCGCCGGGGCCGGGGTCGCGGTCGATGCGGGCGGCCGCGTGGCGGGCGAGGGCGTGGCAGCGGTCGACGAGCGCGCCGAGGCCCTCGCGGCCGAGGGCGCGCAGGGTGACCGCGATCTTGAAGACGTCGGCGCGGCGGGTGGTACGCGGCGAGCAGCCGAGCAGACTGGGCAGGCCCGCATCCTCGTCGTCGGCCGGGTTGAGGTACTTCGCGCGGTGGGTCAGCGGGGCGAACAGCGCGCGGTCGCGCACCAGGAACACGCCCGCGGCGACCGGCTGCCATCCGAGCTTGTGCAGGTCGAGGCCGACGGAGTCGGCGCGGTCGACGCCGTGCAGGAGGGGTGCGAGGCGGTCGGAGAACAGCGCGCCGCCGCCGTACGCCGCGTCGACGTGCAGCCAGACGCCGTGCTCGCGGGCGACGTCCGCGCAGGCGGCGAGCGGGTCGACGGCGCCGAGGTCGGTGGTGCCGGCGGTCGCGACGATCGCCGTGGGCCGGTCGTTGGCGGCGAGCACGCGTCGGCACACGGCGTCGAGGGCGCCGGGGTCGATGCGGTGGTCGGTACCGGTCGCGACGGGGACCACGGCGTCGTCGCCCATCCCGAGCAGCGCGGCGGACCTGCGGACGGAGAAGTGCGCGGCGTCCGAGCACAGCACGCGGTGGCGTCCCGCGCTGGGCCCCTCGCGGTCGCGGGCGAGCAGCAGTCCGAGCAGGTTCGACTCGGTCCCGCCGGTCGTCACCGTGCCTCCGGCCAGACCAGGGGCAAAGCCCGTCAGGCCGGCGAGGGCCGCCACGACCTCCGTCTCCAGCGCGGTGGCCGCGGGGGCCTGGTCCCACGAGTCGAGGGACGGGTTGAGCGCTGACGCGGCCAGGTCGGCGGCGACCGCGACGGCGAGCGGCGGACAATGCAGGTGACCGGCGCACAGCGGGTCGGCGGGATCGGTGGTGCCGTACGCCAGAACCCGCGTCAACGCCGCGAGCGCCTCCCGCTGCCCGACCCCGCGCTCGGGCAGCGGATCCCCCTCCAGCGCCCGCCGCACCGCGGCATCCACGACTCGCGGCCCCCCGGCAGGCAACGGCCCGCCGCGCTCCCGAACGCCGGCAGACAACGACCCCAGCACCGTTCCCAGCAACTCCCCCAACGCGTCACCCCCCGCAATCCCGCCGGACAGCCGAGCGGGGAGCCCGGGCTCACGCTCCGCAGCCGGAAAGGGCGCCGGCGCCGTGTGCGCACCCCCGCCCGCAGGCTCGGGCACGCCGAACGGCGGGTGGGTCGGCGAGGGGGCGCCGTACGCGATCGCCGCGGACGCACGCGACGAGTCGGAAGGGACCACCGACACGGGTTCAGGGGCCGAGGCGACATGGCCAGGGGCCGATAAAGCCTGCGCCGCGATCGCGGGCTCCGAAGCCGGGAAGTACCCGGTCCCAAAGGCCACATGGCCCTCTCCGGCCGCAAATGCGGAAGCGCCGCTCGGCGGGGACAGCGCATCGGCAGGCGAAGCCGCGAACGCACCCGAGGCCGCCGGACCCGCCGCGGTCACGGTCCCAACAGGCGGCTCCGCCCCGGCTGTTGGCGGTGGGCCCGCAGTGGGGCCATCCATCGGCAGGGGCAACGCCGGGGCAGCGGCAGATCCGAACTCGACCGGCTCCCCCACACCCCGCGGCTCGGTGGACGGCGAGGGGTCCGGTGCCGGGGCAGCGTGGGCTGTCGGCCCGTACACGGGGTCAGGCGCGGGGGTGGCGTATGCGGGTTCGGCGGGTAACTGCGACGCGGACTCCGGGGCAGGGAGGTGCCTCGGCGCAGCGGAGCCGGGGGCGCGTTCGGCGCCTGGGGCGGGGGCGAACTCGATCAATGTCGCGGGGTCCGGTGGGGTGGTCACGGGGTCCTCCGGTGCGCCGCGGCGGCGGGGACGGCTTCGGCGAGGCGGGCCAGAACGCCGTCGGCCTGCGCGTCGGTCATCGTGAGCGGCGGGAGCAGGCGCACCACCGTGCCGTGGCGGCCGCCCAGCTCGATGATGAGGCCGCGGTCGAGCGCCTCGGCCCGTACCGCGGCGGCCAGTTCCGGGGCGGGCGGGCGCGCGCCGTCGGGTCCCGGTGCCGCGTCGGGGTCGACGATCTCGACGCCGATCATGAGCCCCCGCCCGCGGACGTCGCCGACCGCGGGTTCCGCCGCCATGAGTTGGCGCAGGCCCGCGGTGAGCCTCGCGCCGATGCGCGCGGCCTCCTCGTCGAGGCGGTTCTCGCGGATGAAGCCGATGGTCGCGGTCCCGGCCGCCATGGCGAGCTGGTTGCCCCGGAAGGTGCCGGCGTGCGCACCCGGCCACCAGCGGTCGAGGTCGCCGCGGTACACGACGACGGCCAGCGGCAGCGACCCGCCGACCGCCTTCGAGATGACCATGACGTCCGGGACGATGCCGCTGTGCTCGATCGCCCAGAAGGCCCCGGTGCGTCCGAGGCCGGTCTGCACCTCGTCCACGATCAGCGGGATGCCGCGCGCGTCGGTGATCCGGCGCATCTCGCGCAGCCACGCGTCGGGGGCGGGGACGACGCCGCCCTCCCCTTGGACCACCTCCAGGATCATCGCGGCCGGTGCCGCGATCCCGCCGGACGGGTCGTCGAGCAGCGTCTCGGCGTACCGGGCGGCGAGCCGTGCGCTCTCGCCGCCGCCGACGCCGAACGGGCAGCGGTACGGGTGCGGGTACGGCAGCCGGGTCACCTCGTCCGCCCCGGGCCCGATCGCCTCGCGGATCGCGGTGTCGCCGCTGACCGCGAGCGCTCCGGCGGTCATGCCGTGGTACGCCCCCGAGAACGCCAGCATGCCGCGCCGCCCCGTCGCCGTGCGCACCAGCTTCAGCGCCGCCTCGACGCCGTCGGTGCCCGCCGGGCCGCAGAACTGGATGCGGGCGTCGCGCGCGAACTCCGGTGGGAGGGTGTCGTACAGCGCGTCGACGAAGCGGTCCTTGACCGGAGTGGCGAGGTCGAGGACGTGCAGCGGGGCTCCCGAGTCGAGGACGCCGCGGATGGCCTCCAGCACCACGGGGTGGTTGTGGCCCAGCGCGAGCGTCCCCGCGCCGGAGAGGCAGTCGAGGTAGCGGCGGCCGTCGGCGCCCTCGACGGTCATGCCCTTGGCCCGGACCGGGACGATGGGCAGCGACCGGGCGTACGTCCGGGCGGACGACTCGCGGCGGGACTGCCGCAGCAGGATGCCCTCGGCCCCGGCGGTGTCCTCGACTCCGGCGTCTGCTCCCGGGCCGACTGCGGCGGCGTCGGTCGTCGTCGGTGCGGCGCTCACGGGTATGCCTCCCGGGTTGGGCCGAGCGGGCTCGGCGGGATGGGGTCCGGGCGAACTGCCCGCTGACGGTTATTTAGGTAAGGCTTACCTTAGTAATGTCACGTATCGCAACCGACACCACCGTTTCGAGTGACCGTACGGACTTTCCGTGCTTCCGGGGCGGTTTCCGCTCGACGTCCGCACCTCCTGTCCAACGATCAGGACCGACCGCGAACACGGCTTCGGCGCCGCCCTTTTCGAGGTACCCGTACGCCGCAACCCTCCGGACACGACGAAGCGGCGGGCCCCACAAGGGGACCCGCCGCAATGTCGTGCGCAGGTGGCGCCCGCGCGCCTCACACCTGCCGCTCGGCTCCTATCGGTTCGCCACCGCAAAGGCCTGCAACTCGGCCGCCAGCACCGCACCGACCCGGGCGCGCAGCCACGTGCCCTCGGCACGGTGCTCGCTCTCCAGGATCTCGCCGCTCTCGTGCACCTTCGCCACCAGATCGCCGCGCTGGTACGGCACCAGCGCCTCGACCTCGACCTCGGGGCGCGGCAGTTCCTCGTCGATCAGCGCGAGGAGTTCCTCGATGCCCTGCCCGGTCTTCGCCGAGACGACGACGGCGTGCGGCTCGCGGCGCAGCAGCCGGGCCAGGACCAGCGGGTCCGCGGCGTCGGCCTTGTTGACCACCACGATCTCCGGCACGTCCTGTGCCTCGACCTCGACGAACACCTCGCGCACCGCGGCCAGTTGCGCCTCGGGCTCGGGGTGCGCGCCGTCCACGATGTGCAGGATCAGGTCGGCCTCGGCCACCTCCTCCAGCGTGGAGCGGAACGCCTCGACGAGCTGGTGCGGCAGGTGCCGTACGAAGCCCACCGTGTCGGCCAGCGTGTAGAGGCGGCCGGACGGCGTCTCGGACCGGCGCACGGTCGGGTCGAGGGTGGCGAACAGCGCGTTCTCCACCAGCACGCCCGCCCCGGTGAGCCGGTTGAGCAGCGAGGACTTGCCGGCATTGGTGTATCCGGCAATCGCCACCGACGGCACCTTGTTGCGGCGCCGCTCGGCGCGCTTGGTGTCGCGCGCCTTCTTCATGTCGGCGATCTCGCGGCGCATCTTGGCCATCTTCTCGCGGATGCGCCGCCGGTCGGTCTCGATCTTGGTCTCACCGGGGCCGCGGGTGGCCATGCCACCGCCGCTGCTACCGCTGCCGCCACCGCCCATCTGGCGGGACAGCGACTGGCCCCAGCCGCGCAGGCGCGGAAGCATGTACTGCATCTGCGCGAGCGAGACCTGCGCCTTGCCCTCACGGGACTTGGCGTGCTGGGCGAAGATGTCGAGGATGAGCGCGGTCCGGTCGACGACCTTGACCTTGACCACGTCTTCCAGATGAATGAGCTGACCAGGCGTCAGTTCACCGTCGCAGACGACGGTGTCGGCGCCGGTCGCGATGACGATGTCACGCAGCTCGCGCGCCTTGCCCGAGCCGATGTACGTGGCCGGGTCCGGCTTGTCGCGGCGCTGGATGACGCCTTCGAGGATCTCGGATCCGGCGGTCTCGGCGAGGGCGGCGAGCTCTTGGAGGGAGTTCTCGGCGTCCTCGACCGTGCCGTCGGTCCAGACGCCGACGAGCACCACGCGCTCCAGGCGGAGCTGCCGGTACTCGACCTCGGTGACGTCGGCGAGTTCGGTGGACAGGCCCGCCACGCGGCGGAGCGCCTGGCGGTCGGCGAGGTCGAACTGCTCGCCGTCGTAGCCCGCGCCGTATGCAGCAGGACCCGACCCGGCGGTGTCGCCCGAACCGTCGCCGTCAGCGTCGTCGAATCCGTCGAGGTCGAGGTCGTCGAAAAGTTCGACTGCGGAGTCGTCGTCGTACGGGGAGCGGTCGTATGCGGAGGTCATATTGTCCTGTTCAACACGGCGCGGCGCGGAGATGTTCCGCCCCGTCGCCTGGGGAGTCCGTCCCCTCGATCGTGCCACGCACGTCCGCGGAATGGCACGCGGGTTTCCCTTGTGTGTCGGGGTCCGTGCGCCGGGGACGCGGGGCGGTCAGGACGTCAGGACGCGCGCCTGGCCCGCCGTCGTGCGCACCTTGATCTTGCCGGCGGCGCTGGGGTCCCTCGCGACGTCCACGTCGGTGTCGCCGACGGTCGCGTCGACGTCCACGTCGTAGGACTGGCCTCCCGGCACGCGGACGGTGGCGCGGCCCGCGGTCGTCTTGGCGTCCACGTTCGCGGGCGGGGCACTGAACGTCAGGTCGAGCGACCCCGCGGTGGTCCGGGCGGTCGCCTGCTTCGCGGTGAGGGCGTCGCCGTCGATCTTCCCGGCGCCGGTGCTGACGTCCAGGTCGCCGGACAGCCCGGTCAGCCGCACCTCGCCCGCGTCTGTCTCCACGTGGGCGCCCGTGCCGCGCGGCACCTCCACCTCGTACGAGACCCAGCAGTCCTTGTTGCCGCACTTGTACGTGAGGTCGACGGTGCCGTTGTCGACCTTGTGGCTGGTGGTCGGCTCGGTACCGCCCTCCCAATTCCACTTCTCGGTGACCTTGACCTGCGGGATGTCCTTCTCGGTGACGGTGACCTTGCCGGCCGTGGTCACGACGGAGACCTTGCCGACCTTCTCGGTGACCTCGTACGTGTTCGTCTTCTTGTGCTCGGCGTCGACGTCGACGTCCATCTCGCACGCGGCCAGGACCAGGGGGACGACCGCCACCGCCGGTATCAGAACGGCGAGCCGGCGGCGGCGGTTTCGAGCATGGGACGCGGACATCAGGGCCTCCAGGCAGGGAACGCTGCGATACGTTCCACGCTAGGTCGGGCCCCGCGGCGAAACGTCGGCCGCGCGACCGGGACGGCGCTCATCCCCACGGCGGAGAACGCCGCGGTCCTCCCCTACTTTCTCCGGGTTACCCCTGTCAGGGATTACATCGTTCGCAGGGTTGACGGCTCCTCATCCCACCTGCCCGGGACTTGCCGGGCACGCGTCAGCCCAGGTGGGCCAGCGCCGCCTGCACGAGCACCGCGAACTCCTCGGACTCCGCCTCGTCCAGCACCGCGAACGCGCCCGCGACCATCTCGTCGGTGAGCACCTCGGCGTCCGCGCGCCGCTCCTCCAGCGCCGCGTCGAGCTCCGGGAACGGCTCGGTCCAGCCGAAGAACTTGATCATGCCCTCGTGCTTGCGCTCGCCGATCTGCGCGTCGAGCGCGCCGATGCGGTGTACGCGCAGGGCCAGCGCGTGCAGGTCGCTGCGCAGTTCGCGGAGGGTCTGGAAGTGGTGCATCGCGCGGGCGGGGGCGTCGTCGGCGCCGGGCATGGCACGCCACCCGCTGGACAGGCGTCCGGCCGTCCCGAGGTCGTTCGCCTCGGTGATGCGGCCCGCGAGCTCGGCGAGGCGCTCGACGTCGGGCAGGTCGGCGAGCTTGGCGCGGCCCCACGCGTGGCAGCACTCGGCGTACGCCGCGGCCGCGTCGGCGACCGGGCCGATCTTCGCGGCGGCGCCCCACAGCGCGGCGATGGCCGAGGGCTCGAAGTAGTGGAAGGCGTCGGCCACCACGTCGTCGGACGCGTCCCCGACCACGCCGCCGCGGCCGGCGATGTAGAACTGGAGGCCGTCGTACCCCAGTTCGGCACCGCGCGCGGTGGTCGCGGGGTCGAAGAAGAACTTCGCCCCGATCTGCTGGATCGCGGGCTTGACCGCCAGGGTGGTGGCGCGCGCGACATCCATGCGTGAACTCATTGAAGCCCTCCGACTGCTACTCGCTTGGCTGCGTCAAGCGTTTTCTAGCAGAGCCATCGCCAAGGCCCCATACGGCCCGGTGTGCAGGACGGAAGGAAGACACCGGCGGCCCGGCATTTTTCTGCGACAGCACACCCGGTCCGACAACGCCTGCAACGACGCGAAATCCCCCACGCGCGGGTCGGATGGTTCGGCGGCGACCGGCGGAGTCGGGGCGGCGCTCACGGGTATGCCCCCCGGGTTGGGCCGAGCGGGCTCGGCGGGGTGGGGGGGTCGGCGCGCCGGGGTCCAGTTGCGGAAGGTGAGGGCGGAGTCGGGCGTGGTGCGAACGGCTCGGCGGGGGGGGGCGGCGCGCCGGGGTCAGTCGCGGAAGGTGAGGCGGGCCAGGTCGACCTCGCCCTCGGCGAGGATGACCGCGGGGCCGGTCATCTCGACGCGGCCGTCGGCGGTCTCGGTGACGACCAGGCGTCCGCCGGGCACGTCGACGGTGTAGGTGGCGGGCAGCGTCGCGCCGTCCCGTCGCGCGGCGGCGACCATGACCGCGCACGCGCCCGTGCCGCAGGACCGGGTCTCGCCCGAGCCGCGCTCGTGCACGCGCATCGCGACGTGCCCGGGGCCGCGGTCGACCACGAACTCGACGTTCATGCCCTCGGGGTACGCCGACGCGGGCGTCACCGGCGGTGCGGCGAACAGGTTCCCGGCGTCGTCGAGGTGGTCGACGAACACGACCGCGTGCGGGTTGCCCATGTTCACGTTGACGGCGGGCCGCACCGTGCCGTCCGGCAGCGCGACCTCAATGCCGTCCGGGCCCGGAAAGCGCGCCGAGCCCATCTCCGCGGTCACGTCGCCGCCGTCCGCCGGTACGTGCACCTTCTTGACGCCGCCCCGGGTCGCGATCCGCAGGTCGCCGGGCGCCGCCTCGCCGTGCTCCACCAGGTAGCGCGCGAACACGCGTACGCCGTTGCCGCACATCTCGGCGATGCTGCCGTCCGCGTTGCGGTAGTCCATGAACCACTCCGCCTCGTCGGCCATGTGGGCCGCCGCCGGATCCTTGGCCGAACGCACCACCCGCAGCAGCCCGTCCGCACCGATGCCCGCGCGCCGGTCGCACAGCGCGGCCACGTGGCGCGCGTCGAGGTCGAGGGCCCCGTCGGCGTCCGGAACGATGACGAAGTCGTTCTCGGTGCCGTGCCCCTTGAGGAATCGCAGAGTGCTCACCCTCCCGATCCTACGGTCCGCGCGGCGGACCCCGGCCGGTCGGGCGTGCGGCGCAGCGGGTGGTGCGAGCACCGGAATCCGCCGGGGAACCGGGGCACCGCGTCGAAGTCGAGCGTGTGCACGACGACATCGCGCCACGCCAGGGCCTCGGCCGGCCGCGGCACCCGGCTGTCGGCCACGACCTCGCCCGGACCGAGCACCGGGATGTTCGCGGCCGGCAGGTCGTCGACCTGCTCTCGGCAGCGGCCGTACTCCTCTGGATCGAACTCGGACCAGGGCTGTCGGCGGACCACCCCTCCGCGAACCCGCTCGGCAGGAAGGCCGGGCGACCGCCCGAGCCCGGGCGCGTCGCCGGGAACATGGAAGTCGAGAGACATCCCCACAACCACCTCGTCGAGCCGGTCCTACTCGCGGACGACCCCGATGAGGTCCTCGCAAAATGCCGCCCGCCCCGGTGCGCCGCCCCGGTGCAGTCGCCGCGCCGGCCGGGTCGGCGGTCGGTTCGCCGGTCGACTCGGGAGTGGGCTCGGCAGCAGGCTCGGCGGTCGTCATCGTGCCCTTGTGCCCTCCCCCGGCCTACGGCGATCCGGGGAAGGGGGGCGGCTTGCGACCCGCTGGAGCCCGTCGACCCGGCTACGTCGGCCACACCACCCCCGCGGAACCGCCTCCTCGGCGGATCGGTTCGGCCACGGCCTGGATGCGTCCGTGCGGCAGGAACTCCAGGGCCGTCGCCGCGCCGATCTCCGGGTTGTCCCTCAGAACATGGCCGCGTGCCTCCAAAGCGGCGCGCAGCGCGACCGGTACGGAAGGCTCGACCTCGGTCGCCGCTCCGTTGCGCTGGGACAGCCGCGGCGCGGCGACGGCGTCGAGCAGGGTCATGCCCTGGTCGAGCCGCCCGATCAGGGTCTGGAGGACCGTCGTGATGATCGTCGCGCCGCCGGGCGACCCGACCGCCAGCAAGGGCCTGCCGTCCTGGAGCACGATGGTCGGCGCCATGCTGCTGCGCGGACGCTTGCCCGGGGCGGGCAGGTTCGGGTCCGGCACCGCCGGGTTCGCCGGGGCGAAACTGAAGTCGGTCAGCTCGTTGTTGAGCAGGAACCCGCGCCCCGGAACGGTGATGGCGCTGCCGCCGGTCTGCTCGATCGTCAGGTTGTACGCGACCACGTTGCCCCAGCGGTCCGCCGCCACCAGGTGGGTCGTCGACTGCCCCTCGTACGGCTCCGCGTCGCCGGTGCCGACCGCGGCCGGGCAGCCCTGGTACGGCGGACTGGGGTCACCCGGCGGCACCGGGCTCACGGCCGCTTTCGCGGGGTCGATCAGGCAGGCCCGCTCGTTCGCGAACCCCTGGCTCAGCAGCGCCCGCTGCGGCACGTCGACGAACGCCGGGTCGCCTACGTAGCGGTTCCGGTCGGCGAAGGCCAGGCGCGACGCTTCGAGGTAGTAGTGCGCGGCGGTGGCGGCGTCCATCCCCGCGAGGTCGACGTGCTCCAGGATGTTCAGCGCCTCGCCGACGGTGGTTCCGCCGGAGGACGACGGCGCCATGCCGTACACGGTGAGCCCGCGGTAGTCGGACCGGGTGGGCTTGCGGTCGATGACCGAGTACTTCGCGAGATCGCGTGTCTCCATCAGGCCCGGCCGGAAGACGCGGTCGGCGTCCGGTGCGACCGGCGGGGCCTTGACGGTCTGCACCACCTCGCGGCCGAGCGCGCCGCGGTAGAGCCAGTCGACGCCGTACCGCCCCATGTCGCGGTACGTGCGGGCCAGGTCGGGGTTGCGGAACGTGCTTCCCACCGCGGGCGGTTGGCCGCCGGGCAGGAACAGGTCGCGGGTGGGCACGATGTCGTCGAACCTCGACTGGTTGGCCGCCGTCTGGGCGCGGAACGTCTCGTCGACGACGAACCCGCGCGCGGCCAGCGCGGCGGCGGGGTCGAGGGCCTGCCGGAGCGAGAGCGTGCCCCAGCGGCGCAGCGCCGCCTCCCAGGTCGCGGGGGTGCCCGGAACCCCCACCGACAGACCGGAGTTGACCCCCTGGTCGAACGGCAGGGGCAGGCCGGTCGCGGGGTCGATGAACGAGGTCGGGGTCATGCGGAACGGCGCGGTCTCGCGCCCGTCGATCGTGCGCACCGTACGCGAGCGGGCGTCGTAGTAGACGAAGTAGCCGCCACCGCCGATCCCGGCGGAGTACGGCTCCGTGACGCCGAGGGCGGCGGCCGTGGCCACCGCGGCGTCGACCGCGTTGCCACCGCGCCGCAGCACCTCCAGACCGACGCGGGTGGCATCCGGGTCGACGCTCGACACCGCGCCGCCATACCCGGTCATCACCGGGACCTTGGGGAACGCGCCGCCGCCGGAACCCGGATGCGCGGAGGCGACCGGCGAGCCGCCGACCAGCAGCGCAGCGGCGGCGATCGCGGCGGCCCAGCCCCGGCACAGCCTGCTGCCGACTCTCGGCCACCCCCCTCTGCGGGCGGTGCCCCCGCCGACCGGGGAGCCCGCCCCGCGGGCGCGCCCGAACGGCGCGAACTGCCCTGGCTGTGGCGGTGATACGGCCATGACGACCTCCCCCGGATGCGGCGACGACGCATCCACGGTGACACTCCCGCCCCACCCCGCACAGCCGAAATCCCGCCACACGGCGGAAGTTCACCCGGACCGACGACCCTCCGATCCGATTAGAACACCAGATCGAACAAGCGCACCGCCAAGCACGTCGCGGCGCCCGGAGCCAAGCGGAGCCGGGAGCCGGGCGGAGGCGGGAGCCGGGCGGAGGCGGGAGCCGGGCGGAGCCGGGAGCCGGGCGGAGGCGGGAGCCGGGCGGAGCCGGGAGCCGGGCGGAGGCGGGAACCGGGCGGAGCCGGGAACCGGGCGGAGCCGGGGCGCGCCGACGCACGCGGAGACCTGCGGACGGCGGGCACACGGCGGACGCACAGCCCCGGCATTCGGTGACGCGATCGGACGCCATCCGACCACCGGGCCTGGGCCGGTCGACACCCGGGCCGGTCGGCCCCCGGATCGGTCGGCACCCGGATCGGTCGACACCCGGACCGGACGCTACCTGGGCTGGTCGCTACCTCGGCTGGTCGGCACCTGGGCTCGTCGGCACCTGGCCGGACAGCTACACGTCGTCGGCGATCCCGCCGTTCACGCCGCTGCCGAGGCTGCTCGCCGGGCCGGTCGCACGGCCGCCGCCCGCGCCGCCGCTCCCTTTGCCGCCGCCCTCTCCCCCGCCGCTCCCGCCGCTCCCGTCGCCGCCCGCGCCGTCCGCTTCCCCCGCCGCGCCGAAGGCGATCTGCCGGAGCGACTCCGCCACGAGGTCGGGCCGGTCGTACGCCAGCCACCGCACCCGCCGGTCGCGCCGGAACCACGTGTCCTGCCGCCGCGCGAAGCGGCGCGTCGACCGGGCGGTGTCCTCCTTGGCCTCGGCCTCGCTCATCTCGCCGGTGAGCTGCCGCAGCACCTGTGCGTACCCGAGCGCCCGCGACGCGGTCAGCCCGTCCCGGAGGCCCTGCTGTTCCAGCCCCCGCACCTCGTCCACGAGCCCGTCGCGCCACATGCGCTCGACGCGGGCGTCGATCCGCTCGTCCAGCACCGGCCGCGGCACGTCGACGCCGATCTGCACGCAGTCGTACACCGGCACCGGCCCGGGCAGCGTCGCGGTGAACGGCCTGCCGGTGATCTCGATGACCTCCAGCGCGCGCACGATGCGGCGCCCGTTGCCGGGCAGGATCGCGGCGGCGGCGGCCGGGTCGAGGTCCGCGAGGCGCGCGTGCAGCGGGCCGGTCCCGTCCGCGTCCAGCTCGCGTTCCAGCCGGGCGCGCACCTCGGGGTCGGTGCCGGGGAACTCCAGGTCGTCCACGACCGCCCGGACGTACAGCCCGGAGCCGCCCACCAGCACCGGCGTGCGGCCGGTAACGAGCAACTGGTCCACGACCGCCCGCGCGTCCTGCTGGTACTCGGCGACGCTGGCGGTGCGCCGCACGTCCCACACGTCCAGCAGGTGGTGCGGCACGCCGCGCCGCTCGGCGAGCGTCAGCTTGGCGGTGCCGATGTCCATGCCCCGGTAGAGCTGCATCGAGTCGGTGTTGACGACGTCGCCGCCCAGCGCCTGGGCCAGGGCGACGCCGAGATCGGACTTGCCTGCGGCGGTCGGGCCGACCACGGCCACGACACGCGGGCGGCCGGGGGCAGGGGCCGCATCGGGGAGAGATCGCGAACTCACGGGTCAAGTCTGCCGGAACAGCGGCTACGGACCGTCACCCGATGCGGTACGCCCCGGCGCGTTCACATAACCGCCCCGGCCCCGGCCTCGTTGTCCTGCGGCACGACATGCACATCCGCCACGTCCGACGTAGGGTCAAGGAGCAAGTTATGGGCGTTTTCGACTGGTTTAGGCGCAGTTCCACGGAAGATTCCGCGGAAGCGACCGCTCAGGAGCCCGGCTCGTCGGAGTCGGCGCAGGCGGGAAGCGTCGGAACCCTCGTCGAGGAGCGGCCCGCGACCGAGTGTTGCGTCCCCGCCCAGGATTCCGGACCGTGCTGCGGTGGCAACAGCGCCGCGGACGCCGGCCCGGAGGCCGCGGGCGGTGGTCCCACCGCGACGCTCGCCACAGTCCCGAAGCCTTCCGGCTCGGGTCGGGAGTCCGAAGGAGAGCAGGACATGGGTCTCTTGGACACCATCAAGGAGAAGCTGGCCCCGCACGGCGACAAAGTCAACCAGGGCGTCGACAAGGCGGCCGACATGATCGACGAGAAGACCGGCGGCAAGCACGGCGACAAGATCGACAGCGCCGCCGAGCAGGCCAAGGGCGCACTGGGCACCCAGGACGAGGCGGCTCCTCCCGCGACACCGGAGGCGGCCCCGGAAGCCGCTCCCGAGGCGGCCCCCGAGGAAGCCCCGCCGACGGGCGAGGCACCGCCGGAGCAGAATCCGCCCGCCTGACCCACACCTCCGGGCGCGGGCCCGAGACAACCGCACACCGCAAGGCACAGGTCCGCAGCGTCTACGGCCACGGGACAACGCTCCCGTGGCCGTAGGCGCTGTGCGGACAGTACGGGCGGACGGTCAGGCTGCCTCGCGGTTCACGCCTCTCGGCGCGCCCGTTGTCGGGCAGCGCCTCTCGCCCCGCGCCCGCCCACGCTGCGCCTCACTGCTCACCCTTCTCAGGCCGCGTCTCTGAGACTGCCCTCCAGGGCCCTGCCGCTCAGACGGCAGCAGGTGAACTCCGCTGCTCAGGCCGCGCCGCTCCCCCACACGGCCACGAAATACCCCACGCCATAAGGCGCGTCGTCGTACGTCAGCCGGCCGGTCAGCCCCGCGCCGTCCGCGGCGCCCGCGAGTACCTGCCAGGCGGCGCGGCCCGCGACCCACAGTTCGTCGGACAGCTCGGGGTCGAGCGCGGCCAGGGCCGGCACGTCCGCGCCCGCCAGCGCGAGTGCGACGGCGGCGTCGTAGGGCTCGGCGCGTTCGTCCAGGTAGCCCGGGGCCTTCTCGGTGCGGCAGGCGCTGCCGTCGCCCATGACGAGGAGCGCGGTGCGCTCGTCGCCCGTGACGAGGGCCGCGCCTGAGGCCAGGCAGTCGGCGGCGTCGGCGTCCGACGCGACCGCGAGGCCGGACACCGGGGCGTCGACGCGTGTGCGGCCCAGGAGCCACGCGCCCAGGGCCAGGGACAGCGGCAGGCGCTCCTCGATGTCGCCGGAGCCCCCGGCACCCAGGCGCACCGAGAGGTTGACGCCGTGGGGGGCGAACGTCCCCACGCCGCCGCGGGCGAAGTCGACGGACTCAGGGCCGGTGCCGACCACCACGATGCGGTCGGGGCGGGCGGCGACGAGTGCCGCGACGGCGGCGTCGCACGCGGCGCGCAAGGCCTCCAACTCGCCCGCCGCACCTGCGGCCAGGTCGGGTACGAGCAACGGCGGATGAGGACACACGGCAGCGGCAACGAGCACGGCACGAGACTACCGGGCGTGTTCTCATGGGCTCATGGCGCAGCTCACCATCATCAGGCACGGCGAGACGGAGTGGAGCCGGGACCGCCGGCACACCGGCCGCACCGACATCCCGCTCACCCCCGTCGGCGAGGAGCAGGCGCGCGCGGCGGGGAAGCTCGTCGCCGACCGCGACTTCGCGCTGGTCCTCGTGAGCCCGCTGCTGCGGGCCCGCGAGACGGCCGCCCTCGCCGGGCTGCCGGACACCGGCCTCCAACCGGACCTGATGGAGTGGGACTACGGCGGCTACGAGGGCCTGACGTCGGCTCAGATCCGCGAGACCGTCCCCGGCTGGTACCTCTGGCGCGACGGCGTCGTCCCGGGCGACGCGGACCACCCCGGCGAGCAGGTGTCGGACGTCGGCGCGCGCGTCGACCGCGTCCTGGAGCGCGTGCGCCCCGTCCTCGACGGCGGGGACGACGTCGCCCTGGTCGCGCACGGACACGTCCTCCGCATCCTGACCGCGCGCTGGCTGGGACTGCCCCCGGCGGACGGGCGCCTGTTCGCGCTCGCCACCGCGGGCGTCTCCGACCTCGGCTTCGAGCACGGCCACCAGGTCATGACCGCCTGGAACCGCCGCACCTGACGCGCGTGCTGCCTCAGTTGGTGCGGCAGGGGCTCGACTCCGCGGCGGGCGCCGCAGGGGGCGGGCCCACGGTGGGGAGGCCGAGCAGGACGCCGGGGGCGGCCGCGGGGGCTGCGCTGCGCTTGGCCCAGGCGTCCCCGGCCCGGGTGCGGCGGACGGCGTGCGTCGGACCCTCGGCGAGCAGGTGGTGGGGGGCGGCGTAGGTGACCTCGACCGTGACGACGTCGCCGGGGCGCACCTCCTCGTCGGGGCGCTGGAAGTGCACGAGGCGGTTGTCGGGGGCGCGGCCGGAGAGCCGGGCGGTGGCCTCGTCCTTGCGCCCCTCGCCCTCGGCGACGAGGACGTCGAGGGTGCGGCCGACCTGCCTCTTGTTCTCCGCCCAGGAGATCTCGTCCTGGAGCGCGACCAGGCGCTCGTAGCGCTCCTGCACGACGGCCTTGGGGATCTGGCCGTCCATCGTGGCGGCCGGGGTCCCGGGGCGCTTGGAGTACTGGAACGTGAAGGCGTTCGCGAAGCGCGCCTCGCGGACGACGTGCAGAGTCTGCTCGAAGTCGGCGTCGGTCTCGCCGGGGAAGCCGACGATGATGTCCGTCGAGATCGCCGCGTCCGGCATCGCGGCGCGCACGCGGTCGATGATGCCGAGGTAGCGGTCCTGGCGGTACGAGCGCCGCATCGTGCGCAATACGTCGTCCGAGCCGGACTGGAGGGGCATGTGCAGTTGGTGCATGACGTTCGGCGTCTCGGCCATCGCCGCGATCACGTCGTCGGTGAAGTCGCGCGGGTGCGGCGAGGTGAAGCGCACGCGCTCCAGGCCGTCGATCTCGCCACAGGCACGCAGGAGCTTCGAGAAGGCCTCGCGGTCGCCCATGTCCGAGCCATACGCGTTGACGTTCTGGCCGAGCAGCGTGACCTCGATCACGCCCTCGGCGACCAGCGCCTCGATCTCGGCGAGCACGTCGCCCGGCCGCCGGTCCTTCTCCTTGCCGCGGAGCGCCGGGACGATGCAGAACGTGCAGGTGTTGTTACAGCCCACCGAGATGGACACCCAGGCGGCGTAGGCCGATTCGCGGCGCGTGGGGAGGGTGGACGGGAAGACGTCCAGCGACTCCAGGATCTCGACCTGGGCCTCCTCCTGGACGCGGGCACGCTCCAGCAGGACCGGCAGGGACCCGATGTTGTGGGTGCCGAACACCACGTCCACCCACGGGGCCTTGGCCACAATGGTGTCGCGGTCCTTCTGGGCGAGGCAGCCGCCTACGGCGATCTGCATGCCGGGACGCTTGGCCTTCTTCGGCGCCAGGTGGCCGAGATTGCCGTAGAGCCTGTTGTCGGCGTTCTCCCGCACCGCGCAGGTGTTGAAGACGACGACGTCGGCCTCCTCGCCCGCGACCGCGCGGACGTAGCCCGCGTCCTCCAGCAGGCCGGACAGCCGCTCGGAGTCGTGGACGTTCATCTGGCACCCGTAGGTGCGCACCTCGTAGGATCGCGCGCTCATATCGAGAATCAAGGTTACGCGGTCCCCGGGCCGCCCAGGACCCCGGTAACGGACAGCAGCAGGGACAGGAACCCCATATGAGGCAAGGCCGACTGGCTCGCGCCCGGAGCGCCGTGAAGCCGGTGCGCCGTTCGCGCACGCTCGTCGCGAGCGTGCTCGGCGTCGCCCTCGCCCTGTTCGCGGCCGGACTGTGGATCAGCTCGGACGACAGCGTGCCCTACCGCGGCGGTCCGCTGACCATCACGACGGGTGTCGGCGACGGCGTCTACCACCAGTACGGCAAGCTCCTGGAACCGCGCCTCGCCGCCGACCTCCGCACCGACGTCACCCTGATGACCAGCCAGGGATCCCCGGACAACCTCGACCGGGTGCTGCGGGGCGACGCCACGCTCGGCATCGCGACGGCCGACGCGGTCGCCGCGCTGCCGCCGGAGCAGAAAGAGCAACTGCGCGCGATCGCACGCCTGTACGACGACTTCGTGCAGCTCGTGGTCCCGAAGGGCAGCAGGATCAAGTCGCTCGCGGACCTGCGCCCCGCTCCCGACGGGACCCGCCTGCGGGTGGGCATCGGCCCGCCGCGGTCCGGCGTACAGCTCCTGACCCGGCGCATCCTCAAGACCGTGGGCATGAACCCGGAAACCCACCTGGACGCGCAGGATGACGGGCTCGGGGCGGCCGCGGCCAAGCTGGTGAACGGCGAACTGGACGCTTTCTTCTGGTCCGGCGGCCTGCCCACCAAGGCGGTGAGCGACATCGTGAACCCGCCGCCGGACGGGGCCGGGTTCGAGATCCAGTTCGTCAAGCTGGACGGCGTCGCGCAGGCGCTCCAGAACCAGCCCGACATCGCGGAGCCGCAGGTGTACCGCGAGGCGGTCATCCCGGGCGACGCGTACCGCAATGTCGGCGGAGTCGCGACCGTCGCCGTGCCGAACCTGATGGTGACCCGGGCGGATGCCGACCCCGAACTGATCAGACGGGTGACCGGGACGGTCCTCACCAGTCGCCAGGCGATCGGGGCCGTCGTGCACGCCGCGCAGCTCGTCGACCCGGGTACGGCGATCTTCACATTTCCTCCGCTGAGGCTGCACGAAGGTGCCCGACTCTGGTACAGATCGGCGAAACCGTGATACGCGCGACGTCGCGCGTAGACCGCTGAATGCAACATGCTGGGGCCAGACCCCGCGTATTGGGTGGACCTCCTAAACTCTGACGCCCTGTCAGAAGGACGTGGAGCACCTGGGAGGAGGGCGTACCGCAGTGTCCGAGGGCGATGTCGGCCGTGTGCTCAACCAGCGGTACCGCCTGAGCAGGAGCCTCGGGCGCGGCGGCATGGGCGAGGTATGGCTCGCCGTCGACACCGCTCTGGGCCGCGAGGTCGCCGTCAAGGAACTGCTGCTGCCCGCCTCGCTCGACGACACCGCGCAGCGCTCGTGGTTGGAGCGCAGCAAGCGCGAGGCCACCGCGGCGGCGCGCATCCGGCACGAGAACGTGGTGACCGTCCACGACGTGTTCGAGGAGGACGGCCGCCCGTGGATCGTCATGGAGCTGGTCATCTCGCGGTCCCTCGCCGAGGCGGTGCGCAGTGAGGGGCGGCTCGACTACGCCGAGGCCGCGCGCATCGGGCTGGACGTCCTGCGTGCCCTGCGCGCCGCGCACGCCAAGGGTGTGCTGCACCGCGACGTGAAGCCCGCGAACGTGCTGCTGGGCCTGGACGGCCGGGTGGTACTGACCGACTTCGGCATCGCGACGTTCGTGGACGCCCCGCAGGTGACGCAGATCGGCGAACTCCTCGGCACGCCGGGTTACCTGGCCCCCGAACGGGCCGAGCGCTTCGCGGGCGGCGGAGCGGTGGCGAGGCCTGCCGCGGGGCCGTCGCGGGGCCGCACCGACGAGCAGGCGCGCGGGGGTGAGGGGGACGACACCGGCCGAGGCGCCCCGGCCGACTCGACGGCCGCCACGGCCACGACCGGCGCCCCGGGCGGCCTGCGCGTCCCGGACTCCGCCGACAGCCCCACCGACGCCTACCCCGCCACCCTCCGCGGCTCCGAGGACGCGCTCGGCATGAGCGGCGGCACACTGCTGGATCCCGCGTCGGACCTGTGGTCGCTCGGCGCGACCCTGTACGAGATGGTCGAGGGCAGGCCGCCGTTCAGCCGCTCCTCCCCCGTCGAGGTCGTCGACGCGGTGGTCAACCACGACCCGCTTCCGATGCGCCACGCGGGCCCGCTGGAGCCGGTGGTCCTGGGGCTGCTGCGCAAGGACCCGGTCGAGCGGATGGACGCCAAGGAGGCCGAGGAGGCGCTGATCGGCGTGATCCAGGAGGCCCTGGCGCCCACCTGGGGAGGCGAGGCGCCGGCGACCCGGCGGCAGCCCGGCGGATCCGCGGACGTGCCGAGTTCGGGCGCGTACCGCACCGGTGTCGGCAGCGGGCACACGGCGACGCACCGGACGGCTCCGCGCGGTGCGGCCGAGGCGGCGGGCGCCGCGGTCGGCGTGGGAGCAGCCGGAGCCGGGACGTACGGTCCGGGCGGCACGGGCCCGCACACGGTGTCCGGCGCGCACGACGCGGGTGTGACGGGCCCGGGGGCAGACGACGCGGGTACGCCCGGCGCGGACGGTCTCGCCGCTCCCGGCCTCGCCCCGCACGGCCCCGGCGACGCCGTCGACGCGACATGGGCCGGGGACGCCCCGGGCCCCGTGGAGCCGACGGAGGAACAGCCCGGCGGGCCCGGCCGGTCGTTCTGGAAACGCAAGGCGGCACGGATCGGCCTGCCCGTCGCGGTGGCGCTGGTCCTGATAGCCGTGTCGGTGACGGTGGCGGCGGTGGTCGGCGGCGAGGACAAGCGCAAGGACACGCTGGCGAAGCTGCGCGACCAGTCGCCGACGTACCAGGCGATGCTCAAGCGCGGCTACATGCTCGTCGGGGTCAAGCCGGACCAGCCAGGGCTGAGCCAGAAGGGCCCGGACGGCCAGTACGCCGGGTTCGACGACGAGATCGCCCGCATGATCGCCGAGGACCTGGGCTTCGCGGGCAAGGTCCGCTTCGTGGACGTCGAGACGCAGGGCCGCGAGTACCGAATATCGAGCGGCCAGGTCGACCTGATCGTCGCCAGCTACACCATCAATCCCGAGCGCCTGGAACGCGTGTCGTTCGCGGGCCCGTACTACGTGGCCGGGCAGGACTTCCTGGTCCGCCAGGACGACCCGGGGGCGGCGCGGCCCGAGGACCTGGCGAACGACACCATCTGCGTGGTGCGCGGGTCGACGTCCGCCGCGCGGATCGGGCAGAAGTTCCCGGCCATGCGGATCGAGGAGCGCGGCAAGTACTCCGAGTGCGTCGACGAACTGCTGAACAAGAAGGTGCGCGGGGTCAGCACCGACGACACGATCCTGGCCGGGTTCGTCGCCAAGCATCCCGCGGAGCTGCGGGTGCTCGGCAGCCCCTTCTCGGAGGAGCCGTACGGCGTGGGCCTCAGCCGCGGCGACACCGTCCTCGCGAAGGCCGTGTGCGACGCGTTGGACCGGCACGTGGACAACGGCGACTGGCAGCGGGCGTACGACGCCACCCTCGGCACGCTGGGCCTGCTCCCGCCGCGTCCCCCCAAGTGCACGCCGCACATGACGACGGGCGACCTCACTGGCGGCTGACGGCCGACCACGGCACCTCGGCACCTCGGCACCCCGGCACCCGGCACCCGGCACCCGGCACCCGGCACCATCACCACACGCCGTAACGCCGTAGACCGTCACATCGCGCGCCGTCACACCGCCCGGTCGACCGTCACCGTCACGACCAGCCCGCCCCCGTCGCGCGACGCGAACTCGATGTCGCCGCCGGTCGCCCGCAGCAGCGTCCGGGCGATCGACAGGCCGAGACCGGACCCGTCCACGTTCTGGTGGTGCGAGCTGCGCCAGAACCGGTCGCCGACGCGGCGCAGCTCGGAAGGTTCCAGCCCGGGCCCGCGGTCCGCGACGCGCAGTTCGAGGCGTCCGCCGACGGCCGCGAGGGCGACCGCTATCTCCGCGTCGTCCGGGCTGAACTTGAGCGCGTTGTCGAGGATGGCGTCGAGCGCGCTGCCCAGCGCTATCGGGTCGACGTTGCCGGTCAGCGCGCGCGGCCCCTGCTGGTCGAAGTGCTGGCCGCGGGCGCGGGCCAGCGGCTCCCAGGCGTCGATGCGCTCGCGCACGAGGGCGGCGACGTCCAGCGGAACGCGGTGCGTCGCGGTGTTGGCGGCGTTCTCGGCGAGGGCGAGCGCCAGCAGCTCGTCCAGGACGTGTGTCAGGCGTCGGCCCTCCTCGCGGACCCCGTCCAGGGTGTCGCTGTGCTCCGGCGGCAGGGACAGCCCCAGCTCCTCGATGCGCAGCAGCAGCGCCGACAGGGGGTTGCGCAGTTGGTGCGAGGCGTCGGCGGCGAAGGCCCGCTGCTGCTCGACGACGGTCTCGACGTTGTCCGCCATCTCGTTGAACGCCTTCGCGAGGCGCCGCAGCTCGGGCGGCCCCTGCGCGGCGGCGACGCGCGCACCGAGCTTGCCGGTGGCTATCTCGTGCGTGGCCTTGTCGAGCACCTGGACGGGCCGCAGGATCGTGCCGGTCAGGCGGCCCGCGGCCAGCAGTGCGGCCAGGACGGCGATCGCCTCGCCCGCGCCGAGGAAGAGCCAGTTGTCCCAGATCCGATCGCGCATCTTGACGGTGACCGACTCGGTGACGGCGACCGCGACGACGTCGCCGCCGTAGACCACGGGCACCGCGACGGTGATCGTGCGGTCCTGCCACGGCCACACCTGCGGGGCCTCGCTCTGCCGCCCGGCACGCGCCTCGGCGAAGGCCTCGCGCGCCTGGCCGGAGTGCGGGAGCCGGTACTCGGCGTCGGACGCCACCAGGACGTCGCCGTTGCGGTCGAGAACCGCCGCATGGATCCCGTACACGGAGTAGTACTGCTCCAGGGCCGCACTCAGCGGCTTGCGGTCCGCGGCCTGGAGCTCGACGTCCTGTCCCTGGCGGATCGCGGTCTGGTACTGCGCGGCGAAGCGCGCCGTGTCGTCGGCGCGGTCGCGCATCACCTCCTGCTGGTGGACGTCGGCGCGCGACACCGCCAGCGGTATGCCCAGCGCGAGCAGGACCGCGGCCATGAGGGCGAGGAGCAGGGCGAGGAGTCGGGTGCGCACGGGTGCCGGTCTTCGGGCGGGCCGGGTCAGGCGTCCGGGACCACGCGGTAGCCGACACCGCGGATGGTCTCGACCATACGGGGGTTGCCGAGCTTGGCGCGCAGCGAGGCGACGTGGACTTCGAGGGTACGGCCGCTGCCGGCCCAGCTCGTGCGCCACACCTCGCTCATGATCTGCTCGCGGCGGAACACCACGCCGGGGCGCTGGGCGAGCAGGGCGAGCAGGTCGAACTCCTTGCGGGTGAGCACCACCTCGGCGCCGTGCACGGTGACGCGGCGGGCAGGAGTGTCGACGACCAGCGCGGGGGCCGCGGAGGCGGCGGGGGCGTCGTCGGACGCGGGGGCGGCCGGGGCGGGCGCGGCGGCCTCCGGGCGGGGCTCGGGGCGGGCGCGGCGGCTGACCGCATGGATGCGGGCGAGCAGCTCGCCGATGTCGTAGGGCTTGGTGACGTAGTCGTCGGCGCCGATGTTGAGGCCGTGCACGCGCGAGCGTACGTCGGCGCGCGCGGTCACCATGATCACCGGGACGTCGCTGATCCGGCGTATTCGGGCGCACACCTCGAAGCCGTCGTGGTCGGGCAGGTTGAGGTCCAGCAGCACCACGTCGACGTCGGCGCCGAGCGCGTCGAGGGCTTCCTCGCCGGTGCACGCGTGCCGTACGTCGATCCCGTGGCGGCCCAGGACGGCGCGCAGCGGCGTGGCGATGCGCAGGTCGTCCTCGACCATCAGCAACCGCATGGCGTGTCCTCTCGTGCCTCTCCGCCCCCGATGCGCTTCCGTTCCCGCGGGTTCACCCCCGCGTCGCGACCGGGTCATCCAATCAGACTCGCCGGATTCTGCCGAGGGTCCAGGGCGCGCGACGCTCCGTTATCCGCTCTTGACCTCAGGTGAAGCTCAAATCCGGCGTACCGCTTGGGTCTTGCCCGCTTTCATGAGCCCACCACACGATGCGGAGGAGCGAAGCCACCGTGACCGAAGCCCTGGACAAGCAGCAGCCGTCGCACGGCATGGACAAGACGGCTGCCCCCCTCGTAGTCCTGTCGAACGTCAACAAGCACTTCGGCGCGCTGCACGTCCTCCAGGACATCGACCTGACGATCCACGAGGGCGAGGTCGTCGTCGTGATCGGGCCGTCGGGGTCCGGCAAGTCCACATTGTGCCGGACGATCAACCGCCTGGAGCCCATCGACTCCGGCTCCATCACCATCGACGGACGGGCGCTGCCGCAGGAGGGCAAGGCCCTCGCCCGGCTGCGCTCGGAGGTGGGGATGGTGTTCCAGTCGTTCAACCTCTTCGCGCACAAGACCGTGCTCCAGAACGTGACGATCGGCCCGACCAAGGTGCGTCGCGAGTCGCGCGAGGCCGCGGACAAGCGGGCCCGCGCGCTGCTGGACCGGGTCGGCGTCGGCAACCAGGCCGACAAGTACCCGGCGCAGTTGTCCGGCGGCCAGCAGCAGCGTGTGGCGATCGCCCGCGCGCTGGCCATGCAGCCGAAGGTCATGCTTTTCGACGAGCCGACCTCGGCGCTCGACCCCGAGATGGTCAACGAGGTCCTGGAGACCATGAAGAGCCTCGCCGCGGACGGCATGACCATGGTCGTCGTCACGCACGAGATGGGCTTCGCGCGCTCCGCCGCGAACCGGGTGATCTTCATGGCCGACGGCCGGATCGTCGAGGAGAACACCCCCGACGAGTTCTTCGGCAACCCGCGCAGCGACCGTGCGCGCGACTTCCTGTCCAAGATCCTGCACCACTGACCTGCCGAACCGAACCGGCCCGGCCGCAGGCGAGCGGCCGAACGACCGGCCGACCCGGCCCGGCTGAACCCACCGGCTGAACGGCGCGGCGCAGTACCCCCGCCGGCGCTCGATGGCGCGCGTCGGCAGTTGTCCGTACCCGTAACCACCACCAAGGAGCAAGGGTCATGAATCTCCGCAAGACCATAGCCGTCGCCGGCTTCTCCGCACTGGCCCTCCTCGCGACGGCCTGCGGCAAGGACGACCCCAAGACGGAGACCCCGCAGGCGCCGCCGCAGTCGGTGAACACGCAGTCCGTGGACATCAACTCCAAGACGTTCCAGGCCGCGAAGGGCCGCGGGCACCTGATCGTCGGCGTCAAGGAGGACCAGCCGGGCCTCGGCTTCCTCGACCCGACCACCGGCGAGCGCTCCGGCTTCGACATCGAGATCGCCCGCATGGTGTCCGCCGAACTCGGCCTGGACCCGAAGAAGATCGAGTACAAGGCGATCGCCTCCGCGAACCGCGAGACCTCGCTCGCCAAGGGCGACGTCGACATGTACGTCGGCACGTACAGCATCACCGACAAGCGCAAGCAGCTCGTCGACTTCGCGGGCCCGTACTACATCTCGGGCCAGAGCCTGCTGGTGAAGAAGAACAACACCGACATCACCGGCAAGGACACGATCAAGGGCAAGAAGGTCTGCTCGGCCACGGGCTCGACGCCGATCCAGAAGATCAAGGCCGAGTTCCCCGAGACGGTCCCGGTCGAGTTCAGCGACTACTCGACCTGCGTGGACAACCTGCTCAACGGCCAGGTCGACGCGGTGACCACCGACGAGGCGATCCTGAAGGGCTACGCGGCCAAGGACCCGGACAACCTCAAGGTCGTCGGCGACAACTTCTCCACCGAGAAGTACGGCATCGGCCTGCCGAAGGGCGACACCGAGTTCCGCAACAAGGTGAACGACATCCTCGCGGCCAAGATGCAGGACGGCACCTGGAAGAGCATCTACGACTCGACGCTCGGCAAGTCGGGCTCCCCGGCCCCGCCGGCGCCGCAGATCGAGCGCTACTGAGCCGCCGCGTGTGCGGTGGTCGACCGCCACACCCACCGCCACATCCAAC
>NZ_JBPKBH010000032.1:0-12230 GCF_051388915.1 Yinghuangia sp. YIM S09857 | reverse complement strand
GCCGCGTCCGACCGCACGCTCCTGAAGCGCGGCCTCCGGCACCTCGAAACCACGTCCGATCCAGACTTGCGGGGATCACCGTGAACATATGCCCTGACGCCGCCCGTTCGGCGCGCCCGGAAGAGGGCCGGAAGGCGGGCGCGCGATGAACGTCCTCACGGACAACTGGGATCTGCTCAGCGACGGCTTCGTCACCACACTGAAGCTCACCGTCTACTGCGGCCTCGTGGCCCTCGTGGTGGGCACGCTGCTGGCCGCGTGCCGCGTGTCTCCCGTCCCGCCGCTGCGCTGGTTCGCCACCGCGTACGTCACCGTCATCCGCAACACGCCGCTGACGCTGCTGTTGTTCGTCGTGGCGCTCGGCTTCCCGAAGCTGAACATCAACCTCGACTTCATCACCTTCGCGGTGATCGCGGTCGGCGGCTACACCGCGGCGTTCATCTGCGAAGCGGTGCGCTCGGGCATCAACACGGTGCCCATCGGGCAGGCCGAGGCCGCCCGCAGCCTGGGCATGTCGTTCAACCAGACGCTGAGCCTGGTGGTGCTGCCGCAGGCGATGCGGGCCGTGGTGCCGCCGATCGGTTCGCTGCTGATCGCGATGGTCCGCAACTCGGCGATCGCCAGCGCGTTCAACGTGCCCGACCTCCTCAGCACGCACAAGGAGATGGTGGAGAACAGCTACAACGTGCTCCTGGTCTTCTTCTGGATCGCGGCCGGCTACATGATCATCACCCTGAGCATGAGCGCGGCCTTCGCCGCGCTGGAGAAGAAGCTGGCGGTGGCCCGATGACCCAGCAGGCCACAGTCCTCTTCGACGCCCCCGGCCCCAAGGCCCGGCGCCGCAACCTCATCGTCGGCGTAGTGGGCGTGGGCCTGCTGGTCGGCGGGCTGGCGTGGGTCGTCTACCGGTTCGACCAGACCGGGCAGTTCAACAGCCGCAAATGGGAGCTGTTCCAGTACACCCGTGTGCAGAACATGATCCTGGACGGTCTGTGGGCGTCGCTCAAGGCGTTCCTGATCGCGGTGGTGGCCTCGCTGGTCCTCGGTGCCCTGCTCGCCGCAGGCCGGCTGTCCGAGCACCGCGTGGTGCGGTGGGCGGCGACGGCGTTCGTGACGTTCTTCCGTGCGATGCCGCTGCTGATCCTGATCTTCTTCCTGTACGTGACACCGGCCTACCTCGACAGTTGGCCCGGCTTCCTGGACTTCATCGACGAGGACCCGATCTGGCCGCTGGTCATCGGCCTCACGCTCTACAACGGCACCGTGCAGGCGGAGACCATGCGCGCGGGCATCCTGGCGCTGCCGAAGGGGCAGAGCGAGGCGGCGTACGCGATCGGCATGCGCAAGACGCAGGTGATGGCGTCCATCCTGGTGCCGCAGGGCATCCGGGCGATGCTGCCGTCGATCATCAGCCAGATGGTGGTGACGCTGAAGGACACGTCCCTCGGCTTCATGATCACCTACCCCGAACTCCTGCACGTCTCCAAGCTGCTGGGCGGGCAGCAGGACTACGAGTTCCCGTTCATCCCGGTGGCGATCGTCGTCGGCGGCGTGTACATCGTGATCTGCATGCTGCTCTCGTCCCTCGCGGTCTTCCTGGAGCGCCGGCTGAGCCGGGGACGCAAGGGGCGGCCGCCGCAGATCGAGGGGCCGGTGGGCGGGACGATCACGCCCAAGCCGGATGCGTCGGTGGAGGTGCCCGTGTAGGCGGGCGGTCCGACTGCGGTTGCTCCCCTGCTCCTTGGTGCTCGGCCACGTACTCGACGCCCCGCGACGCCACCCCGTCGCGGGGCGTCGCTCTGCGTCCGGCCGGTGTGTGGCCCATGATGTCCCCGGAAAGCTCGGTCCCCGGGGGAGATCGCGCGGTGCGGACCCGTGCCGCGGCATGCCCCCGAGGCGCGATCCCAGGGGGAGTTCCGGACATGACACTGCGTCTGACATTGCGTCAGGTCATCGCGGCCGCGGGCGTCGCGGCCATCGCGCTGCTGAGCGCCGGATGCGGGGGTGGGGGCAGCGGCGGGGGTGATGCGTCGAAGACCGGGACGCAGGCGCCCGCGGCGCGGCCCACGCCGTCACCGCCCGCCTACCCCGTGCGCGACGGCGTGGACCTGGCGGCGTCGCCGACGTGGCAGGCCGCCCGGGAGCGCGGCCACCTCGTCGTCGGCGCGAAGGACGACCAGCCGGGACTGGGCTACCTCGACCCGGCCACGCTGCGGCGGTCCGGCTTCGACATCGAGATCGCCCGCATGGTGTCCGCGCATCTGGGGCTGGATCCGGCGGCGATCGAGTTCAAGACCATCGCATCGGTGAACCGCGAGACGGCGATCGTGAACGGCGACGTGGACATGTACGTCGGGACGTACAGCATCACCGAGGAGCGCAAGCGGTCGGTCGCCTTCGCCGGGCCGTACTACGTGTCCGGGCAGAGCCTGCTGGTGCGGGCGGACGAACAGGCGATCACCGGAAAGGAGTCCATGGCGGGCCGGAAGGTCTGCTCGGCGAAGGGCTCGACGGCGTTCCGGCACCTTCAGCGCGAATTCCCCGAGACGCTCGCGGTGTTCTACGACGATTACAGCCAGTGCGTGGAGAACCTGCTGACCGGGGTGGTGGACGCGGTGTCGACGGACGAGGCGATCCTGAAGGGGTACGCGGCGCGCAGCCCGGACCGGCTCAAGGTCGTCGGGGAGCCGTTCACGACCGAGAACTACGGGATCGGACTCCCACGCACGGACACGGTGTTCCGAATGGCGGTCAACGAGGCGCTGGCGGCCAATGCGGCCAACGGCAATTGGAAGGCGGCGTACGACGCGACACTGGGGTTGTCGGGGGTGCCTGCTCCGGCGGTGCCGGAGTTGGAGCGTTGAGGGGTTGGGTTTGGGCTTGAGCGGGGGTTGGCGGAGTTTGGGCTTGGGCTGGGCGGGGTTTGAGCTTGGGCTCGGCTCGGCTGGGTTTGGGCTTGGGCTGGGCTCGGCTGGGCTTGGGCTCGGCTGGGTTTGGGCTTGGGCTTGGGCTCGGCTGGGTTTGGGCTTGGGCTGGGTTTGGGCTGGGGTCGGGCGGGGGTGTGACGTGGGCGGGTGTCGGTGACGGACGGGTGGGGCCGATCGGGATCCGCCGAGTCCGCCCGGTCGGCCTGCGGATGGCGGCGGACGGGCTGCCGGAACGGGTGAACTTCGCGGGCTTGGCAGAGCGTCCGGCGAGGCGTCCGGCGGGGTTGCCGACGGGGCCGTCCGGCGGAGGTCCGGGGCGTACGGCCCGGACGTACGGCCTCCTCGTGCCCGGGGCACGGCGCGCGCACGGCCGACGCGCCGGAGCGCGCCACCTGGGGACGCCACCCGCGCACCGGGCGCGTTGTCACACGACCCGCCTCCGGTGCCGGATGATTGCCTCTTGGACACCTGATCGTTCGGGAGGCTTCGCATGCCAGGCACCGCCGATTCCCACGCCCGCCGGGACTCGGTGATCGTCGTCGGCGCCGGACCGGCGGGGCTCGCGTGCGCGCTGGCGCTCGCCCGGCAGGGCGTCCGCTCGATCCTGGTCGACGCGGGCGACGGCACGGGGCGCGAGGGGTCGCGCGCGTGCGGGCTGGACGCGCCGACATTCGCGTTCGCCGCGGGCCTGGTCGCGGGGCGCCTGGACGGTGCCGCGCAGCCGTGGGGCCCGCTGCGGATCCGACGCCGGTCGAGCACCGTACCGCCGCCGCGCGACGCCGACAGCGGCCCGCCACCCGCTCCGGAGCGCTACGGCCTTCCCCAACAGGTGCTTGAGCAGGCGCTGTTGGACACGGTGGCCGCCGCCCCGCTGGTGACGACCGCATGGCGGCACCGCGTCGAGGCGGTCGAGCAGGACCAGGACACCGTCACCGTCACCACGCGCGGACCGGCCGGCCGGGTTCGGTGGCGAGCCGGGTGGCTGGTGGCCGCGGACGGGCACCACTCGTTCGTGCGCCGCGCGCTGGGCGTCAGGTTCCCGGGGCGTCCGCGCGTCGACCGTCTGCTGTGCGCCGACGTGAAGGTCGCCCTGCCGCGCCCGCCGTGGGAGGAATCGCCGCTGGAGCCCTGGCTGTTCGTGGATCCGCCGTTCCAGCGCGACGGCACGGTCCTCGCGCAGCCGCTGCCGCACGACATGTGGCGGCTGACCTGGCAGCTTCCGCTCGCGCACGGCGTCGCGAAGGCCGCGGACGCGACGACGCTGATCCCGGTGCACGGCGACCCCGCCGATCCCAAGCGCACGACGCAGCGGGTGCGGGCGGTACTGCGCACCCTCGACGCGATGAGCCCGGACGCCGACCCGAACGCGGACCCGGTCTACGACATGGTGTGGACCGGCGAGTTCGAGGTGCACCAGCGCCTCGCGCGGCGCTTCCGGACGGGACGGGTGCTGCTGGCGGGCGACGCCGCGCATCTGGTGCACCCCAACGTCGCGGACGGCACGGACCTGGCCCTCCAGGACGCCCGCAACCTGGCCTGGAAGCTCGCCCTCGTGCTGGGGCGGCGGGCGCCGGACCGGCTGATGGAGACGTACCACGGAGAGCGGCGCAGCGCGGCGCGGCGGAGGCTGGCGTTCGGCGAGGACGCCCTGCACTTCCTCAGCCCGCGCGGGCCGGCGCAGAAGATGGGCCGCAGGCTGACCCTGATGGGCGCGCGCAGCAAGGGGACCACGCTGCGGCGCCTGGACCCGCGGGCGCTGGTGGCCGATTCCGTTCCGGAGTACACCGGTTCGCCGCTGCTGACCCCGGGCGGCCCGGGGATCGGCGGGACGGTGGAGGAGGTGCCGGTGGTGCGTGCCGACGGCCGTCGGGCGCCGCTGTCGGCGTGTCTCGACCAAGGGCTGGTGGTTGTGCTGGTCGCGCCCGGCATAGAGGTGTGGGACGGGCCGCGCTGGCGGGACGCCGGCCTGATGCCGCTGCTGCGCGCCCGACTCGGCGAACTGCCGGTCGCGGCCGAGCTGGTGGTGACACACGAGTACCCGGGGGCGGCGGCGCACACGCTGCTGCTGGTCCGCCCGGACGGCTACCTGGCGGCGTGGTTCCCACCGGGCGAGGAGGACGGCCTGAACGCGGCGGCGCTACGCGCCGTGGGACGACGCGCGGCGGCGGAGGAGGTGACGGCGGCGGCGTCCGGAGGCCCCTGATCTCCGGACGCCGCGGCCGGGGCGGTCAGTCCTTGAACGCGGGCAGGACGTGCTTGCCCATCAGTTCGATCGAGCGCATGACCGCCTCGTGCTCGATCTTGTACGGGTTGACCAGGCACAGCAGGAGGTCGCACCCGGCCGCCTCGTAGCGCTTGGCGACCTCGACGCAGTGCTCGGGGTCGCCGACGATGGCCGAGCCGGAGTTCTGGAGGTAGTCGAAGGTGAGGTGGCTGAGCGCGCCGCTGCGGCGGTGCTCCAGGGGCCCGGCGGCGTAGCCGTACGTACCGAGCTCCTGCTCCTTCTCCTCCATCCACTCCGCGACGGACGCGATGAGGGCGCCGCCGTGGCCGACATACCAGACGCACGACTCGGCGGCCTGCTCGACCGCCTCGTCGGTCGTCGGCGCGCAGTGGACCATCGTGAACGTGGCCGCGCGGTCGTTGATGAACTTGCCCGCGGGGTTGACGCATTCGGCCAGCCCCTCGCGGTACATCGCGATACGCGCGGACAGTTCCTCGGGCGGCACGCCGACGGTGAACGAGCACAGCCCCAGACCGCGGCGGCCGATCTCCTTGTGCCCGTCCGGGCTCGACGTCGCGCCCCACATCGGCGGGTGCGGCTTCTGGAGCGTGCGCGGCAGCACCCGCCGCGGCGCACCCATCCGCCAGTACTCCCCCTGCGCCTGGTACTCGTCCTCGGTCCACGCGCCCACGATGTGGTCGAGGGCCTCGTTCCACATCGCCCGCGTCTCCGACGGGTCGATGTCGAAGCCCTCCAGCTCCGCCCGCGTCGAACTCCGTCCGGTGCCGAACTCGACACGCCCGTCCGAGATCAGGTCCAGCACCGCCGCCGACTCCGCGCTGCGGATGGGGTGGTTGTACGGCTTCGGCAGCAGCCGCACCCCGTACCCCAGCCGGATGTTCTCCGTCCGCGCGGCGATCGCGCCGTACAGCGTCTCGGGGTTGGAGCAGTGCGAGTACTCCTCCAGGAAGTGGTGCTCCACGGTCCAGAAGGAGTGGAAGCCCATCTTGTCGCCGAGGACCGCCTGCTCGATCGTGTTCTTGTACGCGCGGTGCTCGCTCTCCTCGTCCCAGGGACGGGCGACCGGTATCTCGTAGAACAGGGCGAACTTCATCGTGCTCCTCCTGCACTGGACGGTGTGGGCCTGGCGCGCCGTGCGGCGGGGAATCAGGGTGCGAATCCCCGGGTGATGAACTCGGCGACGAACCTGCGGACTTCGTCGGGGTCGTCGGCGTCGAACGAGCGGGCGGGGACGGTCACCAGCGAGATGAGCATGCGCATGATCCAGTCGGTGGCGCGCTCGACGGCGACGTCCTCGCGCACCTCGCCGCGCACGCGCGCCTCCTCGACGAACGGCACCCAGAACCCGTGCCACGCCGTCAGGACCCGCTCGCTGTGCGCGAGCAGCATCGTGGCGTCCTCCGACTCCCCCGGCCTCAGCCCGAGCCCGAGTTGGAGTTCGCCCGGTCCCATGGCGTGCACGTGCACGGCCGCCTCGGCGATCTGGTCGGCGAGCGTCGGCTTGGCACGCACCAGCGGTTCGACGGCCGCGACCATGCGCTCGGACACCCCGATGAGCACCGCCAGCACCAGCGCCTCGCGGTCGGCGAAGTGCAGGTACACGGTCCGGCGCGAGACGCCGGCCTGCTGGGCGACGTCGTTCATCGAGACCCGGCGGATACCCCATCTGCGGATGCAGTCGGTCGCGGCGTCCACGATGCGGTCCCGCGTCTCCGCCGCCCGGGCCGTGCCCGGAGCGGGTCCGGATGTGTTCTGCACAGGACTCTCCACAGGGCTCTCCACGGGACTCCCTCGTTCCGGCCGCCGCTCACCGGACGCGCGTCCGACGCCCCATCGGCTGCTCACTTCGCGACCTGTGCGCCACGCATCCGCAAAGCACCTGCCCCGCAGCCGCAACGCACCCGCCGCTCACCCGCTGCGCAAGTGCACAACTCTTGTATAACTGTGCAGCGACAAAGTCCAGGGGTACCGCCCCGTTGCCCGCACGTCGCCCGACGGGGGCTTTCTTCTTCCGCCGAAAGTGCTACCGTGCGTCGGATCGTCGCAGGTCAGAGGCTGTACGCCCGGGAGGCCCGGCCGGATCTCGACGCACCTGGGCAGATCCCGAAGAACGACCCGCACACCGCACTTCCGGCGCCACCCGTCCGCACCACCGGAGGACCCGCATGCCCGTCGTACCTCAGATCCAGTCGATACTCGACGCCCTGGCCGGCTCCCCGCCGCAGCCCGAGGGGTTGTCCCTGGAGGAGCGCCGCGCCGCCGCGCACAAGGGACTGGAGTCCGCGATCCTCGCGTTCGGCGAGCCCGCGCCCGAGGACGTGGCGCGCCGCGACGTCGAGATCACCGTCAAGGTTCCGGACCACGGGACCATCCCGGCGCGGGTCTACACGCCGCCGACCCCCGCACCGCGCGGCGGGCGCCCCGCGCACGTGTACTTCCACGGCGGCGCGTGGTGGCTCGGCACCCTCGACCAGTTCGACGCCGAGTGCGCGAACCTCGCTAAGCTCACGGACTGCGTCGTGATCTCCGTCGACTACCGCCTCGCCCCGGAGTTCGCCTACCCGGTGCCGTTCGAGGACGGCGTCGCGGCCTGGGTGTGGGTGCAGGAGCGCGCGTTCAGCCTCGGCGTCAACATGGACCGGATCTCCATCGGCGGCGACAGCGCGGGCGGCAACATCGCCGCGGGCGTCACCCTCGCGCTGCGGGACCGCCGTATCCCGATGCCCGTGTGCCAGGTGCTGGAGGTCCCGGCCACGGACCTGACCATGTCCCACCCCTCCGTCAAGGAGAACGGCACCGGCTACCTCCTCACCGAGAAGGCCATGCGCGAGGGCGTCGAGTACTACATCGGCAAGCACGGCGACGCGAAGGACCCGTATGCGTCGCCGCTGCATGCCGAGACCCTGCTCGGGCTGCCTCCGGCGCTGGTGATGACGTGCGAGTACGACCCGCTGCGCGACGAGGGCGAGGCGTACGGCAAGCGCCTCCAGGAGGCCGGGGTGCCCACCGAGATCCGACGCTGGGACGGCCTGACGCACGGCGCCGGCATGTACACCGCGCTGCTTGCGGAGGCCCGCGAGTACCGGCAGGTGCTCGTCGACTACCTGCGCGCCGCGCACAAGATCTGACGGGTCGCGGGTAGGCGGGCACCCGATACGCAAGCACCGTGAAACGCGCACACCCCCGGTACGCGAGCACCGCGATACGCGCACACCCCGGTACGGGCGCACGCAGCTTCACGCGTACGCCAGTTCACCGCTTCACCCGCGGGGCCGGTACGGACACACCGCACCGGCCCCGCGAGCGCGGCCCGGGTCCGTCCGGCCCCCGCGCGCTCAACCCAGCGGCGGCGTCTGCGGCACAGCCCCCGACAACTGCTCGCCCGGCCGGGCGAGCAGGTAGTCGGCGTACTCGGGATGCGTGAAGGCCAGGAAGCGCTCCTCGCGGATGGCCTCGACCACGGTCTCGGCCGCGAGCGCCGGGTCGATGCCGCGCCCCGCTGTCTCGCCGAGCGCGAGTTCCAGGAACTCGGCGTCCGGGGACGACGCGGCGGCCAGTTCGGCGGGTCGGTTGCGTGACGAGCCGGGCAGGCCGGTGTTGACGTTGCCCGGGCACAGGACCGTGGCCTTGAGCTTCGAACCCTGCGCCGCGAGGTCGTGGGCCAGGGTCTCGGTCGCGGCGTACGAGGCGAACTTCGAGATCGTGTACGCCGCGGAGTACGCCGGGACGAACAACCCGGCGGCCGACGACGTCGTGACGATGTGCCCCTCGCTGTCCTGCGCGATCATCCGCGGCACGAACGCGCGGATGCCGTGCATGACGCCCCACAGATTGACGCGCAGCGTCCACTCCAGGTCCGCGGGCGGACGCCCCCAGATCACTCCGCCGGAGAACACACCCGCGTTGTTGCAGAGCACATGGACCGCGTCGAACTGCTCGTAGGCGAAGTCCGCGAGAGCGAACACCTGTGCCTCGTCGCCGACATCGGCCACCTTGGCGGCCGCCTCAGCGCCGCGCTTGTCGAGGAGCTCCAGCGTCTCGTCGAGCACGTCCTCCTCGATGTCGGACGCCACGACGCGCATGCCCTCGGCCGCGAAGCGCAGCGCCAGAGCGCGGCCGATGCCGCTCCCGGCTCCGGTGACCACCGCCGTACGGCCCGCGAAATCGCGCACTATCCCCATCCCCCAGAGACTTGTCGGTGCCTCGCTCGTTCGGTGCTTCGGTACGCGCGCCGGGAGCCTAGACGAGGGCGGCGCGCTTTCCCAGAGAGCCGGCTGTGCACGAATCACCGTGCGTCGTCGGGCGCCCGAGTCGGGCTCGCAAGTACGGTCCTGAGCAGGGCTCCCGAGTAGCGGTCCCGAGTCAGGCTCCCGACGACGGACACAGGTGCGTGTTGGCAGCGCGCACGATCGCCTCCGCATGCGCGTTCGTCACGGTGTACCCGGGCCGGGCGAACTTCTGCTTCGTCTGCGTGATGAGCTTCGTGTGGTTCATGTGCGCGGCGATCGCCTGGCAGGTGGTACGCCCGCGCTCGACCGCCCCGGCCGGGTCCCCGGCCACGATGCGCGGGTCGATGGCGTCCAGGGCGGCGGCATAGGCGGCCCGCGACTCGGTGTCCGGCTGCGGCGGCAGCCCCGACGGCGCACCCGACGACCCCTCGGACGGCTTGCCGCTCTTCACCCCCGACGGCACCGACGCGTTCGGCGGTACCGCCGCGCCCGACGGGCCGGGCGTACCGGAAGCACCGGACGAACCGGGCAGCGCACCGCCGGACCCTTCGCCCGCGCCGTCCGCCGTCCCGGGCGCGGAATCGTCCCTGCCGTTGGCGTCCGCGCTCCGGCACCCGGTCACGAGCGGGGTGAGGGAGAGGGTCAGGACCAGGCCGACGGCGGCGGTGAGTACGCGGCGTTGCACGGCGAGCCCCCCGACTGACGTGTGGTGGAGGCACCTTACCCGGCGATGGGCGGAAAAGTCGCCGTTCTGCGAACTCCTGTTCCCACACAGGCGATAGCGTGGGCGCTCGGGTGTGCCCGAGCCCACGCGCGAGACCCCCTGTCCAGGTAAGTCTTGCCTAAGTTAATGTGATCGCGACAAGGCAGGACGACGCGCGGTCCCCAGGACCCCCGGTGCGCTCCCGCCGCATGTCCGGGCTGCCCCGGCCCAGAAGTACGCACGAACCTTCATCTCTGGAGTCCGCAGACCATGACGTCCTCGCGCCTCATCACCGGTCTCACCCTGACCGCCGCCGCCGCGGCCCTGACCGTGGGCTTCGCCGCCCCGGCGAACGCCGCGGGCACGCTGTCCGCGAACAAGACCAGCGGGCTGGCCGCGTCCGGTGAAACGATCAAGGTCACCGGCTCCGGCTTCGAACCCGGCAAGTCGCTCACCCTGATCAACTGCGTCCTCACGACGCAGCGCGGCGAGGGCTGCGACATGGCCGCCACGGCGCCCGTGCAGACCGACGCGCAGGGCGCGTTCACCGCCGACTTCGGCGTCAAGGGCACCTTCGGCGCGACCGACTGCACCAAGGTCGAGTGCGGTGTCGTGGTGTACGACATGGCCACCCACTCGCTCCCGGCCCGCCTCAAGCTGTCGTACGCCGGAGCCGCCGCGGGCAACGGCACCGCGGCCCCGAGCAGCGCCGCACCCGGCACGTCCGCACCCGCCACGTCCGCACCCGGCGGCACCACGGCGCCGACCGACAAGCCGCAGCTCCCCAAGACCGGCGGCTCCGACTCCACGCTGCCGCTGGTCGCGGGCGGCACCGCACTGGTCCTGGTGGGCGCGGGCGCGACCTTCGCCGTCCGGCGCCGCGGTGGCTCGAACCACGCTGCCTGACGCGGGACTTCACAAACCGCGAAACGCCGGGAGCGGCGGGCCGTGTCCGTGTGACAGACCCGCCGCTCCCGGCGTTCTCTCGGGTACGTCCCGGGGGCGTTCCGCACGTCCCCGGGGGCGTTCCCCGTCAGCCGGTGGGCACCCGCCACACCTGCCCCTTGCCGGAGTTCGGCGTGTAGAGCTGCACGATCGTGCTGTCCGCCGTCGAGCCGCCCTTGACGTCCAGCACCTTGCCGGTCGCCGGGTTGACCAACTGGCCCTTGGCGTTGAGCTGCCACTTCTGCGCGGCCGAGCCGTTGCAGACGTACAACTGGATCTTGTTGCGGATGGCGTTCTTGCCGCCGTAGTTGTCCAGGCACTTGCCCAGCGCGTTGATCGACCCGTCCCGGTTCATGATCCAGTTCTGCGCCGGAGTGCCGTTGCAGCGGTACAACTGGATCTGCGTGCCGTCCCCGAGCGCCGCCGACCTTACGTCGAGGCATTTGCCGCCGACGCCCACGATCGGACCCTGCGCCGGCGGCTTGGCACCGCCGTTGGCGGCGAGTACCCGGAGGCCCTGAAGGTCGAACTGCTGCACGTACCGTCCGGCCGCACGGTCCTTGTACGCGCTGCTGTGCGGTCGGCACATCACCGGCATCTCACCGGCCGCGCCCTTGGCGCAATCGGCTTCCTTCGCACTGTTGTTGGCGTGCGACAGACCCATAGTGTGGCCGAGTTCGTGCGCGACCAGGTTGGTCACGCTGGCCGCCCCCATCGACGGCGACGGGCCGCCCGTCGAGGTGAAGTGCTCGGTGTTGATCCACGCCTCGCCGCTCTGGACGGTCCAGTTCGAGTACCAGTTGAACGCGCAGCTGAAGCCCTGCGCGCCGGAGCCGTCCGACACTCCCTGGTAGCGCGTGCCGATGCCGGTGCCGCCGACCGCCTTGCAGGGCCGCTTGTAGAGGTGCACGACCACGTCACCCGCGGTGCGCTGGTAGGCGGTGCCCACCGGCTTGGGATCCACGGTGTAGCGGATACCGGTGACCTGCGACATGTGCGCCGCGATCGGGCGCACGTACGGTCCGAGCCAGTCCGCGGCCCGCTGGTCGCGGAACTTGAAGGTGTAGCCGGTGGCCAGCAGCGCCCGCGCGCCGCCGGACTTCCAGCCGAGGCCGGACGGCGGCGGTTCCGCGGCCGCCGCGGCGAACGGCATGGGCCCCTCGGGGATCGAGTGTTCGTAG
>NZ_JBPKBH010000031.1:82405-91740 GCF_051388915.1 Yinghuangia sp. YIM S09857 | reverse complement strand
CAGGGTGGCAAGGGGGCGGGGCGGCAACGCCGCAGGGTGGCAAGGGGGGCGGGGTGGCAATAGGGGTGGGGCATGGGGCATGAGGGGCATCCGGTGCGCGCCGCAGCCTCCCGCCGCCCGCTGCCGGGCATCACCGCCTCCCTCCCGACCGTCGGCCGGGCGGCAAGGCCGCGGGGTCGTGGGGGTGTGCTCCGCCACCCGCGTCGCGGGGACGCCGAGGCGCGCGGCGACCTCCTGGGGCTGGGCCGCCGGGCGGCAAGGCCGGCGAAGGGCGGCATGGCCGCAGAGCCGCGGCACAGGACAGCGCAGCGCGAACGCCGGAGCGGCGGCCCCGAAATCGGGACCGCCGCCTCGGACTTCCGGTCACTTCACCGCGTCAGGCGCTCGCCATCGCTGAGCCACGCAACACGCTTCGTCACGCAGGCACCTCGTCACGCAGGCACCTCGTCACATCCTCAGCGCGTCACGCCGCCGATGCGCGGGCTGAGCGGTTGACCGCGCTCACGACCGCCTTCAGCGAGGCGCGCACGATGTTCTCGTCGACGCCCACGCCCCACAGCACCTGGCCGTCGACGGCGCACTCGACGTACGCCACGGCCCGCGCGTCCTCGCCGCCGCTCATCGCGTGCTCGGTGTAGTCCAGCACGCGCACGTCGAAGCCGATGCCGCCCAGCGCGCGCACGAACGCGTCGATCGGGCCGTTGCCGACGCCGTCCAGCGTGGTCGCGGCACCGTCCACGGTCATGTCGACCGACAGGGCGTCCTTGTCGTTGTCGACCGACGAGGTCTGGTGCGAGGACAGCCCCAGACGGCCCCACGGCGCGTCCGGCGTCGGCAGGTACTCGTCCTGGAACACCGACCAGATCTGCGCCGGAGTGACCTCGCCGCCCTCGCTGTCCGTCTTGCCCTGGATGATGCGCGAGAACTCGATTTGCAGGCGGCGCGGCAGGTCCATCTTGTGGTCGGCCTTCATCACGTACGCCACGCCGCCCTTGCCGGACTGGCTGTTGACCCGGATGACGGCCTCGTAGGTGCGGCCGACGTCCTTCGGGTCGATCGGCAGGTACGGGACGCCCCACATGATCTCGTCGACCGTCTTGCCCGCCTCGGCGGCGTCCCGCTCCAGCGCCTCGAAGCCCTTCTTGATCGCGTCCTGGTGCGACCCGGAGAAGGCCGTGTAGACCAGGTCGCCCGCGTACGGGTGCCGCGGGTGCACCGGCAGTTGCGTGCAGTACTCGACGGTGCGGCGGATCTCGTCGATCTCCGAGAAGTCGATCATCGGGTCGATGCCCTGGCTGAACAGGTTCATGCCCAGCGTCACCAGGTCGACGTTGCCGGTGCGCTCCCCGTGCCCGAACAGGCAGCCCTCGACGCGGTCCGCGCCGGCCATGACGGCCAGTTCGGAGGCCGCGACGGCGGCGCCTCGGTCGTTGTGCGGGTGCACCGAGATGGCGATGTGCTCGCGGCGCGTCAGGTTGCGGCTCATCCACTCGATCTGGTCCGCGTACACGTTCGGCGTCGAACGCTCGATGGTGGCGGGCAGGTTCAGGATGATCTCGCGGCCGGTCTCGGGCTGCCAGACGTCCATGACCGACTCGCAGACCTCCAGCGCGAAGTCCAGCTCGGTGTCGATGAAGATCTCGGGCGAGTACTCGTACCCGAAGACCGTCTCGGCACCCAGGTGCTTCTCCGCGAAGCGCATGACGTGCTCGGTGCCCTCGACGGCGATCGCCTTGCACTGGGCGCGGTCGACGTTGAAGACCACGCGGCGGAAGATCGGCGCGGTGGCGTTGTACAGGTGCACGGTCGCGCGCGGCGATCCGACCAGGGACTCGACGGTCCGCTCGATCAGCTCCTCACGGGCCTGGGTCAGCACCGAGATGGTGACGTCCTCGGGAACCGCGCCGTCCTCGATGATGCTGCGGATGAAATCGAAGTCGGTCTGCGAGGCGGCCGGGAAGCCGACCTCGATCTCCTTGTAGCCCATGCGTACCAGCAGGTCGAACATGGTCCGCTTGCGCGCCGGGCTCATCGGGTCGATCAGCGCCTGGTTGCCGTCCCGCAGGTCGGTGGACAGCCAGCGCGGCGCCGCGGTGATGGTTTTCGTCGGCCACGTGCGGTCCGGCAGGTCCACGCCCTGAAACGGTGCGTACTTGTGGATCGGCATCCCCGACGGCTTCTGGGTGACACTCGCGGCCGTGATGGGGGTGGCGCGGTTGATGGAGGACATGCGGCAGGCTCCTCGGAAGCGGGCTGGGCGCTGCGACGGCGCAACGCGTCGGCTGAGGTGGTCGTGGGACTCGATAGGCCGGCGCGATTCCGTAACAGGCAATGCCTCAACCCCGCGGCGAGGGAGGCCGGCCCATTCCGTTCAGCTGCTAAGTGCCTAGCTGGGCGAGCCCTCGCCGCGGCGGCTAAGAAGAAGCTGCCACTGACGCATGATGCCCGACACCCTACCCGACCCCTGTCCCCGAGTGCACATCCGCCTCCACCGCGGGCGCGTCTGACGGGGCGTCAGGGTGTGGATTGCGCCACGTTCACGTGGTACTTACACGGAACCGGGTCAGAATGGGCGTGGAGAGACACCGGCGCCGCCTTCACCTCCCCTTTGGAGGGCGGCGCCGTTCCCTGTCCGGGGGCTTGTCCCTGTCCCCGTCGTGCGGCCGACTGCGTTCCCGCAGGCGGGTCCGCTGCCGGTCAGAACCCGAGTCGGCGCAATTGCTTCGGGTCGCGCTGCCAGTCCTTCGCCACCTTCACGTGGAGGTCGAGGTAGACGGGCGTGCCGAGAAGGGCCTCGATCTGCTTCCGCGCGCGCGTGCCCACGTCCTTCAGCCGCGCGCCCTTGGCGCCGATGACGATCGCCTTCTGGCTGGGGCGCTCCACGTACAGATACGCGTGTACGTCCAGCAGTGGCTTCTCGGCCGGGCGGTCCTCGCGCGGAATCATCTCCTCGATGACCACCGCGAGCGAGTGCGGCAGTTCGTCGCGTACGCCTTCCAGAGCCGCCTCGCGGATCAGCTCGGCCGCCATGATCTGCTCGGGCTCGTCGGTGAGTTCGCCGTCCGGGTAGAGCGGCGGACCCTCGGGCAGCAGGCCCGCGAGGAGGTTGGCGACGAGCCCGACCTGCTCGCCGGACACCGCCGACACCGGGATGATCTCGGCCCACTCGAAACCGAGGTCTGCGGCCATCTGCTGGACCGCGACCAATTGCTCGGCGAGCGTCTTCTTGTCCACCAGGTCGGTCTTGGTGACGACCGCGACCTTCGGCGTCTTGCGGATCTCCGCGAGCTCCTTGGCGATGAAGCGGTCGCCGGGCCCGACTTTCTGGTCCGCGGGCAGGCAGAAGCCGATGATGTCCACCTCGGCCCACGTCGTGCGCACGAGGTCGTTGAGGCGCTGGCCGAGCAGCGTGCGCGGCTTGTGCAGGCCGGGGGTGTCGACGAGCACCAGTTGGGCGTCCGGGCGGTGCACGATGCCGCGGACGGTGTGCCGGGTGGTCTGCGGGCGCCCCGAGGTGATCGCCACCTTCGTGCCGACCAGCGCGTTCGTCAGCGTGGACTTGCCCGCGTTGGGGCGGCCGACGAAACAGGCGAAGCCGCTGCGGTGGACGGCGTCGCGCGCGGCGCCGGAGGCGGTGGAACGATCACTCATGGCTCTCATTGTCCCTTAGCCCCGGCCATGTCCCGACCGCTCTTCTGCCGCGGCACCTGGGCATCGCGCCGCGCGTTGGCCAGCGCCCGCGCCTTCTCGTGCTTTTCGGCGCGCGCCCACAGGCGGCGGCCGACCACCATCCACAGCACCCACATCGACGCGGCGAGACCGGCCGCGCCCAGCGTGCTGCGCAGCAGCAGTTCGCCGATCGGCGGGTATTTGGCGTGCACCTTCTCGACCCAGTAGGGACCGCCCCAACTCAGGTCGAGCGGAGCCTTGTCGACGAACCGGGACCAGAAGAACCAGGCGAATATCCGGCAGGCGCCGTACAGGAAGTAGGCCCGGTACAGCGCCAGCATCAGCACCTCGGACATCTTGAGGCGGCGCTTGAACCAGGGCCACACCGGGTCGTCGGGGACGACCTTGGTGAAGAAGTAGTTGCGGGTGAGCACCTTCCAGCTCAGCAGCACCATGCCGAGCCAGAAGAGGTCCCAGACGCCGCCGAGGCTGGAGTAGTACGCGGACGCGTCGCCGTAGCGGCCCTGTTGGGCGGCGTACGCCCACATGCCGATCGAGTAGTTCTGCGTGCTGAACGGGAAGAACAGCATGACGCCGACGCTGTCGCAGATGTCGGTGAAGACGTGTGCCCAGTGCCCGATGAGCAGGCCGAGCGCCCACGCGCGGCTCTTGAAGACCCAGAGCACGATAAGCGAGATGACCACGCCGTACAGCAGCGAGTGGGTGAACCCGACCCCTGGCCAACCCCGGTGGTACAGATCGGGGTTCTCGGGGTGGAAGCTGAACCCGAAGGCGTCGAAGCCGTAGACCGTGCCTTTGGAGATCATGTCCGGCCAGAAGCAGCCGAGCAGGATGGCCAGGAAGGACACCTTGGTCTTGATGTGCTTCTGGAGGACGTAGCTCTCCAGTTCGTGCGCCGCCCAGCTCACCGGGCACCCCCCACCTTCTCGCGCCGGGCCTGGACGCGGCGGGCCTGCACGCGGCGGCCGATCCAGTGGACCGCCATGATGATGACGACGACCGTGAACGGCCCGCGGGTCCAGGTCAGGACGTCGCGCTGGGTGAAGTAGCCGAGCAGGATGAGGCCGGCGGCGCCGACGGCGTATGCGACGAGGTCCACGACGCCTTCGCGGACGTCTTCGGGGCGGACCTCGTCCTCGTTCTCGTCCTCGGACAGTTCGATGTCGGACGCGGGGTCTTCGTGGGGCACGACGTCTTTGCCGGGCACAGATTGCGTGCCGGGCGCGGGCTGTTGGCCGGACGCGACCTCCACGTCGTCCGTATTGCCTGCCTTGTCGGTTTCGGCCGTCGCGGACGAAGAGTCCTGGCCGGGCAACACACCCGACTCGTCGGCCTGTTCCGATTCGGCAGCCATTCCGTCCCCAATTCTGACGTTTCGTCAGCCCAGGTTCCGCGCGCTCACGCGCATCCTGCGGCGGCGTGATCCTACTGGCCGACCGAACCTGACGCGGCATCCGTCCGTGGCGCGCGTCACACCTCGACGGTGGCGGCGATCTTCCCGTCCGGGCCCGCGAGGTGGATCGGCGTCCCGGCACCGCCGAGGTCGCGTACGGCCTCCCGGTCCGCCTCCGCGACCGCCTCCGCCTTCCCCACCACGGCCGCCGCCTCCAGCCCGCGGGCACCGCCCGCCACGGCCATAGCGACGGCGGTCTGCAACGCGGTGAGCCGCAGCGAGGGCAGGTCGACCGTCGAGGCGACGTACGTGCGCCCCGTCTCGTCGCGCACCGCGGCCCCCTCGGACGCGCTGTTGCGAGCCCGGGCCGAACGCGCCAGCGTGACGATCTTGGCGTCCTCGGGGTCGACGGTCGTGCCGCTCATCGTTCCTCCTGCTCACCGGGATGAATCCCGGGCACAGTACCGCCCCGGGAGCGGCGCGGACGTCGCCCCCGGGGCGTTGGCGCGCCGCCGCCTCTCGGGCGGAGGGCGGCAGCACGTACGGCCGACGGTCAGGCGATCTCCTCGGCCTTCTGGATCTGGCCGCTGGTGAACCGGGTCGGCGCGTCGGGCGGCGAGGACACCGAATAGGCGCTCACCGTGACCCCGACGGCGCCGTGGCGCGAGGCCATGACGTACTGGTGGCTGCGGACATCGCCTTCCGACATGACGGTCGCGCGATAGCTGATGCTGTCCTGGCCGTGCGTGCCGAGGCGGACCTCGCTGATCTCGTAGTCCCACGAGTCGTTGCCGTTCGTCTCGCGGAACGACGAGCATGCCTTGAGGGCCGCGGCGTACTTGTCGAAGTCCTTTTGCAGCGTGTCGGGGTCGTCGCTCGTCAGCGTGACGATGACGCCCTCCTCGTCGTCGGCGTCGAGGGTGTCCTTGGTGAACGTGCGCTCCGCCTTGCCCTGCGATGACGTGCCGGCGAGCAGCGTCTCGCAGCGCGGGTCCGACACCACGGAGTCGGGGTCGAGCGTGCCGTCGTCCATGGTCGTGTCGGCCTCGCCCGCGGTGTAGCCGGCGGGCACTTCCTGCGCGTTGAGGAGCGCGTCGGCGAGTTCGTCGCTCGACGGGACGTCGGCCGCGGGCCCGGTGTCCTTGCCGCTGGGCTTTCCGCTCGCCTTCGGGTCGTCGTCGCCGGGCTTGTCGCCGGGCTTGTCGGAGCCCTTGGCGTCGGCGCTGCCCGTTGCGGATGCCGTCGGCTTGCCGACGTGGTCCTTGTCGTCCGAACCGAACTCACAGGCGGTGAGCCCCGAGAGGCCGAGCGCCACAAGCGGTACGGCGATCGCGAGCCTGACGGACTTGCGGCCGGAATTGCGCGTGGTACGGAACGTGCTGGTACGCACCGTGAACCCCCCAGTTCGGTGTCGTAGGCGACGCGGTGATGCGGCCCGTACCCCCCTGGTCCGGACCGCGCGTCGTCGGTATGCGGAAGAAGCTACCGCCCGGACGCGCAGATTCCGACGCCTGTTACCGACCCGACACAGCGCCGTGACGGCCGTCCCAAGGCTGTTGCGCCGCGGTCCCGCGGTTCAACGCCCCAGCAGCGCCCGGGCCTTGCGCACCTGGCCGGTGATGGCCGCCGCACAGGGCGCGGCATTCGGCGCCGCGTCCCCCGCGAACACGAACTGCGCCGTCGTAGTCCCGAACCGCACCAGCACCACGGTTTCGGTACGCGTCCCCGAGCCGCTCCGCGCGGTCACGCGGTAGGCCACCGTCTCGTCGCCCGCCAACGGCGCGCCGTCGACCGGCGCGACCGACCACTGCTCCGGACCGGCACCGGTGTTCACCGAGAAGCCCGCCGCGCAGCCCGCCATCGCCCGGTCCAGGTCGGCGGACAGTGCCACGCCCCGGCCGTCGCGGTGACTGGACAGGGTGATGCCCAGACGCGGCACGCCGGGCGGCGCGGCGGAGTCCGCGTACTCGCGGTGCGCCCACGCCTCCGGAGCGCCCGCGTCGAAGGCGGACACCTGCGCGAACACCGCGCACTCGGGCCGGTCCACGACCGGAACCGCCGAGCCGCCTGCGTCCTTGACCCGGTCCGGTCCGTCGACGCGGAGCCCGGTGTCGGCGAGTTCGGCCTGTCCGAGCAGGGCCGCGGTCAACTGCGGGGCGGTCGCGGGGCCGGCCGGCGGCGCGGTGGAGTCGGAACCGCCCGTACCCGCACCGGGCTTGCCTTCGCCCGACTTGCCCGCACCGGGCGTCTCCGTCCCCGCGGGCCGCATCGGCGTCGGCTCGCTCTTCGGCGGCACCGCGGTCTCGGCCTCGGGATCGACGGTCGGCCCCGGGGGGCCTGACTCCTGCGTGACCACGGCGTTCCCGCCCCCGCTGTCGCAGGCGCTCACGCCCGACAGCGCAACACCGAGCAGCACCACGCCGGTCAGCACCAGTTGCGACCTGCGCGCGGCGAATCGCGGCAGCCTGATTCTGCGCACGGTGAACCCCCCGGTCCCTCGGCGAACGCGTACCCCCGCGAACGAAGGTACGGGGTCCACGGGAGCGTTGTGAGGCAGTCCGCGCGTCCCGTGGAGGTCGGTCCGGTCAGTTCGTCGGTCAGTCCCTCGGTCAGTCCGCCGGTCGGTCCCCGTCGGAGCGCCCGTCGCCCCCCGCGTCGCCGTCCGGGCGCGGCGCGCGCTCGACGACGATCGTGCCGACCTGGTTGCGGCGGCCCGAGGGCCGGTCGGCGGTCAGCCGCAGCCCCTCGACCTCGGCCGTCGCTCCCGGGATCGGCACCCGGCCCAGTTGCTTGGCCAACAGCCCGGCGACCGTCTCGACGTCCTCGTCGTCCAGCTCCAGGCCGAACAAATCGCCGAGTTCGTCGACGGGCAGGCGCGCGGTCACCCGGAAGCGGCCGTCCCCGAGGTCCTCGACCGGGTTCGTCTCGCGGTCGTACTCGTCGGTGATCTCGCCGACGATCTCCTCAAGGATGTCCTCGATCGTGACCAGGCCCGCCGTACCGCCGTACTCGTCCACCACGATGACCATGTGCGTGCGGCTCGCCTGCATCTCGCGCAGCAGGTCGTCGGCGGGCTTGCTGTCCGGCACGAACGTCGCCTGCCGCATCAGCGACCCCACCGGNCTCGTCCACCACGATGACCATGTGCGTGCGGCTCGCCTGCATCTCGCGCAGCAGGTCGTCGGCGGGCTTGCTGTCCGGCACGAACGTCGCCTGCCGCATCAGCGACCCCACCGGCTCGTGCGCCCAGCGGTCGTCGGCGCCGCCGACCGCGTGCTCGGCGAGGTCCTTGAGGTACACGATGCCGACGACGTCGTCCTCGTTCTCGCCGATCACCGGGATACGCGAGTAGCCGCTGCGCAGCGCGAGCCGCAGCGCCTGCCGCACGGTTTTGTGGCGTTCGATGAACACCATGTCGGGGCGCGGCACCATAACCTCGCGCACGATGGTGTCGCCCAGTTCGAGCACCGAGTGCAGGAGCTTGCGCTCCTCGTCCTCGATCAGCGACTCCTTCTCGGCGAGGTCCACGAACGCGCGCAGCTCCGCCTCGGAGGCGAACGGCCCCTCGCGGTAGCCCTTCCCGGGCGTGACCGCGTTGCCGATGAGGATCAGCAGCGGCGGGAGCGGGCCCAGGATGCGCGCCAGCACGATCAGCACGGGCGCGCCCGCGATGCCGACCGCGATGGGGTGCTGGCGGCCGATGGTGCGCGGCGAGACGCCGACGACGACGTACGACACCACCACCATCACGCCGATGGACGCCAACACGGCCTGCCACGTCGCGTCGAACCCGTCGTAGAACACGACCGACACCAGCACGGCCGCGGAGACCTCGCAGGCGACGCGGATCAGCAGCGCCAGGTTGAGGTAGCGCGCCGGGTCGCGGACGACGGTGAGCAGGCGCTCGGCACCGCGTCGACCGGTGCGCACCAGCTCCTCGACGCGTGGCCGCGAGATGCGCGCGAGCGCCGCCTCCAGACACGCGAACAGCCCGGCCACGACGACGAGGACGACCGCCCCGACGACGAGCCGGAAGACCTCGTCAGAGGACACCGCGTGCCCCGTCCTTCCGTCCGACCTCGCGTCTGTGCCCGGGCATCAGGACGCCGCGCCGCGCCGTTCGCGCCACGCGTCCAGGATCTCGCGCTGGAGGCCGAACATCTCGCGCTCCTCGTCGGGCTCGGCGTGGTCGTAGCCGAGCAGGTGCAGCACCCCGTGCACGGTCAGCAACTGGAGCTCGTCGTCGGTCGCG
>NZ_JBPKBH010000031.1:61590-82308 GCF_051388915.1 Yinghuangia sp. YIM S09857 | reverse complement strand
CGCGTGCCCGGCGGCCTTGGCCTGCCGGGCCGCGACCTCCGGGCACAGCACCACGTCGCCGAGCAGCCCCTGCGGGGGGTCCTCGTTGTCCTTGCCCGGGCGCAGCTCGTCCATCGGGAACGACATGACGTCCGTGGGCCCCGGCAGGTCCATCCACGTGATGTGCAGCTGCTCCATGGCCGCCTCGTCGACGATGACGACCGACAGCTCGGCGAGCGGGTGAATGCGCATCCGGTCGAGGGTGAAGCGGGCCACGTCCACGATGCCGTGCTCGTCGAGCTCGTACCCGGACTCGTTGGCGATGTCGATGGACATGGCCGTCAGTTCACATCCCGTTCTGCGTTGCTCGTGCTGGTGGTGCTGTGGATCTGCGCGCGCCGCCCGCGCGACCGCGGCACATCCTCCTGCTGCCGCTCGGCGTCGAACCTGCCGTACGCGTCGACGATCCGCCCGACGAGCTGGTGCCGCACCACGTCCTGGCTGCTCAACCGGCAGAACTCGATGTCGTCCACGCCGTCGAGGATCCGCTGCACCACGCGCAGCCCGCTCTCCGTGCCGTTCGGCAGGTCGACCTGCGTCACGTCACCCGTGACCACGATCTTCGACCCGAACCCGAGCCGCGTCAGGAACATCTTCATCTGCTCGGCGGACGTATTCTGCGCCTCATCCAAAATGATGAACGCATCATTGAGCGTGCGGCCGCGCATATATGCGAGGGGGGCGACCTCGATGGTGCCGGCGGCCATGAGGCGGGGGATGGAGTCGGGGTCGATCATGTCGTGCAGCGCGTCGTAGAGCGGGCGCAGGTACGGGTCGATCTTTTCGTAGAGGGTGCCGGGCAGGAAGCCGAGGCGTTCGCCGGCCTCGACCGCGGGGCGCGTGAGGATGATGCGGTTGACCTGCTTCATCTGGAGCGCCTGGACGGCCTTGGCCATGGCGAGGTACGTCTTGCCGGTGCCGGCGGGCCCGATGCCGAAGACGATGGTGTGGCGGTCGATCGCGTCGACGTACCGCTTCTGGTTGAGCGACTTGGGGCGGATGGTGCGCCCGCGGTTGGACAGGATGTTGAGGGTGAGCACCTCGGCCGGGGCCGCGTCGCCGCCGGAGCGGAGCATCGCGATGGAGCGCTCGACGGCTTCGGTGCTGAGCGGCTGGCCGGTGCGCAGGACGAGCATCATCTCGTCGAAGAGGCGCTTGACCAGCTCGATGTCGTCGGCGGGGCCGGTGGTGGTGACCTCGTTGCCGCGGACGTGGATGTCGACGTCCGGGAACGCGTCCTCGATCACCCGGAGCAGGGAGTCGCCGGAGCCGAGCAGCGCGACCATCGGGTGCTTCGCCGGGATCACGATCTTTGCCTGGGCCTGCTCCCGGCCCTGCTCCTCGGGCTGTGCGGCGCCGGTGGGCTCGTTGCCGTTGCGCCCGGTGCCGCGAGCGTGTCGTGTGGAAGCCATGGGCGGCCTTACGGCCTGATCACGCCTACTTTCCGTTGCTCGGGGTGACAGTGGTGTCCTGGGCCAATGGTAGCTCTTTGCCCTTGACGCGCTCTTGAGGTTTTCGCCCGGATGATCATGGTCTCGGGGCGCGGTCCGAGGGTTCGGCGGCGCTCGGGGACGGATGGCTCAGCGGCGCTTGGGGACCGGGATGCGGTCGAGGTCGGAGGCGACCGCGATCTCGCCGTCGAAGTGGCGGCGGGCGTCGGCCAGGAAAGCGGCGGGTTCGGTGTAGCGCTGCGAGAAGTGGGTCAGGACCAGCAGGCGGGCACCGGCCTCGCGGGCGGTGGCGGCGGCCTCGCCCGCGGTCATGTGGCCGTGCGCCTGCGCGAGGTCGGCGTCCTCGTCCAGGAAGGTGGATTCGCAGACCAGCATGTCGGTGCCGTGGGCGAGTTCGGCGACGGCGTCGCAGCGGCGGGTGTCCATGACGAACGCGAACTTCTGGCCGCGCCGGACCTCGCTCACCTCGTCCAGGGTGACGACACGGCCGTCGGCCTCGACCGCGCCCTCGCGTTGCAGGCGGCCGACGTCGGGCCCCGCGATGCCGAGTTCGCGCAGGCGTTCGGGGAGCATGCGGCGGCCGTCGGGTTCGACGAGGCGGAAGCCGTACGACTCGACCGGGTGCGACAGCCGCCTGGCCTCCAGCGTGAGGCCGCCGGTGAGGGTGGTGGCGGCCGCGTCGCCGTCGAGCGGGTGTTCGCGCAGTGTGGCGGCCTCGTGGAAGGCGCTGGCGTGGTGCAGGCGGTCGAAGAAGTGCTGCCCGGACGCCGGGAAGTACGCGGTGACCTCGTGTGCCACGCGGTCCAGGTTTATGCGCTGGATGACGCCCGGCAGGCCGAGGCAGTGGTCGCCGTGGAAGTGGGTGACGCAGATGCGGGTGATGTCGGTGGCGGCGACCCCGGCGTACAGCATCTGGCGTTGGGTGCCTTCGCCCGGGTCGAAGAGGATGCCCTCGCGGTCCCAGCGCAGGAGGTAGCCGTTGTGGTTGCGGTGCCGGGTGGGGGCCTGGCTGGCGGTGCCGAGGACGACGAGCTCGCGTACGGACATGCGCACATTCTCCGGCGCTCGGTAGTGTCGCGGCATGCCGGGCGCCCGTGTGGAGTCGATCGTCGTCTATACGACGCGCGTCGAGGAGTGTCGCGCGTTTTACGCGGGCCTGGGGCTGGAGTTCACGCGCGAACGGCACGGCGAGGGCAGCGAGCACTATGCGGCGGTCCTCGACGGGGGCGGTGTGTTCGAGATCTATCCGGCCACGCCCACGCGTGTGACGGGGGCACTGCGGATCGGCCTGGTTGTCGACGGTACGGGGCTGCCGCCGGGTCGGCGGACCTTGCGCGACCCGGACGGCAGGACGGTTGTCGTCGGCCCGTAGCAGCCGGTAGCAGCCCGTAGTAGGGGGACGGAGGGGGCTACCCGGGAGGCCAGCTCAGACCGCGGCCGCCCATGACGTGCGCGTGTACGTGGAACACCGTCTGGCCCGCCCCCGCACCGGTGTTGAAGACGACGCGGTAGCCGGTCTCGTCGATGCCCTCGCCCGCCGCCACCGCGGCCGCCTCGGCGAGCAGGCCCCCGGCCAACTCGGGCTCTGCCGTGCCGAGTTCGCCGGCGTTCGCATAGTGCGCGCGCGGGATGACGAGGATATGGGTGGGCGCCTGCGGGTTGATGTCGCGGAAGGCGACGAAGTCCTTCGTGTCGCGGACCACGGTGGCGGGGACGTCGCCCGCCACGATCTTGCAGAACAGGCAGTCCGCCTGGGCTTCCCCGGCCGCCATGCGTACCTCCATCTGAATGCTGGTTGGGCGCGATGGTATCGGCTGGCCGGGAGGGGGCGGTCGTGGCCGGGAGGGCGTGGGGCGCGGTGGCTGGGAGGGGGCGGCGGGGCAGGGCCGCCGAGGAGCAGGCGGGGCAGGGGAGCCGGTGAGAGCCGGTGAGCCGGTGAGCCGGTAGGGCAGGGTCACCGGGGCGGCGGACGGGATGGGGAGGTCGCGCGGCGGGTTGGGCTGAGTGGCTGGGAACCGGGCGGGGTGGGTGTGGTGCGGGTGTGCTGTCGGGGGCGCGGCGAAGGGTATGTGGCACTGGGGTGGGTTCGGGGCAGGCGTAGCGAGAGTGCCGGCGGGCGGCGGGCGGTCGTTCAGGACCAGCGGCCTGTTGCGGCCATCAGTACGGAGGCGGCCGAGACACCTGCGGTGGACGTGCGCAGCACGGTCGGTCCCAGGCGGTACGCCCCTGCTCCCGCGTCCGCGAAGACCGCCAGCTCATCGGGGGCCACGCCGCCCTCCGGCCCGACGACGAGCACGACGTCACCGTCCGCGGGAACCTCGATCGCCGCGAGGGGCTGGGCAGCGGCCTCGTGCAGTACGCCCGCGAACGCCGCGTCCCGCAGCAGCCCGGCGACCTGACGCGTCGTCATGAGTTCGGCCACTTCCGGCAGATGCACGCGCCGTGCCTGCTTTCCGGCCTCGCGCGCGGTGGAGCGCCATTTTGCGAGCGACTTGGCACCGCGTTCGCCCTTCCACTGGGTGATGCAGCGGGACGCCGCCCACGGCACGACCACGTCGACGCCGACCTCGGTCATCGTCTCCACGGCCAACTCGCCGCGGTCGCCCTTGGGCAGCGCCTGGACTACGACGATCCGGGGCGCGGGCGGCGGCTCCTCCGTGCGGTCGGCGACGTCGACGTGCAGGGTGTCCTTGCCCTCGACGAGCGCGACGGTTCCGCGTACCGCGACTCCGCGGCCGTCGGTCAGGACGACCTGCTCCCCGACCGCGATGCGCCGCACCGTGACGGCGTGGCGGCCCTCGGCGCCGTCGAGGACGACCCGGCGGGCGGTACGGAGGGCAGGGTCGTCCGTGAGGAAGACGGGGGCGCTCATGAGGTCGACTCCGAGACGTGGGCGGCAGATCGAACAAATCCTCTCGCGCCGAATGCGCGAGCGGGTGAGGTCAATGGCCTTCTGCGGCCGCCAGTTCGTCGGTGAGGCGCTCGACCACGGTTGCTGCGGGGGCCTCGTCCGCCAGGCGCCAACCCTGTCCCGCCCACAGCGCCATTGCCTCCGGGTCGCCCGCCTCCGCCGAGGCCCGTCGCAACGGGGCCGTGGCGTAGTGCACTTCTGGATACGCGGCCGGGGCGTGGGCGGTGTGGCGGGCCAGGAAGCCGTTGACGAGTCCGCGCGCGGGGCGGCCGGAGAAGGCGCGGGTGAGGCGCGTGCGCTCGTACCGTCCGTCGGCGAGTGCCGCCTTGTACGGCTCGGGAGCGCCGCTCTCGGGGCAGCGCAGGAAGGCCGTGCCGAGTTGCGCGGCGACGGCCCCGGCCGCGCGTACGGCAGCGATCTGGCCGCCGGTCATAATCCCACCTGCCGCGACGCACGGCACGTCGGTGACGGCCTGGACGAGGGCGAGGAGTGTGAGCAGGCCATACGGCTCGGAGTCGGCGTTCTCCCACCGCCCTTGGTGGCCGCCCGCCTCGCCGCCCTGGACGACGAGCAGCGCGCACCCGGCGGCGGCCGCACGTTCCGCCTCCGAGGGCGTCGTGACCGTGACGGCGGTGGTCGTGCCGCGCGCCCGGAACTCGGCCAGCAGGCCCGCGTCAGGGCAGCCGAACGTGAAGGACACCACGGGCACGGGGGCGGCCAGCAGCGCGGCGATCTTGGCGTCCCAGTCGTCGTCGAGGCCGTGCGGCGGAACGCTGCCGAGGGCCGCGCCCAAACGCACGGTCTCCTGCTCCAGTTGGACGCGGTACGCCGCCACCTGCTCGGGGACCGCGCTCCCGGACGCCTCCCCCGGCAGGAACAGGTTGACGCCGAACGGCAGCCCGGTGGCCGTACGCAGGTCGGCGATCTCGGCGGACATCGCGGCGGCGGTCTTGTAACCCGCCGCGAGGAACCCCAGCCCGCCCGCACCACACACCGCCGCCGCGAGCGCGACGGACCCCGCCCCGCCCGCCATCGGCGCCTGAACGAGCGGCAGTTGCACAGGCCACACAACGCCACCGCCCGCAACCATGTACCGCGCCTCCTGCCGTGAGATGTGCTGGCCGCTACAAGGACGACCGTACGCCCCGACAAATGCGCTCGGGCGCCAGGACGCGCGGCGAACATGGTCCGAAGGGTGAGGGTGCGCCCCCTGTGACCAGTCAACGAATTGCCGACGCAATTGGTGCCTGGGCGTGCCTGGGCGTGCCTGGGCGTGCCTGGGTCTGGACCTCGGTCTGGGTCTGGACCTCGGTCTGGGTCTGGACCTCGGTCTGGGTCTGGACCTCGGTCTGGGCCTGGGCCTGGACCTGGACCTGGACCCGGACGTAGACCCGGACCCGGATCTGGGCCTGGGCCTGGGCCTGGGCCTGGACCCGGATCTGGGCCTGGACCTGGATCTGGGCCTAGACCCGGACCTGGACCCGGACCCGGACCTGGACCCGGACCCGGACCCGGACCCGGACCTGGGCCTGGACCTGGCGGAGATGAAGTGCGCTTGCGTCACAACGCATCGTGCGGAGCGCGGGCCGTCGAGGCCCGCACCCCGCACGATGTGATTGACCGCCGACCACGTGCTGGGCGACGCCCGCCCTCCGTGTCGCGTGTGGCCCGCCGACCCTTCCCGTAGGCCGCCGGAGGTGGTCAGCGGCCGTTGAAGGCGTCCTTCAGGCGCGAGAACAGGCCCTGCTGGCCCGGGGAGAACTGGCCCTGGGGGCGTTCCTCGGCGCGTAGCTTCGCCAGTCTGCGGAGGAGCTCCTCCTGCTCGGGGTCCAGCTTGGTGGGGGTCTGGACCTCCACGTGGACCAAGAGGTCGCCGCGGCCGCCGCCGCGAAGATGGGTGATGCCCCGGCCGTGCAGCGGGATGGACTGGCCGGACTGGGTGCCGGGGCGGATGTCGATCTCGGCGACGCCGTCCAGCGTCTCCAGCGGCACCTTGGTGCCGAGGGCCGCGGCGGTCATCGGGATGGTGACCGTGCAGTGCAGGTCGTCGCCCCGGCGCTGGAAGGTCGGGTGCGGGACCTCGGCGATCTCGACGTACAGGTCGCCAGCCGGGCCGCCGCCCGGGCCGACCTCGCCCTCGCCGGCGAGCTGGATGCGCGTGCCGGAGTCGACGCCCGCCGGGATCTTGACGGTGAGCGTGCGGCGCGCCCGGACGCGCCCGTCGCCCGCGCACTCCGGGCACGGAGTCGGCACGACGGTGCCGAAGCCCTGGCACTGCGGGCACGGGCGGGACGTCATGACCTGGCCGAGGAACGACCGGGTGACCTGGCTGACCTCGCCCCGGCCCCGGCACATGTCGCACGTCTGCGCGGTGGTGCCCGGCGCGGCGCCCTCGCCGTTGCAGGTGTTGCAGGTGACGGCGGTGTCGACCTGGATCTCCCGGGTCGTGCCGAACGCCGCCTCCTCCAACTGCACCTCGATCCGGATCATGGCGTCCTGGCCCCGGCGGGTGCGCGAGCGCGGTCCGCGCTGGCTGGCCTGCCCGAAGAAGGCGTCCATGATGTCGCTGAAGCCGAAGCCCGCGCCGAAGCCGCCGCCGGGTCCGGCCCCGGCGCCGCCGAGCGGGTCGCCGCCGAGGTCGTACATCTGCCGCTTCTGCGGATCCGAGAGGACCTCGTACGCGGCGTTGATCTCCTTGAAGCGCTCCTGCGTCTTCGGGTCCGGATTCACATCCGGGTGGAGTTCGCGGGCGAGGCGGCGGAAGGCCTTCTTGATCTCCTCGGGCGTGGCGTCGCGCCGAACACCCAGGACCTCGTAGTAATCAGTGGTCAACTACGACTCCGCGAGAATCTGTCCGACGTACCGTGCCACGGCGCGTACCGCTCCCATCGTTCCGGGGTAGTCCATCCTGGTCGGCCCGAGCACGCCGAGTTTGGCCAGGGCTTCGTCCCCGCTGCCGTACCCGACGGACACCACCGAGGTGGCGGCCAGTCCCTCGTGCATGTTCTCGTGGCCGATGCGCACCACCATGGCGGGCTCGGTGGCCTCGCCGAGCAGGCGCAGGAGCACGACGTGCTCCTCCAGCGCTTCGAGCACCGGGCGGATCGTCATCGGGAAGTCGGTGCCGAACCGGGTGAGGTTCGCCGTTCCCGCAAGGACGACCCGCTCCTCCTGCTGCTCCACGAGGGTGTCGAGCAGCGCGGCGAGGACGGTGGTGACGATCGGCCGCTCCTCGGCCGTGAAGGACTCGCCGAGATCCTGCACCAGCAGCGCGACGTCGGCGAAGCGCTTGCCGACCACGACGCCGTTGATCCGGCCGCGCAGGTCGGCGAGAAGGGTGTCGCCGATCGGGCCGGGCGCGTCCAGCACGCGTTGTTCGACCCGGCCGGTGTTGGTGATGAGCACCAGCATGATCCGGGTCGGTGCCAGGGTCAGCAGCTCGACGTGCCGGATGGTGGAGCGGGTGAGCGACGGGTACTGCACGACCGCGACCTGGTGGGTCAACTGGGCGAGCAGGCGCACGGTGCGCCCGACCACGTCGTCGAGGTCCACGGCGCCGTCGAGGAAGAGCTGGATGGCCCGGCGCTCGGGAGTGGACAGCGGCTTGATGCCCGCGAGCCGGTCGACGAAGAGCCGGTAGCCCTTGTCGGTGGGTACGCGGCCCGCGCTGGTGTGGGGCTGGGTGATGTACCCCTCCTCCTCCAGCGCGGCCATGTCGTTGCGGATGGTCGCCGGGGAGACCCCGAGGTTGTGCCGTTCCGCGAGAGCCTTGGATCCGACGGGCTCGTGAGTCGCCACGTAGTCCTGCACGATGGCGCGCAGCACGTCGAGCTTGCGGTCGTCGAGCACCGTGCGCACCTCCCTGACCTGCCTGGCACTCCGCTTGCTGGAGTGCCAGTGTACGGCGACGCCGATGCGTCCGTACCCTGCCGTCTGTGGAAGGGTCGCAGGATGGTACACGCGGAACGTGACGAATGGGCTCGTTGGGGCCTTGTCGCACCCGGGGTGTTCGTGGCCCGGCTGTCCGAACTTGACCTGAACGTCGTGGCGGTGGCCGGCCCCGACGGCTTCGCGCTCGTGGACACGGGGTCGTACGAACGCGAGACGCGCGGCCTCCTCGCGGGCCTTGAGCGCACGCTCTCCGAGCACGGCCTCCCCTATCGCGCGCTGGCGGTGGTGAACACCCACGGCCACTTCGACCACTGCTATGGCAACGCGGAAGTCCTGCGACAGTTCCCGGACGCCGAGATCGCGGGCCACGCGGGTTTGGCGGCGTATCTGACCGCGTGGGGCGAGCAGGGCCGTACCGACGCGCTGCGCTACGGCCTGCCCGCGGAGGACATGGCGGCAGTGCGCATCATTCCGCCCACGCGCGTGGTGTCCGACTGCGCGGCGTACGACCTCGGCGGGGGCCGCCGGCTGGTCCTCCGGGCGATGCCGGACGGCGCGCACACCGCCGCCGACCTGGCCGTGTACGTCCCGCACTGCGGCGTCCTGGTGTCCGGCGACCTGGTCGAGCAGTCGGCCGCACCGTCCTGCGGCCCCGACGCGTTCCCCTTCACGTGGCCGGACGCGATCGGCCGCGCTCTCGACCTCGCCTGCCTGGCTCCGGAGGACGGCGACGCGGGCGAGGTGCTGCGCGTCGTGCCGGGCCACGGGGACCTGGTGACCGCGCTGTTCGCGGACGACCAGCGGCGCGAGATCGCGGACGTCGTGGCCGGACTGCGCCGCGCGTACCGCCGGAGCGTCCCGGTCGACGAGGCCGTGGCGCGCGGTGACTGGCCGTGGGAGGACGAGTCGGCCGTCCGGGCGTTCGTCGAGCGCGGCTACCGGCTGCTCGGCCTCGCCCCGACGGCCGGACCGGCGCGCCTGAACGGGTGACGGCGACCCGCCCGCTAGCGTCGGGCGCTATGCGTAGCAGGAGTTACGGGCCCGATCTGACGCCGCCGTGGAAGAAGCCCAAGGCCGTTCCCGAGGTGGCGGCCGACCGGGACCTGGTGGTCGAGGAGGTCGAGACCGGCTTCTGCGGGGCGGTCGTGCGCGTGGAGAAGACCCCCGAGGGGTTCACCGTCACGCTGGAGGACCGGCACGGCAGGCTGCGGGTGTTCCCGATGGAGCCGCGCGCGTTCATGGTGGACGGGGAGGTCGTGACGCTGGTCCGGCCCCGCGCGGCGCAGGCGGCCCCGGCTCGGCCGACGCGTACCGCCTCGGGCTCGGTCGCGGTGCACGGCGCCAGGGCGCGGGTGGCCCGCGCGGGGCGCATCTACGTCGAGGGGCGCCACGACGCGGAGTTGGTCGAACGCGTGTGGGGCGACGACCTGCGCATCGAGGGCGTGGTCGTGGAGTTCCTCGAAGGGGTCGACGATCTCCCGGCGGTGGTACGCGAGTTCCGCCCCGGGCCGGGCCGCCGGCTCGGCGTGCTGGTCGACCACCTGGTGCCGGGCTCGAAGGAGAGCCGTATCGCCGCCGAGGTGGCCGCCGGGCCGCACGGGTCCGATGTTCTGGTTACCGGGCATCCGTTCATCGACATCTGGCAGGCCGTCAAGCCGTCGGTGTTGGGCATCGGCGCGTGGCCCGAGGTGCCGCGCGGGGTGGTGTGGAAGGACGGCGTCAACGCGGCGCTGGGGCGCGCGTGTTCCACCGGGGAGACGTGGCGCTGGATCCTGTCGCACGTCGGCTCGTACCGGGACCTGGAGCCCACGCTGCTGGGCCGCGTCGAGGAACTGATCGATTTCGTCACCGCCCCGGAATAGCGGCGCGGGCGGCGCGGGCGGGCGGGGAATGGCGGCGCAGCCGGGCGCGGAATGGCGACGTGGCCGGGCACGGAATGACGGCGCAGCCGTGCACGGAATGACGGCGCTGTCGGGTGTGGATCGCCGAATTGGCGGTGCTCCCGGGCGTGGGCCGGCGGAACCACGAACTCCCCGCGCCCGGAAACAATTTGTTCACATGTGTCCACGTGGCAAGACGTCGCGCCCCGATCGTTGACCCGATAAACCGTTCCTGACACAGTCGACGACGTGAGTTCGGACCGTCGGCCCCGGGGCGCCTGCCAAGCCCTCGTATCGCGCCGCCACATCGACTTCTGTCGAGTCGCGGGCGCCATCTGTGCCGTCCGCTGACGGCTGTCCGCCGACGCACCGCCGCCGCCGCGGCACAACCGAGTTCCCCATCGCCCGGAGCAGTTTCGCGCGGTAATCCGCGAATGCGGTAATCCCCGAATTCCGTTTCCCGGCCTTCGACCGTTCAGCCTGCCCGGCTTCCACATGCGGTGGTTTCCCGGCAGGTGCGTCCGCCGCTGCCCCCGAAATCCCGCTGCCCCGCATTGCCTCGACCGCTCAGAGGAGCTGTGCCATGTCCGTATCCCCCCTTGCCACCGACCGCCGGACCCTGTTGCGCGCCGCGGGGGCCGGTGCCGTGCTGCTGGGTCTGGCCGGGTGCAAGTCCGCGGTGGACGAGAGCAATTCGTCGCCCGCGGGCGTGGGCGGGGCTCCGCGGAAGGGCGGCACCCTGCAAATAGGCAGCCTGTACGACTTCACCCCCGCGCTGCTCTACACCCAGGGCTCCTTCTCCGCCCTCGCGCGGCTCGTGTTCAACACGCTGACCACCTACGACAAGGACCTGAACCCGCAACCGCAGCTGGCGAAGTCGTGGCAGGTGGCGCCGGACGGCACGGCCGTGACCTTCCAACTGCGCGAAGGCGTGAAGTTCCATTCCGGACGGCCGTTCACCGCCGAGGACGTGGTGTTCGCGGTGAACAACCTGAAGGATCCAAAGCGCAGCGCGCAATTGCGGGCAACCGCGGCGGTCGTCTCGAACACCACGATCACCAGCCCCACCGAACTCACGCTCGAACTCGCCCACCCGGTGAGTAATCTCTTCGACCTGTTCGAGTTCATGTTCATCACCGACCGCGAGAGCGTCGAGGACGCGCTGCTCGGCAAGAAGCTGATCGGCACCGGGCCTTTCGTCTTCGAGAACTGGACGCCGGGCGCGTCGATATCGTTCGCCAGGAACACCGAGTACTTCGTGCCGGAGCGGCCGTACCTCGACAACGTCGAAGTGCGCATCATCCCGCAGCCCGACTCGCTCATCGCCGCGCTGCGCGGCAGGCAGATCCACCTCGCGCTCGGCGCGAGCGGCCGGGACCTCGCCTCGATCAAGTCCGACAACCGGTTCGCCATCCAGGAGTTCGACACCGGTGGCGGCGCCTTCTACGTCGGCGCCAACGTGTCGGTGAAACCGCTCGACGACAAGCGTGTGCGCCAGGCCATCTCGTATGCGATCGACCGCGACCGCATCGTGCAGCAGGGCCTCGCCGGCTACGGCCTGCCCTCGTCGGCGCCTTGGCCCAAGTCCTCCCCCGCGTACTCCGACGCCACCGCGCGGCGCTACGCGCACGACCCCGCACGGGCGAAGGCGCTGCTCGCGGAGGCGGGCGTACCGGCGCTCGACCTCCCGCTGGCGTTCCTCAGCACCTCGCCCGCGGTCGCCCAGATGATCCAGTTCGACCTGGACCAGGTCGGCATCAAGACCGCGCTCGAACCGATGGATCCGGCCAAGTTCCAGGCACAGCTCATCAGTCAGGCGATGCCCGCACTGTGGACGGGTGCGCACGGCTTCGCGCAGGTCCACCCGTCGACGCTGGCGGTGAGCGCATATCCGTTCAACGAGGCGAAGAACACCTCGAAGTTCTCCGACCCGCGCTACACGGAGATCGTGCAGCGGGCGTGGCGGCAGGCCGACCCGGCGAGCCCGCAGGCGAAGGCCGCGTACCAGGACCTCAGCGAGGTGCTGCTCGACCAGCAGTTCGTCATCGACCTCGTGGTGCTCGCGAACCTGCACGCGGCGGCGAGCGAGCTGCGGGGCGTCGGGCAGAACGAGTTCTCCGCGCTGAACCTCGACGACGCCTATCTGGCGTGACGGGAGGCCCGCGACCATGACCGGCTATCTCCTGCGGCGGCTGCCCTCGGCACTCGGGGTGCTGCTGCTCGCGTCCTTCGCCATCTTCCTCATCCTGCGCGCGGTCCCCGGCGACCCGGCCGTCACGCTCGCCGGATCCGACCCCTCGCCCGACACGGTCGAGGCCATCCGCCACGACCTCGGGCTGGACCGGCCGCTGCTGACGCAGTACGGCGCGTGGATCGCCGACGTGCTGCGCGGCGACCTCGGCCGCTCGTACATCATCGGCGGCTCGGTCGGCGAACTGCTCGGGCAGCGGCTCGGCAACACCGTCGAACTGACCGCGGGCGCCCTGGTGTTCACCATCGTGACGGGCCTGCTGCTCGGCGTGCTCGGGGCGACCGTGCGGAACCGGTTCGGGCAGGCGCTGCTGTCCGCGGTCAACTCCGTGTCGCTGATCGTGCCCGCGTATGTGAGCGGCTTCCTGCTCGTGTTCCTGTTCGCGATCACCTGGCCGGTCCTGCCGCCCGGCGGCCACGTGTCGATCCTGTCCGACCCGCAGATCGGCCTCCAGTACCTGCTGATGCCCGCGATCGTGCTCGCGCTGCCCGCGTCGGCCGTTCTGGCCCGGTACGTCAAGGACGGTCTCCAGCAGTCACTCGGCGAGGACTACACGCGGACCGCCAAGTCCCTCGGCATCCCCGCGCGGCGGATCCTGTGGCGGCACGCGCTGCCGAACGCGCTGCCGCCGGTGCTGACCGTGCTCGGCATGCAGATCGGCGTGCTGCTCGGCGGCGCGGTGATCATCGAGGCCGTGTTCGCTTGGCCCGGCCTCGGCACGCTCGCCGAACAGGCCGTGACCCGCCGCGACTACCCGGTGATCCAGGCCGTCCTGCTCTTCCTCGTCGCGGTGTACGTGGTGGTGCAACTGCTCACGGACCTCGCGTACGCCCTCCTCGACCCGCGCGTCCGGCTGGGGTGACCACCATGACGACCGAAGTACTCGTCCCCGCACCGGAGTCCGCACCCGGAACCGCGGCGGCCGCGAAGCCCCGCCGGATCCGCAACCGCTACCTGCGCGGACTCCTGACCCCGCGCGGCATCACCGGCCTCGCGCTGGTCGGCCTCATCCTCGCGGCCGGCCTCGCGGCCCCGCTGCTCACCTCGCACGACCCCACCTTCCAGACCGCCGCGGCCCTCCGGGACCCGGGCGGCGGCGACCACCTGTGGGGCACCGACGAGATCGGCCGCGACCTGCTCAGCCGACTGCTGTACGGCATCCGCACCGACCTGCTGATCGTGGCCGCCGCGGTGCCGCTGGGCCTGCTGATCGGCTGCTCGCTGGCCCTGGCCGCCACCGCGCACCGCGCCGCCGACGTCGCCGTGCAGCGGCTGTTCGACCTGCTGCTGTCCTTTCCCGGGCTCATCCTCGGCCTGACCGTCACGGCGATCCTGGGGCCGGGCAAGGCCACGATCGTCACGGTGATCACGATCATCGAGATCCCGGCGTTCGGCCGCATGTTGCGCGGCGCGATCCTCGTGCACCGCGACCGCGAGTACGCGACGGCCGCCCGGGTCGGCGGGGCGGGACCGCTGCGGCTGCTGACCCGGCACGTGCTGCCCAACGCCGCGGACCCGGTGGTGGTGCAGGTCGCCGTGTCGATGTCGGTCGCGGTGATCCTCGAAGGCGCGATGAGCTTCATCGGCATCGGGGTCCGGCCGCCCGACCCGTCCCTCGGCGGCATCCTCGCCGAGGCGCGGCCCTACCTGGAGGACCACCCCACGTATGCCCTCGGCCCCCTCGTGGTGATCACCGCGCTGGTGGTGGGGCTCAACCTGATCGCGGAAGCACTGAACCGGGGAGCGCGCCGATGACGACATCCATCGAGAAGACGACGGCGCCGGCCAGGGGGACGGCGGCGGATTCGACGGCGGATTCGGGGGTCGCGGGCTCGTCTGCGACGGACCTTGCGGCGACCGCTGGGGTCGGCGCTGCCGGCGACCCCGGGGCCGACTCCGCCGCGCCCGAAGTTCGCGGTGCCCCAACGCTGTTGCGGGTTCGCGGCCTGCACGTCGCCTTCGACTCCGACCGCGGCCCGGTGCACGCCGTGCGCGGCGTCGACTTCGACCTCGCCCGCGGTGAAACCCTCGCCATCGTCGGCGAGTCCGGGTCGGGCAAGTCGACGACCGCGCTCGCGCTGACCCGCATGCTGCCCACCGGCGGGCGGGTCACCGCCGGTGCGGTCCTGCTGGACGGCCCCGGCGGGGCGGGTCCGCCGCTCGACCTCGCGGCGGCGTCCGGGACGGAGTTGCGCCGCGTGCGGGGTGCGCGCATCGGCATGGTCTTCCAGGACCCGATGACCTCGCTCAACCCGCTCCTGACCGTGGGACGCCATCTCGACGAGGCAATGCGCGCCCACGGCCGCGGCGACCGCCGGGCGCGCGCCGCCCGCGCCGCCGAACTCCTCGACATGGTCGGCATTCCGGACGCCGCCCGGCGCATGCGCGACCACCCGCACCAGTTCTCCGGCGGCATGCGGCAGCGCGTCATGATCGCCCTCGCACTGGCCAACGAACCGGACATCCTGCTCGCCGACGAGCCGACGACCGCCCTCGACCCGACCGTGCAGGCGCAGATCCTCGACCTGCTGGACGGGTTGGCGCGCGACCTGGGCACCGCGACGGTGCTCATCACCCACAACATGGGCGTGGTGGCGCGCTCCTCGGCGCGCGTCATGGTGATGTACGGCGGCCGCGTCGTCGAACAAGGCCGCACCGCCGACGTCCTGACGGCACCTCAGCACCCGTACACAGCCGGCCTCTTGCGGGCCGTGCCCCGCCTGGACGCGCCCTACGGGCAGCGCCTGGAGGGGATCCCGGGAACGCCGCCGGACCTGGCCGCACCCCCGGCGGGCTGCGCGTTCGCCGACCGGTGCCCACTCGTCAGCGACCGGTGCCGCACCGAGCAGCCGCCGTCGCGTGTCGCGGCGGACGGGCGGACGGTGGCGTGCTGGGTGTCGGGCGCTCCGGCGCCCGGGCCTGTTCCGGTCGCGACACCGACGGCGCGCGTCTCGACGGGTCCAGGAAGCCCGGCGACCACTGCGTCCGGCAACTCCGAGGTGCCTGAAGGGGAAGCGTTCAGAACCGCGGACCCGGTCCTCTCCGTCAGGTCCCTCGGCAAGGTGTTCCACTCGCGCCGCAACCGCGTCGTCGCGCTGGACGACGTCTCCCTCGACCTGGCCCGCGGCGAAACCCTGGGCGTGGTCGGCGAATCGGGCTCCGGCAAGTCGACACTGGTCCGCACGATCGTGGGCGTGCACCCGGCCACCGCGGGCCGCGTCCTGTTCGAGGGCCGTGACGTCACCCGCCCGGGGCGCGCCGAACTCCGGGCGCTGCGGCAGGGCGTGCAGATGGTGTTCCAGGACCCGTACGCCTCGCTCAATCCGCGCATGACGGTCGGTGCGATCATCGCCGACCCGCTCGTGTCGCAGGGCATCGGCACCCCGGCCGAACATCGCCGCCGCGTCGGCGAACTCCTCGAACGGGTCGGCCTGGAGGCCTCGTTCGCGGACCGCTACCCGCGCGACTTCTCCGGCGGCCAGCGGCAGCGCGTCGGCATCGCGCGTGCCTTGGCGCCCGAACCGGCCGTGCTGATCTGCGACGAACCCGTGTCGGCGCTCGACGTGTCGGTACAGGCGCAGGTCGTCAACCTGCTCGCCGACCTGCAAGCGGACCTGGGCCTGTCGATGGTCTTCATCGCCCACGACCTGGCCGTGGTCCGGCAGATCTCGCACCGCATCGCTGTGATGCGAGCCGGGCGCGTGGTCGAGACCGGGCCCGCCGAGCGGGTCTGCGCGGATCCGCAGCATCCGTACACCCAGGCGCTGTTGGCGGCCGTACCGAGCCCTGTCCCGGGCGCCGACCGGTCCACGTCCGCCACCTCGGTCCCCACCCCCTCGGCCACGGCCGAGGGGGTCGCCACCGCCCCGGCCGACGCCGCGGCCGCATAAGGAGCATCACCATGACTCCAGCCCACGAGTCCTCCGTCACCCCCGGGAACCCGCGCCGACGCGACCCCTACGCCGGTTTCGCGGGCCGCGCCGCCCGTACCTTCGGCGATTCCGAGCCCGCCTGGGAGCCGCGCGCCAGGGCCCGCCCCGGCGCGCCCAACATCGTCGTCGTGCTCATCGACGACATGGGCTACAGCGACATAGGCCCGTTCGGCTCGGAGATCCCGACGCCCACGCTCGACGCGCTGGCGGAACGCGGTGTACGGCTGACGAACTACCACACGATGCCGCTCTGCTCCCCCGCCCGCGCCGCACTGCTGACCGGACTGAACCCGCACCGGGTGGGCTACTCGTTCGTGGCCAACGCCGACCCGGGCTTCCCCGGCTACGCGATGGAGATCGCCGATGACATCCCGACGCTGCCGCAGATCCTGCACGGCGCCGGGTACGCCACCTTCGCGGTCGGCAAGTGGCACCTGGTCCGCGACTCGGCGTCCAACGCCGCCGACGATCGGCGCAACTGGCCGCTCCAGAAGGGCTTCGACCGCTACTACGGCGTGCTGGAGGGCCTGACCAGCCTGTTCCACCCGCACCAACTCGTGCGCGACAACAGCCCGTTGGACATCGACGAGCTTCCCGAGGACTACTACTACACCGACGACATCACCGACGAGGCCATCGGTATGATCAAGTCGCTGCGCGCCCACGACGCCGACAAGCCCTTCTTCCTGTACGTCGCCCACAACGCCGTGCACGGCCCGCTCCAGGCCAAGCCGTCCGACATCGAGCGGCAGCGCGGCCGCTACGACGGCGGCTGGGACGCGTTGCGCGACACCCGCTTCGCGAAGCAGCTCGCCGACGGCCTGTTCCCGCCCGGCACCCGGCTCCCCCGGCGCAACTTCGAGAAGGGCCACGAGGTCGGTCCCTGGGACGAAGTCCCGCCCGACGCACGCGAGTTGTACGCGCGGTACATGGAGGTCTACGCCGCGATGGTCGACAACATCGACCAGAACCTCGGCCGCCTCACCCGCACGCTCGCAGACCTCGGCGAACTCGACAACACCGTCATCGTGTTCACGTCGGACAACGGCGGGACCGGCGAGGGCGGCGCGGAGGGCACGCGCGCGTACTTCAAGCGCTTCGTGCACCACCCCGGGCTGCCCGAGGAGTGGAACGGCGACGTCGACCGCGAACTCGACCTGGTCGGCGGCCCGCGCAGCCTGATCCACTACCCGCGCGGCTGGGGCATGGCGTCCAACACCCCGTTCCGGCTCTACAAGGGCCAGACGTACGCGGGCGGCGTGCGCGTGCCGTTCGTCCTCTCCTGGCCCGCCGGGCTGCCGCGAGCCGCAGAGGACGGCGGCGTACGCCCGCAGTACCAGTACGTCACCGACATCCTCCCGACCCTGCTCGAACTCGTGGGCGTGGAACGTCCGGACGAACGCGGCGGGGTGCCCACCCAGGAGCTGGACGGAATCTCGTTCACGCCCGTGCTCGCCTCGGCGTCCGAAGAGTCCGTGCACCGGGAGCAGTACAGCGAGATGACCGGCAACCGGAGCTACTACCGGCACCCGTACAAGCTGGTGACGCAGCATCAGTTCGGCGCGCCGTACGACGACGGCGAATGGGCGTTGTACGACATCGAGGCCGATCCCACCGAGATCGACGACCTAGCCGGCGAACATCCGGGCGTGGTCAAGGAGTTGTCCGAGGCGTGGGAGGCCGCGGCATGGCGGGACGGGGTGTTCCCGTTGGCCGACGCGAGCGGTGCCCTGGCCTTCCGCAACCCGGACGAGGAAGAGCTGCGCCGGCCGGTCCGCATCCTCGCCGCACCCCAGAGTTGGAGCGCTACCGGTCCGCGAAGCTCATCTCGTTCCGCGACTTCCAGGCTGCCGTCGACATCGCGCACCACGGCGCCGGCGACGCGGGCGTGCTGCTGTCGCACGGCGACCAGGGCGGCGGCTACAGCGTGTACGTCGAGGACGGGCACCTGTGGTTCGCGTACAACGAATACGGCGTGCTCCACGAGGTGGACGCCGGGCCGCTCGCCCCCGGCCCGCACGCGGTCCTCCTGCGCGCCGCCACGCGCCCGCGCTTCCGCTGGGACTTCACCGTCTCGGTCGACGGGGAGGACACCGCATGGCTGGAGGGGGTGCACCTGCTGGTCGGCATGGCGCCGCTGCAAGGCATCAGCGTCGGCGTCGACCGCAGGTCCCCGGTGTCGTGGCCCGTCCACGAACGCCACGGCGCGTTCCGTTACACCGGCGACCTCCGCGCCGTCACCTACACCCCGGGCGCCCCCGCCGCTTACGACCCGGAAACCGTCATCCGCACCCTCCGCGAGGCCGCGGCGACCTACGAGTGACCGGCGCCCGGGTCGCGGGCGGGTCAGCCTCGGCCGGAGACCGCCACGGAGAGGCGGGCGATGGACTCGTCGTCGCAGGTGGCCCAGAAGGCGCCGACGACGTCCTCCAGGTGGTCCATGGACTCCGCCCGGAACAGCACGTCCTGGTAGTGGGTGATGTCGTACGCGGTGGTGCCCATCGCGGCCAGTTCGAGCGGGCGGATGTCCATGCCGCGGAACTCGCGGATCTCGCCGTAGGAGGAGAGGATGCCCGCGCCGTATGCCTTGAGGTCGCCGCCCTCGGCCATCACGCCGAACTCCAGCGTGAACCAGAACACCTTGGAGACGAACTCCAGCGCCTCGCGGCCCTCCACCCGCCGGGCCGCCTCCCCCGCCAGCCGGTACAGGGCCGCGAACCGGTCGCTGGCGAGGGCGTTGGCATGGCCGATGACCTCGTGCACGACGTCCGGCTCGGGGGTGTAGAGCGGCACGCTGTGGTGCCGGATGTACTGCGTGGAGTGGAAGTAGGAGTCGGCGAGCGTGCCGTAGAACTCGCGAAGCTCGACGAGGCCCGCGGCGGGCAGGTAACGGAAGCCGGTCAGCGGCTGCAGTGCCTCGCTGACCTCCTGGAGCTGCGGGATGCGGTCCTTCGGGAGGGCCAGTCGCTCGCACCCGTGCAGGTACTCGGCGACCGCGAGCTCTTGGTGCGCGACGGCCAGCTCGGCGGACACGATCCGCCAGACGTCGTGTTCCTCCGGGGTGTAGTCGACCTCGGGGATCGGCTCGCCGGGGGTGTGCCGCAGCGCGAGCTCCGCGATGCGGTTGCGCCGTTCGCGGTACACCTGGTCGGCGAAGCCGGGGTGGCTGCGGGACAGCTCGACCTCGATGCTGCCGTCGGCCTTCCGGGTGACCGGGGCCAGGTACTGCGCTTCCTCGAACATCGCCGCCTCCTCGTGGGGCCGGACGTGACCGGTGTGTCGGCCGGTGGGCCGCCGGGTCTCGGTGGAACGTGCCGCTCGGCGAGGAAGAAACCGCACGACGGCCGTGCGGGCGCCGCGGCGGTGGCCGCTTGACCCACTATGTCCAGTATGGGCCGACCAGCCGCGGGTGACGGCTCATGCGGACCCGGTCCGGACCGGTACGCCTGCGAGGGATCGCCTCGACTCGCCCCATCGCATACCCCCGACGGGGCCGGAGGCAAGATCCACCGTGAGAAAGATGCGGCGCGGGTCAGCCCTTTGCCTGGGTCTTGGCCAGCTGGGCCTTGGCCAGTTTGTCCACCTGGCTGCGCAGCAGGGCCTCGGGCACCGCGTCGGTGTCGGCGCCGGGGTCGTTGAGGGTCGACGTGAGCACCAGGGCGGAGCCCTTGCGGACGACCGTGTACGGGATGCTCAGCGGGCCCGCGTCCGTGGTCATCGTGAGCCGGAAGAACAGCGCCCCGTCGCCGAGCCACGGTGCCTCGCCGGGCGTCGCCGCGGCCGGGGCGACACTGTCGCCGTCCGCCTGCCTGACCCCGAAGCCGGCGCAGGTCGGCAGGGCGCCGCGGGCCGCGTCGAGCAGCTTCGCGGCGTCGCCCTCCTTGTACTGGTTGACGCCCAGGTGCGCGGCGCCGCCCAGGCCGTCGGGACCCAGCAGGCCGGTGTCGGCCTGGCCGGTCGGGGAGATGTCGGCGGAGCGTCCGGACACCAGGTCCATCACCGGCTGGCAGGCCGAACGGTCCGCCTCGGCAATCTCGTCGCCGTCGACCGCGGCCCCGCCGCCGGTGACCTCCCAGCCCTGCGGCAGCTCCGGCTGGGCCAACAGGACCGTCCGCAGCTCGTCGCCGTCCAGCGCGTCCGGGGCCTTGCGGCCGCCGTCCCCACCGCCCGCGCAGGCCGTCGCGACGGCCAGAAACAGGGGTACGGCGACGACACCGGCGATGCGGCGGATGGGCACGCGCATGGAAAACCTCGGGATTACCTGGGGCTGAACGGGTGGGGACGCCGTGAACGGCCACCCTATGCGGCGGCGCGGCCCGCCGCCGACGCCCGTCACCGACACCGGCCGCACGGCAGGACGGGG
>NZ_JBPKBH010000031.1:49098-61438 GCF_051388915.1 Yinghuangia sp. YIM S09857 | reverse complement strand
GCGGGCCGCCCCGTCCGAGGAGTCCGTACGCCCCCGGGTCAGCCCTTCTGGGCCTTCACGAGCTTGTCGTACTGGGCACGCAGCACGTCGTCCGGCACGGTCGGGTTGACGGTCCCCGGCCCCTCGAAGTCGAAGTCGAGCGCCATCGCCTGGATGAGGACCGATCCGCTGCGCACGAACACGACCGTCGTGGGATCGCCGTCCATGCCGAAGGTGACGGAGAGAGAGTCGTCGCCGTAGGAGAGCTTCTTGCTGTCCTCGATGGTGTAGGTCGTCTTGGTGCCCTCTTCGTCGGTACCGACGAACGGCGCCGTGCACTTGCCGAGCGCGTCCCGTGCCTCGGTCAGGTACTTTCCGGCCCGGTCTCCGTCGAACTGGCCCAGGGAGATCATGCTGACCAGTTTGCTGCTGTTGTCGGCCTTGGAGGCCGCAGCGGTGGCGTCCTGGGCCGGCATGTGGTCCTGGTCGGCCGCCACCAGCGCCAGCAGCGGCCGGCACTCCGCGGTGTCCGTGGTCTCGACGCCGGTGCCGTCGTCCTCCGGCGAACCGGACCGGACGTCGTAGCCCGGCACGTCCGCGGACTCGATCAGCGCGGCCTTCAACTCCGCCGCGGTGAGGCGCTTCGCGTCCGACGCCGCGGACGCGGCCGGGCCGGACGGCGTACCGGCGGCCGGCGACTGCGCGGTGTTGTCCGCCTTGTCGCCCTTGTCGTCGTCCGAACTGCACGCCGCCGTTCCCAGCGCGAGCAGCGGAACGAGGGCGAAAACGGCGGAACGCTTGCCGATGAAACCCATGCAGGAAGCTTCCTTCAGGAACTCGGCGACCGAGTGCTCCGGGGAGAGGTCGGCCGACTGGGTCTGACAACGCGTCAGGTTCCCGTAGGGCGGCTTTCTTGTCCATCCCATTGGTCGGCGCCCCCGCGGAACGCGGCATTCCCCTTGCCCCCGCGCACAGTTCGCAGGCACGTTGACGCGGCTGTCCGGGCCCCGTCAAACTGGCCCCACTCTGGGGGGAGCCATGCACGTGGGTATGACTCATGGGCCGGGCAGGAACCGGTCCGAAGCCGCGCGCGAGCAGCGCCGCGACACGATCGAAGCGTTGACCGAGGTGTCCGACCACCTCGAATTCGCCAAGGGCCTGGTACGCCGCACCGTCGCCGACCGCGACCGGCTCGGCGAACTGACCGCGCGCGTCCGCGCGGTCGAGGACCGGCTGCGCGACGACCGCTACTACCTCGCCGTCATCGGCGAGTTCTCGGCCGGCAAGAGCACGTTCATCAACGCCCTCCTCGGCCTGGACCTCCTCCCCACGTCCGCCCTGCGCACCACCGCCGCCGCGACCCGCATCACGCACGGCCCGGAGTTCGCCCTCCAGGTCCGGTTCCGCAACGACGGCATCCGCTACATGTATCCGCACGGGCGCGCCGAGGGCGCCGAGAGCCCGCTCGGGCGCATGCTGCTGCACCTGGCGCCGTACCTGCGCGTCCCCCGCGACACCGCCGGGATCCTGTCGCTGCTCACCGCCGACGAGCGCATCGCGCCGCACCTGGAGTACCTGGAGGTACGCCACCCCGCGACCCCGCTGCGCGACGGCCTCGTGATCATCGACACGCCCGGCACCAACGCGGAGGTCGGCCACACCGACATCACCAGCGAGGTCATGCGCTCCGAGGCCGACCTCGCGGCGGTGCTCACCCCGTCGGCCTCCCCCGCCTCGTCCTCGCTCGCCGACTTCCTCACCGACGCGCTCGACCCCGGGCTGTTGCGCCGCTGCATCTTCCTCGTCACGAAGATGGACCACGTCGAGGACGACGAACACGACGACCTGCTCAACCACGTGCGGCGGCGGTTCGCGCGGCTGCTGGACCTGGACGACGTCGTGGTGGAGGGCGTCGCCGCCGACGCCGTGCTCCGACGCGCCACCGGCCGCGAGCTGCTCGGGCCGGAACAGGAGTACTGGGCCGACGCCTTCCCCGGCACGCTCGCCGCACTCCGCGACCAGATGCAGCGGCAGCGCATCATCGCCGTGTCCGACCACCTGCTGCGCCTCCTCGAAGACGTGCTCGGCGACCTCGGCGAGGAACTGGAGCAGGCGCGGCGGCGGTTGGCCCGGGAGGAAGAGGAACTGGGCCAGGCACGCATCCCCGACCTCGCGGCGTTCGCGCAGCGGCACACCGCGCGCGCGGACCTGCTGGTCGGGTCGGGCGCCGAGAACGCCCGCCGTGCGGTGGGCGCGATGGCCGCGCAGTGGCAGCAGTACACGAGGCGTTCCATCGACGCGGCGATCGACGCGGCGGCGACGCCGGACGACATGCGCCGGGTCATCAGAACCGACGTACCCGACCTGATCCGCCGCGATCTGCCGCGCATCGGCGACGTAGTGCAGAGCGCCGTGACCGCCGCGCTGGCGGAGGGCGCGCGCGAGGCGGAGGCGGCGGTCGAGGCCGCGTTCGAGGCGGAGTACGCCAAGCTCGACCAGGAGGCCGTCCGCGTCGTGCGGCGGGACGTCACGGTGGTCAGCGGCACGCAGCTCGCCAACGACGCGCTGCTGGCGTACGAGTCCAACGTCTCGGGTGTCACACAACAGCTACGGGCGGTTCGCCAACAGGCAACAGGATCAGGTCCGATCGGCTCCGGAGTGGACCAGTGGTTCGCCTCGATGCCCCCGCCGAGCGGCCCCCTGCGCGGCACCGTGCCGCCCAACATGCCGCCGCCGGTGCCTCGGCATTCCGGGCAATACGGGGCGTCGATTCCGGACCGACACCCTGCAAATCCCCCCGAAGCGCTCCCCGTCGTCCCGCCTCCCCCGGGGCTCCAACCGCGCGGCGGGCTGGGCGGTTTCGCGGCCCGCATCGCCGACTCGATGGCGACGACGGACATGAACGCGCTGCGGAACCACGCACGGGCGGAAATGCATCAGACACTCCAGACGGTCGCAACCGGCCTCGCACGGCAGATCGGCGAGGCGATCGAGGCGGCGACCGACCACTACGCGGGGACCGTTCGGGACCACGTGGAGCAGTACCGGGCCACGTACGAGCGGACGGTGGCCGACATGGTCACCGAGCACCACCGCCGCGAGGCCATCCTCGCGGCACGCAAGACCCTGCTCCAGGATGCGAGCAGGCAAACGGAACGGCGGCGCGCGACGGTCAACTCCCAACGCGAACGCCTCTCTACTCGGGGGGGAACCCGAATATGACCGAGAACTACGGCGACGACCTGTACGAGGCCCCGGCCGACCTCGACGACCCGTCGTACGACACGACGCTCGCGGAGGACACCGCGGGCAGCGACCTGCTGTGGGAGACCGAGGGCGCCGACGTCCAGACCCTGGACGCGGTGACCGACGAGACCGGCACGGACCCGCTGCCCGACGTGGCGCCGGCACCCGAGATCCCGGAGTACACGGACCCGCTGGAGGTCCCGCAGGGCGGCGACGTCCCGGTGCCCGAGGGGTACGTGGACCCGCTGGAGGTCCCGCAGGGCGGCGACGTCCCGGTCCCCGACGACTACGTGGACCCGGCCGCGCCGGTCGACCCGTACGCCGACGCGGGCACCGAGGACCCGTACGGCGACACCGGCACGGCGACGGAGGACCCGTACGCCGACGCCGGGGCCGAGGACCCGTACGCCGAGGGCACCGTCGACCCGAACGACCCGAACGTCGGCCTGGACCCGTCGGACCCGAACTACGACCACTACTACGCCGAGCACGGGTACCCGTACGAGGGTCCGAGCGACGTCGCGGACGTCCCGGTCGAGGACGACAACAGCGAGGCGCCGAGCGACCCGCTGCCGACCGATGTCCCGTCCGACTACTCGGACTACGACCCCGACGCTTATGTGCCGGTCGAGTACCCGTACGAGAACCCCTACGAGTACCCGGGCTACGACGAGGGCTACGACCCGTACGCCGACCCGGGCTACGACCCGTACGCGGACGGCGGCCCGTACGGCGGCGGCTACGACGTGGTCTACGACCCGTGCTGGGGCGACTACGGCTACGACCCGTACAACGACATCTTCGTCGAGGTCAACGTCACCGTCGAAGGCGACGTGTACGTCGAGGGCGACCAGAGCGCCGATGTGTACGTGGTCAACGAGGGCGACACCTACGTGGACAACTCCACGACGTACGTGGACAACTCGACCACCGTCGACGACCACTCCACGAACATCGACTACACCGAGGCGCCCGTCGTCCCGGAGACGCCCTACTACGAGGGCTACGACGCCGACGCCGTGCCGCCGTACGAGTCCTACGGCCCGATGGAGATCGCGCACTACACGCCGGACTGGAGCGTCGCCGACTTCGACGGCGTGGGCGACCCGCTGGCCGACGCCGCGTACTTCCACGAGACGGACAGCCCGGTCAACGCGCCGCTCGCGACCGAGGGCGCGATCATCGAGAAGCTGACCGGCGAGCCCTACAACGAGGCCGCACTGGTCCAGCAGGCGGAGAACGCCGGCTTCTTCGACCCCGAGCTGGGCATGACCAACACCGACGTCGGCAGCCTCCTCGAACTGCACGGCATCGAGACCGAGACGGTGTACGACGCCGACGTCAACACCCTCATCGACGCGCTGGAGACCGGCGACCCGGTCATGGCCGTCGTGGACCTCAACGAGACCGGCATCCCGATGCGCGACGTCGTCACCGGCGAGCCCATCGAGCAGAACCCGTCCGTCATGGGGTCGGTGTGGGTCACCGGCATGGACGTGCAGCCCGACGGCTCCGTCTACGTCATCGTCAACGACCCGTCCTGGCCCGAGGGCCAGACCCAGGCCATCGCCCTGGAGGACTTCACGAACGCGTGGTACGACGGCGGCAACCAGGCGGTCATCGCGCACCAGCCGGCGTGACGCGGCTAGCGCCGCGGCCTGCCGGGCCCGCCCCCGTGGCGGCCCCGGTCGGCCCGCGGCGCCGACGGTACGCCGGGGCCCGCGCCCGCGACACGCGGTGCGGCCCCGGCGGGCTCGTCCCGCTCCACCGGCCCGATTCGCCCTCATACCACCAGACTTCCCCGAGAGGAAATCTCCGTGACCATCGACCGTGAGGCCGTCAACGCCCGCGTCGCGCAGGCTCCGCAAACCCGCCGCCAGTCCGGCGTCGCCGCGCTCCTGGGCGGCATCCACCGCAGCGCCGAGCTCAAGGGCTGGCTCAAGGGCGGCTCGCTCGCCCTGCCGCCGGTCGCCGAGCGCGTGGACGGCACCTGGACGCTGACCGCGCTGGTCGCCGTCGGCCGCCGCGAGCCGCAGGCGCCCGTCATCACCGTCGCCCCCGCGTGGGGCGCCGTGCAATGGGAGTGGCCGTCGCAGAAGGTCCTCCAGCACATCACCCTGGCCGACAACGCCGAGGCCGCCGGAATGCTGGCCAAGGCCAAGTCCGCCGGGAACGAAGGCGGTTGGAACCTGTCGATGCAGGCCGAGGCGCTCGCCGCCCGGGCCCGCTTCTTCCAGACCCTGACCCGCTTCGTGTCGGAGCCGGGCGAGCGCGACCTGAAGCTGCTCACGCGTGCGTACGCGCAGGTGCTGCCGCGTGCCGCCTACCCGGTGTACCACGTGCTGGTGCCCAGCACCCGGGCCTGGCTCCAGGTCTCGCCGGCCGCGTCCGGCCAGGCGTCGGCGGGCCGTGAGGCCCGTTCGCGCTCGGCGTCGGGCGGTTCCGCCGAGGCCGGGGTCGCCGGTCAACCCGGCCCGCCGAGGACCGCGGCGCAGCCTCCGGCTGCGCCGAAGGCGGCCCCGGCCGGTGGCGTGGCGCGGGGTGCGGGGGCCCCGGCGCGCGGAACCGGCACGTCCTCGGCGGGCGTTCCTCCCCAGCGGGCCGTCACGCGGCCGCACGCGGGTGCTCCCGCGGCGGCCGGGCGTACCGAGGGCTCCGGCCCGAGCCTGGTCAAGTCCGCGGGGGCCGCGCTCAGCGACCCCATCACGCGGGCCCGGGAGTTGGCCGAGCAGTACGGCCTCGACCAGATCTGCACCGAGGTCGACCGCCTGCGCGCGCGCATGCGGCGGCCCGGCTTCCGGATCGCGGTGGTGGGCGAGTTCGGCCGCGGCAAGTCGACGCTGGTGAACCGGCTCCTCGGGGCGAAGGTGGTCCCCGAGGGCCGGCACACCCGCGTACCGGTGGTGATCGCGCCGGGTCCGGAGGCGCGCATCGAACTCCAGTACGCGGACGGCAGGTCGGAGGTCCGTCCGGCGGTCGCGTCGTCGTGGGACGGCGTCGACGAGGCCGCGTCCGGGGACGGCGACGACGCGCTGGTCGGCGTGCGCGTCCTGGTCGAGGACCCCGAACTGGCCCGCCTGGACGTCGAGATCGTGGACACCCCGGGGGTCAACGCCGGGCACGGCGACGGACTGGACGACGACCGGGCGCAGGACCTCGTGCGCCGCACGGTCGCGGCGAGCGACGCGGTCTTCATGGTCGTGTCGGCGAGCCAGCCGCTCGGCATCTCGGAGACGTCGTTCCTGGAGGAGGAGGTGATCGCCCGCCATGTCCCGCGCATCACGGTGGTCGTCTCCAAGCTCGACACGGTTGACGACGACGAGCGCGAGGACATCGTCGACTACCTGGGCGGCCGGGTGCGCCGCATCGCCCCGGTGCTCGAAGTGCTCGCCGGGCCGCACCGCGAGGACGCCGCCCCGCTCACCGAGGTGCGCGGGCGCCTGGAGGAGTACGCCGCGTCGGGCGGTCGCCGGGCGATGCGCGCCCGCCAGACCGCCGGCCAACTGCTCGGCCTGCTTGAGGAGATGACCGAGCTCGCCCGGCAGGGTGTGGCGAACAGCGTGCTGAGCGTGGAGGACCGGCGTCGCGCGGCGGACGCCGCCGAGGTCGAGATCGACAACATGACCGCCGAATGGGGCAAGGTCCGCGTCGAGTTGCAGCGCAGGCGCGGGGAGACGGCGGAGAAGTTCCGCGAGCACCTGACGCAGTCCCGCGACGATTTGCTGGGCACGCTGCGATACGAGATGGAGCGTACCCCCGACCCGAAGACGTGGTGGGAGCGCGACCTGCCGTTCCGTCTGCGCCGCGAACTCACCGCGCTGGCCAAGAAGTACGAGGGCCAGTTGCACTCCAGCGTGCAGGCCGACCTCCAGTGGCTCGACGCCCAGATGAAGCGGCACTTCGGGGCGGGCAGCACGCACAAGGTCGACAAAGCCGAGCAGTTGTCGACCGAGTTCGAGCTGAACGAGGCCGAGGAACTGGGCCTGAAGGACCTCAAGAGCCGCAAGCTCGCGTGGCGCATCGGGCCGAGCGGCGTCGCGGTACTCGGCATGCTCATCATCCCGCTGACCGGCGGTCTCGCGGCCATCCCGATGGGCGCCGGCATGGCCGCTTCGGTGGGCGGCATGGTGCTCGGCGAGGTGAAGTCCGGTTCGCTCACCGAGGGGCAGCGCACCCAGGCGGCCAAGGCGCTGGAGCCCGCGATCGAGGAACTGCTGTCGGGCTTCTCGCAGCAGGTGTCGGACCGCCTGCACACGCTGTACGGCGGCGTCATGGACGAGGCGGTGCGCGGGCAGAAGGCGTGGCGCAGCGACCGGCTGGCGGCCCTGACCGCACAGGGCACCGGCGGACCGGACTGGCAGGAACTGTTCACCCGAACCCAGGAATTGATCACCGGTGTCGACGCCTTGATCGACGGAGGGGGTGCCGCGTGACGGGCCCGAGACCGGTGGCACACCGATGAACGTATGATCCGTGGTTCGGCACGGACGTCGGGCGGGGCGGGCCGACGCGCCGTAGGGAGGGAGAACAGTGGAGCAGCACCGGGCCCAGGGAGGAGCCGGCGGGTACAGCGCGTGGCGCGCCCGCCAGGAGACCCTGGTCGAGCTCATCGACCGGCTGACGCCGATCATCTCCGGCCTGTCGATCGGCAGCGGCGTCAAGAAGCTGGCGTCGGTGCGCACCCGGGCCGCCTCCGAGGCGTTCAAGGTGATGATCGTCGGCGAGTTCAAGCGCGGCAAGAGCACGGTCATCAACGCGATGCTGGGCGACAAGGTGCTGCCGTCGTTCGCGCGGCCGTGCACCGCCATCATCAACGAGGTGATGTGGGCGGACCAGCGCTCGGCACTGATCTACCCGCTGGAGCCGGACGGCAGCGCGGGCGACCCGATCCCGATCGGGGTCGAGGAGATCGTCGACTACGTCACCATCGGGGCGGACGACGACAACACGCCCAACCCGTACCAGCGCGCGGTCGTGCGGTGGCCGCTCGAACTCTGTCGCAACGGCGTGGTGGTGGTGGACTCCCCCGGCCTCAACGAGGCGCCGGAGCGCGAGCGGGTGACTCTGGCGTACCTCGAACAGGCCGACGTGCTGGTGTTCGTGGTGGACTGCCAGGCCGCGATGTCGCGCAGCGAGCAGTTGTTCCTCGACGTGCACGTCAAGGCGCGCGGCCACGAGGACGTGTTCTACGTCGGCAACAAGATCAACCTGGTCGAGGAGGAGGAGCGCGAGGACGTCAAGCGCGAGATCCGCAAGCGCCTCGGCCCGTACGTCTCCCGCCCCGACCGCGTCTTCTTCGTCAACGCGCGGGCGGCACTCAACGGTCGCCGCAAGGACGACCCGGCGCTTGTCGGCGAGTCCGGCATGGTGGAACTGGAGCGCTCGCTGGAGGAGTTCCTGACGCGCGAGCGCGGCCGGGCGAAGATCCTCTCTCCCGCGCGAGAGCTGAAGTACCTGCTGATCGAGGCGCGCGAGCAGATCGACCGCAAGGAGGCGATGCTCACGCAGAGCGTCGACGACCTGCGGGCGACGTACGAGCGCGTGCAGGTGCCGCTGACGCGCCTTGAGCAGAACCGCCGAGTCATCGTCGCGCAGATGGAGGGCCACCTGCGCGAGACACGCGGCGAAGTCGAGGACGCCGGGCGCCGGTTCATGAACCGGGTGATCAGCCAGGTGCCGGGCTGGGCACGCGACTACGACCCCAACAACACGCTCGGCGCGAACCCGTTCAAGGCGCGCGAGAAGATGGAGGCGGCGGTCCGGGAGATCTCCGACCACCTGTCGGGGCGCATCCAGGTCGCCTTCGCCGAGTGGCAGGAGAAGGAGCTCAAGCCGCTGCTGGCCCGCCGGGTCGAGGACCTGGAGCGGTCCATCGACGACGACGTGAAGCAGTTCGTCACGCGCATCGACGAGATCCGGGCGTCGCTGACCCGCGACGACGCCGAGACGCAGGTGCTGAAGGTCCCGGACAAGAACCAGGCGCCGCTGGAACGCCTGCTCGCGGACGCGGTGTCGTTCGTGCTTGACCCGCGCACCGCCCTGAGCGGCGGCCGGTTCAGCCTGCGCACGATGCTGACCACGCTGCTGCCGCAGATCGCGGTGGGGGCGATCGCGGTGTTCGTGGGGCTCGGCCCGGTCGCCATTTTCGCGATGCTGCTGGGCGGCAACCTGTTCCGCGGGGCGCTCCAGCTCAACAAGGCGAACCAGCGGATGAAGGAGCAGGTCGCCGAGCAGTTGGTGGAGGAACTGCGCGGGCGCGCCGACGCGGACGTGCAGAACCTCGGCGACGAGATCACCAAGCAGCTCCGCACGATGCGCGACGCGATCGCCCAGGGGTTGGACGCCGAGATCAAGAGCATCCGGGACGAGGTCGGCGAGGCGCTGAAGACCAAGGAGCAGGGCGAGTCCGACGCCAAGAAGACCGGGGCGGACCTGCGGCGCTATGCGGGTGAACTGAACCGGATCGACGAGCAGTTGGCGGATCTGATCATGGACGTCGCGCTGTAGGGGGCCGTGCGTCCGGGACGCGGGATCCCGGACTTGGGTCTGGCGCGCGGGGTTCGGCGCGCGGGGTTCCGCTGGCTGGGTCCGGCGTGCAGGGTTCGATGCGCTGGGTCCGGCGTGCAGCGTCCAGCGTGCAGGGTTTGGCTCGCGTGAACGTGGGACGAGGCAGGACGGGAGGGCGGCATGGCGGTTGCCTGGGAGGCCGGGAGTTGGGCCCGGGCCGACGCCGCGGCGGCGGAGGCGGCCGCGCGGGCGGTGGCCGGGTCCGTACCCGGTGTCGAGTTCGACGGTTGCGAGGACGGGCCGGTCGTGGCCGGACGGACCTGGCGGCGGGCGTACTTCACGCGGGACGGGCGCAGGTACGCGCTGGTGCCCGGCGGCACGGTGCAACTCGGGTTCGACGTCGAGGCGTTCGTACCGTCACCCGCGCAGGCGGCGGCACACGCGAGCGGCGCGGCCGACTACGGGTTCACTTCCGACGTACGCGAATTCCTGCGTGGGATGGGCGAGTCCGCGCCGGGGTCGCTGACCGCGCCGCGCGAGGTGCGCGTGCCGAGCCTGTTGGTCGCGGTGGAGGCGGTCGCGGTCGACGAACTGGTCGATGCCGGGGACGACGAGGACGATGACCAGGACGACGACGTGGTGCGGCAGGTGGGCGCGGCGCTGGCCGCGTTCGGCGCCCGCGTGATCGCTCCGGACGAGTGGGAGTACGCCTGCGGCGCCGGAACGCGGACGTTGTTCCGTTGGGGTGACGACCACCCCGAGTCGGACGACCCGTTCAGCGCGCCCGACGGTCCGCAGCATGCGGTGAACCGTTTCGGGCTGGCGATCGCGAGGGATCCGTACGAGTGCGAACTGACGTCGGAGTCCGGCGTGTTGGTGGGCGGAGACGGCGGCGAGGCGACGTGCGGGGGCTACGGGGCGTTCCTGGCCTGGCTGCCGCTCGCGAGCGCGTACCGGCTCAGGCCCGACGAGGACCTGCGGGACGAATACCTCGACGGGGCGAAGGTGCGCCCGGTGCTCGACCTTCCGTCCTGACCTGGTTTCGGCCGGGCCGGTCGCAAAGCACGGCACGGCCTCGGCTGGAGCGCGAACGCGCGTCCGGTACGGGCTCAGTCGACGAGGTCGCGGACGACCGCGTCGGCGAGGAGCCTGCCCTTCAGGGTCAGCACCGCGTGCCGGTCGGCGAACCTGGCAGGATCCAACAGGCCCTCCTCGACCGCGAACTCCGCGGCGGCCATGCCCTTTTCGTGCAGCAGTGAGAGCGGGCAGCCGTCCTTGAGGCGGAGTTCGAGCAGGATGCGTTCGACGCGGCGGTCCTCCTCGGTGAGCAACTCACGTCCCTGGGCCGGTGATTCGCCCGCGGCGACGCGCTCGGCGTACGCCTTGGGGTGCTTCGCGTTCCACCACCGCACACCGCCGACGTGGCTGTGCGCGCCGGGCCCCGCGCCCCACCAGTCCGCGCCGGTCCAGTACAGCTCGTTGTGGCGGCAGCGCGCCGCGCCGGAGGTGGCCCAGTTGCTGACCTCGTACCAGCCGAACCCGTTCGCGGTCAGCGTCTCCTCGGCCATCAGGTAGCGGTCGGCGAGCACGTCGTCGTCCGGCAGCGGGAGTTCGCCGCGGCGGATGCGGCCGGCGATGCGCGTGCCGTCCTCGATGATGAGCGCGTACGCCGACACATGGTCGGGCCCGGCCGCCAGGACCGCGTCGAGGGACGCCTGCCAGTCCTCGTCGGTCTCCCCCGGCGTCCCGTAGATCAGGTCGAGGTTGACGTGCTCGAAGCCCGCGGCGCGCGCCTCGGCGACGCACTCCTGCGCGCGGCCCGGTGTGTGGTGGCGGTCGAGGACCTGGAGGACGTGCGCGCGGGCGCTCTGCATGCCGAAGGACAGCCGAGTGAACCCGGCCTCGCGCAGGTGGTCGAGGTACGCCGGGCCGACCGACTCGGGATTGGCCTCGGTGGTCACCTCGGCCTCGTCGGCGAGACCGAACTCGTCGCGGACGGCGCCCAGGATGCGCGCGAGGTCGGCGGCCGGGAGGAGGGTGGGGGTGCCGCCGCCGAGGAAGACGGTCTCCACGGGGCGGTCCGCGTCGCCGAGAACGCGGCGGGCGAGGCGGATCTCGGCGATCACGTCGTCGGCGTATCCGGCCTGGGAGGCGCCGCCCCCCAGTTCGGCCGCGGTGTAGGTGTTGAAGTCGCAGTAGCCGCACCGGGACGCGCAGTAGGGGACGTGCACGTAGAACCCGAACGGGCGCGGCAGGTCGTCGGTCCCGGCCAGGGCGGAGGCGGGCAGGGAGCCGTCGAGGGGCGCGGGCAGGCCGTCGGGCAGGGCGGAAGGCATCGGCCCAGTCTCCACGACAGGACGTCCGGACCCAAACGACACCGCGCGCGGGTCTAGGACGGGGCCCGAGACGGGAGGGACGCGCGGGGCGGGCAGGGTCGGCTGCGACAGGACATCAGTTTTCGGAACGCCTCCCATAACCAATGAACAGGAGTAATTCCGACAATCTCGGCAATCCTCCTGCCCGGTCGGGGCGTCCCTCCCGGCGGGCCCAGGGCCGGTTACGGCAGCCCGCCTCGTCTCCGGCCGGGCTCCACGCACACGCGGAAGGG
>NZ_JBPKBH010000031.1:34248-48921 GCF_051388915.1 Yinghuangia sp. YIM S09857 | reverse complement strand
GGCCCCCCCCCCCCCCGCCGCCGTCACTTCTTCTTGTCGGCGCCGTCCGATTCGGTGGACAGGGCGGCGATGAACGCCTCCTGCGGCACCTCGACGCGTCCGACCATCTTCATGCGCTTCTTGCCTTCCTTCTGCTTCTCCAGCAGCTTGCGCTTGCGGGAGATGTCGCCGCCGTAGCACTTGGCGAGCACGTCCTTGCGGATGGCGCGGATGTTCTCGCGCGCGATCACACGCGCGCCGACCGCCGCCTGGATCGGCACCTCGAACTGCTGACGCGGAATCAACTCGCGCAGCTTCTTGGTCATTTCGACGCCGTAGTTGTACGCCTTGTCCTTGTGCACGATGGCGCTGAACGCGTCGACCGCCTCGCCCTGCAACAGGATGTCGACCTTGACCAGGTCAGACATCTGCTCGCCGGTGGGCTCGTAATCCAGCGACGCGTACCCGCGCGTCTTCGACTTGAGCTGGTCGAAGAAGTCGAACACGATCTCCGCGAGCGGCAGCGTGTAGCGCAGTTCGACGCGGTCCTCGGACAGGTAGTCCATGCCGAGCAGGCTGCCGCGGCGGGACTGGCACAACTCCATGATCGCGCCGACGTACTCGCTCGGCGCCAGGATCGTCGAGCGTACGACCGGCTCGTGCACCTCGGCGATCTTGCCACCCGGGAACTCGCTCGGGTTGGTCACCGTGTGCTCGGTGGCGTCCTCCATCACGACGCGGTAGACCACGCTCGGCGCGGTGGAGATCAGGTCGAGACCGAACTCCCGCTCCAGGCGCTCGCGGATGATCTCCAGGTGCAGCAGCCCCAGGAAGCCGCAGCGGAAGCCGAACCCGAGCGCCGCCGAGGTCTCCGGCTCCCAGACCAGCGCGGCGTCGTTGAGCTGGAGCTTCTCCAGCGCGTCGCGCAGCTCCGGGTAGTCGGAGCCGTCCAGCGGATACAGCCCGGAGAACACCATCGGGCGCGGGTCCTTGTAGCCGCCCAGCGCCTCGGTCGCGCCCTTGTGCTGGGAGGTGATGGTGTCACCGACGCGGGACTGCCGGACGTCCTTCACACCGGTGATGATGTAGCCCACCTCGCCGACGCCCAGGCCGTCCGCCGCCTTGGGCTCGGGTGAGATGACCCCGATCTCCAGCAGCTCGTGGGTCGCGCCGGTGGACATCATCTGGATGCGCTCGCGCTTGGCGAGCCGGCCGTCGACCACCCGGACGTACGTGACGACGCCGCGGTACGAGTCGTACACCGAGTCGAAGATCATCGCGCGGGCGGGGGCGTCCTTCACGCCGACCGGCGGCGGCACCAGGCGCACGCACTCGTTCAGCAGCTCGGCGACGCCCTCGCCGGTCTTGCCGCTGACCCGCAGCACGTCGTCGGGCTCGCAGCCGATGATGTGCGCCAGCTCCTCGGCGTACTTCTCGGGCTGCGCGGCGGGCAGGTCGATCTTGTTGAGCACCGGGATGATCTGGAGGTCGTTCTCCAGCGCCAGGTAGAGGTTGGCGAGGGTCTGCGCCTCGATGCCCTGGGCGGCGTCCACCAGCAGGATCGCGCCCTCGCACGCGGCGAGGGAGCGCGAGACCTCGTAGGTGAAGTCGACGTGGCCGGGGGTGTCGATCATGTTGAGGATGTGCACGCGCCCGTCCTCGGCGGTCCACGGGAGGCGCACCGCCTGCGACTTGATGGTGATGCCGCGCTCGCGCTCGATGTCCATGCGGTCGAGGTACTGCGCGCGCATCTGCCGCGCCTCGACCACACCGGTGATCTGGAGCATCCGGTCGGCGAGCGTGGACTTGCCGTGGTCGATGTGGGCGATGATGCAGAAATTGCGGATCAGCGCCGGGTCGGTACGGCTGGGCTCCGGCACGTTCACGGGGGTCGCGGGCACGCAGGCTTCCAGGTTCTCGGGCTCGTGGACAGGGGCTACGGGTCTTGCCGGTGGGTCGGGTGCTTCGGGACTTGCGGGTACTTCGGGACTTGCGGGCACTTCGGGACTTGCGGGCACTTCGGGGATTTCAGGTACGGCTACATCAGATACTTCCGGCACTTCGGGACGAAATGGCCGCGTCGGCCGGTCGCGGGAGGCCGGGCCTCCGCACACGTGACGCGGGCATACCCCATCATCGTCCCATGCGCGTGGACTACTGGTCTCTCCCGGCCGACGTGCACGCCGCGTTGGCCCTGCGCCTCGGTGCCGCACCGGCCTCGGCGGCCACCCAGCCGGGCGGGTTCAGCGGCGGCGTGGCCGCCCGGCTGACGCTGCCGGACGGCCGCGCGGTGTTCGTGAAGGGGTGTCCGGAACGGCATCCGATCATCGCGCAGTACGAGGTCGAGGCCTGGTTCGGGCGGAAGGTGCGCGAGTGGTGGGGCGGCCGGGGTGACAGCGGGGGCGGTGTCAGCGGAGGCGGTGACGGTCGCGGAAGTGGCGGCGGCCGTGGAAGTGACGGCGGCCGCGGTGCCGCGCGGGCGTTCCCGGCGCCGGAGCTGTGGGGTGAACTGGACGCGGCGGGCTGGTACCTCCTGGTCTTCGAGGACGTGGCCGGGCACGACGCCGATCTGTCGGACCCGGCGGACCTCAGCGCGTGCCTGGCGCTGTTCGACCGGCTGACCGCGGCGCCGTACCCCGGAGCCGCCCGTACGCGCGTCCCGCCGGTCGCCGTGTCGCTCGGGCACCTGGCGGCAGGTTGGCGGCGGATCGCGGAGGAGCCGCCCGCGTACCTCGACCCGTGGGCGCGGGCACACCTGGGCGAGCTGGTCGCCCGGGAGACGGAGTGGGTGGCGGCCGCGGAAGGCGATCTGCCGGTGCACACCGACCTCCACCCGGGGAACGTGCTGGTCACGGACGCCTTCGAGGCGGTCGCCGTGGACTGGACGCGTCCCTCGGCCGGGGCCGCGTGGGTCGACCCCTTGCTGTTCTGCCTGCGCGACCCGGCCGTCCGCGACCTGCCGCCGTGGTTCGACGAGCGGTACGCCCTGCCGGCGCCCGTCCTGCGCGCGTTCCTGGCCGGGGCCGCGGGCCACTGGACGGACGCGGCGCGGCTGCCCGCCCCCGGCTACGCGCCGGGGCTGCGCGCGTACGAGGCCGCCCGGGCCGCAAAAGCGCTCGCCTGGCTGCGCCGGGCCCACGATGATGACCGGTCATGACCGCCGAAACCGCTGCCTGCCTCGAACATGCTCTGCTCGACGTCCGGCCCGGGCAGGAGGACGCCTTTCTGGCCGCCTTCGCGGAGGCCCGTCCGCTGATCGAGGGCCAGAAGGGCTTCGTCGACCTGCGCCTCGAACGCTGCATCGAGTACCCGTCGCGGTTCCTGCTGCTCGTACAGTGGGACGCGCTTGAGGACCACACCGTGGGTTTCCGGGGTTCCCCGGAGTACGCGCGCTGGCGCGAGCTGCTGCACCACTTCTACGAGCCGTTCCCCGAGGTCACGCACTTCGCACGGGCGGTCTGAGCGGCGGCCCTCGACGGGGAGCGCCGACGGCTGGGAGGCCGCGGCCCGGTTTGGGATCGTCCGAGGCCCCCTGGTAGCCTTGCCGACTGCGTGTGCCACTTGTCTCAGCCACGCAAGTCAACGTTCCACGAGGGCCCTCTCCCCTACGGGAACACAACGTCCAAAAATGACGAGGCTGTTTTACGTGGCTAACATCAAGTCCCAGATCAAGCGGATCAAGACGAACGAGAAGGCCCGCCAGCGCAACAAGGCGGTCAAGTCGTCGCTCAAGACCGCGGTCCGCAAGGCGCGCGAGGCCGTCGAGGCCGGCGACGTCGCGAAGGCCACCGAGCTGAGCCGCGAGGCCGGCCGCAAGCTCGACAAGGCCGTGACCAAGGGCGTGATCCACAAGAACCAGGCCGCCAACAAGAAGTCGGCGCTGGCCAAGCAGGTCGCCTCGCTCCAGGGCTGAGGCACCCTGCGGCTGTCCGCACGGTGGCACGAAGGCGCCGTCCCTTTGGGGGCGGCGCCTTCGCCGTGTTCGGGGCCGCGGCACATGGCCGGGGTCCGCGATCCGGGTGGATGTCGGTGCTGTCGTGCCCGGTCGGGTGCCGCTGCGGGATGCCAAGTGCGGGGCGCCAGTGCGGGATGCCAGTGCGGGATGCCACGTGCGAGGTGCGAGGTGCCACGTGCGGGGTGCGAGGTGTGGTGGGTCCCGGTCAGGTCCCCCGGACGCGGGCCACGGTCACGACGGCCTTCTCCAGCGCGTACGCCGGATCCGTACCGCCGCCCTTGACCGCGGCGTCGGCCTCCGCGACCGCCTGCAACGCGAGGACGATGCCGTCGGGGGTCCAGCCGCGCATCTGCTGGCGGACCCGGTCGATCTTCCAGGGCGGCATACCGAGTTCGCGGGCGAGGTCCCCCGGACGGGCCCCGCGCGGAGCGCCGCCGAGTCGCGCGATGTGGCGTACGCCCTGCGCGAGCGCGCTGGTGACCAGCACCGGTGCGACGCCGACCGACAGCGCCCAGCGAAGCTGCTCCAACGCCTCGGCGGTACGCCCCTCCACGGCCTTGTCGGCGACGTCGAAGCTCGACGCCTCGGCCCGGCCGGTGTAGTACCGCGCGACGATCTCCTCGTCCACGACACCCTCGGTGTCGGCGGCCAACTGGCTGCACGCGGCGGCCAGTTCGCGCAGGTCGTTGCCCACCGCCTCGACCAGGGCCCGTGCCGCGTCCTCGGTCACGGACCGGCCCGCGGTGCGGAATTCCGTCTTCACCAGGGCCAGGCGCTCGGTGGCCTTGGAGACCTTCGGGCAGGCGACCTCGCGTACGCCCGCCTTGCGCGCCGCGTCGAGCAGCGCCTTGCCCTTCGGCCCGCCGAGGTGGGTCAGGACCAGCACCACTTCGTCGGCGGGAGCGCCGAGGTACGCCTTGACCTCGTTGACGAGGTCCGTTCCGAGGTCCTGCGCGGCCCGGACGACGATCACCTTGCGCTCGCCGAACAGCGAGGGGCTGGCCAACTCGGTCAGCATGCCGGGCTGGAGGCTGCCGGGGGCGAGGTCGCGGATGTCGGCGTCCGGATCCGCCGCCCGCGCCGCGCGCGTGACGGTGGACACCGCGCGGTCCACGAGCAGTTCTTCCGGTCCGACCACGAGGGTCACCGGCGCGAGCGGGTCGTCTGAAGCTTTCCTGGCCATCGCGGAACAGCATTGCACGCCGGAAGGACAGCCCGAACGCCACACACCTGTGCCACGGCTGCCGGACCCCAGTTGACCGGACGCCCGGTGCGGGTCCTTCGTGGGCCTTCGCGCAGGCAGCCCATCGATGCCCCTTCGCGCCCCGGGGGGTCCTGGGCTCTTACTCCCCTTCGGGTACTTCCCAGCATGTGCGGGTCGGAAATCCACGTCGGGGCCAGGACCGGGATGGGCGGGTCGGGGCCGCGCGGCAGTGCCGGGCGGTGCGGTGCCGGGCGGGCCGAGGCGGGCGCACGGAGGCGGGGCGGTCCGGGCCGTGGGTCAGCGTCGCGTGAACGTCACGTGGGTGACGCCACTCGGGGTGCTCACGGACTCGATGTGGAAGCGCTTCTCCAGGCCCTCGCTCCCGTCCCACAGGCGCTCGCCGCGGCCGAGGACGATCGGGACCACGGCGATGTGCATGTGGTCGACCAGGTCCTCGGCGAGGAAGTCGCGGACCACCGTGACGCCGCCGCCGATGCGTACGTCGAGGCCGCCGGCCGCCTCCCGGGCCCGGCTCAGCACCTCCTTCGGCGGGGCGTCGACGAAGTGGAACGTCGTGCCGCCCTCCATCTCCACGGACGGGCGCGGATGGTGCGTGAGCACGAACACCGGGGTGTGGAACGGCGGGTTGTCGCCCCACCAGCCGTTCCAATCGTGATTCTCCCACGGGCCGCGCTGCGGGCCGAACTTGTTGCGGCCCATGATCTCGGCGCCGATGCCGGGGTTCCAATTGGCGGCCATGACTTCGTCCACGCCGCGGCCGCCGTCTTCCTGCCCGTGCATCTCGCGGAAGGTGCGGGTCTTGAAGAACCACTGGTGAAGGCGCTCCCCGGCGTGGCCGAACGGAGACTCGGCACTCTGGCCCTCGCCCGTTCCGAAGCCGTCGAGGGACACCGAGAAGTTGTGGACGCGTACCAGCGACATCGCATTTCCTCCTGTACACAGCCAGTGATTGCACTCTGCAATCACCTTGCGACCCTCAGGCTATACTTAGTGATTGCGAAATGCAATCACTTGGAGGCGACATGCGCGAAGGACCGCGCTCCGGCTGTCCGATCAACGCGGCGGTGGAGGCCCTTGGGGACCGGTGGAGTCTGATCGTGCTGCGCGACATCGTGTTCGGCGGCCGGCGGCACTTCCGCGAACTGCTGGCCAACTCCGAGGAGGGCATCGCGTCGAACATCCTCAGCAGCCGCCTCAAGGCCCTGGTCGCGGGCGGGCTGCTCACGCAGGAGGATGCGGGCCGGGGGCACCGCGCGACGTACAGCCTCACCGAGGCGGGAATCGACACCGTCCCGGTCATGGCCGTGCTGGGTTCGTGGGGGCTGCGGCACCGCGAGACCACACCCGAACTGCGGGTCCGCGCCCAGTTGATGGAGGACGGCGGCCCCGCGCTGTGGGCCGACCTGATGGACGAGCTGCGCGAGATACACCTCGGTGTCCCCCGCCCGCACCCGGAACGCGAACGCGCCTCCGACCGCCTCCGGGAGGCGTACGAACGCGCGGTCGCGGCCGAGGCCGCCGCGGCCGTCCACTGACGGCACAACGCGGGCCACGTGGGCCCGCCGACACACGGGCCGGGCTCCCGCTCCGGCCCGTGTGTCGGCTACTCGCTCAGTGCTTCAGCGCTCAGTTCTCAAAAAGCGCTCAGCTCTTCACGACTCATTTCGTCAGCGCGATCTGCTCCATGAGCAGCGCACCGTCGTTGACCACCTGGAGCCCGGTCACCTTGGACCGGTGGATGACCGACGTGGTCGCCTCCTGCCACACGAACAGCGGCAGGTCCTGCGCGGTCACCTTGACCAGTTCGATGTACGCGGCACGCCGCCCCTCCGGCGTCGTGGCCGCCCGCGCCTGGTCCAACGCGGCGTCCGCGGCCGGGTTGGAGTAACCCGAGTAGTTGGTCGGCGAACCGGTGCGGAACAGGCTGTCGAAGCCCGGGTCCGGGTCGGCCAGCCACATGCCGAAGTTCTGGGCCTGGAAGTCGCGGTTGACCAGCCCCTTGGTGATGTACGCCGTAACCTCAAGGGCCTCGATGTCCATCTTCACGTTCTTGTACTGGTTCAGGCGGCTCTGCATGTACTCCGCGGTCTTGCGCGCGTTGGCGTTCTGCTGCGTGAGGTACGTGAAGTTGACCGGCTTGCCCTCGGCGGCGAGTTCGTCGAACAGCTTCTGCGCCTCGGCCTGGTTGTAGGCGGGCTGCGCCGTCACCGCCGGGTCCATCAGCGGCGAATTGTCGGGGAAGAGGCTGTCCGCGGTCTTGATGTCGCCCTGGTAGAGCGTCTGCATCATGGCCTCGCCGTCGAACGCCATGGCCATCGCGCGGCGGGCGCGCGGGTCGTCGAAGGGCGGGCGCCGCACGTTCATCAGGAAGTACTGGCCGCCGTAGACCTCGGTGGTGATCGACTCCAGGTTCTTGGTGGCGGCGATCTCCTCGGCCTCGCCGTTCGAGGTCACGGTGAGGTCGGCCTGGTTGTTCCCCAGGGTGTTGAGCAACTGCATGCTGTCCGGCATCACCGTGAAGGTGATCTGGTCGAGCATGGGCAGACCGGCCTGCCAGTAGTTGGGGTTGCGCACCATCACCTGGTTGCTGCCGCGCACCCATTCCTTGAGCTGGAAGGGGCCCGCGCCCACGGGCTTGCTCTGGAAGGCCTTGGGGTCGGGGCGGAACGCGGTGGGCGAGGCGATGTGCGCGAGGCCGTAGGCCACCGTGCGGTCGAAGTTCAGGTTGGGCTTCGCCAGCGTGATGCGCAGTTCCAGCGGACCGGTGACCTCACTGGTCACACCGGCCATGCTGGCACGGTGGATGGAGCTCATCGCGGGGTCGTTGTTGGCGTCCCAGTTCGCCTTGACCGCGGCGGCGTCGTACGGCGTGCCGTCGGTGAAGTTCACGTTCGGCTTGATCTTCAGCGTCCAGACCGCGCCGGTGGCGTCCGGGGTCAGGCTCTCCGCGATGCGCGGCTTGACCTTGCCGTCGGCCGGGTCCAGGTAGACCAGGAAGTCGTACAGCGCGGCCATGCGGCTCGAATCGGCCGAGCCGGTGTAGGACGCGGTGAAGGGGTCCAGCCCGCGCGACTCGACGGGCAGCAGGATCGTGACGGCGCCGCCCCGCTGCGCGGTGCCGCCGGAGCCTCCGTCGTCCGAGCCGCCGCCGCACGCGGTGGCGGTCAGGGCGAAGGCGGCGGCGACCGCGACCGCCGCGAGCCTTCGGCGCCGCACACGCGGGCCGGAGCGGCGGGGCGGCATGGTTCTCGGAAACATCGGCGACTCCTCGGCGCAGAGGGCCCGTTCCCCCGCCGGAACGACTCGGTGCGCCGTTGTCCTCGGAGCCCTGCCTGTGGTGACACGTGCCTGTACTTGTGGTCCCTCCGGCTTACTTGACGGACTCAAGCAACCACAGAGCGCCGAGCGATTCAAGGCAAACTTCTGTGCACCGCGACCGCGGCCACGGCAGTTGCCGCAACCGGTGCCACGACCGGAGAGGTACGCCGGATCACGTCCCCCGGACCGGCACCGCGCCGTGCGGCGGAACCGCACGACGACGCCCGGGTACGCACCCGCCACACCTGGCGATGGCAATACCCGGCCCGCGTGCAGGCAATGCACGGCGCCGAGGGCCGGAATGCGGGAGGGCTCCGGATGACGTAACCGTGGAGGACGCGCCCCCACGGTCGCGCCGGGACTCCTGGGGAGTCGGATCCTCCGGGCAAGCACCCTCCGACCGAACGCCCGCCGCCGGAGTCCGCTCGCGGCGGGCCCCCTCGGATCCAGAGCGCCTCCTCCCAACGCGCTTCCTCCCAGCGCGCTTCCTCCCGGCACGCCGCGGCCCGGCGGACCTCCTCCCGGCACGCCGCGGCCCGGCGCGCTCCGGTCCAACAGACTCAACGGGCGCCCGTCCGGCTGCGGTCGGCCCTGCGCGACCACTCGCGACCTCGGGCGAGTCGCGACACGAAGGTCGTCGGCCGTCCCGGAAACGGCGATCGCGCCATGGAGATCGGTGCGGGCCGTGTGGGCACCCGACGCGCCGAGGAGGGACAGTGTGGAGCGGCTCGGATGGCCGTACGAGTTCCCGGCACCGGCCGACACCAGGGCCAGGCGCGGGCGCAGGCCCAGGAAAAGCGCGGGGTCCTGGCGGGCCGAACCGTGGTGCGGGACCTTGAGGACGTCCACCCGCATGCCGGACAGCTCGGCGCGCAGCGCCCGCTGGGCCTCCGGCTCGACGTCGCCGGTGAACAGGATCCGGATGCCCGAGACCTCGGCCAGGAGGACCGTGCTGGCGTTGTTGGGCGCCGAGCCGCTCAGCCGCCGGGCAGCCTGCGGATCCCGCGGACCGATCACCCGCCAGCGCAGCGCGCCGTCGGCGGTGGCCCGCCGCTCGCCGTGCCGGGCGATCAGCACTGGGACGCCCGCCGCCGCGGCCCAGCGGTGCACGCGGGCCACCTCGCCGGACGGCTCCCGCAGCCCGGCGGTCTCGACGGCCCCGACCGCCCGGCCCTTGAGCACGCCCGGCAGGCCCTCGACGTGGTCGGCGTGGAAGTGGCTGAGCATGACCAGCGGAACGCGGTCCACGCCGAGGTCGCGCAGACAGCGGTCGACGGCCTCCGGTTCGGGGCCGGCGTCCACGACGACGCCCTGGCCGTGCCCGGCGTTGAGGACGAGCGCATCGCCTTGGCCGACGTCGCAGACCACCAAATGCCAACCCGGCGGCGGCCATCCGGTGAGGGGGCGGATGAGTGGCTGCGGCCGCAGCAGCGCGACGAGGACGACGGCCGCGACCACCGTCACGGCGACCGGTCGGCGCACCAGGCTGCGCGTGAGGGGAATCGCGGCGAGCGTCACGACGACCAGGGCAAGGCCGCCCATGAGGCCGCCGGGCCAGCCGAAGGTGGCCCCCGGGAACGCCGCCCCGGTGCGCGCGACCAGGGCGATCCAGGCCACCGGGAGCGCCGCGACGTGCGCGATCAGGGCGGCCGCCGGGACGTGCAGCGGTGCCACCAGCAGCACCACGAACCCGAGGACGGTCGCGGGTGCCACCGCGAACTCCGCCAGCAGATTGCACGGCACGGCCACCAGACTGACGCGTTCAGTAAAGGTGACGACGACGGGTGCGCACACCGCCTGCGCGGCGCAGGGAACGGCGACGGCCACGGCGATCGGGGTCGGCCACCCCCGGCGCACGAGGGCGGCGGCCCAGCGCGGGGCGATCAGCAACAACGCACCGGTGGCCAGCACCGACAGGATGAACCCGAAACTACGGGCCAGCGCGGGATCGAGCAGGACCAGGAACAACGCCGCGGCGGCCAGCGCGGACGGGCCGTGGCGCCGCCACCCGCCGAACAGCGCGGCAAGCGTCACCAGCCCCATCACCGCGGCCCGGAGCACACTCGGCTCGGGCCTGGCGAGGACGACGAAGCCCACCACGGCACAGCCGCCGAGCACAGGCAACGCACGTCCCCGGAAGCCGATATGACGGAAGGTCAAGAGCGCGGCGCCGAGCAGGATCGTGATATTGGTGCCGCTCACCGCCATCAGGTGGGTCAGCTCGGTGGTCTTGAAGTCGTCGGCGAGATCCGCGGGAACCGCCGAGGTGTCGCCGATGACGAGACCGGGCAGCAGCCCGCGCGGCGCGGCGGACAACCCGGCACAGGCCCGTCGCAGGCGGTCCCGCACGTGGCCCGCAAGACGCTGGTGGTCGGACGGCCCACCGGTGACCCGGGGGTCGGACTCGACGATGAGCAGCGCGGCCGCCGCGCTGTCAGGCCGGGAGGCCACCAGCCTGCCCGTCACGGTGATGCGTGTGCTGGGGAGCAGCCGGGGCCACGGGTCGCCTCCGGGAACCAGGAGCAGCACGGGAGTTCGCAGCCGACGCACGGAGACTCCCGGATCCGAGGCGCTGCCGATCCGGTCGACCCGCGCCGGGACGCGGAACTTCGCCGTGCCCGGCGAGGTGCCGCGCACCTTGGGGGCGACCGCCGTCGGGTCGCCCGTGATGGTGAGGTGTGCGGTGACCGTGGCACCCCGGTCGGCGAGCGCGGGAACCGGCCCGGCACGGTGCGCGGAGGTCTGCATGGCCGCGGACGCTCCCCCGGCCGCACAGCAGAGCAGGGCGACGGCCGCGGTGGTACGGATCGCCCTGCCGCGGTGCACTGCGACGAGCGCGGCCGCCCCGACCACGCAACCGCCGACGAACGTCCAGGCCACGCCCGGGCGTACGGCCGGGACACACCACGCCGCGCCCCAGGCCGCGACGGCTCCCGGGACCAGCCTGAGATCGACGGCGACGGCGACGGCACGGTCGCGGCCGGTCGCTTGAGCCGCATCCGGGCGGGCGTCCCGACCGCTGCCGGAACCGTGGTCCTGCGGCAAGGGCGTGTTCATACGCGCACCCTGGAACGAAGTTCCTCGAACCGGCGTTCGCCGATGCCGCGGACCTCCCGGAGTTGTTCGACCGAGGTGAAGCGGCCGTGCAGTCGGCGCCAGTCGAGGATGCCCGCCGCCATGACGGGACCGATCCCGGGCAGGCCCTCAAGCTGTTCGGCGGTGGCGGTGTTGAGGTCCACGACGCCGGTGCCGGCGCCCTTCGCCGTGCCCTTCCCGGCGGCGGACGACACCGGCGCGCCACCCGTCGGAGCCGGAACGGCCGTTGCCCCCGACACGCCCACCGGCACCTGCTCGCCGTCCGACAGCACGCGCGCGAGGTTGAGAGCGGCCAGATCGGTGCCGGGCAGCGCACCGCCGGCCGCTTTGAGCGCATCGTCCACCCGGGAGCCGGACGGGAGGGCGAACAGCCCGGGATTGGCCACGCGCCCGACCACGTGCACGGCCACGGCCACGGTTGTGGGGGCTGTCGTGGCGGGACCCGTCGGGTCCGGCAAGGCGGCTGAGGTGGAAGAAGTGGACAGGGCAAGCTGGTCGGACGGTCGGGCCGTTCCCGAAGCGGCGACCGTCGGTACCGCGACCGATTGCGGACGCGACCGCCACCACCCCACACCGGCGACGACGATCGCAAGGAGTGCGAGCGCGGCAACGGCCGCGACCACGCGCACGTCGACCGCGATGCGGAACGCCTTCAAACCCGGCGGGATACGGTCGGCGACGCCCGCGGCAAAGCGCGTCGCCGCGGGCAGCGGCCGGGGCGCGGCCGGTTCGGACTGGACCGGTTCGGGTTCGACCGGCTCGGGCTGGACCGGCTCGGGCTGGACCGGTTCGGGCCGGACCGGTTCGGACCGGACCGGTTCGGACCGGGCGCGTCCGGAGCCGGACGGTTCGGTCTGGGACGGTTCGAACACGTGCCGCTCGGTCGTCGAGGCGGGCTCAGCCCATTCAGCAGCTCCCCCATCACGCGGAACGCCCGCCCAAGGATCCGGTGGCGGCACCCCCGGCGGCGGGATCCCGGCCGACGCCGAGGCGTGGCGCACGACCGCGTCCTCGGAGCCGGGCGGCCCGTACGCGGCATCGGCGGAGCCGGGCGGAGCAAAAGCGCTGTCGGCCGCGGCGTGGCGCCCGGGCGCGGGGTCAGCCGGGAACAGCGCGGCGAGTCGGGAGGCGGTCCGGGCGTTCGGTGATTTCGACATGCCCCGACGCTAAGCGCCGAAGTCGGGCTCGCCGCACCGCCGATCGAAACCTGTGGACAACCCCGAGCCTGTGGACAACGCGGTGACGGCGGCCGCACCGTCGGGTATCAACCGTCGCCTTCGCCCGATCCCCACCCGCTACTTCGGCGACACCACCACGGCCAGCAACCCCGGCCCGGCGTGGGCCCCGATGACGGCACCGACCTCCGAGACGTGCAACTCCCCGAGCCGCGGCAGGCGTTCACGCAAACGTCCCGCCAGGGCCTCGGCGCGGTCCGGGCTGTCCAAGTGGTGCACGGCGATGTCCACGCGGCCCTCGCCCGCCGCTTCCAAGGCGATCTCTTCCAGTCTGCTGATCGCGCGCGCCGCCGTGCGGACCTTCTCCAGCGGCGCGACCCGGCCGTCCGAGACGTGCAGCAGCGGCTTGACCGCGAGCGCGGCACCCATCAGGGCAGCAGCCGCACCGATGCGCCCGCCTCGCCGCAAGTACTCCAGCGTGTCCACGTAGAAGAAGCCGGACGTCGCCCCCGCGCGCTTCTCCGCCGCCGTCGCCGCGTCCTCCGCCGACGCGCCGTCCGCCGCCGCCTCGGCCGCCGTCAGCACCGGGAAGCCCATGGCCATCGCCAAGGTCCGGGAGTCGACCACGCGGACCGGCACCGGCGACTCGCGCGCGGCCAGCAGCGCAGCCTCGTATGTGCCGGACAGCTCCGCCGACAAGTGCACCGACACGATCTCGCGTGCCCCGCCCTCCGCGACCCTGCGGTACGTCTCCGCGAACGTCTCGGGAGACGGGCGCGACGTGGTCACCACCCGCTTCTGCCGCAGCGCCTCCGCGAGGCCCGTCGGCGTCGCCTCCGTCCCCTCGTCGAGCGGCCGGCCGCGCAGCACGACCTTGAGCGGAACGACGACGATGCCGTGCTGCTCGACGACCGCATCGGGCAGATACGCCGTGGAATCGGTAACGATCGCGACTTCGGTCGTCATGGGGCTGAAGCTACCCGTCGGCGAAGGGACAAGGGACGAGGAAAACGTTCACCGCACCCGGGCGGTCGGAGACCGGTCGCGCGTCGGCCGCACTTCCTCCGATCCGGCCGACCCGCCCGGCAAACACGTCGCGCGGCCGTCAGGGCCCGAGCGCGTCCTTGGCGGCCCGGGTCGTCTCGCGCAACGCCGCGACCTCCTGCTCGACGTCGCGCCCGAGCCGGTCGAGGTCGTCGTGCGCGAGAACCTGTTCGCGGTCCTGCGCCGCCCAGCGCAGCGACCCCGCGGCGTGCTGGACGCGCTCGGCCCGCTCACGCAGCGCGGGCAGCTCGCGCTCGACCCGGACGGGGTCCGGCTCGCGCTCCAGCATCCGCAGATCGGTGTCCAGGCCCTCGGCGAAGCGTTCGAGGCGGCCGAGGAGTTGCCGGGCCTCGGCGAGCTGCGCGTCACGCGCGTACCCGGCGTCGAGGACTCGGCGGGTGTGATCGAGGGACTTGCGCACCGCCGAGCGGAGCCGGGCCGCCTCGCCCGCGCCACCTGGGCGGGTGTACGCGCGGGCCCGTGAGGCCGCGTCGTCCACCAGGCCCCGCAGGCGGGGCGCATGCCGGTCGATCCTGCGCCGCACCGCACGCCGCACCACCACCGCGATGATCACCACCACACCGATCAGCACCATCAGCGCGGCGACCCCTGCCCCCAGGAAGAGCGCGACGGCTTGCGCGCCGTCCGAGGCGAGTGACACGACTGGTCTCCTCCCAGGTCGCCACCTGCGAATGCCCCAACAGTAGCGCCGCCGGGACCCCAGGCGTCCGCTCCGGACGAAAACACCGCGATCCTGGGCGATCGTCACAGCCCGGAAATGCCCCGTACATGGCCGGGAAACGAACGTCGGAGAGCCGTGTCGGATCACCCCCGAACGAGTTCGGGCGCGGACGGCGAGAGCCGTCTGCGCCCGTCGGACC
>NZ_JBPKBH010000031.1:0-34155 GCF_051388915.1 Yinghuangia sp. YIM S09857 | reverse complement strand
GTCCGCGCCCGTCGGACCCGGTCCCCGTAGGCCGGGTCCGAGCCCGGCTCACGCCGGAACGATGTTCACCAGCTTCGGGGGCCGTACGACCACCATCCGCACCGCGGCGCCGCCCAGCGCCGACACGACCGCGGCGTCGGCCAGCGCCAGTTCGCGCAGCTCGTCCTCGCCGATGCCCGGGGGCACCTCCAGACGGGCCTTGACCTTGCCCTTGATCTGCACGACACACGTCACCGTCTCGTCGACGACGTACGCGGGGTCCGCCTCCGGGAAGTCGTGGTGCGCCAGCGAACCCTCGTGGCCCAGGCGCGCCCACAGCTCCTCGGCGACGTGCGGCACCAGCGGGGCGACCATCAGGACCAGCTTCTCCGCGATCGCGCGCGGCACCGCGTCCAGCTTGGTCAGGTGGTTGTTCAGCTCGATGGCCTTGGCGATCGCGGTGTTGAACCGCAGGCCCTCCAGGTCCTTGCGCATGCCGTCGATCGCCTTGTGCGTCGCACGCAGCGTGGCCTCGTCGGGCTCGGTCTCGACGACCCGCAGCTCGCCGGTCGACTCGTCGACGATGTTGCGCCACATGCGTTGCAGGAAGCGGTACGAACCGACGATCGCGCGGGTGTCCCAAGGCCGCGAGGCCTCCAGCGGACCCATGGACATCTCGTACAGGCGCAGCGTGTCCGCGCCGTAGTCGTCGCTGATCTGGTCGGGGGTCACCGAGTTCTTCAGCGACTTGCCCATCTTGCCGTACTCGCGCTTGACCTCTTCGACCCCGAAGAAGAACCTGCCGTCCTCCTCGGTGACCTCTTCGGCCGGCACGTAGACGCCGCGCGCGTCGGTGTACGCGTAGGCCTGGATGTAGCCCTGGTTGAACAGTTTGTGGAAGGGCTCGAACGACGAGATGTGGCCCAGGTCGAACAGCACCTTGTGCCAGAAACGCGCGTACAGCAGGTGCAGCACGGCGTGTTCGGAGCCGCCGACGTACAGGTCGACACCTCCGGAGGCACCCGCGGTACGCGGACCCATCCAGTACTTCTCGTTCTCGGGGTCGACCAGCACGTCCGCGTTGGTGGGGTCCACGTAGCGCAGCTCGTACCAGCACGAACCGGCCCAGTTGGGCATCGTGTTGGTCTCGCGGCGGTACGTGCGCGGCCCATCGCCCAGGTCCAGTTCGACCGTCACCCAGTCCTCGCGGCGCGACAGCGGGGTCTCGGGCTGCGAGTCCGCGTCGTCCGGGTCGAAGGTGCGCGGGCTGTAGTCGTCGATCTCCGGCAGCTCGACCGGCAGCATGGAGTCCGGCAGTTCGTGCGCGATCCCGTCCTCGTCGTAGACGATCGGGAACGGCTCGCCCCAGTAACGCTGGCGGCTGAACAGCCAGTCCCGCAGCCGGTAGGTGACCGTCGGCGCACCGACGCCCTCGGCAGCCAGGTGGGCGTCCATGGCCCGCTTGGCCTCGGCCACGTCCAGGCCGTTCAGGCTGAAGTCGGGGGTGGACGAGTTGACGATCCGCGCGCTCTTGGAGATGAACGCGTCGTCCCACGTCGCCGGGTCGGTCGATCGGCCGTCGTCGGGCTCGACGACGCAGACCATCGGCAGCTCGAACTTGCGGGCGAACTCGAAGTCGCGGTGGTCGTGTGCGGGCACCGCCATGATGGCGCCGGTGCCGTAGCCCGCCAGCACATAGTCGGCGATGAACACCGGAACGGCCGTGCCGCCCGCCGGGTTGATCGCATATGCGCCGGTGAACACACCGGTCTTGTCACGGCCTTCGGTCTGGCGCTCGACCTCGGTCTTGGACGCCGCCTCGGCACGGTACGCCGCGACCGCCTCCGCCGGGGTGGCCGCCCCTCCGGTCCAGGCCACCGGCGTGCCGGCGGGCCACGCGTCCGGCACGACGGCCTCGACCAGTTCGTGTTCGGGGGCCAGCACCATGTAGGTCGCGCCGAACAGCGTGTCCTGACGGGTCGTGAACACCCGTACGGACACGTTCTCGTGGCCCGCGAAGGCGAAGTCGATGTGCGCGCCCTCGGACCGGCCGATCCAGTTGCGCTGCATCAGCTTGATCGGCTCGGGCCAGTCCAGCGTGTCCAGGTCGTCGATCAGCCGGTCGGAATACGCGGTGATGCGCATCATCCACTGCTTCAGGTTGCGCTTGAACACCGGGAAGTTCCCGCGCTCGCTGCGCCCCTCGGCGGTGACCTCCTCGTTGGCCAGCACCGTGCCCAGCCCCGGACACCAGTTGACCGGCGCCTCGGACAGGTAGGCCAGCCGGAAGCCGTCCACGGCCTTCGCCTGCTCCGCGCGGCTCAGGTCGGCCCATACGCCGCCGCCCGGGACCGCCCGGGTGCCCTTCTCGAACTGCTCGACCAGGTCGGCGATCGGCCGCGCGCGGCCCTTGCCGCCGTCGGCCTCGGTGTCGTACCAGGACGTGCGCAGTTGCAGGAAGATCCACTGCGTCCAGCGGTAGTAGGCCGGGTCGATCGTCGAGATCGAGCGGCGCGGGTCGTGGCCCAGTCCCAGGCGGCGCAGTTGGCGGCGCATGGTGGCGATGTTCGCCTCGGTGGTGATGCGCGGGTGTGTACCGGTCTGCACCGCGTACTGCTCGGCGGGCAGGCCGAACGCGTCGTAGCCCAGGGTGTGCAGCACGTTGAACCCGGTCATGCGCTTGTACCGGGAGAACACGTCGGTGGCGATGTAGCCCAGGGGGTGGCCGACGTGCAGCCCCACACCCGACGGGTACGGGAACATGTCCATCACGAACATCTTCTCGCGGCCCGCGATGTCCTCGGGACCGGCCAGCGGGCCTACGGGATTCGGGGCCTCGAACGTGCCGTCCCGTTCCCAGCGGTCCTGCCAGCGCAGCTCGATCTCGCCGGCCATGGCGGCCGTGTAGCGGTAGGGCTCGGTCGGCTCGGCGGCCTGCGTCGTCTCGGTCATCGTCCTCAGGGCTCCCGGGTGCACACGTGTGCGTGTCGTAGTGGCCGTCGTGGTGACGCGGGTCTTGCCGGAAATACAAAAACCCCTCGCACAGGAGGGGTCGCCGCGCTGAGGTGGGCGACAGACCCCCATGGGAGGTGGTCGCCCGTCCTGGTCAGCGCGGCCCGGTAAGCAGCAGTACGGCACGCATAGCGACAGGGTACCGGATGGCGCTCCACCGGCTTCGCGATATCCCGGATGGGCGGGGTGGGACGGGCGGCGCGCGGCCTCGGGCGGACAGGCGGCGGACCGCGTCAGACGAGCGAGAGGACGAGGAGCATCTGCGCGAGGTGGTACGACACCGCGATGCTGATGTGCGCGTACGGCGTCTGCTCGCGGAACCGGTTCCACCCGGCCAGGGCGTCCGCGCAGTAGAAGAGAAACGCCCCCGCGACTGCGGTCGGCTGCCCTGTCGCGGAGGCCGCCACGACCATGAGTGAGAGCACGCCTATGTAGAGCACGACCGGCAAGGTCAGCATGGGACGCGTGGCACGTACGCCGATGACAAGCCGCACGGCGTAACCCAGGGTTGCGGCCAGGACGACCACGATGCCCGCGGCCGCCCACAGCCACGACCAGCCGACCTGCTGGAAGCCGACGACATATGCCATGTGCGCCGCGAGCGATGCCGACACAGCCGCGACGAACTGCCGCTCGCCGCCGAGTGTGAGCACATCGCGCGTCAGCGACAGGCCGAGGGCGATGAGGAAGGCGGCGCGCTGGCTCTCACTGGACGGGTCCAGCGCGGCCGCCACGGCTATGAGCGCCACGATGACGGCAGGCTTGGCACGTCGTTCGAACCGCAAATCCTCGCGTGCGACGGCGGCCCAGTCGGCAACCGCCAATATGGCGGCCACCGCGAACAGGGTCCACGCGAGGGGGGTCATGTCCGGGGACCATACTGATTGGTAACCGGAGAATTCGCGCATCGGCTCAGTACGTCACGCAACCGTGATACGCCCGAGTCCGGCCCGCGTTGTGGTGCGCGCCCCCGGTCCTTGACATCCACCGGCGTGTGCGCCGGAGCGCGCCGGGGATTGCCAGCGCTCCCCGGACACTCTCGGGAGGGCCGGTCAGGCCGAGACCGCCGCCGATGCCGATGCCAAGCGTTCCTCGGCCGCGGCCACAAGGCCCGCGAACGGCGACAGATCGTCGTCCACCTCCGGATGCCATTGCACCGCCACCGCGAAGGGGTGGCCAGGCACCTCCAGCGCCTCGATGGTGCCGTCCGGGGCCCGCCCGGTCACCACGAGGCCCGCACCTAGCGTGTCCACGGCCTGGTGGTGGTACGTCGCGACGTCCAACTCCGTACGTCCGTACAACTGCGCCGTGCGGCTGCCCGGGACCAGGGCCACCGGGTGCCGCCCGTACTGCCCGGGTGCGGGCGCGTGCCGCTCGTCGCCGAGCCGGTCCGGCAGGTGCTGGAGCAGCGTCCCGCCGCGCAGGACGTTGATGACCTGGATGCCGCGGCAAATGCCAAGCACCGGAATACGGCTGTCGAACGCGCGCTCGGCGAGCGCGAACTCGGCCGTGTCGCGCGCCGGGCGCACGAACCCGGTGCGTTCGTGCGCCTCGGCCCGGTACCTGCCGGGGTCGACGTCCCCGCCTCCGGCGATCACGAGCGCGTCGACGCGGTCCAGCGCCTCGGCGGCATCAGGTACGGACGGCGGCAGCACGGGCAGGCCGCCGGCGGCCGCGACGCGGTCGACGTACGCCTGGGGCAGGAGCGTCGCCTGCACATCCCACGCGGCCCATTTGGCCGGTTCGCTGTACGCGGTAATGCCGATGACGGGGCGGGGCATGAGGGATACCACCTGTCTCGCTGACGATGCCGTGGTCCGTGCGGGAGCGGGCAAGCCTAGAGCGGGGTCACGTAGGCACCCGAAATGCCGCCGTCGACCAGGAACTCGGCGGCGGTGACGAAGGACGCGTCGTCGGAGGCGAGGAACGCGACGGCCGCCGCGATCTCCTCGGCCTCGGCGAAGCGGCCGGTGGGGATGTGCACGAGTCGCCGTGCCGCGCGCTCCGGGTCCTTGGCGAACAGCTCTTGCAGCAGCGGCGTGTTCACCGGTCCGGGGCACAGGGCATTGACCCGGATACCCTCGCGGGCGAATTGCACGCCGAGTTCGCGCGACATGGCCAGTACGCCGCCCTTCGACGCGGTGTACGAGATCTGCGACGTGGCCGCGCCCATGCGGGCGACGAAGCTGGCTGTGTTGACGATCGAGCCCTTGCCCTGGCGCTGCATGTAGGGGATGACGTACTTGCAGCACAAGTAGACGGACGTCAGGTTGACCTCCTGCACGCGGCGCCAGGCGTCGATGCCGGTGGTCAGGATCGAGTCGTCGTCGGGCGGCGAGATGCCGGCGTTGTTGAACGCGACGTCGATGCGGCCGTAGGTGTCGAACGCCGCCTGGTACATGGCCTCGACGTCGGCCTCTGAGGTGACGTCGGCCTTGACGAACAGTCCGGCGACCGCATCCGCGGCAGCCTTCCCGGCGGTCTCGTCGACGTCGACGCACACGACATCGGCGCCCTCGGACGCGAGGCGCTTCGCGGTGGCGAGGCCGATGCCGCTGCCCGCGCCGGTGATGACGGCCGTACGGCCCTCGAAACGCTTCACTGTTCCTCCGTACTACTGGTGGTGCGGCGGTTTGCTGTTGGCGGGTTGGGGTGCTTGTTCGACGGGTGGGGGGCTTCGTTCGACGGGTGGGGGCTTCGTTCGCGGGCCTTCGGTCATTCCGTCGCAATGAAGACATTTTTTGTGTCAGTGAAGGCAGCCAGTGCGTCCGGGCCCAGTTCGCGGCCGAGGCCGGACTGCTTGAAGCCTCCGAACGGCGTCCAATAGCGCACCGAGGAGTGTGAGTTGACGGACAGATTGCCCGCCTCCACCCCGCGGCTGACACGCAGCGCGCGGCCGACGTCGCGCGTCCAGATCGACCCGGCGAGGCCGTACGCGGTGGCGTTGGCGATACGTACCGCGTCGTCCTCGTCCTCGAACGGGATCACCGCGGTCACCGGGCCGAAGATCTCGTCGGTGACGGTCCGGTCGCGCACGTCTGCGGGCGTCAGGACGGTCGCCGGGTACCAGAAGCCCTTGCCGGAGGGCACCGAACCGCGCATGGCCACGGGCGCGTTGTCGGGGACATACCCACGCACACGGTCGAGTTGGGCGGCGGACACGAGCGGGCCCATCTCGGTCCCGGGGTCGTTCGGGTCACCCGCCCGCACCGCGAGGATGTGCGGTTCGAGCAGTTCGAGGAAGCGGTCGTACGCCTCGCGCTGCACCAGGATGCGGCTGCGTGCGCAGCAGTCCTGGCCCGTGTTGTCGCAGAACGACATCGGGGCGGCCGCGGCGGCCTTCTCCAGGTCGGCGTCCGCAAACACGATGTTGGCGCTCTTGCCGCCGAGTTCGAGCGTCACGCGCTTCACCCCGCCCGCCGCGCGCGCCATGATCTCCTTGCCGACCGCCGTCGACCCGGTGAACACAATCTTGCGGACGAGTTCGTGGTCCACCAGCACGCGGCCCGCGACCGTGCCGCGGCCCGGCAGCACCTGGAACACGTCCTCCGGCAGCCCCGCCTCCAGAGCCAGTTCGGCGACCCTGAGGGCCGTCAGCGGCGTCAGCTCGGCCGGCTTGGCCACGACTGTGTTCCCGGCCGCGAGAGCGGGCGCCAGGCCCCATCCCAGGATCGGCAGCGGGAAGTTCCACGGCACGATGAGGCCGACGACACCGAGCGGTTCCTGGAAGGTGATGTCGATGCCGCCCGGGACCGGGATCTGACGTCCGGTCAGACGCTCGGGGGCACCCGCGTAATAGTGCAGGACATCGCGGAGGTTGCCCGCCTCCCAGCGCGCATTGCCGACCGGGTGCCCGGCCTCGGCGACTTCCAGGGCCGCCAGTTCGTCCGTGTGGGCGTCGACGACCTCGGCGAAACGGCGCAGCAGGCGGGCGCGGTCACCGGGCGCGACGGCGCGCCAGGCGGGGTACGCGGCGGCGGCGCGGCGTACCGCGGCGTCGACCTCGTCCGCACTCGCCATCGGCACGGACGCGACCAATTCCTCGGTCGCCGGGTTGATCACGTCGAAGATGTCGTCGGCCATTGCGGCCCTTTCTCTCTCTTGCCACGCCGTGCTGATTGCTGTGTTTCGCGGCAGTTCTGCGATGCGGGCGACCGCTCTTCCTCGTCGCCGCTGCGCACCTGTCGCCGCCGCCTGTCACCGCTTGTCGCCGCTACATGCGCTCGAATCCGCGGAACAACTCCCAGTCGGTGACCGCCGCTTCGTACGCGGACAATTCGACGCGCGCGGCGTTCGCGTAATGCGCCTGCACCTCCTCGCCGAACACCTCGCGCGCGAGTTCGCTCTTCTCCCAAAGGTCCAGCGCCTCACGCAGCGTAGTCGGCACGGTCTCGGCGCCGGAGGTATACGCGTTGCCCGTCTGCGGCTCGGGCAGCGGCAGTTCGTTGTCGATGCCGTACTGGCCCGCGGCGATCATGCCCGCGACGGCGAGGTACGGGTTGACGTCGCCGCCCGGGACACGGTTCTCGACGCGCAGGGACTGGTCGTGGCCGACGAGGCGCAGCGCGCACGTCCGGTTGTCGACCCCCCACTGCACGGCCGTCGGGGCGAACGTGCCCGGCTGGAAGCGCTTGTAGGAGTTGATGTTCGGCGCGTACAGCAGCGTGAACTCGCGCAGGGTGGCGAGCTGCCCGGCGAGGAAGTGAGCACCGGTGCGGGAGAGGCCGTACGGCCCGTCCCCGCTCAGCACCGGCCCGTCATCGGCTCGCAGTGACAGATGGATGTGGCACGAATTGCCTTCGCGCTGATTGGGCTTGGCCATGAAGGTCAGGCTCATGCCCTCCTGCGCGGCGATCTCCTTCGCACCGTTCTTGTAGATGCTGTGGTGGTCGCAGGTGCGCAGGGCCTCGGTGTAGCGGAACGCGATCTCGTGCTGGCCCAGGTTGCATTCGCCCTTCGCCGACTCGACGTACATGCCCGCGGCGGTCATCTCGTTGCGGATGCGACGCAATAGCGGTTCGATCCGCGCGGTGCCCAACACGCTGTAGTCGACGTTGTATTGGTTGGCGGGCGTGAGGTCGCGATAGCCGCGGTTCCACGCCTGCTCATATGTGTCGCGGTAGACGACGAACTCCAGCTCGGTGCCCACCATCGCGCGCTGCCCCAATTGCGCGAGCCGGTCGGTCTGCGCCTTGAGAATCTGCCGCGGGGACGCGACCACCGGGCGTCCGTCGGGCCAGGCCAGGTCGGCGAGCACCATTGCGGTGCCTTCGTTCCACGGCACTTCGCGCAGCGTCGCGAGATCGGACACCAGGACGAAGTCGCCGTACCCCGTCTCCCACGAGCTCATCGCATAACCGTCGACGGTGTTCATGTCGACGTCCACGGCGAGGAGGTAGTTGCAGCCCTCGGTGTGGTGCGCGAGGACCTCTTCGAGGAAGTAGCGCGCGGACAGGCGCTTGCCCTGGAGGCGTCCCTGCATGTCGGTGAAGGCGACGAGGACGGTGTCGATCGTCCCCTCGGCGACCCGGGCGCGGAGCCGGTCCACGTCGTACGGCCGGTCCCCTGGCACGGTCGCCCTCCCCTGCGTCACACCGCTCTCCCGTCGTCCGGCGATCGTTCGGGGCTATCCAATCTCATTGGTCTAACATCAGTCCATTGATTGGATGAAAGTGTTGGGATGAAAGAATCCGCGCGTCGAGGGGAGGGTGGTGCGGTGCCGACCGACGCCGATGAGCGCGCGTCCGAGCCCCGCGCGTGGGGCGATCCGACCGCCGACGCGGTGTTGCGGCCGGTCCGGGCGGGCAACGCGTTCGAGGAGACCGTCGAGCGGCTGATGGCCGCGATCAAGCTCGGCGTCGTACCGCCGGGCGCTCGCTTCCCGGCCGAACGCGACCTCGCCGCCCGCTTGGGCGTCAGCCGCATCACTCTGCGCGAGGCGCTCCGGGCGCTCCAACAGGCCGGCCACGTGGAGGTACGCCGCGGCCGTTTCGGCGGAACGTTCGTCACCGGCCCGCCGCCGACCCCGGAACCGGGCGAGGCGCGCCGCCGCGCCGAGGACATGGGCCCGGCGCTCGACGACGCCCTCACGTTCCGCGAGGTGCTCGAAGTCGGCGCGGTGCAGGTCCTCGCCACCCGGGGCCTCGACGCGGCCCAACGCGCCCTCCTCCTGGCCCGCCTGGAGGCCGTCGACACCGCCGCCCCGGAGGACTACCGCCGCCTCGACACGGCGTTCCACCTCACCCTGGCCGAACTGACCGGATCGTCCAGCCTCACCGCGGCCGCCGCGGACGTCCGCATGCGCCTCAACGACCTCCTGAACGCCATCCCGGTCCTGACCCGCAACATCGAACACAGCGCAATACAACACGCCGCAATAGTCCGAGCCGTCCTCACCACCGACCCCGAAGCCGCCCGCCGCGCAATAACCGAACACCTCGACGCCACAGCAGCATTGCTACGAGGCTTCCTCGGCTGAGCCGCCCGCGGGCAAGGGCAGCGCGGCACAATCAGGCGCCGCGGCCGAGCCGCCCGAGCAGCTCACACGCGAACAGTCCCGCCGCACTACTCGGCGTGCTGGTGGGTCAACCGACGTTGAGCGTGTACTCGACCGACAGTTTGAAGTCGTTGCTGACGCCGCTGATGGCGAGTTTGTGGGCACCAGGCGCGAGCGGGGCCAGCGTGAACCACAACCCGCAGCCCTGCGTGGACACTTCGTCCGCGTTCTTCGTCACGGGGTTGCCCGCGACGCCCGCAAACGTGATCGCTTCGGGACCGACCTTCTTCACATCGACCGGGCTGCCGTCCAACACCACTTCGCCGTCAGACGCAGCGATGTGCTCCTCGCACTGCTCGGCGGTGTCCGCCGTGAAGTTCAGCAGCGGGCCGGCAAGCGTCCGACCAGCGGGCACCGTACACGTACGCTTCGCGTCGCCGCCGAACGTCCCGGCCACGAACCACACATCGTCGGGCTGCCCCTGCGCGCACTGCTGCCCCGTCATATCAGCCACCGGATTGGACGCCTCCGGCTGCGACGCCGCCCAACCCCACCACCGCGCCTGAAGGTCCGCGACCTCCTGCCCACCCGGAGCCGCCGGAATGGGCGTATCGGAAATCTCAGCTCCCGACGACGCGGCGGAAGGCTCCTTGTCGTCCGAACTGCACGCGGAAAGCGTCATCGCAGCACAGACAACCAGCGCAAACGAGGCAAGAGAACTACGGCGGAGGGTCACGGCGATCATCGTAGATCCGCCGCCTCCCTCCCACACCAAAACCCGCCGCACGCCTGCCAAGCCTCATGCGTCCCCCAAGGTCGGGTTGCCCCGTCGCTTCACACCCGGCCAGATCCCACCACCAAGGCACGATGCGCACCGGTCGCGAGTCGGCGAGGAGTTCACCCGATGTGCACTCAGCCCCACAGGCTCGCGTCCCACCTGTGGTCGTCGGGCGAACAAATTCCCGCGCGTCGGGCATCGACAGCACGTACCGTCAGCGCATGATCTTCGGTCCGCCCATCGACGTCCGCCGACTTTTTCCGTTGGAGCGACGAGCTCTGATCGAGCTGCTCCACGCGCTGGGTCCTGAGGACTGGGCCAAACCGACAGTGTGTCCCGGCTGGGACGTCCATGACGTGGTGGGCCATGTGCTCAACGACTACATGCGACGCCTCTCGGGCAGCCGCGACGGGTACGCCGGGGCCGTCTTCGCAAGCGACGACACGCTGCCGACATACCTGGCGCGCACCAACGACGAGTTCGTCCGAGCGAGCCGCCAGCTCAGCCCGCGGCTACTGACGGACCTGCTGCGGCATCTGGGTACCGAGTTGGACGCGGTGTGGTCGACCAGGGACCTCCACGCACTGGCTGACCTTGACGTCTCGTGGGCCGCCTCGGACGTCCCCAGCCCGGCATGGCTGGACATCGGCCGTGAGTACACCGAGTTCTGGGTGCACCAGCAGCAGATCCGCGACGCGGTCTCCTGCCCCGGCGCGGACGAACCCGAGCTCATGGCCCCGGTCCTGGACATCTTCGCCCGAGGTTTGCCGGCCGCCCTCCGGGCACACACACGGCCGGACGGCACCGCGGTTCGCCTTGAGGTGAGCGGACCGTCCGGCGGCCGATGGGACGCGGTGCGGCAGGACGACCGGTGGCGTCTGGGAACTCCCGAGCGGGAGCCGGCCACACACGTATCGATGAACGAGGACACCTTCTGGCGCCTGGCCACCCGGGGGATCCCCGTCGAAAGCGCCCGCGAGCGTTCGCAATTGAGCGGGGACCGCGAACTGGCCAATGCCGTGACCGAGCTTTTCGCGGTCGTCGGGTAATGGGCCGTGCCTCCGCACGCCCGAGCAAGACTTCCCCCGTTCCCGCGCAAACGCGAAACTCGGCCGGGCCCCGGGGAGTCGTACGGGCCGTGGAACAACGCAACCCTCTCGAAGCGACCGACCTACGAGCCGACTACGAGGCCCTGACGCACCCCCACGGGCCATCCACCTAAGGCAGGTACCATCGCCGCACTCGTGGGCGGTTCCGCGACTGGGTGCGACACGGTCCCGAAGCCAAAGCGTCCGGCCGTTGGGCGCGTTGCCGCCGCCAAGTTCACAAAACGTCGGACATGCAGCGCTGACCAGGGGAGCCGGGGCGAGCGCAAGTTGCGCACCGGTCGCGGGAGCTCTGATGTGGTGTGGCCCGATGGCCGGCGCAATCGGCGGCAACCGCCTCGCTCCACTGACACGGACAGGCAGTTCCGCACCAAAGGTCGTCGAGCTGTGGCCCCATCCCCGCAGTGGAACCCGTACCCACCCCGGGCCAGAACGCCGGCAGGTTCAAGAACCGCCCCGGAAAGAGGGGGTGCGGGTGGCGAAGCCCCCGCCGCGGCGAAGCCGCCAAAAAGAACAAAGTCACCCCCCGCCCGCGCTTATTGCGGGCAGGGGGTGACCAGTGACTTTGTGGAGCTAAGGAGACTTGAACTCCTGACCCCCTGCATGCCATGCAGGTGCTCTACCAGCTGAGCTATAGCCCCGGGTGGCCGCGCGGAGGCGGCCGGTTCAGTTTGTGCTGCGTGTGTGAGTGGAGCTAAGGAGACTTGAACTCCTGACCCCCTGCATGCCATGCAGGTGCTCTACCAACTGAGCTATAGCCCCTCACCCGGCCACCGGTCGCCCGGCTGGCCAGGGATTACTTTACATGCTTGGCGTGCCAACTTCCTAACCGATATGGCCTGGGGCAAAAGCGCAGGTCAGTAGCGCCCCGGAGGGGGGACGGCGCCCGCCGTCATGCCGCCGTCGACGACCAGTTCGGCGCCGGTCATGTAGGAGGACGCGTCGGAGGCGAGGAAGGCCACGGTCTCGGCGACCTCCTCCGGGACGGCGACGCGGCGCAGCGGTACGGCCGGGAACTTGCCGGGGCCGCGTTCGACGCCGACCTTGGCGATCATCGGGGTGTCGATCACGCCGGGGTAGACCGAGTTGACGCGCACGCCGTGCTCGCCGACCTCCAGCGAGACCGTCTTCGACAGCCCGCGCACCGCCCACTTGGTCGCACCGTAGGCGGAGTGCGACGGGAGACCTTCGAGGCCCGACTGCGACGAGATGTTGACGATCGAGCCGGAGCGCTGTGCCTTCATCGTCGGCAGGACCGCCTGCATGCCGAGGAACACGCCGTGGAAGTTGACCTTGAAGATGCGGTCGAGGCCGTCGACCGTCTCGTGCTCGAAGGGCTTCGTCCAGTAGATGGCCGCGTTGTTGACGAGGACGTCTATGCGGCCGAAGTTCTCCAGGGCGGTGGCGACGACCTTCGCCCAGTCCTCCGGCGAGGAGACGTCGTGCCGCACGAACAGGGCCGCGTCGCCGAGTTCGGCCGCGACCTTTGCGCCCTCCTCCTCCAGGAGGTCGGTGAGCACCACGCGCGCGCCCCGGGCGACGAACAGGCGTGCCTCTGCCTCGCCTTGGCCGCGCGCGGCGCCGGTGATGATTGCGACCTTGCCGTCGAGCTGGTCGGCGAGTCGGGGTGCCATGGGGTGCTCACCTTCTCTGAAGACAGAACGGAAGACTTGAAGCAACGGAAGACTTGAAGCAAGCGAACGGGGCGGCACCTCTCGGCACCACCCCCGCTCGGCGATACGGTCCTGCGCCTACGCCAGCGCCTTGCGCAGCGCCTCGGTGGCGTCGGCGAAGGCGGTGGCCGCGGTCGGCACCATCGCGCCCATGCTGATCGCGCCGTGGAACATGCCCTCGTAGACGCCGTACGACGCGACCACGCCCGCCTCCGCGAGCCGCCGCGCGTACGCGACGCCCTCGTCCCGCAGCGGATCGAGCTCGGGCGCGACCACGAACGCCGGGGCCAGGCCGCCGAGATCGGCGGCGGTGCCGGGCGAGGCGTACGGGTGCGAGGGATCGCCGTCCGGCCCGATGTACTGCTGCCAGAACCAGGCCATCTGCGCCGCGGTGAGGAAGAAGCCCTCGGCGTTCTCGCGGTACGACTCGGTCGCGCGCCGGTGGTCGAGCACCGGGTACAGCAGCAGTTGGAACGTCGGCTGCGCGACGCCGCGGTCGCGCGCCATCAGGGCGACGGCCGCCGCGAGGTTGCCGCCCGCCGAGTCGCCGGCGACCGCGACGCGCGCCGGGTCGCCGCCGATCTCGGCCGCGTGCGCGCGGGCCCAGACGTAGGCGGCGTACGCGTCCTCCGCCGCGCCCGGGAACCGCGTCTCGGGTGCCAGGCGGTAGTCGACGGAGACGAAGACCGCGCCGACGGCGTTGGCCAGCGCGCGGACCGAGGCGTCGTAGGTGTCGACGCTGCACAGCACCCAGCCGCCGCCGTGGCAGAAGACGACGACCGGGAGGACGTCGCCGGGGGCGCTGCCCTCGGGACGGTAGACGCGGGCCGGTACGTCGCCGCCGGGTCCGGGTATCGCGACGTCGCGCACCTCCGCCACGGGTATCTCGGGCGCGGGCGACTTGGGCGCCGCGGCCAGGATCGTACGCGCCTGCCCGGCGTCGTCGATCTCGGTGCCGACCTGCGGGAAAACCGAGGTCATCGCATCTATGAGGCCGCGGACCGCGGGCTCGGGGGCCTGTGCCGGCATCTGGATTCAGCCTCAGCCTTCCACGACGTTGGTGACGGTGGGTCCGGCGGTCCAGCCGCCGTCGACGGCGAGTTCGGCGCCGGTGACGTACGACGCGGCGTCCGACAGCAGGTACGCGACGGCCGAGCCGACCTCGTCCGCGTCGCCCGCGCGACCCATGGGGGCCTTGGGATAGCCGCCCTCGCCGGGCTTGACGCCCACGACGGCGGTCATCGGGGTGTAGATCATGCCGGGATGCACCGAGTTGACCCGGATCTTGTCGCCGGCCAGCTCGATCGCGGCGGTCTTGCCGATGCCGCGCACCGCCCATTTGGCCGCCGAGTAGGAGCCGGTGTAGGGGAGGCCCATCAGGCCCGCGGCGGAGGAGATGTTGACGATCGAGCCGCCGCCGTTCGCCTTCATCGCGGGGAGGACGGCCTGCATGCCGATCCACACGCCGGTCAGGTTGACCTTGATGACGCGCTCGAAGTTCTCCAGCGTCTCCTGGGCGAACGGGCCGCCGGCGGTCACACCCGCGTTGTTGACCAGGCCGTCGATCTTCCCGAACTCCGCGGTGGTGAAGTCGACGACGGCCCGCCACTGCTCGGGGTCGGTGACGTCGTGCGCGTGGAAACGGGCGTTCTCCCCCAGGTCGGCGGCCGTCTTCGCGCCGAGTTCGGTCTGAAGGTCGGTGATCACGACCTTGCCGCCGCCGGCCACGACCTGGCGTGCGGCGGCCGCGCCGAGCCCGCCGGCCGCGCCGGTGATGATGACGACCTTGCCCGCGAGATTCGGGCCCTGGAGTTCCGCCATGGTGATCGCTTCCTTTTGCCGTACGTCGCCCGCGCGGTCGGCGCGGGTTATATATGCAGAGTACAACTAAAAGTCATATACCAGACAGGTGCACCTGGTGGCCTGCAACACGGTGGGGGCCCGTCGGGCCGCGCATCCGGGGCCCGACCGCCATCGGGGGACGGGCCCCGCGCGTCCGGGGAATCGCCCGTCACCCGCGTCCGCGGTCGGTCCCGCGCATCCGAAGCCGCCCGGAGCCTCGCAAGCCGCGCATCAGCCGCGCATCGGCGGCACGATCCCCGCCGTCGACCCGCCGTCGATCACGAACTCGGTCCCGGTGATCCACGACGACGCGTCCGAGGCCAGGAAGACCACCAGCTCGCCGATGTCCTCCGGCTCCCCCACCCGCCGCAGCGGTACGGCCGGGTACCCGCCCCGCCCCCGGACGACCTCGCGCCCGAGCATCGCCGTGTCGACGCCGCCCGGGTGCACCGAGTTGACCCGGATGCCGTCCTCGCCCAGCTCCAGCGCCGCGGTCTTGGTCAGCCCGCGGACCGCCCACTTGGACGCGCCGTAGGCCGCGTGCTTCGGGATGCCCTGGAGGCCCGCGAGCGACGAGATGTTGACGATCGACCCGCCGCCGCGCGCGGTCATCGACGGGACGACCGCCTGGATACCGTGGAACGTGCCGAACAGGTTGACCTTGAGGATGCGGTCCAGGTTCTCCGCGGTCTCCTCCATCACCAGCGCATGGCGCAGCATGGCCGCGTTGTTGACCAGGACGTCGACCCCGCCGAACCGCTCGGCGGCGACGCCGACCACGCGCGCCCAGTCCTCGGCGGAGGACACGTCGTGGCGTACGAACACCGCCGCGTCGCCGATCTTCTCGGCCGCGGCCCGGCCCTCGTCCTCCAGGATGTCGGTCATGACGACCCGCGCGCCGCGTTCCGCGAACAGGCGGGCCTCGGCCTCGCCCATGCCGCGCGCGGCGCCCGTGATGATCGCGACCTTCCCGGCCAGGCTCGCCCCGCTCGTCCCGGCCGCGCCCGCCCCGGTTCCGCTCGTCATGTCGTACTACCCCTCGCCTCGGCGCTTCGCGTCGGTCCCGCCGGCGGCCGTACGCGCGGCGCCGACGCGTGGTCGGCGCGGGCGGGGCGGCCGGGCGGGATCCCGTACGGATTACACATGGGACGGGTCGCCCGTTCCAGTCCTCCGCACCGGAACGGGCGACCCAGTTTGATGCGGCGTCAGGCGCCGACGCCCTCGCCGTACTTCTTGCGGAAGTGCGGGATGACCTCTTCGCCCCAGATCCGAATGGTCTCCATGCACGCCTCCTGCGGCACGGTGCCCATCTGGATGAGGCACATGATCTCGTCGGCCCCGGCGTCGATCAGCTTCTGCACGTAGCCGATCGCGTCCTCGGCGGTGCCGTAGGCGTGGTTGATGTTGTAGGTCGCGGTGGCGTTCACGGTGACCGGGATCTTCGCCTCGTGCAGCATGGCGACCTGCTGCTCGGCGGCGTCCTGGATCTCCTTGACGTGGTCGACGCCGTCGACCACGGCCTCGTCCGGGATACCGGACTTGCCGCCGGAGAACCAGTGCGCGATGGACTGCGCGAAGAAGCGCTGGCCGCGGGCGCCGATCTGACGGGCCTTCTGGCCGTCCTCGGCGACGATGGTCGGGCACAGCGCCACGAGGTGGTTGTTCTGCACGGTCGAGACGAACTGGCTGCCGTCGCGGGCGTCGATCGCGTCGCGGTAGATCTTGTTGAGGTTCGCGACCTCCTCCGGCCCCGCGAAGCCGAGCACGAGCGCGCCGACGCCCATGTTGGCGGCCTCGACGAGGCTCGGCTGCTTGCTGCACGCGAGGAACAGCGGCGGGTGCGGGGTCTGCACGGGGCGCGGCAGGATCGGGTGGGGCGAGATCTTCATGAGCTCGCCGTCGTATTCGAGCTCGTCCTTCTGCCACGCGGCGCCGATGATGCGCAGCGCCTCCTCGACCTCGGCCTTGGTGCGCTCGATGTCGGCGCCGACGAGGCTGGTCTCCTGGAGCGTGCCGCCGCGGGCCGCGCCGACGTCGAGGCGGCCGCCCGACAGGGTGTCGAGCATGCCTATGCGCTCCGCGACGCGCGCCGGGTGGTTGAAGTTGAACGGCATACAAACCGCGCCGTGCGCGATGCGGATCCGCGACGTGCGCGCCGCGACCCAGGTCAGGAAGATCTCCGGGGCACTCATGTGCGAGTACCACTTGGTCGAGTGGTGTTCGACGGCCCAGACGCGGTCGAAGCCCATTTCCTCGGCATAGACGGCCTGCTCCACCGAGTCGAGGATGACCTGCCGCTCGTGCTCGGCGGTCGGGTTGGTCATCTGGGCCTCGAAGATCATCGAGAACTGCATGCCGTACTCCTGGGGTCTGGCGCGGAATACTCCAATTAGATGTATGACTGACTGCGACGTCAAGAGGTGAGCTGACGTAGAATCAGGTGTACGAGAGGGAGGGACCCCGATGAGTGAGTCGTCGGCACCGTTGCCGAAGCTGCCGAATACCGCGTGGGCGGTGTTGGGGCTGCTGTCCTTCCCCGGCGAGCGCTCCGGGTACGACCTGAAGAAGTGGGCGGACTCCTCGCTGCGCTTCTTCTACTGGAGCCCGGCGCTCAGCCAGATCTACACCGAGCTCAAGCGCCTGGAGCAACTCGGCTTCGCGGTGTCGCGCATCGCCTCGCAGGACGAACTGCGCAACAAGCGGCTGTACTCCATCACCGAGGCGGGGCAGCAGGCCCTCGCCACCTGGGCGCGCGACACCCCGGCCGGGCCGCCGGTGCTCAAGCACGGGGTCGCGCTGCGCATGTGGATGGGTCACCTGTCCGAGCCCGAGGAACTGCGCAAGACGCTTGTGGAGCACCGCGATTGGGCGGACCGTACGCTCGCCGAGGTGCAGGCCTCGGAGGACACCGCGCAGGACCGCTGGCCCTTCCCCGCGCTCGTCCTCAGGTGGAGCGAGCGCTACTACCAGGCCGAACGCGACCTGGCCGAGGGCATGTTGGCCGACCTGGACGACCTGTTCGCGCACGGCGACGTGCACGTGGCCGAACGCCCGCCCGCGCGGCAGAAGCCGCAGTGACGGCCGGGCGTCGGCGGCCGCGGTGACCGTGCTTCGTCAGCGGCGATAGCGGTCGCACTGCAGTCGGCAACAGCGACGGGTCAGAGGTGGCCGGGTCAGACGTGGCCGGGGCACGCGGCCGAGTGACGCGTGGCCGGGTCACACGCGGCCGGGTCAGACCTCGTCGCCGAGCACCGGCTCGGGCAGCGTGCCCGCGTTGTGCTCCAGCAGCCGCCAGCCGCGCGCGCCCGGTCCCAGCACCGACCAGCAGCAGTTCGACAGCGCGCCGAGCGAACCCCAGTTGTCCTCGGGCAGCCCGATCATGCGGCCGATCGCGCACCGGATGGTGCCGCCGTGCGAGACGACGACGAGGGTGCCCTCGTCCGGCAGCTTCTCGACCGCCCGCTCGATCGCGGGCACCGCTCGGTCTGCGACCTCGGTCTCCAGCTCGCCGTCGCCGCGCCGCACCGGCTCACCGCGCCGCCACGCCGCGAACTGCGCCGGGAAGCGCTCCTCGATCTCGCGGTTGGTCAGGCCCTGCCAGTGCCCCGCGTACGTCTCCCGCAGCCCCTCGTCGAGGGTCACCGAAAGCCCGGTGAGCTGGGCCAGTTCGGCCGCCGTGTTCGCGGTGCGGGTCAGGTCGGACGACAGGATCGCGTCCGGCCGCAGCGCCGCGAGCAGCCGCGCGGCACGGGCCGCCTGCGCGAGCCCGGTCTCGGTGAGCGGGATGTCCGTCTGCCCCTGGAAGCGCCGCTCGACGTTCCAGGTCGTCTGCCCGTGCCGCCACAGCAGGATGCGGCGGCCGCCCTTCGCGCTCAGCTCGCGTCCTCGATCGCGGCACCGGCCTCGGCGCGCTCCGCGTTGACCCGCCGCACCGACTCCGGCAGCTCGATCTGCGGGCAGTCCTTCCAGAGCCCTTCGAGGCGGTAGTAGGCGCGCTCCTCGGCGTGCTGCACATGCACGACGATCTCGATGAAGTCGAGCAGCACCCAGCGGGCCTCACGGTCTCCCTCGCGGCGGACCGGCTTGGCGCCCAACCCCCGCAGCCGCTCCTCGACCTCGTCGACGATCGCCTTGACCTGGCGGTCGTTGGGGGCGGACGCGAGGACATACGCGTCGGTGATGCCGACGACGTCGCTGACGTCGTACGCGACGGTTTCCGTCGCGAGCTTGTCCGCGCACGCCTCGGCGGCGGCGTTGACGAGCTCGATGGCGTGGCTTGTGGCGGTCACGATCTGCTTTTCTTCAGGCGACGAGGGACGCCTTCCAGGTTCTCACACCGCGTGGGGTGGCCGCCGCCGTGTAACCGCGCGGCCACCCCTGTACTCCGGGACCGCCCGCGCGTGGTGCCGCGGCCGGAAGACTCGACGCCGCCCGGCCGCCGCACCACGACCACGCGCTTGAGTGTTCAGGGCTTGTAGTCCTGCCCGAGCGTGACCACCACGTCGGCCAGCATCTCGCCCTCGATCTTCTGGACGACCGCCTCCGGCAGCCCCAGCGTCAGCGCCGTCTGCACGGCCGCCTCGCGGCGCGCGTCGTCGGAGTACTGGACCGCCGAGGTCGGGCGCGCCTTGGGCTCGACGGCGCCGCCCGGCACGTACGAGTAGCCCGCGTTCACGACCTTGACACGCGCGGCCTCCTGCGCCCCGCCCTTGCCGCTGGCGTCGGTGATCATGACGCGCGCGGGTCCGTCCGCCTTGGCCACCGTCACGCTGCCGCCGAGCAGGTCCTTGACGATCGGCCCGGCCGCGGCGACGTCCAGAATGCCGTCGGGACGCACCGGCAGGTCCGCGGACTTGAACTTCTGCGTCTGCACCGCCTTCGCCATCGACGTCAGCACCCGGGCCAGCCGGTCGTCGGGCAGCGACGGGTCGGCGATGTTCGCGAGGTTGCGCAGCACGTCCGCGACATAGGCCGGGTCGTTGGGCAGCACCTTGAGGACACCTTGCAGCACGCGTCCGAACCGCTCGGCGCCGCGCGCGGGCGGCTCGCCGTTGATGCGCAGCGCGGCGTACGCACGGGCCGCATTGCCCCGGACGTTCGCGGACGGCCCGGCCGGCAGCAGCACCGCGCCGTCGGGTGCCTTGACCTCGGCGTCGGCGTTCAGTTCGATGCCGCCGACCATGTCGACCAGGCCCTGGAGCACCGGCTCGCTGACCACCCACGAGCCGTTCAGCTGCACGCCCATGAGCTGCGCGAGCGCGTCGCGAGAGGCACCGGTGCCGTCGTTGACCATGACGTCGGCGATCGGCATCGGCCCGCCGCCCGCGGTGTTGACGATGGTCGCGGACGCGACGGTCATCATCGACGCGCTGCCGCGCACCGGGTCGTCGGCGAGCACCGCGCTGGCGGTGGTGGTTCCGTCGGCCCCGCGCAGCTGTATGAGCACCGCTCCGCCGGTCGCCTGCGCCGCCTGCTTCGAGTCGCCGCCCCACCACTTGTCGTACGCGAAGTACCCGCCGACCGCGACCGCCGCCACCACGAGCACGGCCACCAGCCCGATGGCGCGGTTGCGCAACTGGCGGCGGCGCTCGTCGCGGCGCTCGGACCGGGTCTCGGCGAACTTCAGCCAGTCGATGACATCTTCGGACTCCTCGGCGTCGTCGTCGACGAAGTCGAACTCGTCGGCCGCGTAGCCGACCCGCTCGCGGTTGGGCCCGGGGCGACCGCCTGCGGGGCCTCTGGTGCCGGGGCGCTGTGGGCCCGGTCGACCGCCGGGCTGCGACGTGCCGGACCGCTGCGCGCCGACACGCGGGGCGCCCGGACGCTCCGGGCCGTCGCCGCCCGGTCGTCCGGGGGCCTGCGGGCCGTCCGGGGCCTGCGGTGCCGGACGCCCGGCCGGGCGCGAGGGCCGCGCGGGCATCTCGCCGGGCGCCGCGGGTGCGGGCACCTGGACGCGGAACGAGCCTGTGGTGCCGGCCGGTTCGGTCGGGTTCGTGGAGCCGGTGCGCCGCACGCGGGGTTCGGCGGCCGTCCCGCCCGCGGCGCCTGCCGCGCCGGTACCCGAGGAGCGCTCGGGTGCGGACTGCGGGTAGGCCTGGCCGTCGTAGGCGGCGTACGCGCCGGAGTCGTACTCGACCGCGGGGCCGGGGGCGGGAGGCGGGACGGTGCCGTACGAGCCGGAGCCGCCGTACCCGCCGCCGGGCTGCCCGCCCGGGTCGTAGCCGTACGCGGACTGCTCATATCCCACAGCCTCGTAGCCGCCGGAGCCGTAGCCCCCCGCCTCCTGGTCGGGCGAGCCGTACTGCGGTGTGCCGTAAGCCTGTTGGTCGTACGCGGGCGTCTCGTACGCGCTCGACCCATAACCGCCCGGCTGCCCCGGCGCGGACTGCCCCGGGTCGAACTGGCCGCCGTACTGGCCGCCTTGCCCTGCGCCGTATTGCTCGCCCCCGTATTGCTCGCCCCCGTACTGGCCGTCGCCGTACTGGCCGCCGTATTGGCTGCCGTATTGCTCGCCCCGCCGCGCGTCTTGGCCGTAGGCCGGATCGGGTGCGTAGCCCTGGCCCTGGCCCGGGTCCTGCCCCGGGCCGTAAGCGCCGTACGGACCCGCGGGGTAGACCTCCGGGTCGTACCCGGGGTCGCCGTCCCGATGGCCCTCGTACGGCCGTCCGTCACGCCGTTCGCCCGATCCGGTCACGTCGCCCCTCGGTACAGCCCTCGCTTGCTGATGTATTGCACGACCCCGTCCGGGACCAGGTACCACACCGGTTCGCCGTCCTGCTGGCGGCGCCGGATGTCGGTCGACGAGATGGCCAGTGCCGGCACCTCGACCAGGCTCACGCCGCCGTCCGGGAAGCCGGGGTCGGAGAGCGTGTGGCCGGGCCGGGTGCAACCGATGAAGTGCGCGAGCTCGAACAGCTCGCCGGCGTTGCGCCACGAGAAGATCTGCGCGAGGGCGTCGGCTCCGGTGATGAAGAACAGCTCGGTGCCCTCGCCCGCCGCGCGGCGCAGGTCCTTGAGCGTGTCGACGGTGTACGTCTGGCCCGGCCGGTCGATGTCCACGCGGCTGACCGAGAAGCGCGGGTTGGACGCGGTGGCGATGACCGTCATGAGGTAGCGGTCCTCGGCGGGCGAGACCTCGCGGCCGCTCTTCTGCCACGGCTCGCCGGTGGGCACGAACACGACCTCGTCGAGTTCGAACAGGCCCGCGACCTCGCTCGCGGCCACGAGGTGGCCGTGGTGGATGGGGTCGAACGTGCCGCCCATGACGCCCACGCGTCTGTTGCGCTGTGCCGTGCCATCGTCCATGGGCGGCCAATCTATAGGGCCGGGTTCCGGATGAACACGGAGCCGCGTCGTCGGGCCCGTGTGCGGTGCTGCCCGGCGTACCGCGCCGTTCGCCCGGGGCCGGTCGTACGTGCTCGCACCCGCTCCGCGCGGACCGCTCAGACGTCCGATCCCGAGCGCTGGTCCGGCACTCCGCCGAGCGGGAGCTGTCCGGCCGCGGCCCGGCGGGACAGCACGCGCCGCAGCACCACCTCCGCGACCTCCGCCACTTCCTCCGCCTCGGCCTCGGTCAGCTCGTCGAGGGCGGCCTGGAGCGCGCGGATGCGCGGGCTGGTGGCCGCGCGCACGTCCTCGGTCCAGTAGCCGGCGTCGTCGCGCGCGGCCTCTATGAGGAGGTTCGGGTGCACGCCCATGCCGGACGCGAGCGCCTCCAACGTCGCGCGTTCGACCATGCGGCGGGACTGCCGCGTGCGGCTCAGCAGGGAGTAGACGGTGGTCCGGCTGACGCCCGCGGCGTCGGCGAGGCGCCGGGCGTTGCGCCCCGGTTCCGCGTCGATCCAGCCCTCCACGAGCTGCTTGAGCCGGTCCATCGCTCCCGTTCCCCGGATGCCGCGCCCCGTTGTGCGCCACCTGCACACGCAGCGTACCGGTCCGCTACGACGACGCGCGCCACACGGTACGCATTGCGTGGACAGGTTGTACGCAGGGCGCTAACGTGGTGCCGCGATCGAACGAGTGTTCGATGCTGCGAGCGAGATCGAAGAGTGTCCGACATGAGCAATCCCCAGCCCGGCACAGAGTCCGTCAGGGAGTCCGACAGAGCGGGTCGTACCGCGCCGCGGAACCGCGCCCTCGACGCGCTCAGGGAACTGGACGTCGAACTGGCCCGGCTGAGCCGCACCGCGCGCTCCGACGCCGAGCTGCGGGCCGCGCTCCACGGCCTCCTCGTATCGCTCCGCGCCACCACGGCCCACGCGGACGGAACCACGACCCTCGTCGTCGGGAGCGAGGCATGGATACGTCTCCAGATGGCCGTGGGGCGCCGCGCCCGCGTGCGATGAGCATCCGACGACCGCGCTTCCCCTCCCCCGCCCGCACCCGCGTCAGGAGGACCCCGTGACCCGAACCGCCGAACCGCGAAATCCGCGCAACCCGCGACGCCGAGCACCACGCCGCGACGGCTTCCCCGAGCGCGCCCGCCGGGCCATCGACTCGCTGCTGCGGCAATTCCCGGAACTGAGGGAGGAGTTGGCGGCGGGCAACGGAGGCGGCTGCTCGACGTACGCCGCCCCGCTCACCGCCCCGGCGGCAGGCAGCCCGTCCGGGCCGTCCGCGCAATCCCCGGGCGCACACACCCTGGCCGGACAACCCTCGGCCGTTCAGCACCCGCAGCCGCCACCCCCGGCGGCACGGCCCCCGGCCGGGCGCCCTTCGTCCGACGCCGCCGAGGCGGCCGAGGACCGTGCCGCGGCCCTGTGGAACGCGCAGCGCGGGCTCGTCCCCGGCGGTCCGGCCGGCGCGCCGCTGCGCCTGTCGGTCCTCGACACCGACATGGACATCACCACGAGCCTCGCCGAGCTGGAGGAGGCCGTGCACGACCGCCTCGGCCTCCCCGCGCCGCGCCCGGCGGACGTCCCGACCCGGCTCGTCCGCCTCCTGCGACTGCTCGACATGGTCGCCCGGGACGCCGACCTCGCCGAACACGTGCTGGCCGAACTGCGGCGCATGGCCCGCCGATGCGCGCGCGTGCTCGGCGACACCGAGCCGATCCGCCGCATCCGCCCGCGCTGCCCGTTGTGCGACTCCGTGTCACTGCGGGCCTTCACGTCGCGTCACATCGTGCTGTGCGTCAACCCGGGGTGCCGCTGCGAGGACGAGGGGTGCGCCTGCCACCACGTCCCGGGCGCGCGGCACCGCTGGGAGCGCGCCGAGTGGGCCGAGCTGGCCGTCCTGGTCGGGTGCACCGTGGACGACCTCGCGGAGGTGGCGGCATGACCCGGTCGGACGGCGCGCGCACCGCTCCCGGCAGGCGCACGGCCGCGGCAACTCCCGTCCTCCTGACGGCTGGCGAGGCCGCACCGGAGGTTCAAGTGGTACCGGCGACGATCAGGAAGTGGGTGCAGTTGGGGCACCTGGCCCCGGCGGGCAGGCGGGGCCGGGAGAACCTCTTCCGACTGGAGGACGTGTTCCGCGCCGAGCGCGCGGTGCACCACCGGACGGGGGCCTCCGTTCGAGTGTTCTGATCGAACAAACTTGCGAATCCGGCGGCGATCGATCACACTTGAGGGAACGGCGAAGCTGTGCCCACCGAGGGGGCATCGGCTTCGCCGTTCTGCTTTCCCCACAACGGAGTTGAGGCACCGCACACCGCCGCGAAACGGCCCGTCGACGCACCGTCGGCGGGCCGTTCGGCGTACCGCACAACCTCCCCACCAGAAGGCGACAGACCCATGACCACGCCGTTCCGAGCCCTGTTCTGCGACCTGCGGACGGACGACATCATCGATTCCCTCCCGCTCGACCACGTGCGGTTCGACGACCGCATCGGCTGCGGTGGCGCCCTGACCGGGCGGTTCGCACTGCCGGACACCGAGACCGCGGGCCGGGCCGAGGCCGTCGTCCCGGCACGTACCGCCGTGTGGGTGCAACGCGGTGGCAACATCTGGTGGGGCGGCGTGGTCTGGCGTACGGCCCGGCACGGCGGACCCGCGGGCGACGCCCTGGAGATCGTCGCCGCCACCTGGGACAGCTACCTCGACCACCGCATCCTCTACGCCGGGAAGGAGAGCGACACCGCTGTCGACCAGCTCGTGCTGGCCCGGGAGTTGGTCGAACAGGCCCAGGCACAGCCGAACGGCGACATCGGCATCACGACCTCCGACACCGTCATGTCGGGCGTGCGGCGCCGCGCCCGGTACGCCGACTCCGACCTGACGCGCATCGGCGAGGCGCTGCGGCAACTCGCGGACCGCCGCGACGGGTTCGAGTGGCACATCGCGAGCACCCGCGAGCCTGCCACCGGGTACCGGACGAAGCGGCTCGACCTCGGATACCCGGTGCTGGCCTCGGAGTTGCCCGATCTGGAGTACAGCGGCCCGGGCGCGGTGCTCGGGTACGCGTACAAGTACGACGGCTCGCGAATGGCCACCATGTGGCGCAGCCGGGGCGGCCGGACCGGCGGCGCCGGGCACCTGATGTCGCACGTGTGGGAGATCACCGACGTCCTGCACCCGGCCGACGCCGACCTGACCTGGCCGCGCCTCGACGGCGCCTCGGAGGACACGGACTGCGGGCGCCGAGAAACCCTCGACAGCCAGGCCCAGGACGCCTTGCGTGCCGCCTGGCACGCGCCCGCGTCGCTCGACGCGACCGTCCCGCTCGACGCCGGAACCGACCCCGCTCTGCTCGGCCGCCACGTCCGGCTGCGCCTCGAAGAGCCGTGGCACGACGGCGGTTTGGACCGCCGCATGCGGGTGGTCGGCTTCGCGGTGGAGACACCGGCGACCGGCGCACGGGAGACCGTGCGGCTCACGCTCGGCGCGGCGGCCCAGGCACCGGTGGCTGCTTACCTTCCCGCGCCGGTGTCGAGCAGGTGAACAAGCCCTACAACAAGGCAACTTCGACCAGTCCGAACGACCCCCGCCACTGACCGACAGGAGACCGAAGTCATGATCATTCCCATGCAGCGCGACGTCCGCTACGCCGAATCGATCGCCCGCCTCGGCGAGAAAGCCGCTCCCGCCGCGGCCGCCGCCGACGACCCGCTGTTCGACGCACCTACCGAAATCCCCGACCCCGGCGTGGATGCCGCGCTGTGGTGCGAGACCCCCGACGAGGACCGCGCCGACGGCACCGATCCGGTGCCCGGGGAGGCGGCATGACCACCGCAACCGGACACGATCGCGACGGGTGGCGGCGATGATGGCGCGAAGTACCGAGACCACGTCCGAACCGACGTCCGTGGCACTGGAGTTGGCCGAGCTGCGGCGTAGCGTCGATGTCGGCTTCGCCACGACGCGCGGTGATCTCTCGCTGCTGCTGCAACGCGCCGATCAGACCGACAAGGTCCTGGACGAACACGACGAGCGCATCCACGTGTTGGAGCGCGCCCGCTGGGCGCTGCCGTCCGTCGCGACGCTCACCGGCCTGAGCGGAATGTGCGTCGCCGTGTGGCAGGCCACCGGGCGGTGAGGCGCGCCGGTGGCCCTGGACGCGAAGAGGCGGGGCGTACGCGGGAGTTGCCCGTGTACGCCCGCCTCTCGCGTTTCCTGTCAGCCCCGCTCGGGGGTGACCGTCCAGTCGCCGTCCGCCTCGATCTCGATCAGGCACGGCCCCGCCGGGATGATCGACTCGCCCTCGTAGGCGCCGATNCCCCCCCCCGCCTCTCGCGTTTCCTGTCAGCCCCGCTCGGGGGTGACCGTCCAGTCGCCGTCCGCCTCGATCTCGATCAGGCACGGCCCCGCCGGGATGATCGACTCGCCCTCGTAGGCGCCGATCGCGTTGGCGAGCGAGGCGAGGTAGGGGTCCTCCACCTGGTCGGGCGACTCCGCGTACGCGCGCACCATGAAGTTGCTCGCACCGTTGTGCGTCATCGCCACGACGGTGCGCGGGCCGGTCCAGCGCAGCACCTCGGCGCCGTCGCCGCTCACCGGGCCAGTGAGCCACGGGGCGGCGGTGGGCGGCTGCACGGCGACGGTCCAGGGGCCGTTGCTCTCGATCTTGAGGCGCTCGGTGACCGTGCCGCGCTCGTCGAGCAGCACCCGGCCCTGGTAGGCGCCGATCTCGTTGACCAGCAGCTTGTCGTGCTCCAGGCTCGAATCGAGCGTCCACACCGCGAAGTTGCCGGTGCCGGTGCCGGTGATCTCGGCGATCACCGGGCCGGACGCGACCGGGCGCGAGATGCGCAGGATGCGGTCGCCGCTGCCCTCGAAGATGTGGATGCCGGGAACCGGCGCGGACTCGTCCTCCGGTGCACCGACGGGTACGTCGGCCTTTGCGGCGGCCGGGACTTCCTCGGCCGCCGGTTCGTCGGACACGGGTTTCTCCGCGGCCTCCGCGTCGGGTTCGGGCGCGGACTCGGGCGCAGGCTCAGGCGTGGATTCGGGCGTCGCATCGGACCGAAGCCGCGGTTCGGACGGCGGCTCGGGTTCCGGAGTTTCTGACACCGGCTCTGACACCGGTTCAGGCGCCGGTTCAGGCTCTGGCACGGGCTGCGGTTCGGGAATGGGATCGGCAATCGGCTCCGGCTCCGCTTCGGGCGCTGCGGGTGACGGCACTTCGTCGACCGCCTGGGCCTCGGACGCGGTCTCGGAAACGGACTCGGAAACGGCCTGGGACGCAGCGTCAGGCGCAGCCCCGGGCACCGCCTCCCCCTCCGGCAGCAGCACCGCCTTCGGGTCCGCCCCATAGTCGCGCACCAACTGCTCCAGGCCGTCGCGGTACCCCTGCCCGACCGCACCGAAGCGCCAGCCGTCCCGCCGGTAGACCTCGCCGAGGATCAGGGCGCGCTGCCCCTTCATCTCGGACGGCTCCATGATGAACGCCGCGACCGCCTCGTCCTCGACGGTCAGCACCACGCTCCCGGCGTCCAGCGCGACCTCCGCCCCCACCGACGCCAGCACGAAGAGCAGCCGGTGGACCTCCGGCGCCACCGCGTCCAGGTCCAGGTCGAACGCCGCCTCCGACGCCCCGCCCGACACCAGCGCGACCGCGCTCGCCAGCGACGCCGGACGGGCCGAACTCACCGGCGGCCGGTCGGAGTCCAGACGTCCCTCCGCGTCGAGCGCGAAGCAGAACGCCGCGATGTCGGTTCCCGTCGCCGCGCCCGCGACCTCGACGCGCAGCGCGGTCGCCGCGGTCAGATCCGCAAGTCTGGCCTTCTCGCCCATGGCGAACGTACGCATTCCGCCCTCCCCTGGTGCACTGTGCTCCCGCTCCGCCCACGCGCCCGCCTGGAAGATTAACGCGCGGCGGGCGCCAAGACGTGCGAACCCCGCCTGCGGGGCCGGACCGGGGGCGGCGCGGGACCGGGACAGCACAAAACCGGGGCGGCCGAACGCGGCGGCCCCGGCCGTACCGTCGGGTCAGCGGTCCTTGTTGAAGGACATCGTGATGAGCAGCAGGACGATCAGCGCCACGAACGCGCCGATGCCGGCGCCGATCGGGCTGAGGTTCTCGTGGTTGCCACCGTGCTCGCCGCCCTCGCTCGCGAGACGGGTGAGAACGGACATGGCCTGCTCGGTCATCGTGGTCAACCCTTAAGTGTCTGGTCGTCGGACGATGGCCGGGTACCCCGAGGACACACGGCCGCGCACGACATCGTACGGAAGGTCCCCTCGACACGCGCGCGCAGGATCGCCTTGATGAGGGTTGTCCCCCAGTCGGGTGTGCCGCGAGCGCCTACCCTGGGGATGGACGACCGCCGGGGGTCGGACGACGCAGGCCGCATCGCGACGGCGTCCGCCACCGACCGTGCACACTGCCACGAGGGGGATCGAGCCATGCCGGACACGACCAGGAAGCCGGGGGCCGAGGACGAGGGCGGTGCCCTCCCCGCGCGGCAGCGCATCCGGTTCCCGGGGATCTCGTCGCGGGCGTACGAACACCCCGCCGACCGCAGCGCGCTCGTGGCGCTGCGGAAGTTGCAGGGCTTCGACGCGATCCTCAAGCAACTGCACGGCATGCTCTCCGAACGCTCGGTGCGCCTGGCGTTCCTCGCGGGCAGCGTGCGCACCAGCGACCAGCAGTTCCGGCGCCTGCACGACATGGCGCGCGAGGCGGCGTACATCCTGGACATGCCGCAGGTGCCCGAGGTCTACGTGACGTTGGACCCGCAGCCGAACGCGATGGCCATCGGCATGGACAAGCCGTTCATCGTGGTGACGACCGGGCTCGTCGAACTGCTGGACGACGACGAGATGCGCACGGTCATCGGGCACGAAATGGGCCACATCCTGTCCGGGCACGCGGTGTACCGCACGATGCTCCTGCTGCTCACGAACCTCTCGCTCAGCCTGTCCGGAATCCCCCTCGGCACGCTGGCCATCCAGGCCGTCATCGCGGCCCTGCGCGAGTGGTTCCGCAAGTCCGAGCTGAGCTGCGACCGGGCGGGGCTGCTGGTCGGCCAGGACCCGGACGTGTCGATGCGCGCGCTGATGAAGATCGCGGGCGGTTCGCACCTGCACGAGATGAGCACGGACGAATTCCTGGTCCAGGCCGCCGAGTACGACGCGGCGGGCGACATCCGCGACAGCGTGCTGAAGCTGATGAACGTATTCGGCCGCTCGCACCCGTTCCCGGTGGTCCGGGTCGCCGAGCTGAAGCGCTGGGCGGACGGGCCGGAGTACCGGGCGATCCTGGCCGGCGAGTACCCGCGCCGCGACGAGGACCCGAACGCGTCGGTGCGCGACGAGGCGAAGGCTTCGGCGGACGCCTACCGGGAGTCGGTGCGGCAGAGCGCCGACCCGCTGTTCGGGCTGCTGCGCGACGTCGTGGGCGGCGCGGCCGACGCGGGCGGGCGCCTGCGCGACCGGTTCACCGGCCGCCCCGGCGGCGGTACGGGCACCGCGACCGCTCCTCCGCGGCCGAAGAGCGCACCCGACGACGCCCCCGGCACCAGCGGCCCGAGCGGCACGGAGAACGGGAGCGGGGACGGGAACGGCTCCGACGGCGACGCACCCGGCGGCTCCGCCGATCCGGCGTCCGGCAGCGGGAATTGACGGTACGTCACACCGCGACCGCGAGCACCCCGCACGTCGTGGCCGTCGCGGTGCCGAGCACCAGCGGGTCGTAGGGCTCGACCGTCGCACCTGAGGCGGCAGGCACGCCGGGGGCGGCGGACGGCGGTACGCCGACTCCCGTCACGTCGGCGACGGGCGTACCGGCCATGGGAGCACCCGGCACGGGCACACTCGGCCCCGCCTCAGGACCCTGCCCCGCCATCGTCGCGATGAGCGGGCGGAAGAACGCCGCCGTGTCGGCCGTGCACGCCTGCGGTGCCACGATCGTCACTATGCGCCGCACGCGCATGGTCCCGCTGCGCAGCCCGTGCCGGTCGACCTGGAACTCCCAGGCGCGATGCACGACGAAGCGCGACCAGGTCTCCCCGCCGACGGCCCTGACGGCGTACACGAACACGCCGTCGACGGCCACGATCAGTTCCTCGTCGGCGGCCTCCGCGACGGTCACCGCCGCGGAGACCCGGACCTTCGTGTCGGAGGCCGCGATCTGCGCGGGGTCGAAGCGCGTCGCCCAGCCGGTCGCGGAGTGCACGTCGTCGTCCACGGGATGGTCGTACGAGGCGGTCAACTGCGCGTGCTGGTCGGCCTCCAGCCGCAGCGCGGCGGACCACGGGCGCATGCCGCGCCACACTTCGGGGTCGAGCTGTGTGCCGTACACGAAGTCGCGTACCTGCTCCAGCGCCTCGCGCACCTGTGCGGCGCTGAAGTGCTCGGTGTCGTCGTGCGGCGGCAGGGCGATCCCCGCTCGCCCGTCGCTCCACCCCGCGGCCGCGCTGCCCTCGAACGGGTCCGTCCCGGGGCCCGTGGCGGTCAACGCGAGGCCCTGTGCGGGCACCAGGGACACCCGGACGAGGACGGCGGGGCCCGAGGCCGCCCGCGGTGCCGCGGTGCCGCCGCTGCGCCGTGCGCCGAGGTAGAGCGCACCCGCGAGCATCAGGACGACGGCCAGCATGAGCACGCCGATCTGGAACGCGGCCGCGGGCACGCCGAAGGTCCGGCGCAGGTGCCGGGGGCCTTTCCCGGTACGCAACCGCTCCTGCGCCGACGGCTCGTGGAGCACGGCGGCACGGACGAACGACTCGTCGAAGACGGCCTGGAATTCGTCCTCGCCGTCGGGCCCACCCCCGCGGCTGCCTTCAGGGGGTTCGCCCCGACCGGACATGGCTCCATGGTAGGTGCCCGGGGCCGCACCCGGAACTGCGGAAACGCGGTGCCGTCAACATCCCTGACGGTGTCTCAGAAATGGCGCCGGAAACCCGCCGCGGGCGGTCAGCCGAATCCGCGGCTCGACGCCACCAGCAGGACCGTCGCCAATATCACGAACCACACCGCGACTTTGAGGTTCGTGCGGTCCTTCGGCCCCGAGGTACGGCGCGGCCCGTCGCCGCCCCGCCGGGCGCGAATGCGCCGCGGGGTCTGCTTGTTGGCCGCCTCGCGGAAGCCGGTGTTCTCCGGCGGCTCGTGCCGCCAGCGCTCGGCGAGCATCCTGGCGCGCGCCGACGGCTCGGTCTGCGACGCACCCCTCACGAAATCCTCGTCGAGGACCAGGCCCTCGAACGGGTCGGCGCCATACGGCTGCTGACCCTCCGTCACCTCCGACTCACCGTCGGATCCCCCGGGTCGCGCGGACCCGCCCCCGTCACGCTCGCGCTCAGACACGCGCGAAAACCTAGCGGATGGCGGCGCCGTCGGCACCCGCGATACGGCCTCCGGAGCCAATTACCGTGAAAATTGAGGGATTTGCGCGAGGTTTGCGGTGATTTCCCGACTGAGCAGGGAGGTTCCGGTCGGGGTCGTCCGACGGTGCCGTGCTTCGTCACTTCGTCCGCTCGTTCAGCAACCGTCGCGCAACGGCGCGTTGCACACGCCGCCCCCGGCCGCGGCGGCCGGGGTCGGGCCGGAAGCGGTCGACCCCGGCGTACGCACCTCGGGACGCGGCACGGGGCTTCCCACGGTGGGCTGCGGAGCGGGCGGCGTCTGGCCGCTGCGCCCGGGCGCCACCGCGGTGATCGCGATCGCCACCACGCCGATGCCCATCAGCAGCGCGAGCACCCAGGCCACGGACTGCCGCCATCCCGACGTACGGCCGCTGGTCGGCTCCTCATCGGGCCCGTAGACCACCGGGATGCCGGTGTCCGGCCGGAAGCCCGGGCTGGTGCGGGGCTCGACGAGCGGGAAGGGATCGTCCGGGCCGTCGGCGAAGTCGGCCGCGTCGACGCCGTCGGAGGGCTCGGGGGCCTCCGCGGCCGGCGGCGCGGCGGCCAACAGGCGTTCGAGCGCCGAAGGCTCGTGGATCTGCGCGGCCCTGACAAAGTGCTCGTCGAAAACCACGGAGGACAGTTCGTCGTCCGCGTGCTCGGGGTCCTCCCCGAACTCCGGCAGGCCGTCCGGTGGTTCCGGCCCTCGCGAATCGGGCACCCAATCACACTATTACCGCGAAGCCCCCGGAGGGAACGAATTGCCGGAGTGGGTGACAGGACACTCCCGTGGGCATCCGCCCCCGCCGACGCGCCCCGTTCCTCCGGCAACCACGTCCCTGAGCGCACCGACCACACCGCCCCGCGCACTTACCGCCATCCCCCGGCCCGGGCGGGAGGCCGCGTGGAAGCAGGCGAGCGAGAATGCGGGATCGCGGCGGTGGGGTCACAGGCACGTCGCGCTCGGCGGCCATCCGCCTCATATCACACGTGACAGGTGTGCGGCCCATGCCCCGGCAGGGGCTACCGCACGTGGCCGTCGCCCGTGACCACGTACTTGGTCGAGGTCAGCTCGGGGAGGCCCATCGGGCCGCGGGCGTGCAGCTTCTGGGTCGAGATGCCGATCTCCGCACCGAAGCCGAACTGGCCGCCGTCCGTGAAACGCGTCGAGGCGTTCACCATGACCGCGGTCGAGTCGACCAGCCGCACGAAGCGGCGCGCCTCGGCCTGCGAACGCGTCACGATGGCCTCGGTGTGGCCCGAGGAGTGGCGGCGGATGTGCGCGACCGCGTCGTCCAGCGAGTCGACCACTGCCGCGGCGATGTCGTACGAGAGGTACTCGACGTCCCAGTCCTCGTCCGTCGCCGGGACCACGTCGGCGGAGTACTTCCGCACCGCCTCGTCGCCGTGCACGGTGACCCCGGCGTCCTTGAGCGCGGCCAGCGCGAGCGGCACGAAGCGGTCCGCGATGTCCGCGTGCACGAGCAGCGTCTCGGCGGAGTTGCACACCGACACCCGCTGCGCCTTCGAGTTGACCAGGATGTCGACCGCCATCTGGAGGTCGGCGTCGGCGTCCACGTACACGTGGCAGTTGCCCACCCCGGTCTCGATGACCGGCACCGTCGAGCCCTCCACCACCGTGCGGATCAGGGACGCCCCGCCGCGCGGGATCAGCACGTCCACCAGCCCGCGCGCCCGCATCAGCTCGGTGACGCTGTCGCGTGACTCGCCCGGCACGAGCTGCACGGCGTCGGCCGGCACGCCCGCCGAGGCGACGGCGTCGCGCAGCACCTCGACCAGCGCGGTGTTGGAGGAGTACGCCGAGGACGAGCCACGGAGCAGCACCGCGTTGCCCGACTTCAGGCACAGCGCGGCGGCGTCGACGGTGACGTTCGGCCGGGCCTCGTAGATGATGCCGACGACGCCGAGCGGCACCCGCACCTGGCGCAGTTCGAGGCCGTTGGGCAGCGTCGAGCCGCGGACCACCTCGCCGACCGGGTCCGGCAGCCCGACCACGTCGCGCACATCGGAGGCGATCGCGGCGACGCGCTCGTCGGTCAGCGTCAGCCGGTCGACGGTCGACTCGGGCGTGCCGTTCTCCCGAGCGCGGGCGACGTCCTCGGCGTTGGCCTTGACGATCTCCGCGGAGCGAGCCACCAGGGCGTCGGCGATCGCTAGCAGCGCGGCGTCCTTGACCTTGCGCTCCAGTGGCGCGAGCGTGGCGGCAGCCTCCCGGGCTCGGCGGGCGGTGTCGAGGACGGCGGAGGATGCGCTGCTGGTCATGGGGCCAGCCTACCGAGCCCGCCGGGCCGGTCCCGGGGGTTTTCCGACAGGCGAGACGGGCTTGGCAGACACAATCCCGCGCAACGTGGCGGGTACGTCTTCCGCAACGGTGTGCCGCGGCCCACAATGTCACCCCGACCAGGACGAACGGAGCGCACTGTGACCTCGGAGAAGGCCATCACACCCGCCGCACGCGCGCGGCGTCACGGGCTTGCGGACCTGTTGGCGCGTTCTGCGGTGCGGACTCCGGACAAGACGGCGGTCGT
>NZ_JBPKBH010000030.1:102290-105765 GCF_051388915.1 Yinghuangia sp. YIM S09857 | reverse complement strand
GAGCTTAGCACACCGTTTCCGGTCTGTTTCGCTTTCCGCTTTGCCTTCGGAATCGACCCTTGCGGGCTTTTCCCTGCGGCGCTCCAGACTTTAGCGGATCGCATTTCGTTTCGCCTAATCGGCGATCCGGCCTGCCATTCCGAGTCCATCCGGAAGGATCCGGGCACACGACGAGCGGGCACGCAGCGCGGAGCGCGACGTACATCGATCGAGAGTGGTGCTGCGGATCCCCGCTCGCGGGACCAGCCAGCGAGTGCCTCGGCACACGCTGTCTCAGGTCTCCCTGCTGAGCGGTGGGATGACTGTACCCACGTCGTCACGCTCTCGCAAATCGAGGTTTGCCACGCGTGTCCCCTTGGTACGCCTGGCCTCCGGGGCCTTGCCGGGCATCTCCCCCAGGTCGGACAAGTCCGTTTCACCGGACCGATCCCGAGCACGGTTCACCCATGAGGACTACGAGGTCATACCGAACACACGCGAACCCGATCGCGATGGTGATCCGGGTTGTCACGGCCGTCGTCGTCGGCATCATCGTCCTGCACATCCTGTTGGTGCTTCTGGAGGCCAACCCCGCGAACGACCTCGTCCGGACGATGGGCGACTGGGCCGGCTCCCTGACCGAATGGTCGGAGGACCTGTTCACACCGGACAGCTACAAGGCACGCATCTTCGTCAACGAGGGCTTGGCGGCGATCGTGTACGCGCTGATCGGCGGCGCGTTGTCACGGGCCGCGACACGCCTCTGACGCGTGCACGGCGTCGCGAGGGCTCTCCTCGAAGCGGGCCGAGCAGACTGGTCTCATGATGGTGTCGTCATACGACGCCGACCGGAGGACCTTGATGCCGCTGCTCACGCCCGAGACGTTGGGCGACCTGCTGGCCGAGTACGACTTCGAGAACGGCTGCGTGACCCGGGTGGGCATCGACGACCCTTTCACCCCCGGCGGCGCGTCGGCCCGGATCGTCGTCGACGCGCGGGACCGCGAGCACGGCTGGCCTTGGACGCCCATCGAGTTCCGCTTGGCGGGTCTGCGCGACTACCGGCTGGAGCACGGCAAGGGCTTCTCCGGAATGCTCTACTTCGACCCGGTGGTCTCGCGGTTCGCCGACGAGACGCACGGCGAGCTGCTGTACCTCGACTTCGATCCGGTCGACGGGCCCGGCCAGTACGAGCCGGTCGACGCCGTCGACATCGTCGGGCGCTCGCAGTGCTTCTTCGCCGCCGAGCAGATCTCGTGGCACGTGCTGTCTCCGGAGGAGAGCCCCCGGCTTGCCGCGGGGTCACCTTCGTCGGCCGAGTGAGGCACCTGAGGCACTTTCGGGTGAGGCGCTGCGGGGCGGCGGCGGACTGAGTCGGGGGCCCGCCGGACACGGTCAGGAGCCACGACTGAGCGGGTCCGCGTACGCGACCGTATGGGCATTTCCGCAGGTCGGAGGCGTCCAGGCTCGATCGTTAGGTCACGTTAAGGTTACAAACCTTTTATTCACTCGGTTTTGACTCCTAGTTTCCCGGCATGCATCTCACCACCAAGCACCTCGTCCCCGCGATGGCCGCCGGCGTCCTCGCGCTGGCGCTCACCGCCAGTGCTTCGGCCGCCCCGAACGGCCGGTCGCAGCCGACCACTTCGCTCAGCGGCATGAAGATCCTGCTGAGCAACGACGATTCGATGCAGAACGCCCGTCCGGACGGCTCCGACGGACGCGGCCTCTACGAGGTCCGGCGCGCGCTGTGCGCCGCCGGTGCCGACGTCGTCGTCATGGCCCCGTGGCAGTTCATGAGCGGCGCCGGTACGAGCATGACCGGCAGTGGCTCGCTGACCGTCTCGCAGCGCACCGCCCTGCCGACCGGATTCGAGAACGACTGCTCCGACGCTCCGTCGAAGGGCGCCGTCTTCGGCGTATGCAAGGGCACGGCCCCGTGCGGGCCGACGACCGCGAGCGCGACACCGGGCGACACCGTACGCCTGGCCCTGCGCGGCGGCCTGGCCGCCAAGGTCGGCTGGCCGAACGGCCCGGACCTGGTCGTCACCGGTGCCAACTCCGGGCCCAACGTCGGCAATGTGACCTACGAATCGGGCACGTTGAGCGCCGCGATCATGGCCGTCGAGAACGGCAAGCCCGCCATAGCGCTCAGCTCGGGCTTCGACCCCGCGACGTTCGGGATCACCGAGCGCACGTACCGCGAGTTCGCCGACTTCGTGCCGGGCTTTGTCGGCGAGCTGAAGAAGCGGCGCCTGCTGACCGACGAGTATGCGATCAACGTGAACTACCCGAACGCCGTCGAGGGCAGGGACCCCGGGCGGCCGGTGTGGACCGAGATCGGGACGGAGACGGTCCTCGCGGTGTCGTACAAGCCGACCGGCGACACCTTCGCATTGGGCATGGGCGACTGCAACACGCCGGGCACGTTCTGCCGTGCGGAGGAGAAGCGCAGGTCGGACTGGTCCGAGCTGAACAAGGGACGCATCACCGTGAGCACGGCGACGGGCGACCGCTCGTACACCGGACACGACGATCTGCGGCTCGAAGTGTTCCTGAAGACCGGTCACTGAGAAGACCGATCGCTCAGAAGACCGGTCACTCGGCGGCCCCGGCACATTTCCGTGCGACGAACGTGCCTGGGCCGCCCGGTCCGACGTGCGGATACTGGTTCCATGGCGGAGAGACAGCGGCGCACGCGGGGCGCGCGGGAGACCGTTCGCGCCGTCGTGGACTCGGGGGCCGTCGAGCTCGCACCGGACCCGGACCGGCCACGGGCCTGGACCCTCCTCCTGGACGGGGCGCCGCAGTCACACGTCGACCTCGACGATCCGACGTGGCTGGAGTTCGAGTACATCCGCCGCCTCGGGCACATCGCGGACCTGGCCGCGCCGGCGCGACAGCCCGTCCAGGCCCTGCACCTCGGCGGCGGGGCGCTGAGCCTCCCCCGCTATCTGGCCGCCACGCGCCCGCGGTCCCGGCAGCAGGTGGTGGAGATCGACGCGCGCCTGATCGCGTTCGTACGCGAGCACCTGCCGCTGGAGAAGTCCGCGCAGGTCAGGATCCGCAACGGGGACGCGCGGGCGGTGGCGGCCAAGGCGCCGGACGGGGTGTTCGACCTCACGGTCGTGGACGCGTACGGGGGCTCGCGTGTGCCCGCGCATCTGACCTCGGTGGAGTTCGTCCAGGAGATCGCTCGCACGCTGCGTCCGGAGGGCGTCTACACCGCGAATCTCGCGGACGGCGGTCGGCTCGACTTCGTCCGGGCCCAAATAGCGACCGTGGAGGCGGTGTTCCCGCATGTGCTGATGATCGGCGATCCCGCGGTCTTTCGCGGACGCCGCTTCGGCAACGTCATCGTGGCCGCTTCGCGCCGCGAGCTGCCGGTCGCCGAACTGACCCGGCGCACGGCGTCCGACCCTTTTCCCGGACGCGTGCAGCACGGGGACGCGCTGGACGGCTTCACGGGAGGCGCGGCGGTCGTGCTGGACACGAC
>NZ_JBPKBH010000030.1:75771-102193 GCF_051388915.1 Yinghuangia sp. YIM S09857 | reverse complement strand
GGTCGTGCTGGACACGACCGCCGCGCGCTCTCCGATGCCGCCGCCCAAGGTCTTCGACAAGCGCTGACGGGGTCATCGGCGCGGCGGGCTGACTGATGATGGTCAGGGAAGTGGCTATGCGTTGTCGTAGGGGCACTCGACGACAACACGGTTCATTTCCGGGATTCTTCTACGCGGCCCTTCAGCATTCCGACGACTACGAGCAACAGCAGCGTCGCCAACAGCAATGTCAGGGTCACGGCGGAGCCGAGAAGTACCTTGCCCCGGTCGGTCAGGGTGAACACCGAGACGGGCAGAGTCCGCCAGTCCGCCGGGTAGATCATGATCGTGGCGCCTACCTCGCCCATCGAAAGCGCGAGGGAAAGGCTCGCGGCCGCCGAGATCGAGGGCAGGAGCATCGGCAGGCGGATGCGCAGCAGCACCCGGAGCGGGCTCGCGCCCAGGCTTGCGGCTACGTGCGCGAACGTGCGGTCCGTGCGGTCGAGTCCGGCCGAGACGGTGGCGTAGGCGAAGGCGACGACCAGCACGGCGTGAGCGGCGATCACAATCCACTTGGTGCCGTTGAGCAGCAGCGGGCCGTCGCTGAACGCGACCAGCATGCCGAGGCCGACCACGACCGAGGGCACCGCGACCGGAAGGTGCAGCAGGGCGTCGGTGATGCGGCGTACCTGACGCGGGGCACCGCGGGCGGCGATCGCGGCCCACGTGCCGACGACCACCGCGATCAGCCCGGCGGCCAGTGCCGTCTGGATGCTCACGACGAGCGAGTCGAGATTCGTTCCGCCGGTGGCGTCGCGGAAGTTCGCCGTGGTCCAGGTGGCCGGCAGCACGCTGTTCCAGTCGCCCGCGAAGGCCGCGATGACCAGGATGGCGAGCGGTCCCAGGATGACAGGGACGAAGACGACGGCGAAGAGCGCCCAGACGAACAACCGTCCGCTACGCGACCACACCAGCACGGGCTGCTCCTGTCCTTGCGAAGACGAACCGGTAGACGCCGTAGAGGGCCAGCGACAGCACGACCTCGACGACGGCGACCACGCACGCGCCGGGGTAGTCGAAGGTCACCGCGCCCTTGGCGTGCACGAGCATGGGCAGTGTCGTGACGTCCTTGGCGCCGATGAACAGGACGATGCCGAACTCGTTGAGGGTCAGCAGCAACGTCAGGCTGCCGCCGGCCGCGAGCGCGGGCAGGGCCTCGGGCAGCAGCACACGCCCGACCACCCGCAAAGGTCCGGCGCCGAGACTGGCCGCCACGTCGAGGCGTTCGCGCGGGACGAGTGCGAAGGCGGCGAGCAGTGGGCGCATCACGAACGGCGTGTAGAACGTGACCTCCGCGAGCACCACGCACCACGGCGAATAGAGGAAGCCCACCAGCGGCTGCCCCGCCCCGAGTTCCTCGGCGACGGCGTTGAATACGCCCGCGGTGCCGTACAGGAACGTGAACGCGAGGGCGATGAGAAAGGACGGGAAGGCCAGGATCGTGTCGACAAGACGCGAGATCAGACGCGCCCCGGGAAAAGGCACGAAAGTCAGCACGACGGCGAGGAAGAAGCCGAGTACGAGGCATCCGAGCGTGGCGAGCACCGCGATCTTCACGGTGTTCCACAACGCGTCGCCGAACTGAGGAGACGTCAGAACCGAATGCCAGACGTCGAATCCGACGTTGTCGTCCTTGTCGGTGAAGGACTGCTTCACGACGAGCGCGAGGGGATAGAGGAAGAAGCCCGCGATCAGGACGAGCGGGGGCAGGAGCCACAGGGCTCCGGCCAGGCCGCGGCGGGGCGCTTCGGCCACCGGGCCGTCGGCGGGTGCATGCTCCGGCGCGGCGCAACCCGGAGTCGGCGGGGACGGGGACGGGGCCGTCGCGGTCATGCCGCGCCCCCGGCGGGGACCAGCACGCAGGGCTCGGCGGGGAGGCATACCCCGACCGGCGCCCCCAGCGCGGGCACCCCGTCCATGGCCACGACGTCGCACCGCACTTCGGTGCCCACGGGGTCGTCGAGCACACAGGTGAGGCGGTACGTCGCGCCGCGCCACTGAGTGCCCGTCAGCACGCCTCGCAGCACGCCCGGTTCGTCCGGGGCCGCGATCGCCAGAACGTGCGGCCGGGCGACCAGCAGTGCCGTGTCGCCCTCGCCGAACGCCCGCGACGGGTCGACGGGCACCGTCAACGGCCCGATGCGGGCGCGGGCGTCGGGGGCGTCCGCGGGACAGGCGCCGACCACGCGTGCCGGAAGCAGGTTCGCGGCGCCCAGGAACGACGCGGTGAACTCGCTCGGCGGGCGCCGGTACAGGCGGTCGGTGGTGTCGATGTCGACGAGCCGCGCGTCGCGCATGACGGCGATGCGGTCGGCGAGTGCCAGCGCCTCGGTCTGGTCGTGGGTCACGTAGAGGATCGCGACGTCCGGCAAGTCCGCGCGCAGTTGCTGGAGTTCGTCGAGCAGGTCGGAGCGGAGGGTGGCGTCGAGCGCGGAGAGGGGTTCGTCCAGCAGCAGCACCGGCGGGCGGATGGCGAGCGCGCGGGCGATGGCGACGCGCTGCTGTTGGCCGCCGGAGAGTTCGCGCGGGTAGCGGCGGCCGTACGCGCCCATCCCGACCATGTCGAGTGCTTCCGCGACGCGCTTGGCGGTCTCGGCGCGGGACACACGCCGCGCGCGCAGGCCGAAGGCCACGTTGTCTGCGACGCGCATGTGCGGGAACAGAGCGTAGTTCTGCACCACGACACCGATGCCGCGCTTGTTCGGCGGCTCGTACGTGACGTCGCGTCCACCGAGCGCGACGCGTCCGGCACTCGGGCGGAGGAATCCGGCGACCGCCTTGAGCGCGGTGGACTTTCCGGAGCCGGACGGCCCGAGGAGGGCCACCGTCTCGCCGCGCGCGACCTGGAGGTCGAAGTCCGCGAGCGCGGTGACCTTGCCGTACGTGACGGTGAGTCCGGTGATGCCGATCGCGGGGGCTGCGGTGGCCGCCACGCTGCTGCCGGTGGGCGGTTTGCTCACCACACTGGTGTCCATGGCGGTTGCCTCCCTACTCGTTGTGGTGCGACTGCTGGGTGTGGGCGGGCGGCGGGTGTCGGCGCTGGGGATGTACGACCGCCGACACCCGCGCGCGCGTCAGCGTCCGACGGCCTTGTTGTACGCGGCGATGTCGGCGTCGAAGTCCTTGACGACCTGGTCCCAGTCGGGCGTGTGGATGTCGACGCCCTGCATGAGCGCGGCGATTTCGGCACCGTTGGCGTCGGCCGGCTTCACGTCGTCCCGGACGGGCAGGCCGCGCGCGTCGGTGCTGAGCGCGGTCTGCGACTCGGCGGAGAGCAGGAAGTCGAGGAGCTTCTGCGCCGCTTCGGGGTGCGGCGCACCCTTCACCACGCCCGCGTAGTACGGCAGCGCGACCGTGCTCTTCTTGCCGGTGTCGTCGGCCGGGAACCAGATCTTGAAGTTCGATTTGTCGTTGTGGATCGAGCCCAGGTTCATCTGCACGTCGCCGTTGGCCACGCTCAGTTCGCCCTTGCTGGTCTTCGGCTGGAGCTTGCCGGTCGAGGACGACGGGCCGACGTTGTTCTTCTCAAGCTGCCTGAGGTAGTCGAGGGCGCCCTCCTTGCCGTAGATGTGCTGGAGTTGCAGCAGTACGGCGGTGCCGTCGCCGGCCTGGCCGGGCGTCGAGTATTGGAGGCGCTTGTCGAACCGGCCGTCCAGCAGGTCCTTGAACGTCGCCGGCGCGGGCTTGGCCTGGTCGGGGTTGTAGATCCAGGACAGGTAGTTGTTGCTGATCGCCGTGTACTTGCCGCCCGCGTCCTTGGACGCCGCGGGAACCTTGTCGGCACACGCGGGGGTGTAGGGCTGGAGCAGGTCCGCGCCGACCGCGCGCTGGATGAACGGCGGGAGCGTGACGGCCAGGTCGGCCTGCGTGTTGGTCTTCTCCTTCTCCATGCGGGTGATCACCTCGCCGGAGCCGGACTCGACGATCTGCACCTTGATGCCGGTCTGCTTCTCGAACTCCGCGAAGCGCTTGGTGTACCAGTCGGCAAGGCCGTCGACGGAGTACACGGTCACGGTCTTCGCGTCGGTGGGTGCCGTGTTGCCCTTCTCGGCGCACGCGGGCGCGCCGGACGCCGCGGCCTGCGCCGACTTGGGGTCACCGGCACTGGTCGTGCTGTCGGAACCGGTGCCGCCGCATGCCGTGGCGGCGAGCGCGACCGCGCCGAGTATGGCGGCCGTGCCGGGATACCTGCGCATCGGACTGTCCTTCGCTTCGTCGGGGAAGTCGGGGAGGGGGTCGGAAAGGGGGTCGTGGCTTGGATTGCCCGTCAGGGCCGGGCGAACGCCGGGTCGCCGAGGACCACGGCCGGCAAGTTTCGTACCGAGTCCAGGACATGGGTGGCCCCGGCAGCTTCGAGGGCGGCGCGGTCGTGGGCGCCGGTCAGGACGCCCGCCGCCACCGAGGCACCGGCGCGCAGGCCGCACAGCACGTCGAAGGCGGTGTCCCCGGCGGTCGCGACCGCCCGTACGTCGTCAACTCCCAGGCGCAGCAAGGCGGTCAGGACCAGGTCGGGGTACGGGCGGCCCCGTCCCGCGTCGGCGGGGCACAGCGCCAGGTCGGCGACCGACGTCCAGCCGAGCGCCTTGAGGATCGCCTGCTGCGTGTCGCCGCCGAACCCGGTCGTGAGCGCGACCTTGACGCCCGCCGCGCGGAGTTCGGCGATGGCCTCCTCGGCACCGGGGACGGGGGCGCAGGCGCCTCCGGCGACGAGGTCGCCGTACGCCGCCTCGAACGCCGCGTTCGCCGCCTGTGCCCTGGCCTCGTCGCGGTCGAGCAGCGCGCGGAACACGCTGATCTTGCTCTCGCCCATCGTGTCGTGGACGTACGCCAGCATGCGCGCGTGGTCGTCGCTCCCCTCGGCGACACCGACCGACGCGATGGCGCGGGTGAAGGCGGCGACGACCAGGCCGTCGTCGGCGACGGTGGTCCCCGCCATGTCCAGGACCACGAGTTGAGTGCGCGTCATGGCTTGTCTCCGTCCGATTCCGTCGGTGTGCCAGGGGGTGGGGCGTCAGGGGGTGGGGTGCCAAGGGATGAGGGGTCAGGGGGTGAGGTGCCAAGGGGTGAGGTGACAGGTGCGGGCAGGTCGTGTCCGTGCCGATCACTTCGAGCAGGCCGCATGGACTCCGCTCAGAAGCCCGCGCGTTCGGCCGTGTCCTCGGCGATCGCGGGCGAGCAGGTCATGCCGCGGCCGCCCGGTCCGGTGACGAGCCAGGCTCCGGGGGCGACTTCGCGGCGGTGCACGATCGGGTCGCCGTCCTCGGTGGTCTGCGCGTAGACCCCGGCCCAGCGGCGGCGGATCGGCGGCAGCGGGCGGCCGAGCAGGTCCTCGGCGACGCGCGCGAGGTGGTCGTAGGGGCCGCTCACGACGTCGAACGCGAAGGGCTCGGCGTACTCGTGGGTGTCGCCGATCGTGAGCGAGCCGTCCAATCGCTGCACCATGAGGAGCTGCATCTTGTGCTCGGCCGCCACCGCGCCCTGCGGGCGGGCGGCCGCCAGCCGGTCCAACTCCGGTCCCCGGTAGGCCGGGTAGTAACGGAAGCTGTCGCCGTCCGCGACGGCGGTGGGCAGCGGTTCGCCGAGCGGGTCGGTCTGCATCATCTGGAGCCGGACGCGGCGCACCGGCGCGGCGGGTTCGAGTTCGCGCACCAGTCCGGTGAGGTTCGCGCCGGGGCAGAGCAGCACGCGGTCGGCGCCGTGCCGGTCGCCGTGGTCGTCGCGTACGCCCGTCGCACCGGCCGCGAGCAGATCCCGTACCTCGCGGCCGGGGAGCCAGGCGTACCGCCCGCTCGCCGCGAGTGCGTCGCGAAGCGCGGGCAGGGTGACGCGCGACTCGACCGCGCCGTCGCGCTCGCACCACAGTGCGGCCTCGAAGGTGCCACGCAGCGCGGGGTTGAGGCCGCGGGCCTCGGCGGGGCCGAGCAGCTTCAGCCCGCGCTCGGTGGCGTCGGGGAGAGTCAACGCGGCCTCGGCGACCGCGAGTTCATCGGCGTTGCGGCAGACCGTCAGGGATCCGGCGGGACGGAAGCCGACGCCGGGGACCTCGGCGCCGATCTCCTCCCACAGCTCGCGGGCGCGGACGGCGGTGCGGAGTTCGGCTCCGCCGGCGCGGCCGCCGACCCAGACGAGGCCGAAGTTGCGGACCGAGGCGCCGCGCGCTTCGCGCTCGCGCTCAAGGTGGACGACATGGTGTCCGCGCCGAACCGCCTGCCACGCGTGCATGGTGCCCAGCACGCCACCTCCGACCACGACTATCCGCACGGCGCGCCTCCCGGCTGTTCATGTCCGGGACCGTTCTCCCGGCTGGACGGTGACCAGCGTGCGCGTGGTCGGTGCCGAGAATGCGGAGGCCGTGTGTCCCCCGCGTGAACACGGCATTAAGGTCCGGACCTGTTACCTTTTCGTTATCGACTCGGCCGACAAAGGGGACGGAACTGTCCCTGCCGGCAAGGGTCTCGGTGCTCTGTGCGGCAATTGACCTGACCGGCGATCAAGTCCGGCCGAGGGCCAACGCTCAGGTCGCCGCGCGGAGGCGGGTGGCGAAGCCGATGCGGTCGCCGCGGAAGAGTTGGCGTACGCGCTCGATGGGGACACCGTCGGGGTCGTACGAAGTGCGCATTGTCAGCAGCATCGGAAGCGCCGGGTTTGTCCCCAGCAGCAGTGCCTCGCGCGGCGCCGCGAGCACCGTCTCGACGGTCTCGTCGGCCTCCGCGAACACGACGCCCAGGTCCTCCTGGAGGCACCGGTACAACGACTCCTCGGGGCGCAGCACGTCCAGGATCGTCGGGAAGCGGTCAAGGGAGAGGTAGGTGCTCTCCAGCCCTATCGGCTCGTCGTCGGCGAGCAGCACGCGCTCAAGGTGCACGGTCAGGTCGCCCGGCCGCAGGCCCAACCGCTCGGCGAGGTCGGGCTGCGCGACGTGGTGTTCGACGGTGACGACGCGCCGCCCGGGCGTCATGCCCATCGAGCGCACCGACTCGGTGTAGCTGGCGAGGCTGAGCGGCTGGACGAGCTTGGGCGGGGCGACGTAAGTCCCACGGCCGCGGGCCGAGCGCAGGCGTCCCTCCATCACCAGGTCGGCGATGGCGGAGCGCAGGGTGCTGCGCGCGACCGCGTATTCGGCGGCCAGTTCGCGTTCCGGCGGCAGCAGCGCGTCCTCGCCGAGTTCGTCCATGAGGCCGAGGAGCCGCATCTTGACGGCGTACGACTTGGGCACGCGGCCGTGCTCCGGGGTCCCGTCGCGGTACGGGCGCGCGGTCGAGTCCGGCGGCGCGGGCGTGAGGGGGAGCAGAGGACGTACGGGCGGCTCGGCGGACATGGCCCGAGCCTAGGCCGTATCAGAGTGTTACCGGCCGTCCGACCGGTGACCCGGTCATTCGCGCGAGGATTCCGGCGCTGACGTCTCCGGGGCGGCCGTCGATCCCGGGGCCGGGTAGGTGCGGCCCTTCCATGCTGCGCCGCGGCCGCGTGCGTGTTGGATCGCGGAGTCGACGGTCATGCCCAGATAGAGCGTCGCGGCGAAGGGCAGCAACAGCGCCTCGTAGGACGGGCGTCCGTAGTAGCGGACCATCGGCACGTAGGTCGCGGTCATCAGCGCCCAGACGCCGGCGCCGAGGAGCGCGAGTGGCCACGCGCCCGCGGCCACCCCGACGACCAGGGCCACCGGAGCGGCGAGGTAGACGAACGCGAGGCCGAAGACCGTACCGGCCAGCAGCAGCCAGGAGTGCCGCAGTTGGGCAAAGGCGCTGCGCGAGACCATGCGCCACAGGTCGGCGAGCGCGGGGTACGGCCGGACGCTGTCGACGTGCACCGGCCACCACTCCGTAGCGTGGCGGCGCGGCGGGTCGGCGAGGACCAGGCGGATGCGGCCGCCGCCGCGCTTGACCAGCGTGCCGAGTGAGACGTCGTCGATCACCGCGTCCCGGATCGCGTCGATGCCGCCGGCCTCGGCGAGCGACGTGCGGCGGACCAGGACGCATCCGCCCGCGGCCGCCGCGGTCCTGGCGCCGTGCCGGTTGACCCGGCGGAACGGGAAGAGCTTGCCGAAGAAGTACACGAACGCGGGCACGATCAGGCGCTCCCACCTGGTGGCCACGCGGAGGCGGGCCATGACCGAGACCAGGTCGAGGCGTTCGTCGGCGGCCTCGGCGGTCAACCGGGCGAGGGAGTCCGGCGCGTGCGCGATGTCGGCGTCGGTGAGCAGCAGGAACTCGGCATCCCCGGCCAGTTCGACGCCGTGCCGGACCGCCCACAGCTTGCCGGTCCAGCCGCGCGGCGGCGGTCCGGGGGTGGTGACGGTGAGCGGCAGGCGGGCGCCGGGCGCGTCGCCGAGGGTCCGGGCGAGGGCGCCGGTGCCGTCGGTGCTGCCGTCGTCGACGAGGATCACCCGGGCGGATCCGGGGTAGTTCTGCGCGAGCAGGGTGGGCAGCGAAACGCCGATGACGTCCGCCTCGTCGCGGGCCGGGACGACGACGGCGACCGACGGCGGTTCGGCGGGCGGCGTACGCGAGCCCCGTGCCGCGAGGCGGGTGTCGGTCCGCCAGAAGCCGCCGTGTGCCAGCGCGAGGTACACCCATGCGGCGCCGGACAGCGCGGTGATCCACAGAAGCACGTCCACGGAGCACAGCCTGTCAGGCGTCAGGTCGCGGCGCTCGTACCCTTTGCCGTGGTGGCGAGCACCACGGCGGCCCGGTAGGCGCTGCGCGCCGGCTCCGGCCCCGGGTCGAGCGCGGCGGTCGTGATGGCGCCCTCGACGAGCAGCACGAGCTGGTCGGCCAGTTCCGTACCGCCGCCCGCGTGGTCGGCGACCTCGCCCAGGACCTCGCGGAGCGCGCGCTTGTGCCCGCGCACTATGTCGACCACGGCATCGGACGCGTGCCCGAGCTCGCCGAAGGCGTTGACGAACGCGCAGCCCCGGAAGCCCGGTTCGCGGAACCAGTCGGCGAGCCAGTCGAACACCGCGCGGAGCGGGTCATCGGGGGCCTCGGCCGCGGCGGCCCGCAGGTCGCCGATCCACCGGCCGTCGCGGCGCGCGAGATAGGCGGCGACCAGGTCGGCCTTCGCCGGGAAGACGCGGTACAGGCGCTTGAGCGGCACGCCGGAGGCGGTCCGGATCTCGTCCATGCCGACGGCCTGCACGCCGCGGGCGTAGAACAGCGCCTCGGCGGTGTCGAGGAGGCGGTCGCGGGCTTCGGTGTCGTCCACCGGTTTCCTCCTTGCGCCGAGAACGGTCGTTCTCTACATTAGCGCGCACAAGGTCGCGAGAACGACCGTTCTCGCACTGGGGACCCCCGTCGACCGAGGAGCCGCCGTGAGTGCCGTACGCCCGCCCGTCCCGCCGTTCACCGAAGCCACCGCCCGGGCGAAGGTGCAGGCCGCCGAGGACGCCTGGAACACGCGCGACCCGGAACGCGTCGCGCTCGCCTACACCGAGGACTCCGTGTGGCGGAACCGCGACCGGTTCCTGGTCGGGCGCGCCGAGATCCGCGCGTTTCTGGCCGAGAAGTGGGCGCGCGAACTCGACTACCGGCTGCGCAAGGAGCTGTGGGCGTACACCGGCAACCGCATCTCGGTGCGGTTCGAGTACGAGTGGCACGACGCCGACGGCCAGTGGTGGCGGAGCCACGGCAACGAGCAGTGGGAGTTCGACGACGACGGGCTGATGCGGCGGCGCGAGGCGAGCATCAACGACATCCCGATCAGGGAGGACGAACGACGCCTCACCGAACACGCTTGACCTTGCCGTCGCGTCAACTTCTAGCGTGGGAAGCACGGCCGGAGCACCGGCCGGGATGGTGCCGGTCGTGCGCATCCGCCCGCACGACACCCGTGGAGGCCGCCGTGAGCTGGACGATCGCCGAGGTCGCGCGGATGTCGGGGGTCACGTCGCGCACACTGCGGCACTACGACGCGATCGGGCTGCTGCCGCCGGCGTACGTCGGCCGCGGCGGCTACCGCCACTACGGCGAGGCGGAGCTGCTGCGCCTTCAGCGGATCCTCGTGCTGCGCGAACTGGGCATGGGGCTGGACGCCATCGCGGCGGTCCTCGCCGAGGGCGGCGACGAGACGGCCGCGCTCCGCGCGCACCTCGCGGAACTGACGCGCGAGCGGGACCGGCTGGCGCGGCTCGTCCGCACGGTCGAGCGGACCATCGCCGAGCATACGAAGGAGGCGACGATGACGCGCAGGGATCCGGAGGCGTGGTTCGACGGGTTCGAGCCCGACCGATATGAGCAGGAGGCCCGCGAACGCTGGGGCGACGAGGCCGTGGACGAGTCGCACCGACGCGTCGCACGCCTCGGCGACACCGAGAAGCGGGCGCTCCAGGAGCAGTTCGAGGCAGTCGTCACACGCATGGCCGCGCTGCTGGACGAGGGCGTCCCGACCGACGACCCCCGCACGCTCGACGCCGTCGCCGACCACTACCGCTGGCTGTCGGCTTTCTGGACTCCGGACGCCGACGCCTACAGCGGCCTGGGCCGCCTCTACGTCGACGACCCGCGGTTCCAGGAGGTCTACGACACCACCCGCCCCGGCCTGGCCGCGTATCTGTCGGACGCCATGACCACGTATGCCGTGACCCACCTCGTCGACTGACACCCGAGGAAGAGGCGCGCGACGCAGCAGGGAACGAGATGAAGCAGGCGAAACCGGAGCCCTGACGGCGTCTGAAGCGCCGGCCGAGATCGGGATGAGGCTGGACTCGGGTCCGACGAGGCCCCGGCTGGGCCGCACGGGCCGACGAATTCCCCCGTCGAAGCGGAACGCGCGCACACGGCCGGCTTGCCCGTCGGCACCCGCGCGACACACCGGTGAGGGGTGGTTTGCGGGGCCGTCGTCCGGTCGCGCCGGGGCGGCTGGTCGCGGGGGCGAGCAGTTGGGGGGTGGGCAGGCGCCTCTGCCTCCCGCTGCCCATGCCGTGCCGCACGCCCGCGGCGCGGCCGGGTGGCGAGGGATCGGCCCCGGCGGGTGAGCGGACTGCCGGCGGCGGGGTTCGGGGGACGTTGGGCCGTTTGGCGGGTGGGGAGTGGTTCTTATGGATGAATCGGTGGTTTATCACTCAAATGCCCTCAAGGCGGGTGGGTGGCGAGCCGAAGGTACCGACGCGGGGGTCTGTAACGGCCGACGTGGTCGCGATGGCCACCGGCCAGAAGGGCGGTGCCCTCATGGGTGATACCAAGTCCAAGTCGTGGGGCCAGGGATACCCGGTCGGGACACGCGTGCGTGTCCAGGTCGGCCTGAGTGCGGGTGAGCTGGGTGAGGTGGCGGACGTCTACGGCGACGCCCACCGGCCCCCGATCGCCCCCTTCCGCTGGTACGGCGTGCGTCTGGTGAACGGGCTGCGCCCGCTCTACCGGCACGACGAGCTCAAGCCCGTGCACTGAAACCCTGAGGGGCCCGAAAGGCCCGCCTCAGGGCAGGGCCGATACGCGGACACCCGCCCACGACGCGGAAGCGCCCGCTAGTACGGTCCCGGCGCCGTCAACATCGCGACGACGACCCGGACCAGGTCGGCCCGGAACGCCGCACCCTCAACCGGTCGCGGCCGTCCCGCCTGGACGTGCCGCGCCCGGTCGGCGAAAGCGGAGCCGACCAGCATCACCATCAGCTCGACCCGTTCGTTCGCCAGCGCCTCGGGGACGCCGCCGGCCCGGACCAGTCCGGCGATGCGGGTGAACACCCCCCACAACACGCCCCCGGCCAGCGTCTCGTGCGGGCGGCCGTCCCGGAACCCGGTCTCGTGCGCCAGTTGGGTGACGATCCGCAGGCAGTCCCGCCCGCTCTCGTCCCGCAGCTCGGACGCCTCGGCCTCGACGTACGCGCCGACGAGCCGTGTGAGTTCCGTCGCCCCGGCCGCCTCCCCCGCGCCGGGTTCGCGCGACTGCGCCAGGCCGATTTCGAGAGCGTGCTCGACGCGCGCCTTGTGTTCCGCGAGGATCGCCCGCAAAAGCCCGTCCCGGGACCCGAAGTGGTAGTGCAGCGCCGAGGAGTTGGCCTGACCGGCCCGCTCGGTGATGTCCCGGGTCCGCGCCCCGTCCACGCCGTGTTCGGCGAACAGCTGCTCCGCCGCGCGCACCAGCCGACGCCGCGTCGTCTCCGCCGCCGTACGCGTCCGCCCGCGTCCCGCCGACGCCTCGGTCGGTCTTGTAGTCACGCCCACAACCGGATATTAATCGATCCCATTAGACAGCCGTCCCAGCACCGCGCACCGGGCGCGGCACAGCACCAAGGGGGAGGATCCCCATGCTCAGACTCGGCATGATGGCACCGTTCGCGGACGGATTGATCACTTCCGGCGGTTTCCTGCGCGACTTCGCCGGAACGCTGGAAGAGTGCGGCGTGGAATCCCTCTGGACCGTGGAACACGTGGTCATCGCGGAGAACTACGAACCGCTGTACCCCTATTCGGAATCCGGCCGTACGCCGAGCGGCGGCGAGAACGTCCCGATGCCCGACCCGCTGGAGACCATCGCATTCCTGGCCGGGGCCACCGGCACGCTGCGTTTCGGCACCGCGATGGTCGTCGCCCCGCTGCACAGCCCTGTGGTGCTCGCCAAGCGCGTCGCGACGATCGACCGGCACTCCGACGGACGCCTGATGCTGGGCCTGGGCATCGGCTGGCAGAAGGAGGAGTACGCCGCCGTCGGCGCGCCGTACGCCGACCGAGGCCGGCGCCTGGAGGAGACCATCGGCGCGATGCGGGCGCTGTGGGCCGACGCCCCGGCCTCGTACGAGGGGCGGCACGTGTCGTTCAGCCGGCTCAACTCGCTCCCCCGCCCGGCATCCGGAGCCGTGCCCGTCGTGCTGGGCGGCAACAGCGACCCGGCGGTGGGGCGGGCGGGCCGTATCGGCGACGGGTGGTTCCCGTACACGATCACCCCGGAGGACTTCGCGGCCCAGGCCGACCTGCTGCGTCGCACCTCGGCCGAGGCGGGCCGGGACGCCGACGCGGTCGAGATCACCGCGTGGCCCGGAAGCTGCGACCGCACCCGCGAGAACGACCCGGCGTGGGTCCGCGGCTACACGGAGAACGGCGCCACGCGCCTGGTCATCGCGCCGCGCATCGCGGGCGACGACGGTCTGCTCGGCCCGCGCGGCCTGGATGCCCTGCGCGACCAGATCGCCCGCTACCGCGACGAAGTCCTGGACAAGCTGTGACGGCCGTGCAGGCGGGACCGCCGGTGCGCATCCACGACACGGTCGTGCTGCACCGCGGCGACGTCGAGTCCTGGACCGAGCGGCTGCACCGCGAGTACGCCCCGGGCGCGGCACGCCGCGGGCTCGCGCTCGACTCGGTCGCGCACGAGCACGTGGGGACGGACGCCGTCGCCGTCCACATCCTGTGGACACTGCCCGGCGTCCGCGCGTTCTTCGGCATGCGCGCGGCCGCGGGCACGGACCCGGCGGTCGCGGCGTTCTGGTCCGCCACCGACAAGATCGCGGTGCGACGCGAGCGGCATGTCACGGCCGTGGACCCCGCACCGGCCGCGCACGCGGAGGTGCCCGCATGACCCGCTGGGTGGCGCTCGCCCCCGCCGACGCGCCGGTCCCGGACGGCGCGGTCGGCGGCCCCGACCTGCCCGGGAGCGTCGGCGGCACCGGAGCCACGTGGGACTACACCGGCGACCGACCGCCCGTCGGGGCGTCCGAGGCGGTGGCTCTGACACCCGTACGCGCCAAGGCGGTCGCGCTGGACGGGCGCCGCGTGAAGCGCACCCTGCTGCTGACCGTGCGCGCGGACGCCGACCCGGAGGCCGTCGCCCGGTTCGAGGCGGACCTGACGGCCATGCCGGACCACATCTCCACGATCCGGGGCTGGGCACTGAGCCGCGTCGACCAGGACCGGTCGCCGTCGGTGTGGACGCACGTGTGGGAGCAGGAGTTCGCCGACGTCGAGGGGCTGAGCGGCGAGTACCTGACGCACCCGTACCACTGGACGTACGTCGACCGCTGGTTCGACGGCGAGGTGCCGGGGTCTATCGTGGCGCCGCGCCTGGCCCACGTCTTCCGCTGGACGGAGGGTCCGGTGCTGGGCCTGGATTGAGCCTCGGGGAGCTTGCGGCACCGGGGTCGCGAACCCGCTCGGGGACCAGCGAATCGGCCGACAGATCCGCCGATCGACGCATCGGTCGCCGAATCGCTCGGCCTCCGGCGGGAGTTGCCGACCCCGGTGCCGTTCAGTTCGCGGAAAACCCCGGCAACTCGTGGACGTGCGCCCTCCCTTGCGGCAGCGCGGCGCGGGCCAGGTCGCCCAAGTGCGCGTGATGGGTGAACAGCACGACCTGGAAGCGGTCGGCCATCGCGTCCAGCACGGTGAACAGCGCCCGCGTGCGGCCGTCGTCGAACGTCATGGCGATGTCGTCCAGGATCAGCGGCATCGTGCGGTCGGCGTCCGCGTAACGTTCCAGCGTCGCGAGCCGCAGGGCCAGGTAGAGCTGGTCGCGGGTGCCTTCGCTCATCGCCTCGACCGGGACGGGCTCGGCGTCCGGGCCCGCGCCCGCGCGGCGTGCCTTGAGGACCGGACTGCCCTTCTTCGGCTCGGTCTCGGTCACCAGCTCGGCGAACCGGCCGCCGGTGAGCGCGGCGAACAGGTCCTGGGCGCGCATCAGCACCGGGTCCTGGTTGTCCCGGCGGTACTCCTCGATGCAGCGCTGGAGCACCACGCGCGCGAGTTCGAGGCGCACGTACTGCTCGACGTCCACGGCCAGCTCCGCCACCTGGGCGGACGCCGCCTCCTGTGCCTGGGCGGCGCGCGCCGAGTCGTCGATGGCCGCCAACACCTGGCGGACACGCCCCAGTTCGGTGCCCGCGGTGTCGTACGCCGCCTGCGCCCGCTCGACATCCGTGGCCAACTGGAGCAGCTCCGCGTCGAGATCGGCGGGGCTCCAGTCCCCGGCCAAGCGCTCCAACTCCGCGACGGGCATCCCACTGTCCCGCAACAGCCCTTCGACGGCCGCCAGTTCGTCTCCGGTCGTGCGCAGGGCGAGAGTGCGCGCCACCGCGTCGCGCAGCGCCTTCTCGTCGGCCACGCCCGCCGCCTCGACCAGCGCCGCGAGTTCGCGTTCGGCGGCGAGCGCGACCGCCTCGCCGTTCTCGATCCGCCGTCCGAGCCGTTCGGCCTGCCCGGCGTGCAGTTCGCGGGCGTCGCGCGCGGCGCGGGCCCGGGACAGCGCCGCATGGTGCTCGGCGACCTGGGTGAACCGGGCGTCGCCCGCGGCCGGTTCGCTCTGCCAGGCGGTGGCCAGCAGGGTGGTCAACCGTCCGTCGAAGTCGGTGACACGGGCCGCCGATTCGTCGCGGCGGCGGGTGGCCTCCGCGACCGCCGACGCCTTGCGTCCGACCTCGGCGAGGGTGTCGACGGCGGCGGCCAGGCTCTCCGGGTCGTAGCCGTCCAGGTCCAGATCGCGGACGACGTCGGCCCAGACCGTCTCCCACTCCGCGCGGGCCTTCTCGGCCCGGGCGAGGTCGGTGCGGGCGTCGTCGCGGTCGGCGGCGGCGGACTGCTCTCCCGCCTGGGCTTGTTCGCGAGCCCGCAGTGCGTCCTCCACCGCGGTGACGCGCAGGTCTGCGAGGCCGGTCAGCTCGCGGAGTGCGGTGGCCGCGGTAGATTCGCCGGACTTCGCCAACTCGTCGTGGAAGCGGGCGACAAGCTCCGCCTCCTGGGTGCGCAGCGCGCGCAGAGCACGCTCTGCGTCGGCGGATTCACCAGCCAGCTCGGTGAGTTCGGCGATGCCGTCGAGCAACTGGCCCGCGGCGGCGGCCTCGGGGACCGCGACGCCGAGCGCGGTCCACTCGGTCCACAGCCCGGCCCAGTCGGCCGCGGCCTGCTTGCCGCGCTCGACCAGGACCGCCTGTTCGTCGGTCAGGGACACCATGAGAGCACGGTCCTGCCGTACGCCCACTTCGAGTTGCAGGCGGCGCACCGACTCGCTCGCCTGGCGGCGGATGCGGTCGGCCAGGTCGTCGGCGCGGGCGACCGCGCGCTCGAACGCGTCGGCGGTTTCGTCGGCCGGGGCGGCGCCGACCGTCGCCGCGTCGGCGGTCCCAACGTCGGCCGTCGCAGCAGCGGCGATCCCACTGTCTGCCGTGGCTCCGTCAACGGTCGCACCGCCGACCGTCGCACCAAGTGCCCCCGCACCGACGCCCGCGCCCCCGGCCCGCACAAGCGCCCACAGCGCATCGCGTTCGGCGCGGGCGGCACGCAGCTCCTCGTCCGTCGGGGGCGGGTCTCCGCGCAGGAGGACTTCGAGGTCCGCTTCGGCGGTCTTGAGGCGTTCCGCGGTGTCCTCGCGCCGGCCCGCCACGGCCTCGCTCTCGGCACGCAACTTGTCGGTGCGCGCACGGTGTTCGGTGATCAGGTCGCGGGCCGGGCGCGGCAGCCGCGCCGCGTCCTCGTCACCGACTGCCGCCAGGCCGTGCCGGGCCCGGACCGCCGCGGCCTTCGCAGTGGTCTCGGCGAGACTCCGCTCGTGCCGGGAGATGTCGGCGACGAGGGCTTCGGGAACCGCGCGGAGCAACGCACGCAGCGCTTCGGCGTCCCCCGCCGAGGGCATCGCGTCCAGCGCGGCCCGCGCGTCTGTCCACTTCGCCTCGCGGCGTTCGACCTGCTCGCGGGCCGCGGCCAGGGCGGTGTCCCGCACGGTGAGCTCCCGGCGCAGCCCGGCGATGCGCTCGGCGACGCCCGGGCCCAGCGCGTACGCCTCCGGATCATCGAGCAGGCGCCCGGGGCGGACCCGGTCGAGGAGCTCCTGCGCCTTCCGGCGCAGCTCCCACAACTCCTCGTCGGCGCGGGCGAGTTGCACGGAGGCCTCGCGCACCGCGCTGACGTCAGCGTGCAGTTCCTCGATGGCGTCGGCGTGTTCGAGGTGGACCGTGTCGACTTCGAGTGCGGCCAGTTCCGCTTCGGCCTCGCGCAGGGCCGCGCGGTCGTGCTCGGTGTCGGTACGGGCCTGCCGCAGACGCTGGGTGAGGCGTTCGAGTTCGTCGACGACGTCGTCACCCACGACCGGTCCGGCGGCCGCCAACCGGTCCCGCTCGGCGCGCAGTTCGGACCGCAGCAGAAGTTGCGGCAGCGCCGCGCGCACCTGGCCGAGGCGGGCCTGCCGGGCCCTGGCCTCGCGCAGGTCGCCTTCCAGGCGTCCGTACTCCTCCTCGGCCCGCGCCACCGCCTTCTCCGCGACGGCGAAGTCCCGGGGCGCCAGCTCGTGTTCCCTGACCTCGCGGCGCAGTTCGCCGAGACGCTTGAGTGCCGAGTTGATCTTGCGCTTGCTGTTCGGGCGCCACAGTTCGCCGGACTTCTCGATGAGCGTGTTCTGTACGTCGGCGAGCCTGCTGCTGGAGCGCGACTCGAACAGCGCTCGCCCCACGTCGCCCTTGCCGTCCAGCAAGTCCTGGCCGCCCGCCCGCAGTTCATCGTGGTCCATGGCGAAGACCGCGGCGAACTCGTCCGCCGCGATGTCGGCGAGGACGCGGACCAGCTCGGCGTCGGGGATCGGGGTTCCGTCGGGCGCGCAGAGCGCGTTCTTGAGCCGCTTGTGCCGGACGATCTCCAGCGCCCTGCCCCGCGCGTCGCGCAGCAGGCCGCCGAGGCGCATCTCGGACATGGCGTGCACGAAGTCGAAGGTGCTGCGGTGGTCGATGCCGTACAGGAGTTGTCCCACGGCGTAGCGGGCGGTCGACTTGCCGGCCTCGTTCGGGCCGCTGACCAGGTGCACGCCGGGGGCGGACAGGTCGAGGCGGCGGTCCGTGAAGCAGCCGAACGCGGTCAGGTCGAGCCGGTCGATCCTCACGCCGTCCACCCGTTCCCCTGGCCGCGTCCGCCGCCGACCATCGCGGCGAGGAGGTCGACCGCCTCACCGAACACCCTGGCCCGCCACTCCGGGTCGTCCACGCGCACGCCGTCGCCGTCCACCGTGGCGCCCACGCCGCGCAGGCCGGGCAGGCCGCGGATGAGGCGTTCGAGAGCGGCCTCGTCCTCCCCTATCGCGGTCGCGGTGGTACGCAGGTCGCCGAGCAGCCCGGCGAGTCCGCCCGCCGCGTCCGGGGCCACGGCGTGCGTGGTGGCCGTCCGCACCTTCTCGACCCAGACGTCGTCCAACTCGCCCGCCACCGAGCGAAGTTCGTTCTCGATGCGGTCGCGGTCGCGCCACAGCTCCTCGTGTGCGTCGGACGGGCCGACGAAGCTGACGCGCACCGCGAGCGGGAGGCCGTCGGCGCCGCGGACGGCCTCGCGCACGGCCTGTTCGGCGAGGCCGAGGGCCGCGTCGGCGTCGCCCGCCCGCGAACCGTCGACCTCGACATGCGCCCAGCGCACGACGTCGAGGTCGCGGTGCTCGGTGGTGAGGGCGGGGCCGTCCGCGGTGATGAGCGTGGCACCCTTGGGCCCCGTCTCGCGGGCGTGCCGCCCCTGGAGGTTGCCGGGGAAGACGATCCACGGATCGCCCGCGCGCACGACCTGCCGGGCGTGGATGTGGCCGAGCGCCCAGTAGTCGTAGCCGCGCGCGACCAGGTCCTCGACGCGGCACGGGGCGTAGGTCGCGTGGCCGTCGGCGCCTTCCAGCGCGGTGTGCAGCAGGCCGACGTTCAGGTAGCCGTCGCGGGCCTTGGGGTACGCCGCGGCCAGGTTGTCCATCACGGCCTGCTCGGCGAATCCCTGTCCGTGCACGGCCAGTCCGATGTCGTCGAACTCGACGGTCTCGGGGCGCGCGGTGCCGAAGCGGTGCACGTTGCCCGGCAGCCGCAGCTCCTTCGTGATGCGGCTCTGCGCGTCGTGGTTGCCGGCCACCATGCAGACCGGGATGTCCGCCTCGCGGAGCCGCTGCATCTGCGAGCCGAAGAAGAGGCCGGTCCGGTAGTCCTTCCAGTCGCCGTCATAGACGTCCCCGGCCAGGAGCACCGCGTCGACGTTCTCGTGCAGCGCGAGGTCGACGAGGTTCTCCAGCGCGCGGCGCACCGCGCCGCGGAACTCCTCGGCGGGTGCGCCCGGGTAGCGGGACAGCCCTTTGAGCGGGCTGTCGATGTGCAGGTCGGCAGCGTGCAACAGCTTCATCCGGCCGCTGACCCTCCATCCGGGCGGTTGATCCACGAGTCACCAAGGATAGGCGTCGCGGAGCCGGTCGCCGGGCGGTTTGCGGATTCACCGCCGTGATGTGCGGAGGGCCACGGCGGCAAGTGCCGCCGGGCGGCCGGGCCGCGTCTGCCGGATCGACAGATGCGACCTAGACCGGCAACTCCAGGCGCGTGCCCGGCAGGACGTGGTCCGGGTTGGGTCCGATGGCGTCGCGGTTCATCTGATAGACGGCGTTCCAACCGCCCGGCACCGAGAACTTGCGGGCGATCGAGGAGAGTGTGTCGCCCTGCTGGACCACGTAGCTCGTGGTGATCGGCACCGCGTACAGGTCGAGCTTGCGGGCGCACTGCGGCCAGGCGTCCCAGCCCTGCCAACGCAGGATCTTCTCGGCGACGGCGATCTGCTGGCGCTTGGTGGCCTGGTGCGGGAGCGCGGCGTACTCGCGGCCCCCGGCCTCATCCCAGGTGGACGGCAGGATCTGGAGCCCGCCGTAGTAGCCGTTGCCGGTGTCGATGTGCCACCGGCCGCTGCTCTCGCACATGGCGAGCCGGTCCCAGGTTGCGTCGGACACCGCGTGGGCGGGTGCCGCCGCGAGGAGCCCGGCGGTCAGGGACAGGAGGAGGACGGCGGTCAGGCGCGCCGATGATCGGACAATCATTCGGTACATGGATCCCGACGCTAAGCACGCCTGCGCCGCGGACCGCCGATTGTGCGCGCACCACGCCGTACGTTCACCCCGTCGGCCGAACACCCGGGGTGCCGCGCCCCGTTCGACCCGACCCGGCGGCCCGGCCCGTCGACCCCACCCGTCAGCCCAGGTCGCTGGGCAGGTCGAAGTCCGGCGGGATCAGGTCCGTGGGGATGTCGAGGTCGGACGGCACCAGCCCGCTCGGCAGCCCGCCGCCCGGCAGCTGCGGTCCGCCGGTCTGCTGCTGCTCGCCCGGCTTGGGGTCGTCGCCGCCGTCGTCCTTGCCCACCAGAATGATCACGGTCACGATGACCGCGACGGCGACGAGCGCGAGGACGACGGTGATGAGCGGATTGCGCCTGCGGCCGGAGGGCGGCGGCGGGGCGGGCTGGTTCGGATCGCCGTAGGGCTGCCCGCCGTAGGGCTGCTGCTCGTATTGGCCGTACGGCTGCTGTCCGTAAGGCTGTTGCCCGGGCTGTCCGGGCTGCTGCCCGTAAGGCGGCTGCCCCGGCTGCCCCGACGGCTGCCCTTGGGGCGGCTGGCCGTAAGGCTGCTGTCCATACGGTTGCTGTCCGTACGGCGGCGGTTCCTGGTGCGACACGTCTCCACTCCCCCACGACGACCGGCCCCCGTGCGCCGCGGCGCGTACCCGCACTCTGCCCGCATCTCCGCACTCTCATGCTGTCACGAACCGGGCCCGCCCGTCGGCCGAAGTCCCCGCGCACTGCCTCCTCTTGCACGGCTGAGGGAAGCTCCCGCCACTCGCGGACCCGCGCGTCGGTACCGTGGGGCGGATGAGTGGCCTGTCGGATCGTCGGATCGGGTCCGCGCAGGCCGACATGCCGATCCTCCGCGCGTCGGCGGTCGTCGGCGCGACCGCCCTGGTGCTGGTGTCGCCGCCGGGCCGCAGCGCGCTCGGCACCGCACCCCTGGTGTTCGCGGCGATCGGCCTGGTGCTGCTGGACGTTCTGCATCCCCGCGTCGGCCGGGCGCGCGGTGCCGCGACCGGACTCGCCGCGGTCTTCGACCCGGTCGCGCTCGCGGTGCTGCCACTGCTGTGGCTGACCGGACGACGGCGCCCCGCGCTGCTCGGCGGCGGCGTGGCCGTCGTCGGCATCGTCCCGGCCGTGCTCGCCGACGGGCTGCCCGGATCGTCGTGGCGCCCGCTCCTGACGGACCGATACCTCGCCGGCGACGATCCCGACGTGTCGCTGCGCGGCATGCTGCTGCGCATCGCCGGGCAGCACACGCACGGCGTGGTCGGCGCCGACACGCCCGTGATGACCCTGGCCTGGCTGCTGCTCGGGACCGCGGTCCTGGTGGTCGCCGCGCCGCGCGCCGCCCGGTTCCACCGGGAGGGCCAGCCCCTGCCGGCCGTCGCGGTGACCGGTGCCGCGGGGCTCGCGGTGCTGCCGGTGGCGTGGACGTACGAACTCCTCTGGCTGCTCCCCGCCGTCGTCGGCCGCGTCGGCGGACGCCCCGAGGACCGCCCCGTCTGGCCGATCCTGATCATCGTCGCGGCCACCGTCGAGCGGGACGTGGTCGATCCGCGCCTGGGCACGTCGCTGTCGGCGGTGTTCGGGAACGTGCCGACGCTGGTCGCGCTGGCCGCCGCGTGCGCGGTGCCTTTCCGGCACCGAGAGGACCCGTACTGGCGGATCCGCCGGGCCGCGCCGCCGCCGCTGCCACCCGGCCGCCGGGCGCTGCTGCCGGGCAAGGCGCGGCCGGTCACACGCCCCAATCTGGTGCTCGACCTGATGCTGATCCGGGCCGGGTACTGGGTCTACCAGAACATCCGCGGCGACCTGCGCACCTCGATCCCCGAGCAGCGCGAGCAGGCGGTCGAGAACGCCCGGCACATCATCAAGGTCGAGCAGTTCCTCGGCATCGACGTCGAGGCCGCGGTCAACCGCTGGTCGCTCAAGTCGACGCGGCGGTTCGAGTTGATGCTCGACTACTACCGCGAGCTGCACTACGTCGTGCCGGTCGCGGTGCTGGCCTGGCTCTACATATGGCACCCGACGCGCTACCGCGCCGCCCGGACCGTCCTGGCGGTCACCACCGGGCTCGCGCTGCTGGGCTACTGGCTCTACCCGCTGTGTCCGCCGCGGCTGTTCCCGGACAGCGGCATGATCTCCTCGCTGCCGGGCGGGCCGCGGAGCTTCACGGTGGCGGTCCACCTGGTGAACCCGTACGCCGCGATGCCGTCGCTGCACTTCGGCTGGGCGCTGTGGTGCGCGGTCGCGGTGGCCTGCGTCGCCCGGTCGCCCTGGCTCAAGGCCGCCGCCGCGCTCTACCCGTGCGCGACCCTGTACGTCATCGTGGGCACCGCCAATCACTGGATCCTGGACGCCGTCGGCGCGGCCCTCGCGGTCGGCGTCGCGGTCCTCGCCCAGCGTGCGTTGACCGGCCGCCGGCTGCGCGACCCCGTCCCGGCGTTCCAGGCCCGGCTGGGCACCGCGCCGGTGCCGCGACACGGGATGGCGGTCCCGCCGAAGACCCGCCCCGGCGTACCGGAGCCGCGTACCGTGGGCGCCGTGGGCGAATCGGATGAAGCGCTCACGTCACGGTGAATCCGGCGAATCGGAGACGTCATGGCACGGCCGCGAACCCGGCAGGAGATGCGGGACCCGGAATCCCCCACCGCGAGCGCCGACGACCTGCTCGCCGACCAGTACGGCGACCGACCGGCACTGCGGGCGGTGCTCGACGCGCTGCTGCTGGCCGGCACCGCGATCGGCGAGACCGCCGTGCGGGTGCGCGGCACGGACGTGACGCTGGTCGGTCCCAAGCGGCAGTACGCGCTGATCCGCGCGACCACGCGGGACCGCGTGGACCTGGGCCTCCGGCTGCCGGGCGCCCGGCTGGAGAAGCCGCTGCTGCCCGCCCGCGGGCTCGGCGACGACACCATCAACGTGCGCGTGCCGCTCGACAGCGTCGAGGACGTGGACGAGGCCGTCGAGGAACTGCTCGAGCGCGCGTATCAGGCCAACATCTGAGATGGCGGCAGCACCACCGCGCCCCGGCGGCCGCCTCAGGGTTTGGCGAGCGCCTTGACCAGCAGCTCGAACTCCAGGTCGGCGCGCTGCGGCAGACCGAAGCGCTCGTCGCCGTACGGGAAGGGCGACATCCGGCCGGTCCGCACGTACCCGCGCCGCACGTACCAGGCGATCAGGTCCTCGCGCTGCCGGATCACCGTCATGTGCATCTCGCCGCTGCCCCAGTCCGCGACCGCCGCGCGCTCGGCCTCGGCCAGCAGCGTCCGCCCGAGGCCGCCGCCCTGCCGAGCCGGGTCCACGGCGAACATCCCGAAGTACGCGACCCCCTCGGCGCGCCTCTCCAGTTGGCAGCAGCCGATCGGTTTGCCGTCGCGGACGGCGAGCAGCATCCGGCTGTCGGCTCCCTCGACCACGGCGGTGACGCCCTCGGGATCGGTCCGCTGACCCTCCAGCAGGTGCGCCTCGGTGGTCCAGCCCCGCCTGCTGGAGTCGCCGCGGTACGCCGACTCGATCAGCGCGACCAGGGCCGGAACGTCCTCGTGCGTCGCCTCGCGGAACTCGGTCGCGGCCCGGTCCTCAGGCCGACTTTCCGGCTGGTTTTCCATGTTCCTCCGTCCGCTGCGGCACGTTTCGGTTCTGCGGCTCGTTGTCCGCTGGTCGAGAATACGGGGGACGCCCCTGCGCCGCGGATGGTCGGCTTTTCCATCCGTCGGGGCAAATGACATGGTGTCCGGAGCGCGAAATCGGCATGGACCGTACGAACTACCAGGAGAAACGCCACATGACGCGGACGGGGGGCAAGAACCTAGCGGACATCCGGACCAGGATCCCCCTGGCTCCGGCGGCGCTGTGGATCCTCGCTGCGTCGCTCGCCGTCCGGCAGGCCGCCCACACGCTCAGCCTGCCTCCCGGACGACGCCTCGCCGACCTGGAGACCTGGCTCGGCACCGACGGCGTGCTGCACCTGCCGGGTTCGCTGTACGACGCGGACGCGCACGGCAAGCCCTTCTCCGGCACCCCGTTCGCCGGCCTGGTGCTGCGCCCGCTCACCAACGCCGCCGAACAGACGCTCGGCGTGGTCTGGACCATAGGCACCCTGCTGATCGTGGCCGCGGTCGGCGTCCTGGTGGCCCGCAGCATCACCGCCACGTCGAGCCTCCGGGCCCGCCTGCTGGCCGCCCCGGTGCTGATCTCGCTGATGGTGGTGTCGCTGCCGGTCCGCGGCAACCTCAGCCTCGGGCAGCTCAGCCTGCTCCCGGTCCTGCTCGTGCTGCCCGCGTGCCTGACGCGCGATCCCGGCAAGGGCGCGGGAGTCGCCGCGGGCGCCGCGATGGCCCTCCAGCCGGTCATGGTGCTGTTCGCGCCCTTTTTGTGGTTCACCGGACGCCGCACCGCGGCGCTGGCCTCGGCCGGGACGTTCGCCGCGGGGACCGCGCTGGCCTGGGCGGCGATGCCGGAGGACTCGTACAAGTACTGGGTGCACCACGTCGCGGGTGCGGGCCTGGGCGGCGTGCCCGACGCGCTGTCGAACCAGTCGCTGCACGGGCTGCTGCTGCGCCTCGGCCTCGAAGGCCCGGCCGAGTACGCCGTGCTGGTGGCGCTCGCGCTGCCGCTGATCTGGTTCGGCCTGCGCCGCGCGGTGGCGTACGCGCTGGACGGGCAGACCGTGCTCGGCGCCGCGCTGCTCGGCTGCGTCGTGGTCGCCGTCTCGCCGGTGTCCTGGCAGCACCAGCAGCTCTGGATCCTGCTCGCCGCGGTCGGCCGCCTGGGCAGGGCCCGCGCGGACCGCCTGGTGTGGCCGCTGATAGTGGCCGCGGTGATGGTCTTCCGCAGCGAGCAACTGCTGCCCGGCAACATGTCGGCGGCGCGCACGGTCGCCGACAACGCGCCTCTGCTGCTCGCGGTGCTGGCCGCGGTGGCGATGCCGTTCCTCAAGCGCTCCTCGCCGCACTGGGCGGCGCAGACCCCGGAGCTGGCCGCCCCGGGCCGCGCCCCCGGCCGCCGCGTCCCGCTGCTGCCGGACGCGCTGCGCGTACTGTCGCGGCCCAATCTGATACTCGAACTGATCCTGATCCGGGTCGGCTACTCGTTCTACTCCTTCATCCGCGCCTCGGTGCCGGACCAGCGCGCGGTGGCGGAGACGCACGGCCGCCAGATCATCGACATCGAGAAGTTCCTGCACATCGACATGGAGTACCGGCTCAACCACTTCACGGCCGGGCTCGACTGGCTCAAGGCGTTCAGCGGGTTCTTCTACGAGACGTTCCACTTCCTGGTGCCGCTGAGCCTGCTGGCCTGGCTGTACATAACGCGTCCGGCGCAGTACCGGTCGGCGCGGACCGTGCTGTGCATCGCCACCGCGACCGGGCTCATCGGGTTCTGGCTGTACCCGCTCGCCCCGCCGCGCCTGATGCCGGGCTACAACTACATCGACACCGTGCACGGCCCGCAGGACCTGGCGAATCCGGACTTCGGCGCGCTCACCAACGTGTCGAACCAGTACGCGGCGATGCCGTCGCTGCACGTGGGCTGGGCGCTGTGGTGCGGCCTGGTCATCTACTTCATGGCGCCGAAGGGGTGGATGAAGGCGCTCGGCCTGCTCTACCCGCTCACCACGACGTTCGTGGTCATGGCGACGGCGAACCACTACATCCTGGACGCGGTCGGCGGCGCCGCGGTCATCTCCATCGGCCTCGCGGTGCAGTACCTGTTGACCGGCCGCAGCGCGTTCGCGGACGCCGGGCCCGACACGCCGCCGGTGGCGAAGGCGCCGGACAAGGTCGTGGACGAGGCCGCGGACTCGGTCTCGAACAAGGTTCCGAACCAGGATCAGGATCCGAAAATTCACAAACAGCCCATCACTCGCGAATTGCGATGACACACCGAGGCATTGCCAAGGTTTTGCCCGCGCTCCCCGCAACCACCCGGGCAGTCGAGCGGTAGTCACGGTGGCCGATCCGGTTCCGGTCGGCCACCGTCCAGCGTTCGACTCTCGACATGCGAGGAGCACGATGACGCACTTCACGCGCCGCGTCGCCCAGTCCGCCCTGCTGATCGCCGCGGCGGGCATGGCGCCCCTGCTCGGCGCCTCCGGCGCGCACGCCGACTCGCCGTTGGGCGGCATCAGCGGGATGAACGGGCTGAGCACGCCGGACGCGACGACCGTCACCGACCAGGTCCCCGGCGCGACGCAGACGCTCACGGGCACCGGCAAGGCGGCCGGCAAGGCCGTGCAGAGCGGCGTCCCGGCGGCGGCCGAAGGGACGTCGAAGACCACCGGCAAGGCAGTCCCCGCGACCAAGGCGGTCGGTGAGGGCACCGCGGCCGCCACTCCGCCCGCCGCCGCCGTGACGCCGGACGCCGCCACGACCACGCCCGCGAAGGCCCCCGCCAAGGCGGCGTCCGCAGCTCCCGCCAAGGCCGCGCAGGCAGCACCTCCGGCGCCCGCCGCCCAGGTCAACGCCCCCGTCGCCGCCCCGGCCGCCCCGCTGCCCGGCCTCCCCGGCCTCGGCGGCGGACTCCCCGCGCTCGGCTGACGGGGCCCGGCGCGAAGCGCGCGGGTACGGCGGCGCCGCCGGTCATCGGCGTTGTCGCAGGCGGGGCTCGGACGGATGGCTCACCACGGAG